>NZ_CM151418.1:0-782702 GCF_056504655.1 Mulberry dwarf phytoplasma | reverse complement strand
TTTAAATTACCTTTAATATTACTTTTAATATTTTATTTTAATTATTGTTTTTTATTTTTTATATTATTTTTTTATTAAATTATTATTATTATGAAGCACATTTTTTTGTTCCTAATTCTAAAAAAAATAGCTTTTAACTTTATTTTTTCCTCAAATTAAGGAAAAATTTATTAACATTTTAGGAACTATTTTTAACAGTTTGGAAACAATTTATTTTTAACAACTATTTTTAAAACTTTTTTGCTTTCACGTTTTTTCTAGAAAAAATAAAATTATTCAATAAAATAATAACATAAAAAGCCACAGTTTTTAGGAACAAAAAAAATAACTTTTTCCTAACTTTGAAAAACCTTTCTTTTTAAAAAAGAAGGAACAATTTTAGGAAAAATTAACTTTTATTTTAATCTTTTTCTAAGTTAGTTTTTTACAACTAAAAATTAATTTTTTTTAAAACTTAGGAATATTTTTTAAAACTTAGGAACATTTAAACCTATTTTTTCCTAACTTTTATTTTTATTTTATTTTTACTTTGTTATTGTTTTTTTATTCTAATTTATTGCGTTTTTTTCAAAAAAATATCAAAATATAACTTAAAAATGATAAAATAAATTTGTAATTGTTTTTAATTCTTTCAATTCTTTTTGGGTTATTTTTATTTTGAGTGTCTTTTTTAAAACATTTTTATTATTTTTTGGACAATTTTTATAATCTTTTTTTACTTTTTTAATTAAGATCTATTAATTTCCTAAAACTTTTAAAATTTTCAAGTTTTTATTATATATCGCTATTTTAATTAAAAAAATAAACAAAAAAATTATTTTTCATATTACTAATTCTAATACTTTTTGCCTCTCTTTTTTTCTTTTTTGCTTCGCTATTATTTTTTCCTCCGATTCTTTTTCTTTAAATTTCTTTTTCTTCTTATTTTAATCCCCCCTTTTTTTCTATTTCCATTTACATTTTTTTAATTCATATTCGTTTCATTTCACTTTTTTATTTACAACAAAATATTACAACATTACATAAAAACAAAGGATTAGTAAATTACAATGAAAATTTCTATCAAAGATATTTTCCAAAAACCAGAGCTATTTTATCAAAAAAAAATAGTATTAAATGGTTGGGTTAGAAATTGTCGTTATCAAAAAAAATTAATTTTTATCGATTTAAATGATGGTACTTTTCTGGAAAATTTACAAATTATTTGTAAAGAAACCAAAACCAAAAACATCGAAATCGCCGCCGAAATTACCGAATTTCATGAAAACCAAAAAGTCAACACCAACAACGAATCTCCAAATAACATTAATTTAGAAAAATTAAAAGAAATGTTACAAATTGGGGCTTCTTTGCAAGTGGAAGGTATTCTAAAAGCAACCAACAATCCCCAAACGCCTTTTGAAATTAGTGCCCAAAATGTTTCTCTTTTAGGCGCAAGTGATTTTTCTTATCCGCTTCAACCCAAAAAACATTCTAAGGCTTTTTTGAGACAAATATCTCATCTAAGAGTGCGCACCAAACTTTTTGGAGCAGTTTTTCGCATTAGAAATACCGCTTTTTTTGCCCTGCACAGTTTTTTTCAAAAAAAAGGTTTTTTTCACATCAACACCCCCATTATCACTGCTAATGATGGCGAAGGCGCGGGTGAATTATTTCAACTTACAACCCTTAATTTAGAAGCTTTGCCACAAACAAAAAACATTCCAAACGCTTTCAAACTTGCCGATGAGACTACCAGCAAAAATGAAATTGATTATCAAAAAGATTTTTTTGGCAAAAAAGTTTTTTTAACAGTAACAGGTCAACTAGAAGCAGAAGCGATGGCTTTGGGTTTGAATAAAGTCTATACTTTTGGTCCTACTTTTAGAGCTGAAAAATCAAATACTCCAAGACATGCTGCTGAATTTTGGATGTTAGAACCTGAAATGGCTTTTTGCAATTTATCTCAAAATTTAAAAGTCGCCCAAGAAATGTTACAATTTGTTATTGCTAAATGTTTAGAACAAAATTATCAAGATATAGAATTTTTGGATAAGACAGAAAAAAACGGTTTAATTGAAGAATTAAAAAACATCGCTGAGGAAAAAGAATTTTTGACAGTAAAATACGAACAAGCTTTAGAAATTTTGCAAAAAAGCAACACCAAATTTGAAAAACCCCTTTTTTATGGCGCTGATTTGGCAACCGAACACGAAAAATATTTAACCGAAACACATTTTAAAAAACCAGTTTTTATTGTTGATTGGCCCAAAGAAATTAAAGCTTTTTATATGAAAAATAATCCCGATCAAAAAACAGTAGCTGCGATGGATCTTTTAGTTCCTCGTGTCGGAGAATTAATTGGCGGATCGCAAAGAGAAGAAAACTTATCAGTTTTAATTGAAAAAATGAACCAAATGAAAATTCCTCAAAAAGATTTGGAATGGTATTTAGATTTACGCCGTTTTGGGGGATGCATTCATTCAGGTTTTGGCTTAGGATTTGAAAGACTACTAATTTTTTTAACAGGATTAGATAATATTCGTGATGTAATTGCTTTTCCAAGAGCTTATCATAATTTAGTTTTTTAAGTTTAATTAATAGTATCGTTTTTTATTTATCAATTTACAAGAACTTTAAAACTTTTTAACCTTTTCTTAAATATTTTTTAACTCTAAAATGTTTTTCTAAAACATTTTTTTATTTTTTGTTGGGAATTTCGCTTTTACTTATTTTTAAAAAACAAAAAAATTGCAAAATCATATTTAATATTTTTTAACTATTAATTGTCAATATTTTTTAAACATTTATAAAATTTTATAAAATTCAAAAAAGCAACCAAAAGTCCAAAAATAAAAAAATCACCAATAATTAAAAAATGATTAAATTCATCTAAAAGATAAAAACCAAAAACAATAAAAAAAGTTAAAAATAATAAAATCAAAATAATAAAACCAAAACCAAATCAAACCAAACCAAAATCACAAACTCAAAATTAAAAGCCAAAAAGCTAAAAATAAGGAATACAAAAAAATGGGTATAAAATTAGAACAAGTTTCTAAAATTTTCATCGATAAACAAACTAAAAAAGAAACTTATGCTGTAAAAAAAATTGACATCAACATTCCTAAAGGAAAATTGGTAAGTCTTTTAGGTCCTTCGGGTTGTGGCAAATCGACTATTCTTTACATGATTGCAGGGCTTCATCCTATTTCGGCTGGAAAAATATTTTTTGGCGACAAAGATGTCACTAACCTGCCTATTGAAAAAAGAGGTATTGGTTTAGTTTTCCAAAATTACGCTCTATATCCTCATATGACAGTTAGACAAAATATTTCCTTTCCACTGGAAAATCTAAAATTTGCGCGCGACATTATTGTGCAAAAAATAGAAGAAATTGCCAAGTTAGTGGGAATTGCCGATCATTTAGACAAAAAACCTCAGCAACTTTCAGGCGGACAACAACAACGCGTAGCAATTGCAAGAGCCTTAGTAAAAGAACCTCAAGTTTTGCTTTTAGATGAGCCCTTATCCAACTTAGATGCAGGGTTACGCCTCAAAACTAGAGAAGAAATTAGAAGAATCCAACGAAAAACTAGAATCACTGCTATTTTTGTTACACACGACCAAGAAGAAGCAATGTCTATTAGTGATGAAATTTGCTTAATGAATAAAGGACAAATCCAACAAAAAGGCGCTCCTCAAGAAGTTTATGCCAATCCTAACAACTTGTTTGTTGCCAAATTTTTAGGCAATCCGCTTATCTCTATTTTTGAAGGAAAAATTACTTTTGGAAAAGTAACTATTGGAGATTCACTTCTTTTTGATTTTTCTTCTAACAAAAATTTAAAAAACCTAAATCAAGAAATCTATGTAGCCATTCGTCCCGAAGGTTATTGGTTTGACACAAACGGTAATTTTGAAATCGAACCTCTCTTTTTAGAAAATATGGGAAGAAACCTAATGATGTTAGCAAGACATCCGCAAGCTGTTAAAAACACTTTCCACCTTGTCTTTGATGAAAAAAGTAAAGATATTATTTTTCCCCAAGGATTTGTTGCCAAGAAAAAAATTAGATTCCAAATTAAAGAAAATAAGTGTTTTCTTTTTGATAAAAAAACCGAAAATAGGATTTTTTAAATGTCATTGCTAAAAAAACTTTTCCATCACAATTCCACTAAATATTCCAAACATAATCATTGGTATTATTTGGCGCCTGCCTTAATTCTTATGGTTTTATTTAATTTTTATCCTTTGGTAAAAACACTTTTTATTTCTTTGGATAGTAGATATAATAAATTTGCAGACACATTTTCTTATTCGTTTAATTTTTCCAATTACACTACTACTTTTTGTGATCCTGATTTTAGAACTGCTCTTTTTAACACTTTTTTACTGGTGTTTGTTGCTGTTCCTATTTCTATTTTTTTGTCTTTAATGATTGCCTTAGCACTTAACAGTGTTTATAATCGTTTTTTAAAAAATATCTTTCAAACCATTTTTTTCCTCCCTTATTTAACAAATCCTGTTATTATGGGAATGGTTTTTGCAGTCCTTTTTTATCACAATAGTTTTGGCATCCAAACGCGCCCCGAAGGTTTTTTTAATTCTTTTTTTGGGTTCCAACAAGATTGGATTAACATTTCAGCTCCTTATTCGTATAAAATGTTTGTTTTAATTTTTTATGTAGTGTGGAAATCCCTTCCCTTCCAAATTTTAATTTTTAGTGTGGGATTAAAAAACATTAGTAAAGATTATTACGATGCTGCCAGAATTGACGGCGCTTCTAAAATAACTATTTTTAGAAAAATTACTCTTCCTCTACTTGCTCCTACTATTTTTTATCAACTTATTATTGCAATAATTCAAGTTTTTAAAGAATATGAATCTGTTATTGGAGTTTTTGGTAATTCCGATATTACTAAGGTAAATACTGTGGTAGGATATATTTATCAACAATTAGAAGGAACTTTAATGGATTCTTATTCCAGAGGCGCTGCAGCCACTGTTATTTTGCTTTTAATTTCTATTCTTTTTACTGCCATTAATTTTTTCTTTTTTGAAAAGAAATTAAATGAATAAAATAAATAATAAATAAGGATCGAACCTTGATAATTATGTCAAATTCAAATAATAAAACAAAACTCATTTTTGCCAAACTTAAAAAACATTTACCCAAATTTTGTGCCACTTTTACCAAATACTTTTTTTTGTCTGTTTTTGCTCTTTTTTTGGCTATCCCTTTTTATTGGATGCTAAATTTAGCTCTACAAGACAATCCTGCTTGTCCTAGTTTTTTTCCTAAAGATTTGACGTGGAACAACTTCTCTTTTCTATTTACCCGTTATAGCTTGTTTTTGACTTTTTTTAAAACCCTTGCTGTTGTTTTTATCTCTACTGTTTTAGGTATTTTTGTCTCTGTTATAACTGCTTTTGCTCTTAGTGTTTTAGAATTTAGAACTAAAAAAATTATATTAGGAGTCTTTCTAATCACCATTATGATAACTACTGAAAGTATGTTTTTAACTAACTATCAAACAGTTGCACGCCTAGGTTTTGTTGATTCTGGTCAAGGTACGCGTGTTTTTAGTGGCATTTATTTAGCAATGATTCTTCCCTTTCTAATCAATGTATTTCATATTTTTTTATTAATACAAAATATCAAAAAAATTCCCAAAGAACTCTATTTATCTGCCAAAGTTGATGGTAGTAGTGATTGGAAGTTTTTATACAAAATTTTAACTCCGCTTTTAAGAGATAACATCATTAATATCATTATTTTTAGAGCAGTTGCTGCTTGGAATGCTTATTTGTGGCCTGAACTTGTAGGCGGAAAATTGCTTACTAATGTGATTAGAAATATTTTTGACTCTGAAAAAAACCAACATTTAGTCAATCAACAAATGGCAGCTACTGTTTTGATGACATTACCTTTAGTTTTGTTGTTCATTTTTTGTAAAAGATATGTTTTAGAAGGAAAATTAAACAGTGGTATCAAAGGATAAATTAAAAATCATTCATTTTTTTACTTGCTTATTTGTTATTTTAGCATTTATTGTATTATTTCCTAAAATTGATTCTAATGCTTTAAGAAATAACCATGAACAAGAATTAAATGAAACGCTTACCAAATATAAAGATAGCGAAGCATGGGAAAAATTTCTAGAAAAACCCATCGAAATTGTTTTTTGGCATCGTTTAGATCCTGAAAAAGAAAAAGGAAAACCAAAAACTGCTTTAGAAGAAATTATTGAAGAATTTAGAGAAAAATATCCCAAAATCAAAGTAAAAACAGAATATAAACCTAGTTGGAGTGGGATTGTAAAAAACATTAATGTAGCTCTTCCAGCCAACAACGAACCTCATTTAATTGTTTCTTATGCTGATCATTTAGTAAATTATTATGAATCAGGTAAATTAGTTCCCCTTGATGGATTTAAAGATCACACCAATGAAAAAATCAAATTAGACCCTTGTACAACAGATCCCCAAACAAAAAAAACATATTTTTATTCTAGTTTTGAAAATGAGGCTCAATTGCCTTTGGGTGATGAAGAAGAACCAGGGAAATGGTATTCCTTGCCATTTTCTAAATCTATTGAATTGATGTATTATAATCAAGATTATTTTAAACAATTAAAAGGCAAAATTCAAAAACAAAAAATCGAAATCGATCTCGATTTTCAATCTTGTTTTGACAATTATGATAACCCTAATTTTGAAGGCAAACTTAAAGATGGTATTACATGGGAACAAATGGAAAAGTTATGCGAAGTAATTAAACAAGTTGACTCTGAAAAAATCCCTATTTCTTACGATTCTGAATCTAATTTATTTATTATATCTTCCGAACAAAGAGGAATTGAATATACAACTTCACCAACTAAAAAAGATCCATCAAGTCGTGAAGTAGGAGTACGTTTTAATAATCCAGATGCTAAAAAAATGATTAAAGATTTTAAAAAATTTTATGATAAAAAATATTTAATTACTCGTAAATTATCTGGTGAAAGTTATACTACTCATTTATTTATGGATCAAAAAATTTTAATGGATATTTCTTCTTCTAATGGATTTGAATATGTTTCCAAAGCTCCATTTAAAGTAGGGATAACTTCGGTTCCTTATTGGAAAAAAGGAAAACAAGGTCCTGAGTCAGGCAAAAGAAAAGTTTTACAACAAGGTTCTAATATTAATTTATTTTATAAAAAAGATAAAGATGAAGTGCTTGCTTCTTGGTTGTTTTTAAAACATTTAACTTCTAAAGAAACAAACGAAAAATTAATCCAAAAACTTAGTCAATTTCCTACTCGTCCTTGTTATGGTGATAAAAGCGCCCAACCAGAACAAACAAATTCTGAAAATCCTTCTAAAAATTCTAAAAATCCAAAAATAAATAAAGATATTTTTGACTTTATGAAACATGAAAGAAAAGAAGATAAAGAATCATCTCAAACAGGTAACCCCATTTATTTCTTTTCTCCCACTTTTAGAAAATCCCAGATGTCGCGTATAGTTGTAGAAAAATTAGTAATAGATTGTTTTTTAGATAAAGACTTAGACAAAAACATCGATACATTATTTAATGAAGCCCAACAAAAAGCAAACTCCTAAAAACTTATTAAAATTAACAAATTAAAGGAACATTATGAAAATTATTTACAATAAAATTAAAGCTTTTGAAACAATTATTATTCATGGACACATAAATCCAGATGGTGATTGTTATGGCGCTCAACTAGGTTTAAAAGATGCAATTACAGCAACTTTTCCCCAAAAAAAAGTCTATGCAGTAGGACAACAAAATCATTCTTTATCTTTTGTAGGTGTGATGGATGAAGTTTGTGATTCTTTGTACCAAAGTGCTCTTGCTATTGTTGTTGATTGCGGTCAAGAAAACAAAATTAGTGACCAAAGATTTAAATTAGCTAAAGATACAATTAGAATTGATCATCATTTATTAATGGATAATTACTGCAATTATCAATGGGTAGATGCTAATTATTCTTCTTGTTCTCAAATGATTTTTGAATTTAAAGAAAAATGCAATATGAAATTAACTCATAAAGGTGCTTTGGCTATGTATGTAGGTATGGTAACTGATACTGGTAATTTTTGTTTTGATAGAGTTGACCAAAACACTCTTAAAGCTGCTGCTTCCTTACTTGTTTTTGACCTTGATGTATCACAAATTTTTTTTCATCTTAACAAAGAAACTCTTACCTTGTTTCAATATAAAGCCTATATTTATCAAAATGTAGTTACTTCCCAAGGATTTGCTTACGTTTTTATTTCTCAAGAAACATTGAAAAAATTTAACTTACATATTGACGTTGCTGCAAGTTTGGTTAATATTTTGGGTCATTTAGAAAATCATCCAGTTTGGGCTTTTTTCTTAGAACAACCAGATTTAACAATTAGAGCTCGTATTCGTTCTCGTGGTCCTGAAATTAACTCCATTGCTAGACAATTTAAAGGCGGAGGTCACCTTAGAGCTTGTGGTGCTACTTTAAATAACAATCAAGAAATGACTTTTTTCATAGCTCAAATAAAAGACTCAATTAAAGCTTTTGAAACCAAATCCCAAGACAAAAATCCAAAACTAATTAAAAATTAATTAACAATAAAATTAATAAATTCAATAAATACACATATAAAAAAATCTCCAATAACAAATAATAAAATTAACCAAATAAAACTTTTATTTTGATAATTCTTTTTCCCTTTCCTTTCGGTTGTAAATTATTTTCATATTATAAATGATAAATATCAATTTAAAACAACATTCAATAAATGAAAAGATTAAAAAAATCATAAAGAAAGGATCCCCCAATAAATGTTTTTTGATACTATTGCTGCTATTTCAACTCCTTTAGGAACAGGAGGAGTTAGTGTAATTAGGGTTTCTGGCAACAATTCTATTGCAGAAATAAATAAAATTTTTAAAGGCAAAGACCTTACCAAAACCAAAACACACACCATTACTCACGGTTTTATCCTCAACAAAAACCAAACTATTTTGGATGAAGTTTTGATTTCTGTTTTTAAAACTCCTAATTCTTTTACTGGCGAAAATGTTGTAGAAATTAATGCTCATGGCGGTATTTTAATTACGCAAATGGTTTTAGAAAGAGTTTTGTCATTAGATATTAGATTGGCTTTTCCAGGCGAATTTAGCCAAAGAGCCTATCTTAATGGAAAAATGGACCTCATTCAAGCTGAATCCATTATGGACCTAATTCATGCCACTAATGAAAATGCCATTAAAATTGCTCATTCTGGTTTACAAAAATACACTTCTCAATTAGTGACTTCTTTGCGCGACCAAATCCTTAATTTAATTGCTCAAATTGAAGTTAATATTGATTATCCTGAATATGATGACATTCCTCAAATCACCCAACAAAAAATTGCTTTGGAAGTTAAAAGTTTAATCAAGCAATTAGAAAATATTTTGAACCACTCCCATAAAAATAGATATCTTAAAGAAGGAATAAAAACTTTAATTGTTGGACGTCCCAATGTTGGTAAATCAAGCCTTCTTAATGCTTTTTTAAACGAAACCAAAGCTATTGTTTCTGATATTTCAGGCACTACTAGAGATTTTGTTGAAGCTTATTTTAATTGTCAAGGTATCACCCTTCATTTAATTGATACTGCAGGCATTCGTAAAACTGATGATCCCATTGAAAAAATAGGAATTTTAAGAACAGAAAAAATGCTTTTACAAGCAGAATTAATTTTATTAGTTTTAGATCAAAGCAATCATTTGCAAGAAGAAGATATCCAACTTTTGCAATTAACCAAAAACCATCCGCGCATTATTATAGGAAACAAAGCGGATTTGAAAAGTGATAAATTAATTTCTTTTCTTTCCAACAACTCTTCCCAATTAGCCCCACAAGAAATTATTTCAGTTTCGAGTTTGGATAAAACAGGGTTTTTAGAGTTACAACAAACAATTTTAAAAAAATTCCAATTAAATGATATCCAACCCAAAGATTTTAATTATTTTTCTAATGCAAGACACATTAATCAAATCCAAATTGCTCTTCGATCTTTCCAAGATTTGCAACAAGCCCTTTTGCAATCAATGCCAATCGATATTTATTCTATTGATCTTACTAAAGCTTATCAAGCGTTAGGACAAATTATAGGTGATAATCAAGAAAATAGTTTAATTAAAGAATTGTTTTCTAAATTTTGTTTAGGAAAATAAAAAAAACCCAAAAAATAAGAAAATATCAAGAAAACAACCCCCAACCAACATCATTTTAACTAAACTAATATTTTAACAAATACAAAGAAAGGAACAAATATGAAATTTATTGAAACCCAAATTAAAACCTTTGACACTATCATTATTCACGGACATAAAAATCCTGATGGTGATTGTTATGGTTCTCAACTAGGTTTAAAAAATATGATTCAAAATACCTTTCCTCATAAAAATGTTTATGTGGTGGGGCAAACCAAAAACCATTTAACTTTTTTGGGTCAAATGGATGAAATACCAGATGAAACTTACCAAAATGCTTTAGTAATTGTAGTTGACTGCGGTACTACTCAAGCCATCAGTGACCAAAGATTTAAATTGGGAAAAGTCGTTATTCGAATTGATCATCATATTTTAATCGAAAATTATGGTAATTATCAATGGGTTGATGATTCTTTTGGTTCGTGCTCTGAGATGATTTACTTGTTAAAAGAAAAACTCAATTTAAACCTAACTTTTAAAGGTGCTTTGGCTATTTATGTTGGTTTAATTACAGATACTGGTAATTTTAGGTATCATAGAGTAAGTGCCCAAACTTTAAGAATTGCCTCAGAATTACTTAATTATGGTATTGATGTTGCTTTGGTGGAACAAAATATCAATAAAGTAACACTTAATTTTTTAAAATATCAAGGATATATATGTCAAAATATTATTGCTTGTGACGGATTTGCCTATGTTTATGTGAATCAACAAATCATTGAACAATTCAACATTACTTTAGAAGAGGTTTTTTTGTCGATTAATATTTTATCTAATATTAAAAATTTTCCCTTTTATGCTCTTTTTTTTGAATGTCCTGATTCTAAAATTCAAGTGCGTATTTGTTCTAACGGACCGCAAATATATCATATTGTTCAAAAATATGGTTGTAAAGGTCACCTAAGAGCTTGCAGTATGTTTTTGCCATCCGAAAAAGAAATTTTGCCTTTTGTTGCTACAATAAAAAAAGAAATTGCACCCTTTTTCAAAACCACTTAAAAATTTAGATTCCAAATAATAAACACCAATCAACTAATTACTAAAAAAAGACTCCTTTTTTCTTGTGATTTATGTTATAGTTATGATATATGTTATTTAATTTTTTAGTATAAAACACACATTATATCACACATTATTATTTAGATAAAATTTTTTGCCCTTTATTATTTTTTCTCCTCCATTATCTTTGTTTTTCCCCAATTTTTTAAAAGATCAAAAAACTAAAAACTACAAAAGAAAGGGTTTTTATGATTAAAATCAGCTTTTTTGACAACCAAATACAAGAATTTATTTCAGGTATAACTCCTTTGGCAATTTGGAAAAAACACTTATCTACACATTTCAAAAAACCAGTTGCAGCCCTTTTCAACGACCAACCAATCGAACTTGATTTTCCTTTGAAAGAAAACGGCAATTTAGAAATTTTAACCGAATCTGATCCTAAATCTTTGGAAGTTCTTAATCACAGCACCGCTCACCTTATGGCGCAAGCCGTTGCAAGACTTTATCCAGGTGCCCTTTTTACAGTAGGACCTGCCATTAAAGAAGGATTTTATTATGATATTGATTTTCAAAATCACACCATTTCGGAAAAAGGTTTTCTTGCCATTGAAAAAGTAATGCATCAAATTTCTTTGGAAAACCACCCCATTACAAGAGAAGAAGTTTCTTTCGAACAAGTGCAAAAATTATTTGCTTGCAACCCTTATAAACAAGTTTTGCTGGAAAAATTTCGCGACCAGACTATCAGTATTTATCGTCAAGGAGAATTTTTTGATCTTTGCCGCGGCGGTCATGTAACCAAAACAAGCCTTATTAAACATTTTAAACTTTTAAAAATATCAGGAGCTTATTTTCAAGGAGATACCAAAAACAAAACTTTGACTCGCATCTATGGTACTTCTTTTTTCAAAAAACAAGCGCTTGCGGACCACTTGCAACTTTTGGAAGAAAGAAAAGAGCGCGACCACAAAAAACTTAACAAAGAACTAGATTTATTCATGTTTAATAAAGAAGTTGGTTTGGGGCTTCCCTTTTGGCTTCCTAAAGGAGCTACTGTAAGGCGCATCGTTGAAAGATATATTGTTGACAAAGAATTAAGTTATGATTATCATCATGTCTATACGCCCATTATGGCAAATACTGAACTTTACCGTATTTCTGGACATTTGGACCATTATGCTTCTAATATGTTTCCCATCATGACTTTGGAAAATGGTGAAAAACTAGTTTTAAGACCAATGAATTGCCCCCATCACATGATGATTTATAAAAAAACTCCTCATAGTTATAAGGAATTGCCTTTGCGTATTGCTGAATTAGGAATGATGCATCGGTTTGAAAAATCAGGAGCTGTTTCTGGTTTACAAAGAGTAAGAGAAATGACTCTTAATGACGCTCATATTTTTGCCTGTCCTGACCAAATCAAAGAAGAAATGAAAAAAATTATTAATTTAATTTTAGAAGTTTATCGTGATTTTAATATTAAAAATTATGGGTTGCGCCTAAGTTATCGTGACCCTAATGACACAGAAAAATATTTTAATGACGATCAAATGTGGCATCACGCTGAAAAAATCCTCAAAGAAACTATTCAAGAATTGAGCCTACCCTTTAAAGAAGCCATCGGAGAAGCTGCCTTTTATGGTCCTAAATTAGATGTGCAAGTGTTTACTGCCCTAGGCAACGAAGAAACATTATCAACAGTACAACTTGATTTTTTGCTCCCTCAAAAATTTGATCTTACTTTTATTGGAGAAGACAACAAACACCATCGTCCTGTTGTCATTCACCGCGCAGTTGTTTCTACTATGGAAAGATTTTTAGCGCATTTAGTAGAAGAAACAAAGGGTGTTTTTCCTTTATGGTTTGCTCCTGTACAAGTGCTTTTAATTCCTGTGTCTGCTCCTCTACATTTGGAATTTAGCCAAAAAATTAAAGAAATGTTACAATTACAAAATTTCAGAGTAGAAATTAATTCCAAAGATACTACTTTGGGTTATAAAATTAGAGAAGCACAAAAATTAAAAATTCCTTATCAAGTTGTAATTGGCGACAACGAAATGACTAACAATTTAATTACTTTTAGAAAATATGGCTCTCACCAACAAACCACAATTAAAGTTGATGAGTTTGTTTCTTTATTAAAAGACCAAGTTTTGCAAAAAAAATAACCTCTTAATTGCCAAATTCCCCCAAAAACTATTGACAAACCGCACTTTTTATTATATAATTAGGACGGTATTGTTATTGTTTTATTTTATAATATTCAAAATACAATTATAAAAATTATCAAAGATTTTGTAATAATCTTATGATATTAACGTGAAAAGAAGAGTTTTCTCTCGCCTGATTAACAATTAGTTTTTAGGCAAATGGCACATAAACATTTAATTTTTTTGTAAAAAAAATGCAAAAAACATTTAGTGTTAGTTATTTTAGAGAAGAGAAATGTTCATTGGGCGTTTCTCTTTTTTTATTTTATTTTCTCTTTTTGCCTTGTTTCATTTTCATGTTATGTCATTTCATTTCATTTTTACAAAATAACCCCAAACCTAAAGGAGGTTTTAAATATTAAAATCAACAAATTTAAAAAAAGTTCCAATTCCGATTTATATAATGAAAATATCCCACAAGGAAAATACCTCATTATTGATGAAAAAGGCGAACAATTAGGTGTTTTTGACCAAAAAGAAGCTTTAAAATTATCAGAACAAAAAGAAATTGATATTGTAGTGGTAAACGCAGATGCCTCACCGATGGTAGCGCGACTAATGAATTATCAAAAACATCGTTATAACCAACAAAAAAAACTTCGTGAAGCCAAAAAGAAAACCCAAATTATTGTTTTAAAAGAAATTCGCCTCAATCCTACCATTGATAAAAATGATCTAAATACTAAAATTAAACAAGCTCAAAAATTTTTAAAACAAGGCGATAAAGTAAAAGTTAGTATGCGTTTTCGTGGTCGTATGATTAATAATTTTCAATTAGGAGAAACAGTTTTTAAACAAGTTATGCAAGATTTGAAAAACCTATCTCAAATTGAGACTCCTTTAAAATTACAAGGCAATCAACTAACAGCAGTTCTGTCCCCTTTAAAATAACCCTTAAAGGTTATGAATGGTATTTGAATGGCTGAAAAATTACCCAAAGCAAAACGCGACTCAACCAATTTGCAAGCCAAAAATATTTTTTTGCACCCAATTAAAAATTAAAAATAAATAAAATAAGAAAGGATGATTAAAGTGATTAAGAAAAAATCCCACAGCGGGTTTAAAAAACGAATTAAAATTACTAAAAAGAAAAAATTATTAAGAGGCCACGCCTACAAAAATCACCTTGCAGCTTCCAAAACTACTAAACAAAACCGCCAACTAAGAGGAGTTACTTGTGTTAAACTTTGTGATTACAACAGAATCAAAACTCTTATTAGAGGATTATAGAAAGGAAAAAGAATATGGCAAAAATTAGTTTTACTCCTGCAAGACACCGTCGTCGCAAAAAAGTTTTAAAAATGGCAAAAGGATATTTTGGTTCCAAAAGCACTCTTTACAAAACAGCTCACGAGCAAGTAATGCGCTCTTTGCAATACGCTTATAGAGACCGCAAACAAAGAAAAAGAGATTTTCGTAAATTATGGATCTCCCGTATTAACGCTGGTGCTATGTTATGCGGCATGCAGTATTCTCGTTTAATGCACGGACTTGCTTTGTCAAAAGTAGATGTTAATCGTAAAGTATTAGCAGATTTAGCACACTTACAACCAGAAACTTTCGCACAATATGTTCAATTAGCAAAAGAAGCCTTAGTGCAATTTCAACAAACATTAAAACAAAAAGAAGCGCAAGTAACTAAATTACAAGAAGAACAATTAAACCAACTTGCACAAAAAGAAGAAAAACCATCTCAACTTGAAAAAACCCCAAAAACACAAACCACTCAAGAAAAATTAGAAGAAGCAAATTCGCCAAAATTAGAAAAAAAAGAATTAAAAGAAAATACTCCTAAATTAGAACAAAAAGAACCCACTCAAACAAAAGAGCAAGAACAAACACAAGAATTAAAACAAGAAAAAACAGTTGAACCTGTAAAAGCTGTTGAAGTTTTGCAACAAGAAACACAACCACAACCCGAAGAAAAAACTTCTCTACAACCTGAAAAAGTTTTATCTACTGAACTTTCTGAGGAAAAATCCGATGATGCTTTGGAAACAAAACCACAAACTACCCAAGTTAAAGCAAAAAAACCTTTTTTAGATTTATCTAAAATGTTGCTTCCTGAGTTAAAAAAATTAGCTAAAGAACACAAAGTTCCTAATTTTCATAAACTTAAAAAAGCCGAAATTGTTACAGCTTTAAAAAAAGCTCTTGCTAAAAAAATAATTTAAAAATTTCAAAATACGTATTTTCATGATTTTTCATTTTTTAATTTTAAACTTGATTTGTATGTTTTTTCATGAATAATTATTTTTTAATTTTTCATTTTACAATAATTAGAAAAAATAAAATAGGAGTTATATAATATAATGAATCAAATGAAACAAAAACGTTTACAAGGATTTTACTCTTTATTATTGGCAACTTTTTTCCTTTTGGTAGCTGGATGTTGTTTTTTTGACCAAACTTTCCAACTTGGAAGTCTGAAATTCCAACTAGGATTATTTTTCTTAGGTGTCCTTTTATCGCTATTTACTTATTTAGTAGTTTTTAAAAAATACAAAAAAACTTTATCCAAGCTTCGTTTTTTCTTTGCCCTAGAAGCTTTTGTCTTTGTTTTTTTCATTGTTACTGTTTTTTTGTTACCAGGATTAGGCTTTTTAAATATTGATGATTTCAAAACCAAAAACCCTTTAGTTGGCAAACTTTTAACTTTTAACTATTGTTTATCATTGATGTTTGTTCTTCACAGCTTCATCAATTTAAATATTAATTATTTCAAGAAACAAAACTTTTCATTTTTCATTTTATATCTTTTAATGTTTGGATTTGGTTGTTTCGGATTAAGTAGCAATTTATTTGAAAACTTAAAAGATATCATTTTAAAATCATTTGCTGTTTTATCTTTAATGCACAGTATTTATCTTACATTTACAGGAATTAAACAATTCCAAACCGCTAGTTTACACGCACCCAAAAAGGAGAATGAAAATGAGTGATTTAGTTTCTTTATTAAAAGATTTAACAATGTTAAATGGTATTCCAGGTCAAGAAAAAGCAGTTGCTAATTATGTAGTTGACAAAATCAAAAACCAAGTAGACTCCATCGAATATGATAATTTAGGCTCTGTGATTGCTTGTAAAGGAAAAACAGGACCTCGCATTATGTTTGCAGGACATTTGGATGAAATAGGCTTAATAGTTAAGCAAATTACTCCAGAAGGTTTTATCAAATTCCAAACTCTTGGTGGTTGGTTTTCTCAAGTGATGCTTGCTCAAGTTTGGCAAATTCACACCGATAAAGGCGTTCTTAAAGCAGTTACTGGTTGCAAACCTCCGCATGTAATGTCTTTTCAAGAGCGCAATCAAGTTATCAACACTTCTTCTATGTATTTAGATATTGGAGTTGCCAACAAAGAAGAAGCCTTAAAATTAGGCGTTCGCGTTGGTGATATGGTAACTCCTTATATAGAATTCAGCACGCTTGGTAATTCTGATTATTTCCTTGCAAAAGCCTTAGATAATCGCGTGGGAGTTGCAATTGTGATGCAAGTTTTACAAAATGTCAATCCTACTACCAATCAATTTTTTGGTGTTTTTACTACCCAAGAAGAAGTAGGACTACGCGGAGCTCAAACCAGTGCTCACAAAGTACACCCTCAAATTGCTATTGCTGTTGATACTGGTATTGGAAATGATGTTCCAGGGGGCGAAAAAGAAGGGCACACTCTAGGAAAAGGTCCTCAAATTTTAGTTTATGATGGGGGCTTAGTCGCTCACAAAGGATTGCGTAATTTTGTCCTTAAAATCGCTGCCCAAAACAATATCCCTGTGCAAGAAATAAGTGGCAGTGGTGGTAGAACTGATGCTGCAACTATGCATTTAGTGCGCGAAGGAGCCGCTTCCTTATCTTTTGGCGTTCCTGTACGCTACATTCATTCCCACACTTCTGTAGTTCACAAACAAGACATTATAAACACTGTTAAACTTTTAACTTTGTTAGTAAATCAATTAGACGAAAAAAAAGTTAACGAAATTTTATTTCAATAAAAACACTTCCAAAATTAAATAATTTCTCATTGGCAAACTAAATTATTTGAATAAAATATTTTAGTTTGTTTCTTGTAAATAGGCACCTTTTTATAACTTACAATCAAAATAAATTCATTTCAGACCACCTTATTTTGCAAACTTACACACCAAACCACAAGCAAATAATTTACTTTTGTTTTTATTTTGGCAAATGCAACAATTAAAAAAAGATTTTTTTAGTATAATATTATTAAGCAATTATTGCTTTTTTGAAGGAGAAATAAAAAAATGGTTTTTGAAAAAATTAAAGCTTTAATTGCCACCCAATTATCTTTAGACGCTTCTACAATTACTTTAGACACTAGTTTTAAAGAAGATTTAGGACTTGATTCGCTAGACGCTTTAGAACTAGTTATGGAAGTAGAAAAAACATTTCAAATCAACATTAGTGATGCAACTTTACAAAATTTTAAAACCGTTCAAGATATCGTTTTTTACATCACCAAAAACACCCCTTAAACTAACTAATTTTCTTTTTTAATCATTTTCACAATTAATTTAAATTTATTCCCACATTATAACACATTATAAAAGTTAAAACAAATATAGAAGGTTTTCGAGTATGACAAAATTAATTTATGATTTTAAACAAATAGAACATAAATGGCAACTTTATTGGCAACAAAATAAGGTGTTCAAAACTCAAGATAACTTTTCACAAAAGAAATTTTATTGTCTTGATATGTTTCCTTATCCTTCTTCTGAAGGGCTTCATGTAGGCCATATTGAAGGTTATACTGCAAGCGATATTATGAGTAGGTTCAAACGCATGCAAGGTTTTAATGTTTTGCATCCTTTTGGTTGGGATTCATTTGGGCTGCCTGCCGAACAATATGCTTTGCAAACAGGCAAACCCCCCCGAACTTTTACTTATGAAAACATCAATAATTTTAAAAAACAAATTCAAAGTATTGGTAAAAGTGTTGATTGGGATAGAGAACTTGCCACCTCAGATCCTTATTTTTATGCCTGGACTCAATGGATTTTTAAAAAACTTTACGAAAAAGGACTAGCAGTTCTCAAAAATACAGAAGTAAATTTTTGCCCTAATTTAGGAACAGTGCTTGCTAATGAAGAAGTAATTTCTAATGAAAAAGGGATGTTTTCTGAAAGAGGCAATCATCCAGTTGTTAAAAAAAAGATGAAACAATGGGTTTTAAAAATAACTCAATATGCAGACAGACTTTTAGACGACCTTAATTTAGTTAATTGGCCTTTAAATGTGAAAGAAATGCAAGCTAATTGGATTGGCAAAAATCAAGGTGCCATCGTCTCTTTTCCAGTTTCTGACCAAAAAATAACTTTAAAAACTTTCACCACTCGCCCTGATACTCTTTTTGGTGTAACTTTTTTAGTAATAGCGCCCGAACATGAATTAGCCTTACAACTCACCAAACCCGAATACCAACAAGCAGTTAACAATTATTTGGAATTAACCAAACAAAAAAAAGACTTAGAAAGAGACATCAATAAAGACAAAACAGGTGTTTTTACGGGTAGTTTTGCAATTAATCCTTGCAATAACACCAAAATTCCTATCTGGATTGCTGATTATGTCCTTCCTCATTATGGCACAGGTGCTTTAATGTCTGTTCCTTGTCATGATCAAAGAGATTTTGAGTTTGCTCAAAAACATGGTCTAAAAATGATTCAAGTTATAACTCCCCCGTCTTCTGATTTGGAAAATCCTACCGCCAACCAAACCAACCCTCCCTTAACTGAAGCTTATACGGGAGAAGGCATCCAAATCAATAGTGATTTTTTAAATGGTCTTAATAACGAACAAGCCAAAACTAAAATGTTGCAATTTTTAGAAAAAAATAATCACGGGCACTCTCATTATACTTATAAATTGCGTGATTGGGTCTTTTCGCGCCAACGATATTGGGCAGAACCCTTCCCCATTTATTATGATGACACCAACAATAAAATTTATACTGATAGCGACGCAAACTTGCCCATAGAACTTCCTTTTTTGGAACAAATCAAACCATCAGGCACAGGCGAATCGCCTCTCTCCAAAGCCCATTTTTGGTTATATTTTGAAAAAGATGGCAAAAAATATCGCAGAGATTCTAACACTATGCCACAACTTGCAGGTAGTTCTTGGTACTATATTGGCTATATTTTGAAAAATTATTTGGGTCTAATCCCATTAAATACCACCAAAGCAAAAGAACTACTTGACTATTATTTGCCAGTAGACTTATACATTGGAGGAACAGAACACGCTGTTGGTCATTTACTTTATGCACGTTTTTGGCATAAGTTTTTATACGATCTGGGTTTAGTTTCTACCAAAGAACCTTTTCAAAAATTAGTTAATCAAGGTATTATTTTGGGAAATGATCACACTAAAATGTCTAAATCCAAAGGCAACGGCGTAAGTTCTTCTTTAATGCTTGCACGCTACGGCGCTGATGTACTGCGAATTTATATCATGTTTATGGGTCCGTTAGAAGATATTAAAAGTTGGTGTGAAAAAGGTTTCAAAGGAATACAACGTTTTTTAAATAGAGTTTATCAAATGTTTTCTTTTGCAATGCCAAATGATTTTGAAACTTCTCTAAACGCTATTTATCATCAAACCATTTTTCAAACAACCCAAGATTATGAAAAATTGAAATTCAATAAAGTTATTAGTCAATTAATGATTTTTGTCAATCAAGTTTATAAACATCAAAAAATAGGCAAAAAACAAGCACAGACTTTTTTGCAACTATTAAATCCGATTGCTCCTCACTTGACAGAAGAAATTAATCAAACTATTTTGAAAAATAACAACCAACTAGTTGCTTTCACTTGGCCTTTGCATGATAAAACTCATTTAGAACAACTGCAAGTAAAAATTATTGTGCAAGTAAATAGTAAATTAAGAGCTGTTTTGGAACTTCCTTGTGATTTGTCTTCAGAACAAATTAAAACTCTAGCTTTGCAAGATGCAAAAGTTAATAAGTTTGTATGCCATAAAAACATTCAAAATATGATTT
Organism: Mulberry dwarf phytoplasma; assembly: GCF_056504655.1. NCBI lineage: Bacteria > Bacillati > Mycoplasmatota > Mollicutes > Acholeplasmatales > Acholeplasmataceae > Candidatus Phytoplasma > Mulberry dwarf phytoplasma. The sequence continues at coordinate 762,225 of NZ_CM151418.1, read as the reverse complement.
ATATTCCCAATAAATTATTAAATATTATTGTTAATTAATTAATATTAACATCAATATTAATTTTTGGTGGCAATTGTGTATTTTAATCAAAACCACTTTTAATTTTAATCTTCAATTTTTAAAATTATTTAAGCACAACTAATATTATTAAGCACTTTCACAAAATTTAATAAAAAAGGTAAGTTAACATGAAATTAAATAAAAAAGGACTTTTAATAGTTCTTTCAGGACCTTCAGGAGTTGGCAAAGCCACTGTGAGAAAAGCTTTGTTTGAAATGACTAATCATAATTTTGTGTATTCTGTTTCTGCTACTACCAGAAAACCGCGACCAGGTGAACAAGACGGTAAAGATTACCATTTTCTAACTAAAGAAGAATTTGAAAAAGGGATTGAAAATAATTGTTTTTTAGAATGGGCTAAATTTATTGATCATTATTATGGAACTCCTAAAAAGCAAATTCAAGATTTTTTAAAACAAGGAAAAGAAGTGTTTTTAGAAATTGAAGTTGAAGGAGCCACTCATTTAAGAAAAAAGCGTATGCCAAACACAGTTTTTATTTTTTTGGTTCCGCCTGAAAAAAAAGCTCTCTACGATCGTTTAAAAAAACGCGGCACTGAACAAGAAGCAAATATTGCAAAACGAATTGCCAAAGCCAATAACGAGTTTCACTTAGCTCACAAATACGATTATATTGTAGTAAATGATGAAGTGGCTAATGCTGCTGACCGTATTATTGCAATTATTAGAGCAGAACATGCCAAAACGAAACGCAGTATTCGTAATTATTTAAAAATATTGGAGGATAATGGTTATGCAGAACAATAGTAAACCAAATAAAAAAAAATACAATAAGGAAGGTTTGATCTATCCTTCGATTGATAAATTGTTGGATCAAATTAATTCCAAATACAAATTAGTTCATATTGCAAGCAAAACTGCTCATGTGATAGAAGCTCAAAAAAAAGAATTGCCTGAACTTGTGTGTAATAAAGTAGTTGGTAAAGCTTTGGAAGAAATTATTAATGATAAAGTTAAATTTGTCTTTAAGTAATTAATATTTAGGTACCATTTCACAATTGATAAAATAAGTTAAATTACAAATAATATTGTGTAATTTAACTATTTTTTTTATAATTGCAATTCATCTCACCTTCCTTTTATTTTTCCACCATTTATTATTTTTAATCACATTTTTTAACTTTGCGAGCGAGGTAAAATCCATGAATAAAACACATTTTAACCACATTTCAGTTCTCAAACAAGAAGCCATAGATTTTTTAAAGATAAAGCCCGAAGGCATTTATGTAGATGCCACTTTAGGACAATGTGGGCATACTATAGAAATTGCAAATCTTTTGCAACAAGGGTTTTTATATTCTTTTGACCAAGATGTAGAAGCTTGCACAAACGCTAAAAAAATCTTGCCCCCACATTTGCCAATTGAAATAATTCATAGCAACTTTTCGCATTTAAAAACCCAATTAGCACAAAAAAATGTTTTTCAATTAGATGGTATTTTATTTGATTTAGGGCTATCTTCTTGTCAAATTGACAATCCCCAAAGAGGATTTAGTTATTTGCACAACACTCCTTTAGATATGAGAATGAATGTTGATCAAACAATTACTGCACAATATATTTTAAATAATTACTCCTTTGCACAATTAAAAAATATTTTTAAGGTTTATGGTGAAGTTAAAAATGCTGCTTTGGTTGCCTCAGAAATTATTAAACAAAGACCTTTGTGCACATCTTATGATTTGGTTGCCATCACTGATCGATTTTGCAATCGCCAAAAAGGACATAGTGCTAAAAAAATATTTCAAGCATTGCGTATCGAAGTTAACCAAGAATTAGAATCTTTAAAACAAGCCTTGGAACAAAGTCTTGATTTGTTAAAACTCAATGCCAGGATAGTAGTTATTAGTTTTCATTCGTTAGAAGACCGCATTGTTAAACATTTTTTTAAAAAACATAGTACTTTTGTTTTGCCTAAAAAATTGCCTATTACAATTATGCCCCAAACTCCTTTAAGTATTATTACTAAAAAAGCTTTTTTGCCAAGTGAGGAAGAAATGCAAAATAATTCGCGTAGTATTTCTGCTAAACTGAGGGTAGCTGTCAAAAATGGTTAGTTATCTAAATAAATGAAATAGTTAGCGCGCCTCCTCTAAATATCACCTTTTGCCTCCCAAAACCCCTCTAATTTTGATAAAATATAATATGTGTTATAGCTTTTATTTACACATATTTTCAAGTTGTTTGACCCAACCAAAACATTAGATGGAGGTTTTTTGTGGTTAAAACAAAAGCAACAACACAAATTTTAATTAATGAAAAAAGAAATAGAAAATTTTTATTAGAAGGAAACTTATGGAAAGTAATTTTTTATTTTACCTTTCCTATCATTATTTATTGGATTTTTCAAAATGCATCAGATGCTATTGATCTTTTTATTTTAAAAAGAAATCAAATTTCAGATAATCAACTTACCTTTGTAAGTCGCGTACATATATTTAAAGGTATTCTTGTTTCTTTTGGTATTTCTATTGCCACAGGAGGAGTTATTTTAGTAGGGCGTGCTTATGGACAAAATAATATTAATAAAATGCACCTTTATTTGGCAAAAACGTTTGTTCTTTCCATTTTAACTGGCTTTATTTTGGTCTTTTTATGCATTTTTGTTTTTAAAAGTTTCATTGCAACTAATATTTTAAAAATTAGTCAAAATGCAATTGAAAACAATGAAGGTATTAAATATTATAATCTTATTATATTTTCGCTTGTTTGTATCATTATAAATACAGTTTTTTTAAGTTTGGAGCGTGCCAAAGGTAATAACAAAATTGCTCTTTTTTTAAATATTTTAAACGTTTCTGCTAAAATTATTTTTTCTTTTGTTCTTTTTCATTATTGGAATTCTTCCATGGTTTCTTTGGCTTTGGCTACTTTGATTTCTAACGGAATTGTTACTTTATTTGCTTTGTGGTTTTTATTTTTTGACAGCAAAAATCCCTTCCGTATTATTTTATCCAAAATCAGTTTTGATAAAGAATTTTTGAAAAAACTTTCTAAATTAGCTATTCCTGTTTGTGCTAGTATTAGTATTTATAGTGTTGGCAAATTAATTGTAAGTATCATTGTTAAAGAATGGTACGGCGATCCTCAAGGAATTAGTAGTTCCCAAATTGGAGCTAATTTAGCCTTAGCAGTAACTATTAATAATGTCTTTTATAATGCACTTAACTCTTTTTCTGATTCCCAAAATGCTATTATATCTCAAAATTTAGGTCATAACAATCTTAATAGAGTCTTTGAAGCATTCAAAAAAATTATTTTTTGTATGTGTGTTTTGGCTTTAATAGGTTCTTTGATTAATATTTTTGGTTATAAGTTAATTTTGCCATTATTTCATGATAGTCCTTGGGAAAAGATTCCTAGTTTGGAACAAGATGCTTTCCGTACGTTATTATTTTTTGAAACTACTAGCTTATGGTTATCGTGTGGTTCTATTATTATGTTTAATTTTTTATTAGCTTTTAAACGCGTAGGACCTTCGGTTTATCTGAATTTTTTAAGAACTTTAATTCGTATCTTTTTTATTGTTCTTTTTTCCAAACACTTTTTAAATCAAGGTGTAATGGGAGTAGGTTTGAGTATTTTTCTTAGTAATTTTATTTGTTTTATCATTACATTATTAATTTTTGCAACTTTTTATCTTAAATTAAAACGTGATAAAACATTTGAACAAGATTAAATATTTTATATATTGTAATAACTTTTATATTGATAATTATTTAATAATAAGAGATTTTATTATACTCAAATAAAATACTTCCAAATTTAACATTCTTTTAAATTATGTTTTGAATCTTAATATGTAAATAAAAAACCACCCTTTTAGGGTGGTTTTTTATTTGTGCTGTCTTTTATAATGAGGTTAATAAAGTAAATTATTTATTAAAAGATTTTGTGTTTTTCTTTTTGTCTTTTAGTTTGGGGTTTTTGGGACTTTGTAAAAGTCTTAATCCATTGAAAATAACTAAAAGTGTGCTTCCTTCATGTAAAGTGACTGCCCAAGGTAAATTTATGTATCCAAAAAGATTACAAAGATTCAAGATACAAACTACTACCATAGCAAAAATAATATTTTGCCAAATGATTTTGCGTAGTTTGACAGCTACTTGGTGAGTATAGATAATTTTTGATAAATCGTTTTGCATTAAAACTGCATCTGCTACATCCATTGCCACATCAGTACCGTTTTGCATCGCAATTCCTACATCAGCAGCTGTAAGGGCAGGAGCATCATTGACACCATCACCTACCATTACTGTAGTGCCTTTTTCTTTTTGTAGTTCTTGAACTTTTTCTAGTTTATAGGCAGGTAGAATATCTCCCCAAGCTGCTTTGAGATGAAGTTTTTTTTGTAAGATGTAAGCGATTTGTTGGGTATCTCCTGTAATTACTGCAGTATAGATGTTTTTATGGTTGAAGTATTGCATTAAATGATAAGCTTGAGGACGTAATTTATCCAAAAGAGCTAAAGCCATAACAATGTGATTATTACAACTAAAATAAACGATGGTTTTGCCTTCGGATAAAAATTTTTGCGTTTGGGCTTGTAAAGATGCACAGATTGGAGTTTGGGTAAAAGCAGCAGCTTTGGCAATTTTATAATGATTGTTTTGATAAAAAGTTTCAAGGCCGATGCCAACTGAGCTAGTAATTTCCATTTGGAGGTGAGATTTGTGGTGGAAATGGTTTTTAATAGCTAGTGCTAAAGGATGGTTGGATTTTTGTTCCATCCCTAATAATATATCTAAATATTTGTGATACTTTTCTTCAGAGATTTCGGGGGCTACATAAACATCAGTTACTTGAGGTTTGCCTTCGGTAAGGGTGCCTGTTTTGTCGCATGAAAAAGCTTTGATATCTGCCATTTTTTCCAAAGATCTGCCGTTTTTGAATAAAATCCCTTTTTTAGTGAGGTTAGAAATAGCTGCAAGAGTGGAAGGAATGTCAGCTGCAGCTAGGGCACATGGAGATGATACAGTTAAAAAAATCATTGTTTTGTGTAGCCAAGTGCTAAATTCGAAATTGGGATTACTTGGTCCAGTAAAATGTAGTATTCCTGCAAGACCAAGGACAACAACAACTGTTGCCATAACAGTTTTTACATAAATTGGTTCTATTTTTTTAATTAAAGTAGCAGTTTTGGAAATATTGTTTTGGGTTTGGCTTACTAATCTTACAATTTGGGCAAAAACAGTCTTTTCGTTAGTAGCTGTGACACACATAACAAAATGGTTGCTGCCGTTAATGGTGCTGCCGTAGACAAAATCGCCTGGTTGTTTGTCACAAGGAATGCCTTCGCCTGTAATGTTAGCTTCGTTAATGTTGGGATTGCCCGAAACAATGACGCCGTCAGTAGGGATTTGGTCGCCTGGTAAAATTAAGACTAAATCATTGATTTTGAGTAGTTTGGAAGGAATAATTTCAGTACTGCCGTCTTCTTTTTGTAATCTTGCTTCTGCTACTTGAAGCTTTAAGAGATTTTTGATTTCTTTTTGACTTTTTGCCTCAACGTATTCTTCTAAAAAAGAAGCTCCTGAAAATATGAAAATTAATAAAATGCCGTCGTTGTAGTTTTTTAAATATAAAGCTCCCAGAGCCGCTAAAGTCATTAAAATATGAATGTTGGGAGTGAATTTTTTAAATTTGCAAGTATCTTGCCAAGTTTCTATAAAGCCTTCTAAAATAACATGATAGCCGATTAAAAATAAAAGTGCCAAAGAAACAAGAACTAATACTAGTGTGTTTGTGCAATTGTGAGAATGCAAATATAGAGCAAATAAACTATATAAAAATGTTCCTATAACAAAACAAATTAATGGTTTTTTATCGTTGTGTTCGTGATTGTGGATGGATGAAGAATTGCTGCAACAAAACAAATTTTTGTACCTCTTTGCTTAATTTTTTTGGATAAATATAATTGTAAATATTTTAGTAATGTAAAGTATGTTTGGAAAAAGTGTTAATGGATGAGTTGTTTGTTAGTTTTGGGTTTTTAGTTTCGCATTTGCAAAATTTTTTTAATAAAATGGCGTTTTGAATTCAAAACATGTAAAAAAATTCCCAAAAATCTGGAATTTTTTAAAGTTAATAATTATTAATTTTCAGAATTTTGAGAAAAATCTTCTTCTTGTGGAGGGTTATCTAGCAAATCTTGGTATTTGTTTTTGATGCAATTTTCAATTAGTTGACGGGTTTCTGAATTAATGGGATGAGCGATATCTCTAAAGTTGCCTTTGGAAGTTTTTCTACTTGGCATAGCAATAAATATACCTCTTTCTCCTTCTATAATTCTGATGTCATTAACTACAAATTGGTTTTCAAAAGTGATTGAAGAAACTCCTCTTAATCTACTTTCACCGTTGATTTTTCTAATTTTTACATCGGTAACTTTCATTTCTTAAGCCTCCAGTTTTGCTTCATTTTATATTAAATGCTAAATTATTATTCGTTATTTATTATTAATTATTTATGGTTTGTGTAACGATACAAATTAAAAATTACAAATAAAATATAAATAATAATTGGATACATTTAATATTTTAATGGTTTTTTTATTTAAAAAAAGATTAATATTTAATTTTTTGATATTGATGTTTAATATCGGAAAAAAGGAAAATCATTTCCTAATGAGTTTTGTGATTTATTTTCAATATGAAAAGTTTTATTATTTTATGACATATTAAAAAAAATAAACCATTTAACAGTTAATTTTTGAAAAGTTTCTAAAGTTACCTGTTCGGCTCTAATTTGTAAAGGGATGTGATGTTGTAAGAAAAAAGGAATAATGGTTTCTTTGGATAACAAAAATTGACAAGATAAGTTGTTGAGTAAAGTTTTTCTTTTTTGTTTAAAGGAAGCTTTTACAAACTTGATAAATTGTTGCAAGAAAGTAGGGCAAATGTTGTTATTTTTAGTAAGTTTAATAACAATACTGTCTACTTTGGGTGCAGGAAAAAACATATGTCTTTTAACTTCTTGGGTTTTTTCAATACTAAATAGAAATTGAATAATTACAGATAAAGCGTTATAATTTTTGTTATTGGGTTGAGCCAGTAAACGCATTCCTACTTCTTTTTGAATCATAATAGTAGCATCATTAATTTGGGGAGTGTCAATAATTTTAAAAAGAATAGGTGAGGTAATATAATAAGGTAAGTTACCAATTAAACTTAATTGAGAGTTAGGACTAAAATAATGATCAAAATCTTTTAATAAATCTCTTTTTAAAAAATCATCATAAATGATATTAACATTGTTATGATTTTCAAAATTTAAAAAAGGTTTGAGAGTAGCATCAATTTCATAGGCTAAAACATGTTTAGCTTGAGGGACAATAATTTTGGTTAAAGCACCTTTGCCAGGTCCAATTTCTAAAACATTTTTGTCTGTGATGGAAGCCTTAGTTACAATTTTGTTTAATAAATTAACATCTGTTAAAAAATTTTGACCGTATTTTTTTTTGGTTGTATGATGCATTTGATTTCCTTAAATAAAATTGATATGGATGTTGGCTTTTGGGATTTGTTGTTAGTTGAGAATTGGGGAAGTTGTTTGGGAGGGGTTTATAGGGGAAGTTTTGGATTTATAAAGGGCGATAAAAAAATTTATTATCTTGTTTAGGACTACTTTTGATTAAACTTTTAATAATGGGGGATTCTTCTTTCAGACTTTTGAGTCCTCCCTTAGATTTAATTAAAATTTTGGTTTCAAATTTAGGCTTACTTTCGGAATAAGCATTTTGAAAAGCAGCATTACTTGAAGTATAATATTTAATATAATCGCGGTTTTGGTTGTGATATTGTTGCTTAATGTGTGCAATTTGTTCTTGGTTTTGGTCGTTATCATCTAAAATGTGCCAAATACGTCTATTGAGAAAATCATTACATAAATTTTTTAAAATGGTATCCTTACTATTTTTAAGATGTAGGATTAAACCGTTCATATAATAATCATCAATTGCTAAGTATTTGTCTAGGTCAGTTTGATTGTTTACAAAATTGTAAAAAGGTTGGATGTATGGGTCTAAAGGATAGTTATTTTGTAATAAATCACATAAACGTTTACAAATTTTTTCTAAAATAGCGCTATAAGCTCTTACTTTGGGATGATAATAAACTTGCCAGAACATATGATAGCGGTTAATTAAATAATTTTCAATAGCAAAAACACCACTTTGTCTAAAGGCAATACATTTTTCGTTATTTTTGCTAGGATGAGGCTCAATTATCATGCTACGCATTAAACGTTCTAAATCGATATGCCCATAAGTGGCACCTGTAAAATAAGAATCTCGTTCTAAATAATCTAGTCTGTCAATATCAATTTGACTAGTTAAAATTTGTTCTATTAAGGGAAATTTCTTTGTTTTTTCAATCACACTAGCTACATCGTTTTTGAAATCAGGGCTTATTTGATCTAATAAAGCTCCAATTTCTTTGTTATGCTTGATGATGCGTGCACTTTGCGTTTCGTGGTTTACGTCAAATAAGGTTTCAAAAGAATGAGAATAAGCACCGTGTCCAATATCATGTAACAAAGAAGATACTAGTAAAATTAATTTTTGGGTTTCAGAAAAGTGTTTTTTAATATTTGTAATTTTTAAAAACCGTCTTGCAAGTTCATAAACACCTAAACTGTGTGTAAAACGAGATTGTTCTGCTCCATGAAAGACGATGTTAGCGCCGCTTAATTGTTTTATACGTCTTAATCTTTGGAAAACGGAAGTATCAATTAATTTTTCAATCAATTCGTATTCCAGATAAATATAACCGTAGATAGGGTCACGAAAAACTTCAGATCTGAGAAACTTTTTAAAAGATGGATTGGTTGTTTGCATTGATTTTATTGAGGATAATTTTTAATTAAGTTTATTGAGTTTTTGTAATTTTTATCCTTATCCGTTTTACCTCCTTCTTGTTGTTTGCGTTTTTAAGAAGAGTTTTTATTGAGCGAAAGACACAAATGAAAGGAAATTTATGTCTTTCGTTCAATAAAAAAATAAAATAATTGTTAGTTATATTGTTAGTTTTGCTAAGGGGTGAAAATAAATATAGGTTATAAGGTCTTTGGGGTGAGTTGCAAGATCCTTATAACGCAAGAATTTCAGTTGACAAAATTATTTATTTTTTTACTTTTAATGATTTATTTCAGTAATTTAACAGTATCGCCATTTTTAAGTAAAAAAGCACTGCCGTCATCGGTATCTAAGTGGCATTCAAGTTTAAAATCGGGGTGTACTCTGCACAAAACTTGTTTTAAGATGCCAGGTTTAGTGCCTTCAATTTCAATACTTACCATTTGTTTGTCAGTAATGCCAAAATTTTTTGCATCTTGGGTAGATAAATGAATATGTCTGTTGGCAATAATAACACCTTCTTCAATGTCTACTTGACCTTTGAGACCTATTAAAGTGGCTTTGCCTGAACCTTTAATATCGCCTGAAGATCTAACAGGAGCTGTAAATCCGTGTCTTAAAGCATCGCTTTGACTAATTTCTATTTGGTCAAAAGTTCTTGTGGGTCCTAAAATCCGAACTTGTGGAAGAATTTTTCCTGATGGACTCATAACATCAATTTTTTCTTGGGCTGCAAATTGTCCTGTTTGTTTGAGGGGTTTGAAAAAAGTGAGTTGATAATTTTTTTGACCGAATAAAATATCTAATGTTTCTTGTGATAGGTGAGTGTGTCTTCCTGAGATTCCTATTGGAATGTGATACATGTTTGCCTCCATTGTTTGCATTTACAGCTTTATTATAACATTTTTATTATAAAATGCCTCTTATTTTCTACATATTTTGATTTTTTTATTGAAGAATTGGTAAAAAGTTTTTTTGCATAAATAGTATATAATTTTTAGTAATTTACTTTATTATAACATGAATTATTAGAAATATTCAAGGTAATTTGTTTATTTTGTTGTTTTATTGTTTTGTTATGCTATATTTATTTAATGACAAATAAAAAGACCCTTTGTAAAAAGAGTCTGGGGTTTAAAGGTATTAATTAAAAGGCTTGTAAGTTAAAATAATAATTTATTAAATAAATATTGTTTTTGTTCATCAGTTTTATTTAATAAATCTTTCATTAAAGAATTGAGTAAATTTGTTTTTTCTTCTATTTGTTTTAAGGTTTTATTTAAAAAAGTGGCTATTTCATTTTGTGTTTCTAATGGGGGAAGAGTTATTTTTATTTTTTTTATTAGCTTTTGGGTGAAATTGGGAATGTGCCCTTGTTTTAAATTTTTTTGAATTTCGTTTTCTTTTTGTTTTAAATAAAAATAGAAATACAAAACATTAAAAGAATCATCTTTAGATTTTAAAATTTGTAAATTTTGAGCAGCCCAAAAAGGTTTAGTATGGAAATGAATATAACCACAACTACCTACACTAGTTATAGTTATAGTATTTTCAGGAGTATTAGATTTGTTATAAGATCCTTTTGGTTTTATACCTCCACCCCACACTTCGTAATCTCCATTTTTTTCACAATCTGATATATTTAAATCCTTTGAGAACCACTAAAATGGCACCATAACAAAATTAAATATTATACGACCAAATTATTTATAAATTATTAAAAAGGAGAAAAGAAAGAAAAAAAATGCAAAAAATCAAAAAAAAATTAACTCAAAAACAACTCGACGATTTAGAAGACAAATATTTCGATTTAAACCTCGAACACGAAACCAATTCGGATAATTGGTGGGTAATTACAAGCTATATAAAAGATTACAAAAACCAAGCAAAAAATACTATTTTAACCCCCAAAACCAGACAATGGTACGAAACGTTAGCAAAAAAAACCATAATATTGGCTCAAAAATTAAAAATAAAAGATATAATTATTTGCAAAAAACTAGAACTCTTACGAATAAAATTAAAAAAATCCCATATTTTGATTTTATTTAAACATTACAAAACCCAAAACAAGGCTTTTATAAGTTTTGTTAAATCGGAGGTAAAAAAATGAAATTTCAAATTTCAAATGTTGAGTGTGTTAAAAATAAAAGACACTACTACACAAACAGAAACCTAGCTTGTGAAGAATTTTTTAATGATGAAGGAAAGCTAATAACCATAATACACTACAACGAAGACGGCTCAATTTTAAGCTGGGAAAGTTTTGAAATATTTTAAAAATATAAATTAAACAAAAAGTAAAAAGTTGTCCAAAGTTTTGGAACACCTCACAACAAGCTCTTACTATTATTAAAGAAAATAAAGCTTTATTAGATGAAATAGTATTACAATTGATGAAAAAAGAAACTTTAAATGAAAAAGATATTCAAACTTTATTAGATCAATTTGATAATAATAGTAATAAAGACCCAGTAATAAAGTAACAATCAAACAAAAATTAAATATTTTATATTTTTTTAATTAATTTAAGAAGAGACTTTTTAAGTCTCTTTTTTTTATATACAAAATTACAAGGAAAAAACTCATGATATACAGATTAGTGAGCAAAAAAATTGTTTTTTTTTTTTTTTGTGATAAAATGATGTTAATAGTTATTTTTTATTAAAGTATTATAGATGACTATTATTTTAAACTTAAAATAGAAAGGTGCAATATCATAAATGGATAATATTTTAAAAAATAGATCTAAAAAAAGAGTTCTTAAAGTATTTTTTATTTTATTTATAATATGTCTTTTGACTCTTTTGGGACTTTTTCTTTATATAAAAAACACAAATAATAAAGATACTAATATAAATATAAAACCTGTATTATTTACTAAGTTAAAACATAATGAAAATAAAAAAACTCGTGTACAAATATATAATTCACCCAACAATCCTAAATGCATTGTTAAATATGATTATGATAATAAAGGTAATTTAATTAAAAGATTGCAGTATTTTAAAGAAAATGAACAAAGTGAGGAAAAATTAGAAAATCAAACTTTATATGAGTATGATCAAAATAATAACCTTGTAAAAACAATATTAAATAAAGAAATTGACAACGATAATGAAGAAAAAATATTTAAATATGAAAATAATTTGTTAAAAGAGTTATATAAATATGGTTATAATGAAGAAACAAAAACATCAAATTATGATAAATATGAAAAAAACCTTTTCTATTATAATAACAATCAATTATTAGCTTCTAAAGAGTGGTATTCAGTAGACCATAAAGAAAATCAAAGTAAATTAGAAGGTAAATATATTTATCAATATGATAACAATAATAAATTGATAGAAGAGAAATTCTTAAATTCAGATAAAGATTCATCATTATTAACATTAAAAACATTTGAATATCAAAATGATAAATTAATACGTATCAAACAAACATGTTATGACCCTCAGACATTAGAAATAGCAAAAAATTTTGAATATTATTTTGAATATGATAATAATAAATTAATAAAAAAAATAAAGCATGATGTTTTGGAAAAAGATAAATTTGTTTATACATATTCATATTAATTATAAGTTTACTTATTAAAGTACCAATATAAAATTTATTGAGATTAAAAGGAGTATTTTTACAAATTAATATGTTACGGTATATTCAAAAAATTAAAAATAAAATAAATAACCTTTCGCTTACTAAAATCTTTTTTATCCTTTTGCTTATTTCTATTTCTCTTAAAATTATAAATCATTACAAACCTACTAAAGCTCCACATGAAACAAAAAATCTTTATGAAACAATATTTTATAAAGTGCTAGATTTTAATAATTTAGCTTTAAGTACAGTTTCTAGTATCTATCCATCTATTTTTTTATTTTATATTATTTCTAACATTAAACAAACATCCGGAAAATTAAATAAAAATCCTAAAATATCTATTAAGCAAAAATCTTTATTTACTTTTCAAGATGTAGCAGGCAATGAAGAAGAAAAAGAAGAATTAAAAGAATTAATTGATTTTTTAAAATATCCTCAAAAATATGAAAAGATGGGAGCATCAATTCCTAAAGGAGTTATTCTTTCAGGTCCTCCAGGAACAGGAAAAACCTTACTTGCAAAAGCTCTTGCAGGAGAAGCAGGAGTGCCTTTTTATGCAGTATCTGGTTCTGAATTTGATGGTATTTTAGTAGGATTAGGAGCTAAAAAATTACAAACTTTATTTAAAGAAGTAAGAAATAATGCTCCTTGTGTATTGTTTATTGATGAAATAGATACTTTAGGTAAAAAACGTGGTGGCTTTGACAGTAAAAACGAACAAACCTTAAATCAATTACTTACCGAAATGGACGGTTTTACTAAATCATTGGGAGTTATTGTAATTGCAGCTACTAATAGAATAGACGTTCTAGATGCTGCATTGTTGCGTTCAGGGCGTTTTGATAGACAATTTACAGTTGGCTTACCTGATCTTAAAGCTCGCGAAGCTATTTTAAAAGTGCATGCCAGAAATAAACAAATAGCTAAAAGTGTTGATTTTTTGCAAATTGCCAAACAAACTCCAGGCATGAGTGGAGCCCAACTTGCAGCTGTTCTTAATGAATCCTCAATTTTGGCTGTAAGAAATAATAAAGATTTAATTACTTTGGAAGAATTAGAAGAAGCAATTGACCGCGTTTTAATGGGCCCTGCCAAAAAATCAATTAAATACAACCAAGAAGAAAGAAAAATGGTAGCTTATCACGAAGCAGGACATGCAATTATAGGACTTAAGTTGGAACATGCTCAAAAGGTGCAAAAGATAACTATTATTCCGCGTGGCAATTCAGGCGGTTATAATTTGATGATGCCAGAAAAAGAAACTTTCTTTTCTTCTAAAAAACGTATGCTTGCCCAAATTACATCTTATTTAGGAGGAAGGGTAGCGGAAGAATTAATCTTTGATGATATTTCTTCTGGAGCTTATGATGATTTTAGACAAGCTACCAATATTGCTAAAATGATGGTTACTAAATATGGAATGAGCGACCTTGGAGTAAGCCAAGATTCAGAGTTTTCTGATAAAATATTAATTGATAAAGAAATTAAAAAAATAATTGATAATTGTTATTTACAAGCCAAAGAAATTATTTCCCAAAATAAATCCTTGCTTGATAAAATAACTAATTTATTGTTAGAACAAGAAACAATTACCAAAGAAGAAATTGATAAATTAGTGACAAAAAATAATTAAATAATTTAACATTAAAATCAAATAATCCCAAAAAGAGACTTTTTAAGTCTCTTTTTTTTATATACAAAATTACAAGGAAAAAACTCATGATATACAGATTAGTGAGCAAAAAAATTGTTTTTTTTGTGATAAAATTATAGTAATAGTTATTATTTTTGCTAACTTCTATAAATAACTATTAGTTAAAAAATAAAAACATAACTATTTTACAAATTTATATAATAAAATATTTTTAATTACTTAAATATAAAATTATTATTTGCAAAAGATATTTTTATAAATAAATAAAAAAGTTAGCATATCCGTCAAGGAATTACCATTATAAAGGAGAAAAGTACCAAAAATGAATACAGCATTTTTAAAAAAATATAAAAAACATTTTATACAATTGTTAATTACAATAATTGTTGTAATTGTACTTAGCTTTTTTATTTATTTTAAATATATTAAAGCAGAAAATGATACTTCAACTACTCCAAGTATGTCTGCAAATGTATCTGTTAAAACAAATACTACAAAAGAGGAGCAAATGAAAAATCTCAAAGAAGAGATTAGGAATATCAAACAAGAAATACAACAAAATGACGAAAATTTGGAAGAAATACAGCAACAACAAGAACAAATAGATAAAAATTTTCAATCAGAACAAAATTTAAAAGATCCAAAATTAGATTTTTATATCAAGGTCAAGATTTATCCAATTTCAAAACATTTCAATTACCAGATGATTGAGGTGTTCCATTTTTTTAGACACTTTTTAAGTTTAATAAAATTATTTGTTAGTTTGAAAAGATATGAAATTATCTATTTAATTTTAAGTCTTAAAGAGTAATTTTGAAATAAAAAAGTGTCTAAAAAAATGGAACACCTCAACATTATAAAATGTTTTAACCGTTAAAGAATTAGAATTATTAAGTTTGGAAATAGAATTATTAAATGGGGATGAAAAAGCTTATAAAATAAAATTAGTGACACAAGAACAATGCAAAGTAAATTATCTTAAAGAGTTAGATAAAAGCGCCCAAGAAAAAACTAAAGAAATGCTGAATGAAGAAATCTGTTTAGAAGAATTAACGGGATCTAAACATAATTGTAAAATTCAAGAAGGTTATTTTTCCGAAGCAATTAAACAATTAAAAGAATTAAAAGATTTTGTACAAAAACATCATAATAATTTATCCGAAAACGAAAAAATAACGGATTTTTTACAAATTACTAATACAGTAAAAGAAAATATAGAAAAAGTGCTAAATAAAAACATCATAAAAAATGTGACAGGCAATACTCAAACAGTTGAAACTGAATAATAAAGAATAATTCTAATATCATCAAAAGCATTCATAAAAGATAAAAAATTATAAATTTATAAATATAAAATTAAGATAAAAAATATCTTATCCAAACTATATGATAGCCATTTACAGAAAGGACAAATTATGAATTTAAAACATAATAAAATAATGATTGTTATTTTGTCATTTGTTTTTTTGTGTTTAATTTGTTTAGTTTTAGAGTGGTTTCAAGAATATTATAATCGTGGTAAATTATTAAATAATTTTGAAATTTTTCAAAAAATTAGAAGCAAAGAAAATAATATCCAAAAAATAAATATATATGAAGTAGGAGACAGCGTTTTAAGAAAAAATTCTTGTAAAAAAATAGAAATTGAAGAAAATAATGCTAAATATTATTATTCTTTTGTAGATATTAGTATGTATATGAGAGTATTGGAGTTTTTGGAACAAAATGATAAATTTATTCCTTATGATTTTAGACCTAAATTGAGTCCTTTAAGTTTGATGTTGAATTTTTTTAGTGATATTAGTTCTATAGTTTTTTTATTTTATATAGTTTTATCAATAAAAGATGTCTTGCCTCCTAAATATAAAAAATATGCCTCTTCACTTACTACTTTATTAACCTTTAAAGATGTAGCAGGTAACGAAGAAGAAAAAGAAGAAATGAAAGAATTAATTGATTTCTTAAAAAAACCTCAAAAATATACTTCTATAGGAGCTAAAATACCTAAAGGAATTTTATTAGAAGGTCCTCCAGGAACAGGTAAAACTTTACTCGTGAAAGCTTTAGCTGGAGAAGCTAACGTTCCTTTTTATGCGGTATCTGGTTCTGAATTTGTGGAAATGTATGTTGGTGTTGGAGCTTCTAGAGTAAGAAAATTATTTAAAGAAGCTAAGTATAATGCTCCTTGTGTACTTTTTATTGACGAAATTGATGTTTTAGGCAGTAAAAGAGGCGGCGGCAATAGTGGCGGCAATCGAGAAGCAGATCAAACCCTCAACCAACTTTTAATTGAAATGGATGGTTTCTCACAATCTCAAGGAATCATTATCATCGGAGCCACTAATAGAGCGGATATGCTTGATCCTGCTTTATTAAGACCAGGAAGATTCGATCGTAAATTTATAGTTGGTCTACCTAATGTTAAAGCTAGAGAAGCTATTTTAAAAGTTCATGTTCGTAATAAAAACATTTCTCCTGATATTGATTTTCATCAATTAGCGAAACAAACTCCAGGTATGAGCGGCGCTCAATTAGAAGCTGTTTTAAATGAAGCTTCTATTTTAACAGTCAGAAATCAAAAAGAAATGATTACTATGGAAGAATTAGAAGAAGCAATAGATAGAGTTTTAATGGGTCCAGCTAAAAAATCAATTAAATATACAGAAGAAGAAAGAAAAATGGTTGCTTACCATGAAGCGGGACACGCAGTCGTTGGTTTAAAATTAGAACACGCTCAAAAAGTTCAAAAAATTACTATTATTCCAAGAGGTTCATATGGTGGTTATAATCTTATGTTACCTGAAAAAGAAACTTTCTTTTCTTCTAAAAAAAGAATGTTAGCGAATATTATTTCTTATTTAGGCGGTAGAGTAGCTGAAGAATTAGTTTTTGACGATGTTTCTAGTGGAGCTTATGATGATTTTAAACAAGCTACTAAAATAGCTAGTTTAATGGTTACTAAATATGGAATGAGTGATTTAGGCGTTTCTCAAGATTCTGATTTTTCTGATAAAAAATCTATTGATACAGAAATTAAAAAAATAATAGATCAATGTTATCTTGAATGTCAAAAAGTTATCAAAGAAAATAAATCTTTATTAGATAAAATAACTAATTTATTATTAGAAAAAGAAACTATTACTAAAGAAGAGATAGAAAAATTATTAAATTAAGTATAAAATATAAATATTTTGTTTATAATTAACGATATCTAAATGAAACATATTATTAAAATTAAAATAGAATTATTTATTAATAAAAAATAAATAATTCTTTTTTCTTTATACATTATATATAGATTTCAACAAAGAAAAAGGCATTAAAACTCAAAGTGATTAATTGTGATTTTTAATTATTATTAATTCATTTTTAAGTTGATTTTTATTTTTAAAAATTAGAGCAGTCAAAAATTATTTTTTTGTTAATTTTTGTTTGTTTGTTTTTTTATTTACTAATATCAAATATTATAGTTATTATATAAAAATTAAATAAAAAAATATCAAGAATATTCGAAAATATATTTATTTTTTGTTTTGAGATTTTTTATAAAAGATGAAATTATTGAAATCTTTTAAGAATAAAAAAAACTAAATTAATTTTTCGCCTTAAAGAATTTTACAAAATAAAAAGTTGTTTAAAAAAAGGAATAGTACAATTTTCTATAATTGGAATCCAATTATTATTAATCAAATATTTAAATTCATGTATTATATTTTTTTTTAAAAGGCATTTTTTTTGCACTAAAAGAAGCTGCAAAAGAACTATTTTTCTGTTTTAATTGTTCTAAAATAATAATATTTTGGCTGTTTGTTAATTCTGTTTGTTTTATAGAATCTGATAATGTTATTAAAAGTTGTATTTCTTCGAAAATTTGTTTTTTGGAAAGATAATTAATATATATTTTGTGTAAACTTATATCTTTTAAAAAAAAATTATTTTTTTTTATCTCATTGAATTTATAAATATTTAAATTATCTTGTTGCAATGATTTATATTTGTTAATGTTATTTTCTAAAAAACTAATTTCTTTTTTTAAATCCATTATTTTATTTAAATCGTTAAAATGGACTTTTATTTTTTCTAACTTTAGTTGCAAAATAATACTTTTATTTTTAAATTCAAAAGCTGTTTTATTGTGAAACCAATCATAATAATAATCACTTTGAATAGAATTATTTTCGAGTTTCAAATTTAAAATAATCTTATGATAAGCAAAAAAAGTTGTTTGATAATCTTTTTCATTATCAAAAATACCTTTATCGCGTAAATGTAAATTGCGAATAATTTGAATTTGCAATTTAATGTCATTTATTTTTTGAACAAATAAATATTTAATTTTTTGTTCTTGATAATAATATTGTTTTGTTAAAATTTTTTGATATTTTTGATAAATTTATTCTTGTTTTTCTTTTTCTAAATGTAATTTATTAATTATTTTGCGGTGATTGATGTTAATAAAATTATATTTTTTTTTCCATAAAGTTATTTCTTTTAAATAAGATAATTCATTTTCTTGATTTCGATAATAAAGTTTATTTTTTTTCTTTTGTATATCTAAGTTAAAAGGTTGTAAAAAAAAATTAAAAATGGGCAAATTTAAAAAAGTAATAGGTCTTACTTTATAAAAAAACTCTCTTTTTGTAATTTAATTTTAATTTTGTCTTTTTCATAATTATCTTTAATAAAATCAAAAACTCGATCATGCCTATTTAATTTGATTTGGTATATTTTATGAAATTTATTAATATTTTTTTGATATAAATCTATTTTGTAATTATATATATTTTCAATATTAGCTAAATTATTAATTTTGTCAATTTCTAATTGTTTTAATTTTAAATCTAATTGTTTTTGAAAGTTTTTATTTTTTTGATTTAATTTAAAATCTGTAGTATAAAATTTTTGTTTTAACAATTGATTATCAGAATTATTTTTTTCTTTTAATTGATTTTTTTGTTCTTCAAGATTTATTAATAATTTTTTATATCGAAGTATGACATTTTATTTTTATTAGTTAATTGCGTTTCAAGTTGTATTTTTTTTTTTTTTATGATTTTGCTTTTTGGTATATTCCATTTCCTTTTGAAAAATTTTTATTAAATTATTTATTTTATCTTTATTTTATATTTGTTGAAGAGTTTTTTCTTTATTGAAAAAATCTTTTATTTTAACTTCTTTTAGATAGTTTTGTTGTAAAATATTTTTTTTGTTCCTCTAGGTTTTTAATCTTTTCATCAAGCGCAATAAATATGTTTAAGTATTTTTTATAATTATTTTTTTGCTTAATTCAAACTCATTTTTTAATATTTGTTCATTATTATTTAAATTATTTTTATGTATTGTATTTACTGTTGTTGGCTTTATCTGTATAATTTCTTTTTTTAATTCTTGTAAAAAAGTCATTTTTTTCTTGTTTTTTTAAATAAAGATAATAATTTATTGTAAAAAAACATAAATTCACCTTTAACTTTATTTTTTTTATTGAAATTATTATATTTTTCAATTTTCTAAGAATTATATTTTAAAAATATACATTATTACTCTTATTATATCATAATTACATTTAATTTAGAACAAAATAAAAAACCAATAAACAATTTTTTTGCATTTTATTTTGCTAAACAAATTAAAGATTAAAAAAATAAATTTATTGTAATAATGTTATTTAAAAAAAGATTTAAAAAAGTGTCTTTTTTTAAATTTGATATGAATGCAAAAAACCAAGTAAAAATATTAAAAATTAATTTTTTAAGCGTTATAAAATGATGATAAAAAAAGCTAAAAAATAGAAAAAACATCGGAATTTATAAGTTCACTTAATAAAATCCAATAAAAGAACAATTAAGTTTAACTTCCGAGTTATTTTTTTATTTCAACCTAAAAAAATCAAATAAATTACGCGCTTTTTTAAGTATTTGGAATTTTTTTCAAGCGAAAAACTTGTTTTTTTTTTTTTTTTGGTGTATAATTATAGTTAATAGCAAAGTTTAAATTATTTTTTAATTTGAAAAAAGTTAATTTAAATATTTGCTATTTAAGCTTTAAAGAATAAATAAAATAATAATTAAGGAGGGCGATAAGGTTATTTTTTTTATAATTTTTATAATTATTAAATAAAAAAAGAGAGGATTTGTTCAAAAAATGAATTTAAAAGATTATTGTTTGAAACATAAAAAAATATTATTAATTGTTGGCACCAGCGCCATATTAATGTTGTTGTTGGGAGGAATATATTGTTATTTCAAAAATTCTAAACCGGATTCAGACAGAAACCAAAACAATAGAAATACAGATTCAAAAGAAATAAATGAAATTAACAACGATAACAACGATAACTTTATTTATCTTGTTCCAAACGAAATAGGTCAATTGTTCCCTAATAAAAATTGGGGGTTTAGTTGTTATCCTGATTCTCAAGAATTTTTATCGCAATATTGTTTGATAAGTCCCTTTTTTAAAGAATTAGCAGATGAAACAGAATTAAATAATTATAACGAAGAACAAAAAAAGACAATTATTCATAAAGATGCACATAAAATACAGAGAAAATTTAATTTTCATTTGATTAAAAATATACAAGCAGAAGGAAATGATAATTTCAATCAATGTATAGGTAATTATAATGGATATGAAGATTCTTTTAATAAAAAAAGTAAGGCTTTTACTTTTGAATTAAGGCAAGATGCAAAATTTGAAAACGGCACTTCTATTGACGCCCAAACAATTAAATATGCTTTTGATTTTTATTATTCAAATTTTGATGATTTTAGAGAAAATATAGATTTTTCAGAAATAAGTATTATTCCGAACTCAAATTATCAATTTAAAATATTATTTAACGAAGAAAAAAGTTTATTTGATGTTATTAAAAAATTAGATAAAATTTTGCTTTTAGAAAAAACATGTTTTGAAAAATCTTTGGTGAAAGATGAATCAGGAGTAATTCAAGAAATCAAATACGGGACTAAAGAACATCCTTTTATTTCTTATGGTAGTTATGTAGTTAAAATCGGTTATAATAGTTCTAAATGGATTTTTGAACAAAATCCAAATTATTTCGCACAAGATCAAAATAATTCTTATAAAAAAATTGAAATTTTGATTGAAAATAATCAAGGAAATGCTGATAGAGAAAAAGAATTATTTGAAGAAGGAAAAATTAGTTTTTTAGCGATAGACAATAAATCTTTAATTAATGATGAATTTAAAAATAAATTTAAAAGTGATTTATTTTGTAAGCCAGAAACTTATTCTTTAGTTCTTGAATTAAAAGGTCAAAGAGTTGAGAATATAAATTTAAAAAAATCTTTATTTTATGGAATTGATAGAAAATCACTTACTGATGATATATTTTTGCATCCTACATTAGATTATATGAATGATTTATATTGCGATAAAAAGACTTCTATTAAAGCTTATAATGAAACTGAAATTCACCAAAAAAATATTAATGAAATATTAAAAAATGATTTATTAAGTTTAAATGAAAATAATGAAAATATAGAACAAAAAATTATGGAGTTAAAAAATAATTTAGGTTATGACATTGAGATAGCAAAAAAGTTTTTTCAAAAATATATCCAAGAAACAAATTCTACAGGAGATATTGAGTTAATTTTATCGACTCGAGATGGAATTTTTACAAATGAAAAATTGATTGGCGATTTGAAAAACCAAATAGAAAAAAATATTATTTTAGATGATCATAAAATTAAAATTATATATCGTTTGAATGAAACAGATGCAGATATGAATATTTCAGCAACAGGTCGGAAACCAGAAATGTTTATATCTCAAGAAGAACAAGCAACAAGAAACCGAAATTTTCAAAATAAAACATTCCGATTAAGTGAAGAAGAAAAAAACAAAATACCAGAATTAGAATCAAAAGTTTATCAAAAATTATTTATAATTCCATTATATCAACAAAAACAAATTCGTTTTTTAAAAAATGCAACAACTTCATTTAACAAATATTATGGAATTTTTGGTTTTAGATCTCAACCTTATGATTTCCTTAGCGAAGCTTATTAAAAAAATGCAACAACTATTATGGAATTTTTATTTTAAAAAATGACTTTAATAAAAAAATTACAAAAAATAGGAAAGAAAATAAATTATGTTGTTTTTGTTAAAAAAAAATATATTCAAATCATTGTTTATTATTATAATTTTATTAATAATTTTAAATTTTACTTCATTTGGAAAATTCAAACCAGAAGGAAAAAATATTTCAGAATCAGAAATGATTTCTAAAATAGCGCGTAGCGATATTAGTGAAAGTGTTAAATATAGTAGATATAAAACAATGTTTTTACCAGATAAACCGTTTTATCAAATAAGACAAATTTATAAAATAGAATTAAAAACTAAAAATAACGAAATATTTTATTCAGATATTGTTAAAAATACCAAAGATGAGATATCTTTCGAATTAATACCTAGAAATAAAGTATTTTATCAATGGTGGGATTTTAGACCCCTTAATTGGATTTTAGATATTTTAGAATTTTGTTTTGATAAAATTAATTTATTTTCTAGTTTGATATTTTCTATTTATATTATTTTTGCTATTCAGCGTGAAAAAGGTAAACTTAATTCCAATCCCTTAGTTTCATCCAAACAAAAATCTCGTTTTACTTTCAAAGATGTCGCTGGTAATGAAGAGGAAAAAGAAGAGATGAAAGAATTAATTGATTTTTTAAAAAAACCTCAAAAATACATTTCTATAGGAGCTAAAATACCTAAAGGAATTTTATTAGAAGGTCCTCCAGGAACAGGTAAAACTTTACTCGTGAAAGCTTTAGCTGGAGAAGCTAACGTTCCTTTTTATGCGGTATCTGGTTCTGAATTTGTGGAAATGTATGTTGGTGTTGGAGCTTCTAGAGTAAGAAAATTATTTAAAGAAGCTAAGTATAATGCTCCTTGTGTACTTTTTATTGACGAAATTGATGTTTTAGGTGGTAAAAGAGGCGGCGGCAATAGTGGTGGCAATCGAGAAGCAGATCAAACCCTCAACCAACTTTTAACCGAAATGGATGGTTTCTCACAATCTCAAGGAATCATTATCATCGGAGCCACTAATAGAGCGGATATGTTAGATTCAGCTTTATTAAGACCAGGAAGATTCGATCGTAAATTTTTAGTTGGTCTACCTGATGTTAAAGCTAGAGAAGCTATTTTAAAAGTTCATGTTCGTAATAAAAACATTTCTCCTGATATTGATTTTCATCAATTAGCGAAACAAACTCCAGGCATGAGTGGAGCTCAATTAGAAGCTGTTTTAAATGAAGCTTCTATTTTAACAGTCAGAAATCAAAAAGAAATGATTACAATGGAAGAATTAGGAGAAGCGATTGATAGAGTACTTATGGGTCCAGCTAAAAAATCAATTAAATATACAGAAGAAGAAAGAAAAATGGTTGCTTACCATGAAGCGGGACACGCAGTCGTTGGTTTAAAATTAGAACACGCTCAAAAAGTTCAAAAAATTACTATTATTCCAAGAGGTTCATATGGTGGTTATAATCTTATGTTACCTGAAAAAGAAACTTTCTTTTCTTCTAAAAAAAGAATGTTAGCGAATATTATTTCTTATTTAGGCGGTAGAGTAGCTGAAGAATTAGTTTTTGACGATGTTTCTAGTGGAGCTTATGATGATTTTAAACAAGCTACTAAAATAGCTAGTTTAATGGTTACTAAATATGGAATGAGTGATTTAGGCGTTTCTCAAGATTCTGATTTTTCTGATAAAAAATCTATTGATACAGAAATTAAAAAAATAATAGATCAATGTTATCTTGAATGTCAAAAAGTTATCAAAGAAAATAAATCTTTATTAGATAAAATAACTAATTTATTATTAGAAAAAGAAACTATTACTAAAGAAGAGATAGAAAAATTATTAAATTAAGTATAAAATATAAATATTTTGTTTATAATGAGGTGTTCCAAAACTTTGGACAACTTTTTACTTTTTAAAAATTCTTTAAGACTAACTATTAAGTTAGTCTTTTTTTCTTTTCAAGACTAAAAAATAATTCTATCTTTCTAAAAATATTTTTAGGAAGGAATAAAATGTTAAGACAAAAATTATTTAAAGATTTTTTAAAAAATAAAAAGAATTTAGCAATTCGCGATCAATTAATCGAAATGCATTTACCATTAGTAAAAAAAATAGTTAAACAATTTAAATATTTCCCTAAAGCACTTCAAAGAGAGGATTTATACCAAGAAGGAATTTTAGGTTTAATCAAAGCTTTAAATAATTATCAAGATTTAGGATGTGATTTTATTGTCTATGCTACCCCAACAATTAAAGGTAAAATCACAGAACTTATTAGAGGTCTACAAGCTACTTCTACTTCCTTACATGTTTTTCGGAAAGAAAAACAAGTAAGTAATATTCCTTTTGAAGAAACCCAACCTCAAACTATTAATATCAACAATCTAAACCCTCATCAAATTTGGTTAACCCAAGTTAATCACGAATTGTTTATTCAAAAAATTAAATCCATTTTAAACAAACAAGAATTTGAAATTATTAGATTAAGTTTTGGGATTCCTTTAAAAAACCAAAACCAATACCCTCAAATTGAGTATTCCAACAAAAATATAGGCAAAATGTTGCATTTATCTTCAAGGCAAGTAGAAACCACCAAAACCAAAGCAATTAATAAATTAAAAAAAATAATAAAAAGGAAATAAATAATATGAATTATCAAAAAAATAGAACTACTTATTATAATGTTGATGGTAAAAAAATTTGTGGTATTCACGAACATGCCCCTGATACATGGAATTTTATTAAAACAACCTGGTTTCATAAAGATGGCAAAACAATTGACTTCATCAGCGAGTACGATCCCCAAACAGAGAATATAATCAAAGATACCTCATACAACTCTGACGGTAAAACAATCAACTACATCAACGAGTACGATCCCCAAACAGGGAAGAAAATCAAGGGTACCACATACAACTCAGACGGTACAATTAAAGAAGTAAAAACTTTTTAATCAATATAGAAACTAAACCCCTTTTTTAAGGGGTATTTTTTATACCCAAATTAAAAAAAGGAGTTAGAAAGATGATTGAAGCAGAACGTGCTTTGTTGGGGGTTTTACTTTTAAACCCCGAAACAATTTCTTTAGTTTTTAATGAAATTACAGAAACTGACTTTTACAGTCCTCATCATAAAAATATTTTTAAAGCCATGAAAATATTACATCAAAATAATAAAGAAATTGATTATTCTTCAGTAAGTGCTATTTTAGAAAATGAAAAATTATTAAAACAAATAGGAGGAATTAATTATTTAAATGAATTATCTGATTTGATGCCTTCTCCTCGGCACTTAGAAACACATACATTGATTTAATTAAAGAAACATCTTTAAAAAGAGAAATTGGCGGTATTATTGCTAAATTATCCCAAATTGCAAGAAGCAAAATAGCTCCACAAGAGATTTTAGAATTAATAGAAACAAATACTGCAAAATTAAGAAAAAAACTCACTCCCAAGTTTAAAGATTTAAAAAGTTGTGTTTCTAAAGTAATCAAAGACATTTTGGAAAACCACAATAAAAATAATTTAGTTGGAGTTAAAACAGGATTTAATAATATAGATGATTTAATTGGAGGTTTTAAACCAGGACAATTAAATATTTTAGCCGCAAGAACAGGAATGGGAAAAACTGCTTTTATGTTAAATTTGGCTGTCAATATTGCTAAAGTTTTTCAAAATATTCCTAAAAAACATAATATTTTGATTTTTAGTTTAGAAATGACATCTGAAGAATTAATTAAACGTTTAATTAGTTGTGAATCTCAGATTAGTATCAAAAAAATGGAACAACAACAATTAACTCGTGAAGAAAAGTTACAATTATTGCAAACAGAAGAAAAATTAAGTGAATTAAATATTTTAATTGATGATGACAGAAATACCAAACTAGAAGAAGTTAAAAGAAAATGCCGTCAATTAAAATTTCACCAAGGACTTGATATAATTTTCATTGATTATCTACATCTTTTAAGAGACGATCAATTTCTTAATTTAAATCAAGCAATTGGGATTATTACTCGTGAATTGAAAAAGTTAGCGATGGAATTACAAATTCCTATTATTGCTTTAAGCCAAATGAACCGCGCAACTTTAATGAGAGAATCTGGGCGCGAATAAACGCACCATTATAGCAATCTAGCCAATTGCCACGGACTTGATTATTCCGTGAGGTCATGCGGTCGGTCAGCCAAACGAAAGAATGGCGGATTACAGCAGACCGTAAAAGCGAAGTGAGGTGAAATAACTAGCCAAGATGCTCTCGCAAGACTAAGATAGTCATGGAAAAGGTGCAAAACCCTAATCGTGGAAATTATCGTAATCTCATAACGTCAGGGCAAGTTATTGAAATCCCTGAAATGAAGGAAGATATGAAGATATTAGATTTGTCTTCATATATAATCACATGTCGCTTTAAATAGCACCCTTCATGATATCGTTGACGGAAACAAAGTGTTCTAGTCTAGCCACAAGCTTTAACAACGAAAGCGAACCTAAAACTATCAGGCATAATGATGTCGGAAATTCGAGATTCCTAAAAACCATCCCAAACAGGGGAAATTAAAATGCCTCTGGGTTCAAGGAAAAAGAGACTTTTAGTAGTCGGAGGAATTAAAACTTGGTTTGGAATAACCAAGATAATTGCCCTCACACGGAGCCTAAGAAAGCTAGGTACAAGGCGAAGAAGTTAGATTCACAGGATTATTCAATTCGGGAGAAAGGAGGTTGATGCAAATGCAACCAACTGAAGCAGATAAAGCTTCTAAGCTTTCAAACTTACTGAATAATCAATCAACTAAATAGTGATATTTAGAAGACCCTAGAAATAGGCTGTGAATGGGAAAGCCGTATGCTTGGAAACTTGCTCGTACGGTTTGGAGCGGGGCTGCACGTAAATAACCAACACGCGTGTAATCTATCGCTATAAAATCCCTAATCTTTCAGATTTAAGAGATTCAGGTTCAATTGAACAAGATGCCGATATGGTAATTTTTTTGCATCGCGAAAGTTATTATGAAAAAAATCAATTTACAAACGTTGTAGAAGATTTTACCCAATTTATTGTTGCTAAAAATAGGGCAGGTAAATTAGGCCAATGCAATTTTAATTTTGATAAAGAAATCCAAAGAATCGAGGAAAATTAATGTTAATTTCAGAAAAAATTTTATCCCACATTAAACCTGATAATTACTTTCAATATCCCTTTAATCAATATATGAAATTAAATCATCAAAGTTTGAATCATTATTTTCAAATTACCAAATCAACTTCCCAAAAGCAAAAAGTACTGCGTGGTAAAATTAACGAATATCTAATTTTAATTTATTTTCGACATCGTGGAATCACCAAACAATATCCCCAAACATATTTATTTTTTATTCCTGATATCAAATTTGATTTAGTATTGTTTACCCAAAACAAACGAATTGTTGCTTTTAATTTTAAAACTTGCCTCCGTGAACGTTACAAACAAGCTATCATCGAAGCTCAACAACTAAAAAAACTCGATACGCGTTTTGAATATTACTTATTAACAAATGATGCTATCGAATCCCAAAGGCTCAACAATAAAATTAAAAACGGCAAAGTCCAAGGAATTGATAAAGTAATTGATTGTTTTTCTCAAAAAGCTAATATCTTTGTAAATACCTTATTCCAAAGACAATTTATTTTTTTTAAAGATATTAATTTAATCAAAAATACGAAAGGAAATAATTAAAATGTGGAATAAATTAATAGTTTTTGAAGGGCTAGATGGAAGCGGCAAAACTACTTTGATTAATAAATTAAAAAAATCTTTAATTAATAAAGGACAAAAAGTAAAAGTTTACCAAGGTTTAGGAAGTAGTTCTATTGGAAACGAAATAAGAAATTTGTTTTTATACCAAAAAAAACAAGTACAAAAACTAAATATTTTCTTAGTTTTTCCAACATGATCCAAACCCAAGATGAATTAATAATACCTAATCTACTTAGTGGCCATCTTGTTATAGTTGACCGTTGGTATGATTCTACTTTAGCTTATCAAAGCAATAGTAATTTCATAGATTATGATGATGAAATAACATCAAAAATTATTAATCAATATTTACTCAAACCTCATTTAACTTTCTATCTAGATATTGACCCCCAAATTGGCTTACACCGAAAACAATCAATCCCCCATCATAAATTAGACTTAATCGAACAAAAACCACTAATTTATTTTGAAAATGTGCGTCAAAATTATTTAAATCAACATAAATACTGTAATGATGTAAATTGTAAACACCAAAATTGCAAGTATTTTTTAATTAATGCAACCAACTCACAAAAAGATAATTTAGCCCAAATAATCAAAACTTTAATTAATAAAAAAAATATTATAAAAAAAGGAGACAACAAAACAATGACTAAGAAAGAATTAATCAAAGAAGTTGCAAAGCAACTAAAAACTTCAGTTGCAAAAACCGAAGAATTTTACAATTCATTTGAAAATACCTTAATTGAATCAATCACATCCAACGAAGAGGTAGTTTTATCACCTCAACTTGGTAAATTCATCTTAAAATCAAGAAAAGCCCGTTTAGGAAGAAACCCCCAAACAGGTAAGAAACTCAAAATCCCTGCCTCAACCGCAGTTAGTTTTAAAGTGTCAAAAACACTTAAAGATGAAGTTAAAAAACTCAAATTAAAATAAAATAAGGAGAATAATTAACATGAGTGATGGAATGACAGAAGTATACCGTGGGACTTATTTCAAATCACGAAATTACCAAAACAAGAAAAAAATCAACAAATACCACCAACCCAAAGGCAAATGGCTTAATTTAGACCGCCCCAATAAAACTTTTAAAAACAAAAAGAAATTAGCTGAAAACAAACGAATAAAGGTAAGTGAAGGCGGTGAATGATGTTTATTATAACAATAGTTACAACAATTAGCAATTTTATTCTAAATTATACCAAAGGATTTAGCACTACCGAAATACTTGAACGAAGAATGGATGGAATGCAAACAACGCTTTTCACTATTCTTATTGTTTCTGGTTTCAAACCTATTTTTAAATTAATTACAAATATTATTGTTTTTATTAAAGATTTAGTTGTAGCTTTTTTTTCCCCAACAAAAAACTACAAAACTTAGAAATTAAAAGTGCCAGACAAGAATACCTAGAACAACAATTATTACAAAAAATAGATAAAATCAATGCAAATCAAGAAAAACTCCAATCCCAAATAGAAGCACAAAGAGTTAAAGTTGCGAAATGGAAAGAAAAAAAAGCAAGAAAAAATTCAAATAAAAACCAATCTAATTCAATTATAAACAAGGAGGATGAAAATGAATGATCTAAATTTCGCAATCGGTTTTATAGTTGGCGCTCTATTTACAACTGCTTTAATGTTTATCATTAAAAAAATATTTTTTAATTTTGTACCATTGCCACAAATCAATCAAAAAAATGAAACACAAAAAGAAAGTAAACCCAAAAAATCATTTTCAATTATCCCAACTCCAAATAACGAACCAAAAGAAAAAAACAATTTAGAAAGTAACAAAGAAATAAATAATTAATACAAAGGAGAAAAAACATGATCAAAAAAATAATACAAACCAAAAAAACAAATAAAAAATCAACCGAATTAAAAAATAAAAAAGTAATAAATTCAAAATCAAGTCCACCAAGCAAAACAATGGTAGTAAAAGTACCAACCACCCCAGAAAAACAACCAACTCAAACAACTTCCAATAACAACAAAAGCAATTTATTAAAATCATTTATAAATTTAACTATCGTTTTATATTTTATTTTACATGTCAACGTTATTTATTACCAAAACCAAATCCCTTGGTTAACAACAGGAATAAATAATTTAATTGATATCATTAAATCAACCTTAGGAGGTAAATAATCATGAAAAAACCAAACCAAAATCAAAATATCAAAATTATAATTGTCCTGACAATTTTAATTTGTTCTTGTTTTGCAATTAGTTCTTGCCTTGCACTTGTAAATTATTTCTCACGCCAAAGACAAGAAAACATTAAATTAATGAGTAAAAATGATGCCCCTTTATTTGAAGTAAATAGAGTAAGCGGTAATAATGAAGATAAAACCCTTATCCCTTTACCTATGCCTAATTTAAATCCAAATAAATTTCATCACACAGTGACTATCAATCATCAAGCCATTTTCAAAACAAATGGATTCGACATTAGTGTTCCTTTATATCTAAAAATAACTCCAAAATATGACACTCATAACACTTTTTTAAATCCTGAATCACTCTTTAACTTAGAAGTTAAAAATAATAACACACTCTATGATGACACCAATCGCAAACAAATGGTTAACGATAATGATGGCAAATGCAATATCAATATTCAAATTAAATTAGAACAAAACGATTTTGTTCAAGCAACAAATCCACAATTAACCTTAGTTCTTGACTATGAATTAGTGGATAAAAATGGAAACGCACTTAGCGGTAGTGGCACCACTCTAAACACCAAAATTGAAAATTTAGTTTAAATAAAAAAATAAGACTAAGTTAAGAAAACTTAGTCTTATTTTAGAAAGGAAATAAATTATGAAAACCAAAAACCAAACTTCCACCCAACCACTTTTCTTAAAAGCAATGACAATCATCATTTTGTTTCTTTTATTTTGGTTAGCAACTTATGTCTGGATTCATCACCAAACTTTAAGTCAAACCGAAAAACAAATTATTTCTTTTAAAAAAAATTAGAAGCCACCCAAACTTTAAGTGAAGAACAAAAAAATATATTAAAGCAAGAATTACAACAAGCAGAAACCAAAAAGAAAGAACAAACTGAAGAAATTGATAATAATTCTTCAACAAACCCAAAACAATTAAAAGCAGAAGGAGTTGTTTTTCAACCTGCTGACTCTCAAAAATTTATAGGTTTTGACAAATTAATTGGGTTTAAAGAAGAATTAAAAGCAGTTCAAGGATTTATTGATTATTTAAAAAACCCTGAAAACTACCAAGGTATTGGCGAAGTAGAATCACCGTTGGGAATTTTAATGTATGGTTGCCCAGGAACAGGTAAAACATTATTAGCAAGAGCACTTGCCAAAGAAACCAATTTACCATTCTTTGAAGTTAATAGTTCCCTTTTTTCCCAAAAGTATAAAGGGGTAGCGCCACAAATGGTAAAAGATTTATTCACTGATGCAAGAATTGCTGCAGAAGAGTGTAATGGGGCGATCATCTTTTTAGATGAATGTGAAACTATTTTCACTAATTTAAGTATGTTAGAAGCAGGTTCAGAAATCGCAAATGTTGTAAACCAATTCAAAATGGAAATGACTTCCCAGGATAATAACCCTGAAAAACCAATTTTCATTATTGGCGCAACAAACCAATACCATCTGATTGATGAAGCGATTAAATCCCGTTTTGCGTACAATATCGAAGTAAAACCAGGAAATAAAACTGAACGACAACAAATGCTAGAATTCTTAATTGAAAAAAGAAAAAATCCTTACAGTGAAGAAACAAAACAGTATTTATTTGAAGTTATTAACGAAGCTTTAGAAAACTTACCACAAAATAAAGAATATTTAAAAGCTAATCGTACCTTAGAAAACTTATTAAAAACTACTGTTAGTATTTTTGCCAAAAACCGTGGTAAAGGTGAAAACAAAAGAAATGAAATTACCAAAGAAGATTTAAAACAGGCTTATCAATTGATTATTTCACCAGATACTACTTTATTAGACCAAATTGAAAATCAATTAAAACCGAAAGGAGGTGAATAATCTATGTTATCACCATTAGACGTACTGAAAGTTTTTATTAATTTAAAATCTTATTTAACGTGGTTTTTGATTGCTACTACTGTTTTTGGCCTTTTTTGTTTCATCAAAAACAAATTTTTTCACAATCAAAACACCACAACCCTAAAAAGTTATTTAATTTACTTTTTAATTATTCTTGCCTTATTCAGTTTTCTTTACTTATCTTTCTTTCATAAGACCGAACCATCATCTAAATACACAGGTCAATTAATTGAAAAAATTGGTGAAGCAATTAAAAAATACGATGACACAATTAATAACTACAATGGTTTAAAAAAAGATTGGGAAAATGAATTAACAAAATGTGAAAAAGAACTCAAAGACCTTTACGAACAAAAAGAAATAACCCAAGAATCCAAAGATAAAATCAAAGAGGTATTGGATAACAATGAAACAAAAATTAAAGAAATAAAAGAAAAATTAAGTAAAAATACCGAAAATATCACTATCTTAAAAGGCAAACTTTTACAATTAGAACAAGACAAAGAAGCTAAAGAAAAAGAAATTAAACAAAAACAAGAAGAAGTAAAATTAGCATCCCCTGATGACAAAATTAGATTACAAGCTCTAATCTCTAAATTACAAGACGAAAAGTCAGAAATAATTGGTGAAATTGGGAAAATTAAAGTTCAAATCGGCAAATTAGAATCCACCCAAAAATTTCTAACAGCACAACTAGGTCGTGCCGAAAAATTTAAAAATGAATTAATTCAAGATCGCGACGATTTATCAAAAGAATTGGAAGAATTAAAAACAATTATTACAACTTACGAAGACCGTAAAGCTGAAATCCAAAAAGAAATTGATGAAGTAAATCAAAAACTTGAACAAATAAAAAAAGAACAAGAATTATATCAACACCTAAAAGAAAAATATCAAGAAATGTATAATCGTGCGCTAACTTATGAAAAAGAAAACGAATTTAGTTTTGGTAACGTAACTAAAGCCGCTTTTAAAGCTTTTGATAAAGTTACTGACTTAATCCCCGCTAAATACGGATTGAAAGTAATAGGTAAAACAATGACTGTTACGCGTAAATGGGCCCAAGGAATGGCAAAAAGTACTTTAGTTCTTCACGAAGGCCACCGTTTATGGCATATGTATAATGAAGTAGCTAATGAAAACAAAGAACATCCACTAATGATTACCAAAGAAGCTTTAGAAATGCATACTCGAGATATTGACCGTGATTTAGACAAACTTGACGCTGACTACAAAGATTACAAAAAAAAATTAGAGGAATATCAAAAATCTAACAATGAATGAGGTGTTCCAAAACTTTGGACAACTTTTTACTTTCTAAAAATTCTTTAAGACTAACTATTAAGTTAGTCTTTTTTTCTTTTCAAGACTAAAAAAATAATTTCTTATCTTTTCTAAAAATATTTTTAGGAAGGAATAAAATGTTAAGACAAAAATTATTTAAAGATTTTTTAAAAAATAAAAAGAATTTAGCAATTCGCGATCAATTAATCGAAATGCATTTACCATTAGTAAAAAAAATAGTTAAACAATTTAAATATTTCCCTAAAGCACTTCAAAGAGAGGATTTATACCAAGAAGGAATTTTAGGTTTAATCAAAGCTTTAAATAATTATCAAGATTTAGGATGTGATTTTATTGTCTATGCTACCCCAACAATTAAAGGTGAAATCATAGAACTTATTAGAGGTCTACAAACCACTTCTATTTCCAGAGAAGTTTTTCGGAAAGAAAAACAAGTAAGTAATATTCCTTTTGAAGAAAAACAAACCCAATCTTTCAAAGCCAACAATCTAACCCCTCATCAAATTTGGTTAACCCAAGTTAATCATGAATTGTTTATTGAAAAAATCAAATCTAATTTAAATAAACAAGAATTCGAAATTATTAGATTAAGTTTTGGGATTCCTTTAAAAATCCAAAACCAATACCCTCAAATTGAGTATTCCAACAAAGACATAGGTAAAATGTTGAATTTATCTGCAACACAAGTAAAATTTATCAAAACCAAAGCAATTAATAAATTAAAAAAATAATAAAAAGGAAATAAATAATATGAATTATCAAAAAAATACAACTACTTACTACAAACTCGATGGCAAAACAATTTGTGGTATTCATGAACATGACCCTGATACATGGAATTTTATTAAAACAACCTGGTTTAATAAAGATGGCAAAACGATTGATTGTATTACTGAATATGATCCCATAACAGAAGAACCAATCAAAGAAACCTATTACAATTCTGACGGAACTGTTAAAGAAGAAAAAACTTTTTAATCAATATAGAAACTAAACCCCTTTTTTAAGGGGTATTTTTATACCCAAATTAAAAAAAGGAGTTAGAAAGATGATTGAAGCAGAACGTGCTTTGTTGGGGGTTTTACTTTTAAACCCCGAATCAATTTCTTTAGTTTTTAATGAAATTACAGAAACTGACTTTTACAGTCCTCATCATAAAAATATTTTTAAAGCCATGAAAATATTACATCAAAATAATAAAGAAATTGATTATTCTTCAGTAAGTGCTATTTTAGAAAATGAAAAATTATTAAAACAAATAGGAGGAGTTAATTATTTAAATGAATTATCTGATTTGATGCCTTCTCCTCGGCACTTAGAAACATACATTGATTTAATTAAAGAAACATCTTTAAAAAAAGAAATTGGCGGTATTATTGCTAAATTATCCCAAATTGCAAGAAGCAAAATAGCTCCACAAGAGATTTTAGAATTAATAGAAACAAATACTGCAAAATTAAGAAAAAAACTCACTCCCAAGTTTAAAGATTTAAAAAGTTGTGTTTCTAAAGTAATCAAAGACATTTTGGAAAACCACAATAAAAATAAATTAGTTGGAGTTAAAACAGGATTTAATAATATAGATGATTTAATTGGAGGTTTTAAACCAGGACAATTAAATATTTTAGCTGCAAGAACAGGAATGGGAAAAACTGCTTTTATGTTAAATTTGGCTGTCAATATTGCTAAAGTTTTTCAAAATATTCCTAAAAAACATAATATTTTGATTTTTAGTTTAGAAATGACATCTGAAGAATTAATTAAACGTTTAATTAGTTGTGAATCTCAGATTAGTATCAAAAAAATGGAACAACAACAATTAACTCGTGAAGAAAAGTTACAATTATTGCAAACAGAAGAAAAATTAAGTGAATTAAATATTTTAATTGATGATGACAGAAATACCAAAATAGAAGAAGTTAAAAGAAAATGCCGTCAATTAAAATTTCACCAAGGACTTGATATAATTTTCATTGATTATCTACATCTTTTAAGAGACGATCAATTTCTTAATTTAAATCAAGCAATTGGGATTATTACTCGTGAATTGAAAAAGTTAGCGATGGAATTACAAATTCCTATTATTGCTTTAAGCCAAATGAACCGCGCAACTTTAATGAGAGAATCTGGGCGCGAATAAACGCACCATTATAGCAATCTAGCCAATTGCCACGGACTTGATTATTCCGTGAGGTCATGCGGTCGGTCAGCCAAACGAAAGAATGGCGGATTACAGCAGACCGTAAAAGCGAAGTGAGGTGAAATAACTAGCCAAGATGCTTTCGCAAGACTAAGATAGTCATGGAAAAGGTGCAAATCCCTAATCGTGGAAATTATCGTAATCTCATAACGTCAGGGCAAGTTATTGAAATCCCTGAAATGAAGGAAGATATGAAGATATTAGATTTGTCTTCATATATAATCACATGTCGCTTTAAATAGCACCCTTCATGATGTCGTTGGCGGAACCAAAGTGTTCTAGTCTAGCTTCAAGCTTTAACAACGAAAGCGAACCTAAAACTATCGGGCATAATGATGTCGGAAATTCGAGATTCCTAAAAACCATCCCAAACAGAGGAAATTAAAATGCCTCTGGGTTCAAGGAAAAAGAGACTTTTAGTAGTCGGAGGAATTAAAACTTGGTTTGGAATAACCAAGATAATTGCCCTCACACGGAGCCTAAGAAAGCTAGGTACAAGGCGAAGAAGTTAGATTCACAGGATTATTCAGTTCGGGAGAAAGGAGGTTGATGCAAATGCAACCAACTGAAGCAGATAAAGCTTCTAAGCTTTCAAACTTACTGAATAATCAATCAACTAAATAGCGATATTTAGAAGACCCTAGAAATAGGCTGTGAATGGGAAAGCCGTATGCTTGGAAACTTGCTCGTACGGTTTGGAGCGGGGCTGCACGTAAATAACCAACACGCGTGTAATCTATCGCTATAAAAGCCCTAATCTTTCAGATTTAAGAGATTCAGGTTCAATTGAACAAGATGCCGATATGGTAATGTTTTTGCATCGCGAAAGTTATTATGAAAAAAATCAATTTACAAATGTTGTAGAAGATTTTACCCAATTTATTGTTGCTAAAAATAGGGCAGGTAAATTAGGCCAATGTAATTTTAATTTTGATAAAGAAATCCAAAGAATCGAGGAAAATTAATGTTAATTTCAAAAAATATTTTATCCCAAATCAAACCTGATAATTACTTTCAATATCCCTTTAATCAATATATGCAATTAAATCATCAAAGTTTGAATCATTATTTTCAAATTACCAAATCAACTTCCCAAAAACAAAAAGTACTGCGTGGTAAAATTAACGAATATCTAATTTTAATTTATTTTCGACATCGTGGAATCACCAAACAATATCCCCAAACATATTTATTTTTTATTCCTGATATCAAATTTGATTTAGTATTGTTTACCCAAAACAAACGAATTGTTGCTTTTAATTTTAAAACTTGCCTCCGTGAACGTTACAAACAAGCTATCATCGAAGCTCAACAACTAAAAAAACTCGATACGCGTTTTGAATATTACTTATTAACAAATGATGCTATCGAATCCCAAAGGCTCAACAATAAAATTAAAAACGGCAAAGTCCAAGGAATTGATAAAGTAATTAATTGTTTTTCTCAAAAAGCTAATATCTTTGTAAATACCTTATTCCAAAGACAATTTATATCTTTTAAAGATATTAATTTAATCAAAAATACGAAAGGAAATAATTAAAATGTGGAATAAATTAATAGTTTTTGAAGGGCTAGATGGAAGCGGCAAAACTACTTTGATTAATAAATTAAAAAAATCTTTAATTAATAAAGGACAAAAAGTAAAAGTTTACCAAGGTTTAGGAAGTAGTTCTATTGGAAACGAAATAAGAAATTTGTTTTTATACCAAAAAAAAACAAGTACAAAAACTAAATATTTTCTTAGTTTTTCCAACATGATCCAAACCCAAGATGAATTAATAATACCTAATCTACTTAGTGGCCATCTTGTTATAGTTGACCGTTGGTATGATTCTACTTTAGCTTATCAAAGCAATAGTAATTCCATAGATTATGATGATGAAATAACATCAAAAATTATTAATCAATATTTACTCAAACCTCATTTAACTTTCTATCTAGATATTGACCCCCAAATTGGCTTACACCGAAAACAATCAATCCCCCATCATAAATTAGACTTAATCGAACAAAAACCACTAATTTATTTTGAAAATGTGCGTCAAAATTATTTAAATCAACATAAATACTGTAATGATGTAAATTGTAAACACCAAAATTGCAAGTATTTTTTAATTAATGCAACCAACTCACAAAAAGATAATTTAGCCCAAATAATCAAAACTTTAATTAATAAAAAAATATTATAAAAAAAGGAGACAACAAAACAATGACTAAGAAAGAATTAATCAAAGAAGTTGCAAAGCAACTAAAAACTTCAGTTGCAAAAACCGAAGAATTTTACAATTCATTTGAAAATACCTTAATTAAATCAATCACATCCAACGAAGAGGTAGTTTTATCACCTCAACTTGGTAAATTCATCTTAAAATCAAGAAAAGCCCGTTTAGGAAGAAACCCCCAAACAGGTAAAAAACTCAAAATCCCTGCCTCAACCGCAGTTAGTTTTAAAGTGTCAAAAACACTTAAAGATGAAGTTAAAAAACTCAAATTAAAATAAAATAAGGAGAATAATTAACATGAGTGATGGAATGACAGAAGCATACCGTGGGACTTATTTCAAAGACTGTAGCAAACCAATAACCAAGAAAAAAATCAACAAATACCACCAACCCAAAGGCAAATGGCTTAATTTAGACCGCCCCAATAAAACTTTTAAAAACAAAAAGAAATTAGCTGAAAACAAACGAATAAAGGTAAGTGAAGGCGGTGAATGATGTTTATTATAACAATTTTTACAACAATTAGCAATTTTATTCTAAATTATACCAAAGGATTTAGCACTACCGAAATACTTGAACGAAGAATGGATGGAATCCAAACAACGCTTTTCACTATTCTTATTGTTTCTGGTTTCAAACCTATTTTTAAATTAATTACAAATATTATTGTTTTTATTAAAGATTTAGTTGTAGCTTTTTTTTCCCCAACAAAAAACTACAAAACTTAGAAATTAAAAGTGCCAGACAAGAATACCTAGAACAACAATTATTACAAAAAATAGATAAAATCAATGCAAATCAAGAAAAACTCCAATCCCAAATAGAAGCACAAAGAGTTAAAGTTGCGAAATGGAAAGAAAAAAAAGCAAGAAAAAATTCAAATAAAAACCAATCTAATTCAATTATAAACAAGGAGGATGAAAATGAATGATCTAAATTTCGCAATCGGTTTTATAGTTGGCGCTCTATTTACAACTGCTTTAATGTTTATCATTAAAAAAATATTTTTTAATTTTGTACCATTGCCAGAAATCAATCAAAAAAATGAAACACAAAAAGAAAGTAAACCCAAAAAATCATTTTCAATTATTCCAAATCCAAATAACGAATCAAAAGAAAAAAACAATTTAGAAAGTAACAAAGAAATAAATAATTAATACAAAGGAGAAAAAACATGATCAAAAAAATAATACAAACCAAAAAAACAAATAAAAAATCAACCGAATTAAAAAATAAAAAAGTAATAAATTCAAAATCAAGTCCACCAAGTAAAACAATGGTAGTAAAAGTACCAACCACCCCAGAAAAACAACCAACTCAAACAACTTCCAATAACAACAAAAGCAATTTATTAAAATCATTTATAAATTTAACTATCGTTTTATATTTTATTTTACATGTCAACGTTATTTATTACCAAAACCAAATCCCTTGGTTAACCACAGGTATAAATAATTTAATTGATATCATTAAATCAACCTTAGGAGGTAAATAATCATGAAAAAAACAAACCAAAATCAAAATATCAAAATTATAATTGTCCTGACAATTTTAATTTGTTCTTGTTTTGCAATTAATTCTTGCCTTGCACTTGTAAATTATTTCTCACGCCAAAGACAAGAAAACATTAAATTAATGAGTAAAAATGATGCCCCTTTATTTGAAGTAAATAGAGTAAGCGGTAATAATGAAGATAAAACCCTTATCCCTTTACCTATGCCTAATTTAAATCCAAATAAATTTCATCACACAGTGACTATCAATCATCAAGCCATTTTCAAAACAAATGGATTTGACATTAGTGTTCCTTTATATCTAAAAATAACTCCAAAATATGACACTCATAACACTTTTTTAAATCCTGAATCACTCTTTAACTTAGAAGTTAAAAATAATAACACACTCTATGATGACACCAATCGCAAACAAATGGTTAACGATAATGATGGCAAATGCAATATCAATATTCAAATTAAATTAGAACAAAACGATTTTGTTCAAGCAACAAATCCACAATTAACCTTAGTTCTTGACTATGAATTAGTGGATAAAAATGGAAACGCACTTAGCGGTAGTGGCACCACTCTAAACACCAAAATTGAAAATTTAGTTTAAATAAAAAAATAAGACTAAGTTAAGAAAACTTAGTCTTATTTTAGAAAGGAAATAAATTATGAAAACCAAAAACCAAACTTCCACCCAACCACTTTTCTTAAAAGCAATGACAATCATCATTTTGTTTCTTTTATTTTGGTTAGCAACTTATGTCTGGATTCATCACCAAACTTTAAGTCAAACCGAAAAAGAAATTATTTCTTTTAAAAATAAATTAGAAGCCACCCAAACTTTAAGTGAAGAACAAAAAAATATATTAAAGCAAGAATTACAACAAGCAGAAACCAAAAAGAAAGAACAAACTGAAGAAATTGATAATAATTCTTCAACAAACCCAAAACAATTAAATTCAGAAGGAGTTGTTTTTCAACCTGCTGACTCTCAAAAATTTATAGGTTTTGACAAATTAATCGGTTTTAAAGAAGAATTACAAGCAGTTCAAGGATTTATTGATTATTTAAAAAACCCTGAAAACTACCAAGGTATTGGCGAAGTTGAATCACCCCTAGGAATTTTAATGTATGGTTGCCCTGGAACAGGTAAAACCACTTTAGCACGAGCACTTGCCAAAGAAACCAATTTACCATTCTTTGAAGTTAATAGTTCCCTTTTTTCCCAAAAGTATAAAGGGGTAGCGCCACAAATGGTAAAAGATTTATTCACTAATGCAAGAATTGTTGCAGAAGAGTGTAATGGGGCGATCATCTTTTTAGATGAATGTGAAACTATTTTCACTGATTTAAGTATGTTAGAAGCAGGTTCAGAAATCGCAAATGTTGTAAACCAATTCAAAATGGAAATGACTTCCCAGGATAATAACCCTGAAAAACCAATTTTCATTATTGGCGCAACAAACCAATACCATCTGATTGATGAAGCGATTAAATCCCGTTTTGCGTACAATATCGAATTAAAACCAGGAAATAAAACTGAACGACAACAAATGCTAGAATTCTTAATTAAGAAAAGAAAAAATCCTTACAGTGAAGAAACAAAACAGTATTTATTTGAAGTTATTAACGAAGCTTTAGAAAACTTACCACAAAATAAAGAATTCTTAAAAGCTAATCGTACCTTAGAAAACTTATTAAAAACTACTGTTAGTATTTTTGCCCAAAACCGTGGTAAAGGTGAAAACAAAAGAAATGAAATTAACAAAGAAGATTTAAAACAGGCTTATCAATTGATTATTTCACCAGATACTACTTTATTAGACCAAATTGAAAATCAATTAAAACCGAAAGGAGGTGAATAATCTATGTTATCACCATTAGACGTACTGAAAGGTTTTATTAATTTAAAATCTTATTTAACGTGGTTTTTGATTGCTACTACTGTTTTTGGCCTTTTTTGTTTCATCAAAAACAAATTTTTTCACAATCAAAACACCACAACCCTAAAAAGTTATTTAATTTACTTTTTAATTATTCTTGCCTTATTCAGTTTTCTTTACTTATCTTTCTTTCATAAAACTGAACCATCATCTAAATACACAGGTCAATTAATTGAAAAAATTGGTGAAGCAATTAAAAAATACGATGACACAATTAATAACTACAATGGTTTAAAAAAAGATTGGGAAAATGAATTAACAAAATGTGAAAAAGAACTCAAAGACCTTTACGAACAAAAAGAAATAACCCAAGAATCCAAAGATAAAATCAAAGAGGCATTGGATAACAATGAAACAAAAATTAAAGAAATAAAAGAAAAATTAAGTAAAAATACCGAAAATATCACTATCTTAAAAGGTAAACTTTTACAATTAGAACAAGCCAAAGAAGCTAAAGAAAAAGAAATTAAACAAAAACAAGAAGAAGAAAAATTAGCATCCCCTGATGACAAAATAAAATTACAAGCAGAAATTAAAAAACTTCAAGGCGAACGAAATGAAATAATGCATCAAATAACTCAAGTTTCAATCCAAATCGGCAAATTAGAAAGCAAACAAGAATCTCTAACAGAACTGCTGGAAAACAACAAAAGATTTAAAAAAGGATTAGAAGAAAAATTAAAGTATTTATCAGAAGAATTTAAAGAACTAACAAAAATCATAACAACTTGGGAAGACCGTAAAGCTGAAATTAAAAAAAACATTGATGAAATCAAAGAAGAAATGAAAAAAATTAAAGAAGAACAAAAATTATATCGACACCTAAAAGAAACATATCAAGAAATGTATAATCGTGCGCTAACTTATGAAAAAGAAAACGAATTTAGTTTTGGTAACGTAACTAAAGCCGCTTTTAAAGCTTTTGATAAAGTTACTGACTTAATCCCCGCTAAATACGGATTGAAAGTAATAGGTAAAACAATGACTGTTACGCGTAAATTCGCCCAAGGAACGGCAAAAGCTACTTTAGTTCTTCACGAAGGCCACCGTTTATGGCATATGTATAATGAAGTAGCTAATGAAAACAAAGAACATCCACCAATGATTACCAAAGAAGCTTTAGAAATGTATACTCGAGATATTGACCGTGATTTAGACAAACTTGACGCTGACTACAAAGATTACGAAAAGAAAAAAGAAGAATATGATAAAATAATCAACGAAGCTTCTTGTAAACAGCAAATAGCAACTTGGGAAGACCAAACCAACAAAAAATGTGGCGTCATCGAACAAGAATGGAAGGACTGGATCAATGAATACGCCAAAATCAATGATGAATTAACACAAAACCTAAAAGAAGTTCCAGGCAAAGCCGTAACAGAGTTAGTTTATAAACAAACCGATTTAGAAGAAGAACTAGAATTCAAAAACGTAGAAATCGAAAACGCAAAAGAAGAATTAAAACAAAAAAATCCTAGTTACGCTCGCGCCCAAAAACGCTACGAAGAAAAACGTCGTCCTAAAATTCCTGAATTGATTATGATTCCAAATAAAAAATAATTTTTTTAAAACATTTAAAAAATAAAGTTGTATAATAGTGATATATTCATATTTCAATATTTGATAATAATCACTATTATCGGAAAGGAAATGAAATTTATGAATAATAATAATTTTTTTAAAAAATGTTTAGTAATTATAATCATTATTATCGCAGTTATTGTTGGTATTGGTATTTATTACAAGACCAATAATTCTTTAAAACAAGAACAACAAGAAGATCCTAATTCAGAATTTTTTAAAAAAAATCCAAGTACAAAAGTTATTAAAGAATTAATTGATTTGAGAGAAAGAGAAAAAAATAAATTAAATGATATTTCTTCTAACCCTTTATGTAGAGAAGATTTAAAAAAAGAAATATTAGAAATTTTAAAAAAAATAATTGTATCAAAGAAAATGTTATTAATAGTTGTCGAAAAAGTGGTATTTTTAATAGTTTTTCTAAAAAAGACCAAGAAGAATTTGTGGAAAAACAATATATCGAATATTTAAAAAAAGATATAGAAAATTTAACAAATACATATAATAAATTACCTCATAATTTTTTATATAAAAAAATTATTTCACCAACTAATTTTGACAAAATCAAAGCTTATATTCTTTCAGGAACCGATGAC
This sequence comes from Mulberry dwarf phytoplasma, assembly GCF_056504655.1. Classification (NCBI taxonomy): domain Bacteria; kingdom Bacillati; phylum Mycoplasmatota; class Mollicutes; order Acholeplasmatales; family Acholeplasmataceae; genus Candidatus Phytoplasma; species Mulberry dwarf phytoplasma. Next base: position 718,827 of record NZ_CM151418.1, on the reverse strand, counting down.
AAATCTTTATTACCAAATAATCTTTCCCAAGAAGAAAAATCAAAAATCAATCAACAAAGAGACGAGTTAATTAATAGTTTAAAAAAGATGAAACAAGAATGGAACCCATGGATCGATGAATATCAACAAAAATGCGATGATTTTGTTCGCGAAATTAAAGAAATTCAAGATAAATTTCCTTCATTAAAGTCTCAAGAAACCAAGTTAGAACAAGCCAAAGAAGCTAAAGTACAAGAAATTAAACAAAAACAAGAAGACCAAAAACAATTCAAATATTTACCAAATCAACCCGAATCAATTAGAACAACGAGAAAAAACAACTATGATCGTTTACAAGCAGAAATTAAAAAACTTCAAGGCGAACGAAATGAAATAATGCATCAAATAACTCAAGTTTCAATCCAAATCGGCAAATTAGAAAGCAAACAAGAATCTCTAACAGAACTGCTGGAAAATGACAAAAGATTTAAAAATAAATTAATTGAATCGCGCGATAAATTATCAGAAAAATTTAAAGACTTAACTATCTCTAGTCTCCAATCCCACTACGACATCACCTCAGACGAGGGATAAAAAAATTAAAGGAGTTATAAATTAATGTTTAAATTAAAAAAACAATTATACTTATTTAAAATAGTTTTATTAGTTTTTTTAGGATTATTATTTGTGATTAACAATCATCAGGTTATAGCGATGGAAAATAACTATACTAATTCAGCTCAGCAAAATATCGCCATAAACAACAATAGAATTCACGAATATGAAACAGAAAGAAACAATATAATTGAATATATACTGATGACCGACGAAGAATTACAAGGCGAACGTCTCCAAGATTTAATAAAGCTTCGAGATAATTACACCGAATTAATTAGCAATCTACAACAACAAAACGCTTTATTTCATAGCATCATCGAAAACAATCGCCATCGTTAACATATATTCACATATAAGATTCTCCTCTATGAGAATTTTTTTTTATCCAAATTCAAATAAATCAAACAAAAAAACAACTAAATTAACGAAAAAGAACTAATTTTTATTAGTTCTTTTTTTATTTTATATACAACATTTTAGTAAAAATAAAGAAGGAGCAAATCAAAAAAATGAATAATCAAAAACCAAAAAAATTAATTAAACAATTAAAAATCATCAAAAAATATGTTAAAATATACAATATAAAAAATAGGAAGGGAATGAATATGAAAACATCCATCATCCCCAACCAAAACCAAATTAACGTTTTTGATGTTGCACTTTACATTGTTGAAAATAATCCTCATCCAACTACTAAAATGAAACTAAATAAAATGATTTATTACGCTCAAGCAAAACATTTAGTGCAAACTAAAAAACCTCTTGTAAAAGAACAAATCCAAGCTTGGATTTATGGTCCTGTTTTTCCTGAATTGTGCGCACAACTAAAAGAATTTACTTATAAACCGTTAAATCCCGATTCTTTATCAATGGGAGATGCAACTAAAATAAATGCCGCTCAAAAACAAATCCTTGATGATATTATTTCATTATACGGCAACAAAGAAGCCGATTTTTTATCTCAACAAACTCACGAAGAAGACCCATGGAAAAATACATATTATATCAATTCCGATTGGTCTAAAAACATTATTAAAAACAAAGATATTTTAGAATATTTTTCTAAAAACACTAAACACATTTGTTAATATGGAACAAACAATTAATAATCTTTTTCGTTATCGATTCGATCAAAATTTAACAGATATTTCAAGTTTTAAAACAATAAAAGGTTTTAAAGAAGTTTTAGAAAAAGTTATCGCACCTTTAAATAAATATATTGAGTATACATGGCATCAAATCAAAAAATCGCATAATAAAGGTCCTAGATATCATGTAGTCCAACCTAGCACCCTTTCTCGAAAAGGGTTTGCTCGTGTCATTAACCTTTCTGAAGATGAACCTATTTTTCAAATATCTCTTAATTTGCAAGAACGCGTTTATGGTATAACTGTTGTAAATATTTTGTTATTATCGCCTATGATCCAAACCATAAAGGAAATACAAAGAAAAAATAAATTATTGCATTAATATAAAATTCAAAATACAATTAAATTTTAATAGACTCTCTCTATGAGAGTCTTTTTTTATACCCAAAAATAACCAAATTAAACAAAAAATTAAAAAAGAAAGGAAATAATTTTAAATGAATAAACAAGACTTAAAAAAATTAATCAAACAATTTAAATCACAAATTCCAACAGGCTATGATATAATTATAAAAAAAAGGAGAAAATTAAAAATGGAAAAGAATAATGAAATAAATGTCTTTAATGTAGTTAATTGTTTGATTAATCATGTTGATACACAAGAATATAAAGTTTCTAATATGAAAATAAATAAATTGTTATATTATATCCAAGGATATTATGTTGCTAAATACGATAAACCATTATTTAATGAGCCAATAGAAGCTTGGTTGTTTGGACCAGTTATTCCACATGTTTATGGAAAATTTCTCGAATTTGTCGACCGCCCAATAACTAATAATTATGTTTGTTTCGAAGCATCCGAAACCGAATTAAACGAAGAAGCAAAAAACATTATTTATAAAGTAATCGATAAATACGTCAAGATATCATCATACAATTTAAGCGTTATGACGCATGAAGAAAGTCCTTGGAAAAATGCATACAATCCTCGCCGAAAATGGAAAAACAATATTATTAGTCCTTCATTTTTAAAAGATTTTTTTAAAAATAAAATAATTTAACAATTTCAAGGAGCGAAAACGGTTTTGAAAAAATTAAACTTGAAAAATTTTGATGAAATTATTCAAACGATTAACAGTATTTGCGTTAACATTTCTAGAAGTAAAAATTTACAAAAAAGTAATAACGCGCAAGGAAAAGAACAAGATATGGAAGCTATTTATAGAGATACCATTTCCCTTAATTTAAACAGTTATCCTTCTATTTTTCGGAATCAGGTATCTTGTGAGACACAAAACAAGCATGGCAAAGCGGATATCGTAATACATTTTGATGACTCAAAAAAATATGTTGCGGAATGCGCCGTTCTAAAAAAAGAAGAAAATCAAACATTAGTAAACAAAATCGAAAACAAATATCGACAATTACTTTATAATACGACAGACAAAGATAATAAAATTTCATTGCTTTTTTTGTTTTAAAAAAAGTTTTTGATTCTAATAATATTTTTAAAATAATCGAAAATTTTATAGAAAAAGAAAACTCCGAATATAAAATTCATGAAACAATAACAAAATATCAGAATAATGATTGGGTAATAAAAACAAGACCGACGCGTTTTCCTGAAATAGATTTTTTTATTCATATTGGAATTTATGATTTTTTTTATAAAGTGGATTACGCCAAATATCAAAAAACAAACAAGAAAAACATTGAAGAAAACACAAAAAAACAAGAAAAAAACTTAACAAATAAGGAGTTATAAGTTAAAATGATGCAAATAAAAAATAAATTACATCTTTTACCATTATTTTTAATGAGTTTTTTAGGATTATTCGCTTTCATCAATATTAATCCAGTTATGGCAACGGATCCAAAACTTCCAGAAACTAGTAGCAGGCAACCTGTTAATCAGAACTTTACTATTGAAGAAAACATAATTAATTTAAAACAGAAAATTTATGATAATGCAACCAAAATAACAAACATAGATAAAGAATTACAAGGAAGTATCACTGATAATCAAAAAGAAAATCTCTTAAAATTAAAAGAAAATTACAAACAATTAATTGATAATCAAAAAGAACAATTAAAAACTTATAAAAACCTTTTAAACAATTTAAATGATGAAAATAACTAAAAATATTATCAACATAAAAATTATCTTTTTTATAAAAAACCCCTTTCCAAAAGGGGTTTTTTTATTTAACCATACTTACTCATCCAAATAACAAGACTTCTTTAAACAAGAGTCTTTTTTTATACCCAAAAATAACCAAATTAAACAAAAAATTAAAAAAGAGAAAGGAAATAATTTTAAATGAATAAACAAGACTTAAAAAAATTAATAATTATGTTATTAATTATTAATTTCAATTTTGTCCTTTCCATCAATTCTCATTCTTCTTTTTTTCATAATCAAACCAAAAGCAAAATTAAATTAGCAGATTACCAAACCCCCACCAAGAAACCCATCGACAAATATAATAACGCTGTTAAAAAAATAACAATTAGGAATTCGCGATTATGTTAAAAAAACTCAAAATTAGGAAGCTCATTATGATGGTGGTGTGTGGTCTTTTAAGTTTTATTCCTTTAACCTTCGCCGCGCAAATCTCATACTACCCCGACGGTAAAATCAACTTCATCAGCGAGTACGACCCCCAAACAGGGAATAAAATCAAGGGTGCCGCATACAATTCTGACGGTACAATTGACTTCATCAGCGAGTACGACCCCCAAACAGGGAATAAAATCAAGGGTACCACATACAACTCAGACGGTACAATCAACTACATCAACGAGTACAACCACCAAACAGGGAATAAAATCAAGCAGAACAAACAATCTCCAAGTAAAACCCTCGGGCGTTCCTTTTTCCATCGACAAACCAAATCAACTATAAAACTAGCTGATTATAAAACCCTTCAAGAAGAGTGGTTAACCTTCCAACCTAAAATGAAAAGGTATGATATCAGCGTTTTATCCAAAGAAAGTATTCCTGAAATTTTAAAATATGTTGGGATTAAAAGTGATGTTATCGCATATGATAACTTTAACACTCCTTCTTATAATTCTAACAATGATAGTATTTTTTACTGGCATATCAAAGATCCACCAGAAGGACTCATGGGTGTCTATTTTAAACCCCGCTCTAATCCCTTTAATATTAAATATCCTGCTGCAAATAAAAAACACACCTTAGAAGACCTTTTAAAATACGAAATAGCTATTGAAGAAGTTTTTGTTTTTTGGGATGCTCAACAAAAAACTCAGGAAGAAAAGGTCAATGTGGAAGTAATCAGCTTCGATATCTTTGTTGACCAAAGTAAAGAAGAAGTGATTAATAATTACTTAATCCAACAGAAAATCATCCAAAAACCCAAACTAATTAAATTAGGTTGTTATAATATTACCCCTACCACAGGTTTAATCGCTCCTTTACCTTCAGGAGAATTTCATGGTATTGAAATTGCTTCTATTTACTTTGATGATGGGGTTCGTCTGCTACCTGAAAACGAAAATACTAGAGATTTAAAATGTAGAATAGAACACCAGGAACAAAGGTTAGAACAAGCTTTAAAAGAGTTAAGTCAAACTAAAAATGAAGAATTAAAAGAGAGTTTTGCAATATTAATTGCATTTTTACAAAAAACAACCAAAACACTTTACCAAGAAATGATAACTAACCAAACTTCCACCATTGATGATTTATTGGAACTCTCCAATGGCGCCAAAAACATCTATCTTTTTTCTTTCAATACCCAAAAAAGAATTAAAAGCATCGAATTACCTGATGCTATTGATCCTTACCAAGCCATTCGAACATGGAAAAGAGATAATAATTTATTTGATTATGAAGGTGAATTTATACACCAAACTGGTAGAGTAGAAAACGAATTGTTAATAGCTTCAAATAGAAAAGAGACTATATCGTGTGAACCTCACCAACTTATAAATATTTTTGAAACCGAAAAGAAAAAATTTATTATTTCTTGTAAAGATGAAGAACCAAAATTGCGTATTTTTGAAAATTATAGTTCTGAATATGTTAATTGGTTAAACCAATGTTACATCAAACCTGGCATTTCTTATTCATCTGGAGAAATAAGAGATAAATTTGGTCGTTCATCAAGGGGCATTTATAATCAAAAAGGGGAAAGTTGTCAATATCATTATGTTCCAGGATTTTTCATAGATGATTGGTACATTAATGGGATTAACTGTGTTGGCTCAAACATTACTTTTTATAATTTTTATGGCACCACTCCGCCACCCAAAAAACCTCAAGAAATAAATATTAATTGATATTAAGACCTTATAATGAAGGTCTTTTTTCATTTTGGGGTTTTTTTGTTAAAATCAAAAAAATATTAAGATAATTGGGGTTAATGATGCAAAAATTAAATTATTTCTAAACTAAACTCCCTCTATGAAATCACACCAACTGAGGGATAAATAAAAATAAGGAGTTATAAGTTAAAATTGAACCAAACTATGATGCAATTTTTAAGAAGAAAGAAGGGTAAAAAAATGTTATCTTTTTATTCAAATATTACTGAACGCGCTATAGAAAATAAAGTTTTCAAAAAATTAGAATTATTAGGATATATTACAGAAATGAATAATCCTAATCAAGATGTTTTTACCCAAAAACCCAAATCTCATGAAGAATTTAAAAAATTAAAAAATCACAAACCAGATTTTATTATTTATGATAACAACACTCCTATCGCTATTATTGAAACTAAAAAACCAAACTCAAATTTAAAATTAGCAGAAAAACAAGCAGAAGCTTATGCTAAAAATTTAAATGTTAAAATTATTTTTACTTTTGATGGATACCGTTTATTTTCTAAACACCTCACTTATAACCAAGAATTGAAATATGGTAATACTCCTTTAAAAGATTTTGTTAATAAAAAAACTTTAAAGGAATTTATTAATAATTATAAAATTGATTTTAATTTTGGTAAAAAAATCCATTCAGAAAATAGTTTTATTAAAGAACTAAAGAATATAGAAGATTTACTTTGGACTACAGGTTTAAGAAAAGGCGATGAAAGATTTACCGAATTTTGTAAAATTTTATTTCTACGATTAATTGAAGAAAAAGAACCTCATACTAGTTGGAATTCTATTGTCAACAGTCATGATGATAAACAAAAAATTCACATCATAAATGGCCATTTAAAAGATTTAAATCAAAAATATAAAATGGGTAAATACGGAGAAGCTTTAAAATTAAACCCTGAATATCATTATCATGTAGTCAGTGAAATTATTACTAGATTGAATCAAATTGATTTTAAAAATACTTCTTTAGATGTTAAAGGAAATGCCTTTGAATTTTTTTTAGGATATCGCGGTACTAGTGATGATTTAGCACAATATTTTACTCCTCGTAATATTATTCGTTTTATGTGTGATTTAACTGAACCCAAACCAGGAGAAAAAATATATGACCCTTTTTGTGGTTCAGGCGGCATTTTAATTAATGCTTTTGAATATATCAAAAAACAAATTGATCCTCAAGATGATGAACAATTAAAAATACTGAAAAAAGATTCTATTTACGGAACTGATATTAATAATATTGCTTATGTAGCGAAGATGAATATGATTTTAGTAGGCGACGGACATGCCAATATTACCCAACAACAAGATGGTTCATTAATTAATAAAAGAACAGCCCATTATGATATTGTCATGACTAATATTCCTTTTAATCTTTCCATTAATCGCTACAAAAACAATGTTCATGCTTTATATGATGTTTTTAGTGAGAATGGTAATGCTATTTGTGTTCAACATTGTCTAGACTCATTAAAGAAAAATTCCTCTCCGCGAGCATGTATTATTGTTCCTGAACAATTTATTTTTCATAAATCTTTCAAAGAAACCAGAAAATATATTATTGAACAATATGATGTTAAAATCTTTTCTTTGCCCCAAGGAGTATTTGAACCATATACAAATGTTAAAACATGTATTCTTTATTTAGAATATAAAGGTCAAAAAGGGAATTTAGAATTTATTGATATTCAAAATGTTGGTTTTACTTTAGATAAAAACAAAACACCCATAGAAAAAAATGATTTATCTGATTATTTAAAAAATCCTCATCATCCCAATTATAAAAAGTTTAATTATGATGAAATAGCTACCAATGATTTTTCATTTAAACCCCAAATAATTCAAAAAGAAGGTCTTTTATTAAGTGATCTTTTTACTTTTTCGAGAACTAAAATTAATTTAGATCCTGAAAAAAAATATTTCCAAATAACAGTTCAAAGCAACGGTCAAGGAATTATTCCGAGATGGCAAAAAAAATCCCAAGGAAATATCTTTATCAAAGGAAAAAATATAAAATCTAACCGCAATATCATTACAGACGAACAATTTTGTTATTCTCAAATTGATGCTCGTAATGGTGCTTTTGGCAAAATTCCTTCTCATTTAAAAGGAGCTATTTATTCAAATACTTTTTGTTGTTTTAAATTGAAAGATCAGTTTAAAAATTTAGACTTAGATTTTTTAACAGCTATCCTTACTTCTTCTCAAATGAAATCTTATTTTGAAGGACAAAGTTTAGGGACAACTAATCGTCGATCTATCAAATTAAAAAACTATTGAAGCAACTAAAATTCCTTATTCAACGCTAACATTAAAAGCTCTTAACGAAAAATATAAAAAAATATCCCAAAAAATAAAACCTTTAGAGAAACAAGTAAACGTCTTTAAAAAAGAATTAGAAAAGATTGTGAATGAACTTTAAACAATAAACCTTCTTAAAAAGAATTTATTGTTGTTTTTTTAATAAAACCCGATAAAACAGTTTTTTTAACAATCAAGGCTTAAAAAAATAAAGTTATGTTAATAAAACAGAAACTTATTATTAATCAAAAAAACTAGGAGTTAAAATAAATGAAAAATAATTCCAAACAAATTATAAAATAACACTAAATCAACTCTAAAAAAATAATAATCATAAAAAATGTGTTAAAATATATAATGAAAAAGAATAGAAATAAAATAAATATGTAAATATGAACTAAATCACAATAAAATACAATACTTAAATTATTATACTTATAATAATGAATTAAAAAAATAATTCTTCTTGTGTTATTGTTAGTTATTTTTATTGGAAAAAAACAATTAAAAAAAGAAAGATAGGTTTTTCAAATGACAAATAAAATTCAATTCGGTCAATTTTTTACTAAAAAACAAAATTGGTTCACAAAACCATTAGAAGAATTTATTTTTGATAATTTAAAAGAAAATCATATTATCTTAGATCCCTTCGCTGGCGAAGGGGATATTTTAAATTTTTTAAAATATTATTTTAAAAATAAAATTAATAATTTAAATTTTATAGGGTATGACATTGATAAGAAATTTGTTAAATATAAAATGAATGATTCTTTAAAAAATATACCTTATGAAAAAAAACATAAATATTTTATATCAACAAATCCTCCGTATTTAGCAAAGAATAGTTGTTATCGTAAAAAATATACACAAACTTATAAAGACTATTTTAAAACATCTAATTTTGCTGATCTTTATTTATTAGCTTTAAGTAAGATGATATCCACAAATCAACCAGGTTTTGCAATTGTCCCAGAAACTTTTATTAATTCAAAATTTGATAAAACCAATGTTAACAGAATTATTATCATTGAACCCAATCCTTTTGAAGATACTACCGTACCTATTTGTATTGTTTGTTTTAATGGCACCAAATTAGAAAAACAAATTATTTATAAAAATGACGATAAAATTGGTTCTTTACAAGAATTAAAAAAATTAAAAATTTTTGTTAAAGAAAAAAGTGAGTTTTTAAAAAAATTACGATTTAACGATGTTAATGGATTTATTGCGTTGTTGGGTGTAGATTCCACAAATCCTGAAAAAAAAATTAAATTCATTCATAAAAATAAATTAAAATATAATATTTCAAATATAAAAACTTCGTCTCGTGCGATTACTATAGTTAACAGTGAAGAATTTAAATATTTAGATGATTCAAAAATTGAAAAAATAATTATTAACGCAAATCAAATTTTAAATACATTTAGAACACAAACTAAGGATGTTTTGTTGTCTCCATTCAAAGGAAATAACAAAGATAATCAACGTAGACGTAGGTTAGATTTTCATTTAGCTAGAAATATTTTAACAAAGGCTTTTATTGATTGTTGTAATAATATAAATGAGGATAGTATTTATGAAAAAGATAAATTATAAAACAAAATATAAAGAACAATTAAAACAAAATTTGGAAAATTTCAATATTAAAGATAAAAAAACTTTAAATAAAATTAAAAAATTTTGTGAAAAATTTAATTTTATTCAAGAAGAAGTAGAAACATCAATTAAACATAATAATTTTTTAAAAGCTTGGTTTATTTTAGAACCTTTAAAACAAAACTTTTATGAAAAAGTATTTGCTGAATTTTTAAAAAATGATATAAATAATATATCCGAAGTGTGTAAACCTAAAAGTATTTTTATAAAAAAACAAGAAATAGTTCAAAAAAAAGAAATAAATCAGTATATCTCATCAAAAGGTAAGTCAATTGATTTTTCTTTTAAATATAAAGATTTAGAAATTATTTTTTATGTTTTTCACAAATATACCAAAGAATCTGGCGGCTCGCAAGATAATCAAAAAAATGATGTAAAAATATCTATTGAAGAAGCCAAAACTGACACCCAAAAATATAATAAAAATATAATGATTTTATTCATTTGTGATGGCGATTATTATAGTGAATATAAAATGAAAGAATTAAAAAAAGTAGCAAATCAACAAAATCTTAAAGTTCTGAGTTCCAACGAACTACAATTTTTTTTGGATCAATTTTATTCACAAATAAAAAACAAAAACTTTTTAAATTAAAAATAAGTTTGAAATAAAAAAGCAAAAATGTTAAACTAATTTAATTGAATTTGGTTTTTATTAATATTATTTGCTAAATTTAATTTAATTGTCAAAAAAATAATTATGATAAAATAAATATAATTAATGCCTTTAATTTGAAGGTTTTTTTATATTCAAATTTTAATTAAAAAAAGAAATAACAATTTAATAAAAAATATTCTTTTAAAGATAAAAAAGAATTAGAAATAAAAAATAAATATAGTTTTAGAAAAAAATTGTAAATAATTCTATAATTTTAAATTTTATTTTTATATTATAAGACCTTCAAAATTGAAGGTCTTTTTTTATATTCAAATGAACCCTTATGCTTTCAGTTTTTCTTTTGTTTATGAACAATAATAATAAAATTTATTAAGGAGTTAAAATAACAAATCACAAAGTTTATTAACCAAAATAATTCTTTTATAATTACTATTCCATATCATAAAAACGAAGAACAAACAAATAAAAGACATATTTATCAGATTTGCTATTTACCGAAAGACATTTTTAAAATAAGCAAACTAAATATTTGGAAAAAAAAGAAAAAAGATTATTTTTTAATTAACAATAAAGGAGTAGAATTTAAAATTGCACCTAGTATGAGTTGGCAAATATGGTGGACTATTCCTTTAAAATTAATTCAAGAAAAAAGTGAAATTTTAAAAGTTTAATCTTTATCAATCCAGTCAAACAATACATTACCCTTTATACGAAGAAATTTAATACTAAAAATGATGAAGAATCATCAAAATAAAGAGCAATAGAATAAAATAATATTAAGACCGACTTTTAAGTTGGTCTTTTTAATTAATTTAAATGAAATGTGATATTTTCTTAAATAAATAATCAAAATTTTTTTAACAATTTTGATATAAATTTAAACGAATCATTTTTTAAACTAATATAATTCAAATCAGAAATAGAAACAAACTATGATGCAATTTTTAAGAAGAAAGAAGGGTAAAAAAAATGAAAAATATGACTTCTTTTGATACATTTTTAAGTATCAAAAATATCAAAGGGTTAGATTTTATCTTAAATTTTCTTCAAGTTCATAAAGGCACTATCAAACGTTGGGAAAAACAAAAATCTGTTCCTAAAAATTATGATACAGACTTAAAAAAAATAATTAAACAAATTGAAATTGAATATCCACATATTGATATAGTAAAATTCCAAAATAATCATTTAAAAAAGGAAAGAAAATTTGATGAATTTTATACTACTCATAAAATTGCTTTAAATTGTTTTGAAATTTTAAAAAGTAAAATGTTAGAATTAAACCTAAATTTTAATGAATATAATTTTATCGAACCTTCGGCTGGCAATGGAAGCTTTTATAATTTATTGCCTCTGAGGTGTTCCGTTTTTTTAGACACTTTTTTATTTCAAAATTACTCTTTAAGACTTAAAATTAAATAGATAATTTCATATCTTTTCAAATTAACAAATAATTTCATTACACTTAAAAAGTGTCTAATGTTTTTTCATAATTTGCTAGTTTCAAAAGATATTTTTTTTAAATATTTTATCCCTACACTATATATATAGGCCGAAAAAAAGAAAAAGTTGCATATAAAACGACATGGGTTTCATTTTTTTACACAATAATGCGGAATTTTTGATTTTTATAGAAAAAAATGTACAACAAAACAACCTTTTTAAAAAGGTTATGAATTTATATTTTTAAAAAATGTTTTTTAAATATTTTGCAAATATTGTAAGGGTGATAAATTATTTAATTTAGTTAATAACCATTTATTATTCCAAAAAGAAGGAAATTGATTGATAATTTTTTTGATTTTAGCTTGGGGTTTTTGGAATAAAAAAGGATGTTGGTTGGATAAAATACTTTTCATCTGGCCAAAAAGATTTTCAATGACAGCGTTATCACGTGGGGTTGCTTTACGAGACATACTAATTAAAAACCCTTTTTTAGTTAAAACTTTTTGTACTTTTAGAGATTGATAAACTTTACCTTGGTCTGAATGAATAATACAAGGGTTTTTTAAAGGAGGAATTTTTTTAATGGTATTTAAAATTAATTCTTTATTTTGTCGGTTTGAAGTGTGGGAGGCAATAATTTGATTATTAAAAGAATCAATAATACACGAAAAATAAATAAATCCTTGGGGAGTGGGAAAATAAGTAATATCGGTAAATAGTTTTTTCATGGGTTGGGAGGTAGTAAAGTTTTGATTAATTAAATTTGGGACTACTTTGAGGTTAGATTCTAAATTTTTATAATAATATTTATTTTTTTTAGGCCTTAACTTACAACAAATATTATTTTCTTTCATGATAAGATAAACTTTTTTCTTAGTAATAAATTCGTTAAAAATTTCTTGGTATAAATCAGTAATTTTACGATGACCGTAAAAATATTCATGTTGCAAACATAAAGTTTGAATACGTTGTTGTTGCACTAAATGTTTTGTTTCTTTTAATTTTAACTTTTTTTCAATTTTTAGCCAATAATAATAAGTACTGCGATTAATACGAATTGTTTTTAAAATAGTAGTTAAATTGAGGTCTTTGACAAATTGTTTAACCAATTGAAAAACTATTTTTTTATTAATAGTTTGAATGTGGCAAATCATATTTTGTAATAATCTTATTTTTTTCTTTAATTTTTGCATTATTAACACCAATTATCTTAATATTTTTTATTAATTCCAAAAATAATTATAACTAAAAAATGCATTAAAAGTTAATTTTAAAATATATTTATTAAATTATTATATAATATGATTAGTATTCAAAGACGAGCGTAGCGAACTAGGCGGTCAGCCGATAAACATTACAATTAACTATTACCCCCCTACTATAAAGTCCCCTTTGGGGATTTAGGGGGGCATTTGACCGTTAAATTGTTAAATTTGACGGGCACATGTTTAGATAATATATTTCATTTAAACATTATAAATGATGATATATTATAATAAATTTATATATACTAATTAAATATAAAAACTCTTGATAGGTTTTTATATTTAATTAGTATCATTAATATTAAATAAAATAATATTAATGATATATGTTTCTAATAAGGTTAAACCCGAATTAAGTATTATCTATCACAACCCAATTCAAAACAGCCTTGGAGGGCTTTTTGAATTGGTGTTTAGGTTTACCCACGGGTTTAACCTTATTAGAAACATACCATTATATATATAGGCCGAAAAAAAGAAAAAGTTGCATATAAAACGACATGGATTAAATTTTTTTACACAATAATGCGGAGTTTTTAATTTTGGGGTAGTTGTGCCATATAATAACGGGGTTAAAGGGCAAAATGCTCACCATAAACACTAGCGAAAATGATGACAGAAGAGATAAAAAATGGAAAAAAGTGAAAAAAATAAAAAAATATCCCCCTCAAATGAGGGGGTCTAAATTAGGTTAAAAAATGATTCGTTTTAATTTATGCCAAAATTGTAAAAAATAAAAGTACGTATTTGCAAGGGTTTTTGAAGGTCACTTAGAGGCGAAATTGAATATAAAGGGGGTCTAAATCAAGACTAGGGTAATTACCATAATTGAATTTAAATCAAAGCGAGAGAGGCAAAATAATGCGTTTAAGAGGCATTTCTGATTTGGGGGGTATTTAAAATAGGTTATTTGAAGTTAAAATTATGAGTTGTTTTTAATTGTTAATTTTTATTTTATTTTTTTCTCTTAATTAATTTATTTGTTACAAATTAAAATATGAATATTAAGATAAATGAGTATTTGCCTATACTTAATTAAAATTATTTATATAAACTATCCTAATTATGCCTCAAATCATAACAATAGCATTAAAATTTTGATTAACTCTTTAAGAAGATATATTATTTAATTCAAATTTATTAAAAAAGACCAACTTAAAAGTTGGTCTTAATATGTTTTTATCCTCTTGTTCTTGATTTTGATGATTCTTCATTATTTTTAGTATTAAATTTCTTCGTATAAAGGGTTAGGTATTTTTCTTTTTAGAATGAGAGATAATAGTGAGGTTAATTAAATCTTGTTTTAATATTTGTAAAAAGTTTTTAATTTGAGTTAAATCGTTCGGAGTGGTTTTTGTGTTCCAGCCTCCGAATCTAATTTCTTGATTAGTGTCGTTTTTCATTTATTTTCTCCTTTTATTTTCAATTTGGGCATAAAAAAGACTCTCGTAATGAGAGCCTTTGATTTTTTGTTTTGTTTTTTTAATTTGAGTTGCTTTGTTTTTTTTAAATTTAATTTTTTTATTTTTTAATAAATAAATAATTGATTAACTTTTTTAAGTTAAAAATATTTTTCATAATGTATTTCTTTTATCTAGTTTTTGTTTTAATTCATTAAAAATTTTTTTTAAATCAGTTAAATATTTAATTTCGTTTTTTTCTTTTAAATGTCGTTGAAAAGAATAATCAAATTTATATCCTACACCAGTTGAATTTTTCCTACCACTACCTCTTTGATGTAATTTTGGAAAATCAATATCATCATATAAAAAAACTTTTATAAAAATTTGATTAGGCGCTATATCTAAAAATAACAATAAATCATAATTATTAGTTTTTTTAATGCCTTCGTGTTGAAATTTATCATTTACATCTAAAGTAGCGGTTTTAATTTCGATTCTATAATTTTCAAATTTAATATCCCAATCTTTGTTTTTATCATCATCATCTCTTGCTTTAAATCCATTTTTTTAAACCATACATTATAAATTTTTGTCCAAAAGAACCTCTAGCATCAATTTGAAGGTGTCTAATTTTAAAATATAAATCATCTGGTTTAAATTTGCTATTTTTTTTAAAATTATTAACAGTATATTCATATACTTCTTCAAAAAAATAAATAATTTCATCATTATTTTTATTCATTATTATTTTTCTTTCGATATTTTTTATAATTTAAATTTATTTATCATAATAATTAGCATCTGTCAAAACTTTAACAATTAAGCTCATACGCAAATTTAAAGCACTGTTTGTTGATAAAAAAGCTATTTTTTTCCAATCGGTATCCATAAATATTTTTTTTATTTCATGATATTTTTTTAAAATTTTAATACCATAACCTCTTTTGTTTGGTAATTCTAAAAAAGATTGATATATTTTCATTCCTTTAAAACAAGTGCTAGGTAAATATAAGTCGCATTTATCTAACATTTTTTTATTTCGTGTGCTTCCTGGTGTTCCGCCATCAGATAAAGAATAAATTTTAATAAAATTATTAGCAGTTTTGATTTTTGTTTTAACTATTAAATGAGTGTTTATTTTAGTCCAAATTTGAAAACAAGTAGATACTTTAACTTTTTTACCATTAGGATATTCAAAAGAATTTAACGGTAAATTTTGTGAATAAGCTAATTTATATCCTTTTACTCTTGAATTAGGACTTCCTTTTCCATCAGAATTAAAGCAAGGAGGTAAAATAAAAGCTACAACATCAGCAAAATTATAAGAATGATTAATAAATCTTAATGCTAAATTCCCCCTTAAACCGAAAGGAGGATTTCCAAAAACTATATTTTTTGTTTTATTTTTGGGAATAAAATCTAAATAATTTTTAATAATGTAATTTTTATTAATATGGGGGTTAATTTCAACGCCGATTCTTTTGGTTGGAGGCAATAAATTATAAAAGCTTCCATTGCCAGCCGAAGGTTCGATAAAATTATATTCATTAAAATTTAGGTTTAATTCTAACATTTTACTTTTTAAAATTTCAAAACAATTTAAAGCAATTTTATGAGTAGTATAAAATTCATCAAATTTTCTTTCCTTTTTTAAATGATTATTTTGGAATTTTACTATATCAATATGTGGATATTCAATTTCAATTTGTTTAATTATTTTTTTTTAAGTCTGTATCATAATTTTTAGGAACAGATTTTTGTTTTTCCCAACGTTTGATAGTGCCTTTATGAACTTGAAGAAAATTTAAGATAAAATCTAACCCTTTGATATTTTTGATACTTAAAAATGTATCAAAAGAAGTCATATTTTTCATTTTTTTTACCCTTCTTTCTTCTTAAAAATTGCATCATAGTTTGTTTCTATTTCTGATTTGAATTATATTAGTTTAAAAAATGATTCGTTTAAATTTATATCAAAATTGTTAAAAAAATTTTGATTATTTATTTAAGAAAATATCACATTTCATTTAAATTAATTAAAAAGACCAACTTAAAAGTCGGTCTTAATATTATTTTATTCTATTGCTCTTTATTTTGATGATTCTTCATCATTTTTAGTATTAAATTTCTTCGTATAAAGGGTAATGTATTGTTTGACTGGATTGATAAAGATTAAACTTTTAAAATTTCACTTTTTTCTTGAATTAATTTTAAAGGAATAGTCCACCATATTTGCCAACTCATACTAGGTGCAATTTTAAATTCTACTCCTTTATTGTTAATTAAAAAATAATCTTTTTTCTTTTTTTTCCAAATATTTAGTTTGCTTATTTTAAAAATGTCTTTCGGTAAATAGCAAATCTGATAAATATGTCTTTTATTTGTTTGTTCTTCGTTTTTATGATATGGAATAGTAATTATAAAAGAATTATTTTGGTTAATAAACTTTGTGATTTGTTATTTTAACTCCTTAATAAATTTTATTATTATTGTTCATAAACAAAAGAAAAACTGAAAGCATAAGGGTTCATTTGAATATAAAAAAAGACCTTCAATTTTGAAGGTCTTATAATATAAAAATAAAATTTAAAATTATAGAATTATTTACAATTTTTTTCTAAAACTATATTTATTTTTTATTTCTAATTCTTTTTTATCTTTAAAAGAATATTTTTTATTAAATTGTTATTTCTTTTTTTAATTAAAATTTGAATATAAAAAAACCTTCAAATTAAAGGCATTAATTATATTTATTTTATCATAATTATTTTTTTGACAATTAAATTAAATTTAGCAAATAATATTAATAAAAACCAAATTCAATTAAATTAGTTTAACATTTTTGCTTTTTTATTTCAAACTTATTTTTAATTTAAAAAGTTTTTGTTTTTTATTTGTGAATAAAATTGATCCAAAAAAAATTGTAGTTCGTTGGAACTCAGAACTTTAAGATTTTTTTGATTTGCTACTTTTTTTAATTCTTTCATTTTATATTCACTATAATAATCGCCATCACAAATGAATAAAATCATTATATTTTTATTATATTTTTGGGTGTCAGTTTTGGCTTCTTCAATAGATATTTTTACATCATTTTTTTGATTATCTTGCGAGCCGCCAGATTCTTTGGTATATTTGTGAAAAACATAAAAAATAATTTCTAAATCTTTATATTTAAAAGAAAAATCAATTGACTTACCTTTTGATGAGATATACTGATTTATTTCTTTTTTTGAACTATTTCTTGTTTTTTTATAAAAATACTTTTAGGTTTACACACTTCGGATATATTATTTATATCATTTTTTAAAAATTCAGCAAATACTTTTTCATAAAAGTTTTGTTTTAAAGGTTCTAAAATAAACCAAGCTTTTAAAAAATTATTATGTTTAATTGATGTTTCTACTTCTTCTTGAATAAAATTAAATTTTTCACAAAATTTTTTAATTTTATTTAAAGTTTTTTTATCTTTAATATTGAAATTTTCCAAATTTTGTTTTAATTGTTCTTTATATTTTGTTTTATAATTTATCTTTTTCATAAATACTATCCTCATTTATATTATTACAACAATCAATAAAAGCCTTTGTTAAAATATTTCTAGCTAAATGAAAATCTAACCTACGTCTACGTTGATTATCTTTGTTATTTCCTTTGAATGGAGACAACAAAACATCCTTAGTTTGTGTTCTAAATGTATTTAAAATTTGATTTGCGTTAATAATTATTTTTTCAATTTTTGAATCATCTAAATATTTAAATTCTTCACTGTTAACTATAGTAATCGCACGAGACGAAGTTTTTATATTTGAAATATTATATTTTAATTTATTTTTATGAATGAATTTAATTTTTTTTTCAGGATTTGTGGAATCTACACCCAACAACGCAATAAATCCATTAACATCGTTAAATCGTAATTTTTTTAAAAACTCACTTTTTTCTTTAACAAAAATTTTTAATTTTTTTAATTCTTGTAAAGAACCAATTTTATCGTCATTTTTATAAATAATTTGTTTTTCTAATTTGGTGCCATTAAAACAAACAATACAAATAGGTACGGTAGTATCTTCAAAAGGATTGGGTTCAATGATAATAATTCTGTTAACATTGGTTTTATCAAATTTTGAATTAATAAAAGTTTCTGGGACAATTGCAAAACCTGGTTGATTTGTGGATATCATCTTACTTAAAGCTAATAAATAAAGATCAGCAAAATTAGATGTTTTAAAATAGTCTTTATAAGTTTGTGTATATTTTTTACGATAACAACTATTCTTTGCTAAATACGGAGGATTTGTTGATATAAAATATTTATGTTTTTTTTCATAAGGTATATTTTTTAAAGAATCATTCATTTTATATTTAACAAATTTCTTATCAATGTCATACCCTATAAAATTTAAATTATTAATTTTATTTTTAAAATAATATTTTAAAAAATTTAAAATATCCCCTTCGCCAGCGAAGGGATCTAAGATAATATGATTTTCTTTTAAATTATCAAAAATAAATTCTTCTAATGGTTTTGTGAACCAATTTTGTTTTTTAGTAAAAAATTGACCGAATTGAATTTTATTTGTCATTTGAAAAACCTATCTTTCTTTTTTTAATTGTTTTTTTCCAATAAAAATAACTAACAATAACACAAGAAGAATTATTTTTTTAATTCATTATTATAAGTATAATAATTTAAGTATTGTATTTTATTGTGATTTAGTTCATATTTACATATTTATTTTATTTCTATTCTTTTTCATTATATATTTTAACACATTTTTTATGATTATTATTTTTTTAGAGTTGATTTAGTGTTATTTTATAATTTGTTTGGAATTATTTTTCATTTATTTTAACTCCTAGTTTTTTTGATTAATAATAAGTTTCTGTTTTATTAACATAACTTTATTTTTTTAAGCCTTGATTGTTAAAAAAACTGTTTTATCGGGTTTTATTAAAAAAACAACAATAAATTCTTTTTAAGAAGGTTTATTGTTTAAAGTTCATTCACAATCTTTTCTAATTCTTTTTTAAAGACGTTTACTTGTTTCTCTAAAGGTTTTATTTTTTGGGATATTTTTTTATATTTTTCGTTAAGAGCTTTTAATGTTAGCGTTGAATAAGGAATTTTAGTTGCTTCAATAGTTTTTTAATTTGATATTTCATTTCATTCTCCTTACTTTATTTTTTGATGAACTTTTTTGTTGTAATCAATTTGCTGGGTATTAAATAAAAAAAGGTTCCTCTTAAAGGAACCTTTTTATGGTATTAAATGTGTTTGGTGTTTTTTAAAAATAGTTTTATTCAATTACAAAATATAATTATAATGTTTGTTGTAAAAATTAATCTTAATGGGTGTGTGTTTAATTTATTAGATCGATGAGTTAAAAAATACAATTTTGTTTTATTTTTTTTAAAAATTCTTGAAAACGATGGATATTGAATAAAACATTGGTTTCCGTTAAGGTTTTTTCCAACAAAGATGCGTTTTTTTTCAAACCTGGACCTTCTATCACATAAATAAATTGAATATTTTTGAATTTATTGATAGTTTTACTAAATTCTACCAAACGTTTTAATTCGCTATTAATTTTGGAGCCTGAAGTGTTAAAAAAACTACATTCTAAAAGATAATTTATATTATTATGTTTAAAAACAAAATCCACTCTTTTTGTTTCTTTTAATTCAACACCTTTTAAAATGTCTGTTAAAAGAACTTCTTCTTGAAAATTGAAATTATTTGTTTTTAAAAGAGTTTTAATTAAATTAGGCAACAAAACTCCTGATTTATTTTTTCTTGAGTTAGAATCCAACCCCACCAAAACCCCAAAAATATAATCTTTAATATTTTGATTAAAATTTGAATTTACAAAAACATTAGTTAGAAGTTTTGATTCTTTAATAAAATTAATGACAACTTCTTTATCTTGGTGGTCAAAAGTAATTTCTTGGTTTTGGTTGTTAAAATAAATAAATTTTTCGTTTTTCGCAAAACGATTGTTAGCTAATAATATTGGCAAAAATTCAAAAGTATTTGATAATTCTTGCCATTGCAATTCAAATTTATCATAAAATTCTTGCTCAGTTTTGGATTTAAGTTTATTCCATTTTTTAATAATTTCTTCATTTTGGTTTATAAAATGATTAACTTTTTCCCACGAAACATAATCCTTTAAAAAATAAGATGTAGATTTTAACTCTTTGAAAAACAATAAATTATTTATTTGTTTAATTTGGTCATCTCTTAA
Organism: Mulberry dwarf phytoplasma; assembly: GCF_056504655.1. Lineage (NCBI taxonomy): Bacteria > Bacillati > Mycoplasmatota > Mollicutes > Acholeplasmatales > Acholeplasmataceae > Candidatus Phytoplasma > Mulberry dwarf phytoplasma. The sequence continues at coordinate 697,845 of NZ_CM151418.1, read as the reverse complement.
TGTAAAATTCGTAATAATTGTTTCGTAGGTGTTATTTTTCCGATTGCAGCTTTGGGAATTGATAAAACGATTAACAGGAATTCTTATAAAATTAAAATCTTTGTATAAGTGGTTAATTAATTGGGTGTCGTGATTAGTTAAAACCCATTTAACTCCTCTTAAATGAGCTGCTTTTAAAGATTCAAACAATTCTTTTTGGTTTGTTTGATTAAAAGGGGATGCATTATAGCTGTTAAAAGTTTGAGTATCTGAATCATAAGGAGGATCACAAAACAATAAATCATTTTTTTGTGTTTGAGCAACTATTGTTGCGTAATCTTGGTTTTGGATTTTAATTTCATTCTTTTTTAAGAATAATGTGATATTTTTAAGATTAGATTCGTTAATGATAGTTGATAAACAAACATCATTTTTTCCATTAAACGGAGAGTTAAATTGATTTTTAGAATTAACACGATAAAGACCATTAAAACAAGTTTTATTAAGAAAAATAAAGCGAGCAGTTTTTGAAATATTATCCAACGAAGAGGTTTTTTGGTCGCGCAATTGATAATAAAAATCTTTTTTTTCTAATTTTAAACGTTTAATATATGTTTTTAATAAATTAACAACATCACGAGATTGTGATTTTAAAGTATGCCAAGCAGTTATCAATTCTTCATTAATATCAGACAAAACAGCTTTTTGAGGTTCCAAACTAAAAAATACACTCCCACCTCCTAAAAAAGGTTCAAAATAAGTTTCATATTTAACATTCATAACAACTTTCAAAAAAGGCCAAAGTTGGGTTTTTCCACCCGCCCATTTGACAAATGGTTTTAGTTTTAATGTATTTGACATTTTGATAACCTCTTTCTTGTTTTTTTAACTAATTTTTCAACAACTTAAAATTTTAAGATAAATAGAGGCATTTACCCTACTTAAATTGAAATTAGTTATATAAACTATCCTAATTATACCTCAAATCAAGATTATAACATTAAAATTTTGATTAACTCTTTAATAAAATATATTATTTCATTCAAAGTGGCGGTTTTAATAAATTGATATTAATTTTGGTCCAGGTTTGAAAAACCCCCAAAATGAAAAAAGACCTTCATTATAAGGTCTTAATATCAATTAATATTTATTTCTTGAGGTTTTTTGGGTGGCGGAGTGGTGCCATAAAAATTATAAAAAGTAATGTTTGAGCCAACACAGTTAATCCCATTAATGTACCAATCATCTATGAAAAATCCTGGAACATAATGATATTGACAACTTTCCCCTTTTTGATTATAAATGCCCCTTGATGAACGACCAAATTTATCTCTTATTTCTCCAGATGAATAAGGAATGCCAGGTTTGATGTAACATTGCCTTAACCAATTAATATATTCAGAAGTATAATTATTGAAAATACGCAATTTTGGTTCTACATCTTTACAAGAAATAATAAATTTTTCCTTTTCGGTTTCAAAAATATTTATAAGTTGGTGAGGTTCACACGATATAGTCTCTTTTCTATTTGAAGCTATTAACAATTCGTTTTCTACTCTACCAGTTTGGTGTATAAATTCACCTTCATAATCAAATAAATTATTATCTCTTTTCCATGTTCGAATGGCTTGGTAAGGATCAATAGCATCAGGTAATTCGATGCTTTTAATTCTTTTTTGAGTATTGAAAGAAAAAAGGTAGATGTTTTTGGCGCCATTGGAGAGTTTCAATAAATCATCAATGGTGGAAGTTTGGTTAGTTATCATTTCTTGGTAAAGTGTTTTGGTTGTTTTTTGTAAAAATGCAATTAATATTGCAAAACTCTCTTTTAATTCTTCATTTTTAGTTTGACTTAACTCTTTTAAAGCTTGTTCTAACCTTTGTTCCTGGTGTTCTATTCTACATTTTAAATCTCTAGTATTTTCGTTTTCAGGTAGCAGACGAACCCCATCATCAAAGTAAATAGAAGCAATTTCAATACCATGAAATTCTCCTGAAGGTAAAGGAGCGATTAAACCTGTGGTAGGGGTAATATTATAACAACCTAATTTAATTAGTTTGGGTTTTTGGATGATTTTCTGTTGGATTAAGTAATTATTAATCACTTCTTCTTTACTTTGGTCAACAAAGATATCGAAGCTGATTACTTCCACATTGACCTTTTCTTCCTGAGTTTTTTGTTGAGCATCCCAAAAAACAAAAACTTCTTCAATAGCTATTTCGTATTTTAAAAGGTCTTCTAAGGTGTGTTTTTTATTTGCAGCAGGATATTTAATATTAAAGGGATTAGAGCGGGGTTTAAAATAGACACCCATGAGTCCTTCTGGTGGATCTTTGATATGCCAGTAAAAAATACTATCATTGTTAGAATTATAAGAAGGAGTGTTAAAGTTATCATATGCGATAACATCACTTTTAATCCCAACATATTTTAAAATTTCAGGAATACTTTCTTTGGATAAAACGCTGATATCATACCTTTTCATTTTAGGTTGGAAGGTTAACCACTCTTCTTGAAGGGTTTTATAATCAGCTAGTTTTATAGTTGATTTGGTTTGTCGATGGAAAAAGGAACGCCCGAGGGTTTTACTTGGAGATTGTTTGTTCTGCTTGATTAGCTTCCCTGTTTGGGGGTCGTACTCTACTTTGGACTTGATTGTACCGTTGGGGTGATATGAGATTTGCGCGGCGAAGGTTAAAGGAATAAAACTTAAAAGACCACACACCACCATCATAATGAGCTTCCTAATTTTGAGTTTTTTTAACATAATCGCGAATTCCTAATTGTTATTTTTTTAACAGCGTTATTATATTTGTCGATGGGTTTCTTGGTGGGGGTTTGGTAATCTGCTAATTTAATTTTGCTTTTGGTTTGATTATGAAAAAAAGAAGAATGAGAATTGATGGAAAGGACAAAATTGAAATTAATAATTAATAACATAATTATTAATTTTTTTAAGTCTTGTTTATTCATTTAAAATTATTTCCTTTCTTTTTTAATTTTTTGTTTAATTTGGTTATTTTTGGGTATAAAAAAAGACTCTTGTTTAAAGAAGTCTTGTTATTTGGATGAGTAAGTATGGTTAAATAAAAAAACCCCTTTTGGAAAGGGGTTTTTTATAAAAAAGATAATTTTTATGTTGATAATATTTTTAGTTATTTTCATCATTTAAATTGTTTAAAAGGTTTTTATAAGTTTTTAATTGTTCTTTTTGATTATCAATTAATTGTTTGTAATTTTCTTTTAATTTTAAGAGATTTTCTTTTTGATTATCAGTGATACTTCCTTGTAATTCTTTATCTATGTTTGTTATTTTGGTTGCATTATCATAAATTTTCTGTTTTAAATTAATTATGTTTTCTTCAATAGTAAAGTTCTGATTAACAGGTTGCCTGCTACTAGTTTCTGGAAGTTTTGGATCCGTTGCCATAACTGGATTAATATTGATGAAAGCGAATAATCCTAAAAAACTCATTAAAAATAATGGTAAAAGATGTAATTTATTTTTTATTTGCATCATTTTAACTTATAACTCCTTATTTGTTAAGGTTTTTTCTTGTTTTTTTGTGTTTTCTTCAATGTTTTTCTTGTTTGTTTTTTGATATTTGGCGTAATCCACTTTATAAAAAAAATCATAAATTCCAATATGAATAAAAAAATCTATTTCAGGAAAACGCGTCGGTCTTGTTTTTATTACCCAATCATTATTCTGATATTTTGTTATTGTTTCATGAATTTTATATTCGGAGTTTTCTTTTTCTATAAAATTTTCGATTATTTTAAAAATATTATTAGAATCAAAAACTTTTTTTAAAACAAAAAAAGCAATGAAATTTTATTATCTTTGTCTGTCGTATTATAAAGTAATTGTCGATATTTGTTTTCGATTTTGTTTACTAATGTTTGATTTTCTTCTTTTTTTAGAACGGCGCATTCCGCAACATATTTTTTTGAGTCATCAAAATGTATTACGATATCCGCTTTGCCATGCTTGTTTTGTGTCTCACAAGATACCTGATTCCGAAAAATAGAAGGATAACTGTTTAAATTAAGGGAAATGGTATCTCTATAAATAGCTTCCATATCTTGTTCTTTTCCTTGCGCGTTATTACTTTTTTGTAAATTTTTACTTCTAGAAATGTTAACGCAAATACTGTTAATCGTTTGAATAATTTCATCAAAATTTTTCAAGTTTAATTTTTTCAAAACCGTTTTCGCTCCTTGAAATTGTTAAATTATTTTATTTTTAAAAAAATCTTTTAAAAATGAAGGACTAATAATATTGTTTTTCCATTTTCGGCGAGGATTGTATGCATTTTTCCAAGGACTTTCTTCATGCGTCATAACGCTTAAATTGTATGATGATATCTTGACGTATTTATCGATTACTTTATAAATAATGTTTTTTGCTTCTTCGTTTAATTCGGTTTCGGATGCTTCGAAACAAACATAATTATTAGTTATTGGGCGGTCGACAAATTCGAGAAATTTTCCATAAACATGTGGAATAACTGGTCCAAACAACCAAGCTTCTATTGGCTCATTAAATAATGGTTTATCGTATTTAGCAACATAATATCCTTGGATATAATATAACAATTTATTTATTTTCATATTAGAAACTTTATATTCTTGTGTATCAACATGATTAATCAAACAATTAACTACATTAAAGACATTTATTTCATTATTCTTTTCCATTTTTAATTTTCTCCTTTTTTTTATAATTATATCATAGCCTGTTGGAATTTGTGATTTAAATTGTTTGATTAATTTTTTTAAGTCTTGTTTATTCATTTAAAATTATTTCCTTTCTTTTTTAATTTTTTGTTTAATTTGGTTATTTTTGGGTATAAAAAAAGACTCTCATAGAGAGAGTCTATTAAAATTTAATTGTATTTTGAATTTTATATTAATGCAATAATTTATTTTTTCTTTGTATTTCCTTTATGGTTTGGATCATAGGCGATAATAACAAAATATTTACAACAGTTATACCATAAACGCGTTCTTGCAAATTAAGAGATATTTGAAAAATAGGTTCATCTTCAGAAAGGTTAATGACACGAGCAAACCCTTTTCGAGAAAGGGTGCTAGGTTGGACTACATGATATCTAGGACCTTTATTATGCGATTTTTTGATTTGATGCCATGTATACTCAATATATTTATTTAAAGGTGCGATAACTTTTTCTAAAACTTCTTTAAAACCTTTTATTGTTTTAAAACTTGAAATATCTGTTAAATTTTGATCGAATCGATAACGAAAAAGATTATTAATTGTTTGTTCCATATTAACAAATGTGTTTAGTGTTTTTAGAAAAATATTCTAAAATATCTTTGTTTTTAATAATGTTTTTAGACCAATCGGAATTGATATAATATGTATTTTTCCATGGGTCTTCTTCGTGAGTTTGTTGAGATAAAAAATCGGCTTCTTTGTTGCCGTATAATGAAATAATATCATCAAGGATTTGTTTTTGAGCGGCATTTATTTTAGTTGCATCTCCCATTGATAAAGAATCGGGATTTAACGGTTTATAAGTAAATTCTTTTAGTTGTGCGCACAATTCAGGAAAAACAGGACCATAAATCCAAGCTTGGATTTGTTCTTTTACAAGAGGTTTTTTAGTTTGCACTAAATGTTTTGCGTGAGCGTAATAAATCATTTTATTTAGTTTCATTTTAGTAGTTGTATGAGGATTATTTTCAACAATGTAAAGTGCAACATCAAAAACGTTAATTTGGTTTTTGTTGGGGATGATGGATGTTTTCATATTCATTCCCTTCCTATTTTTTATATTGTATATTTTAACATATTTTTTGATGATTTTTAATTGTTTAATTAATTTTTTTGGTTTTTGATTATTCATTTTTTTGATTTGCTCCTTCTTTATTTTTACTAAAATGTTGTATATAAAATAAAAAAAGAACTAATAAAAATTAGTTCTTTTTCGTTAATTTAGTTGTTTTTTTGTTTGATTTATTTGAATTTGGATAAAAAAAAATTCTCATAGAGGAGAATCTTATATGTGAATATATGTTAACGATGGCGATTGTTTTCGATGATGCTATGAAATAAAGCGTTTTGTTGTTGTAGATTGCTAATTAATTCGGTGTAATTATCTCGAAGCTTTATTAAATCTTGGAGACGTTCGCCTTGTAATTCTTCGTCGGTCATCAGTATATATTCAATTATATTGTTTCTTTCTGTTTCATATTCGTGAATTCTATTGTTGTTTATGGCGATATTTTGCTGAGCTGAATTAGTATAGTTATTTTCCATCGCTATAACCTGATGATTGTTAATCACAAATAATAATCCTAAAAAAACTAATAAAACTATTTTAAATAAGTATAATTGTTTTTTTAATTTAAACATTAATTTATAACTCCTTTAATTTTTTTATCCCTCGTCTGAGGTGATGTCGTAGTGGGATTGGAGACTAGAGATAGTTAAGTCTTTAAATTCTTCTGATAAATACTTTAATTTTTCTTCTAATCCTTTTTTAAATCTTTTGTCATTTTCCAGCAGTTCTGTTAGAGATTCTTGTTTGCTTTCTAATTTGCCGATTTGGATTGAAACTTGAGTTATTTGATGCATTATTTCATTTCGTTCGCCTTGAAGTTTTTTAATTTCTGCTTGTAAACGATCATAGTTGTTTTTTCTCGTTGTTCTAATTGATTCGGGTTGATTTGGTAAATATTTGAATTGTTTTTGGTCTTCTTGTTTTTGTTTAATTTCTTGTACTTTAGCTTCTTTGGCTTGTTCTAACTTGGTTTCTTGAGACTTTAATGAAGGAAATTTATCTTGAATTTCTTTAATTTCGCGAACAAAATCATCGCATTTTTGTTGATATTCATCGATCCATGGGTTCCATTCTTGTTTCATCTTTTTTAAACTATTAATTAACTCGTCTCTTTGTTGATTGATTTTTGATTTTTCTTCTTGGGAAAGATTATTTGGTAATAAAGATTTGTCATCGGTTCCTGAAAGAATATAAGCTTTGATTTTGTCAAAATTAGTTGGTGAAATAATTTTTTTATATAAAAAATTATGAGGTAATTTATTATATGTATTTGTTAAATTTTCTATATCTTTTTTTAAATATTCGATATATTGTTTTTCCACAAATTCTTCTTGGTCTTTTTTAGAAAAACTATTAAAAATACCACTTTTTCGACAACTATTAATAACATTTTCTTTGATACAATTATTTTTTTTTAAAATTTCTAATATTTCTTTTTTTAAATCTTCTCTACATAAAGGGTTAGAAGAAATATCATTTAATTTATTTTTTTCTCTTTCTCTCAAATCAATTAATTCTTTAATAACTTTTGTACTTGGATTTTTTTTAAAAAATTCTGAATTAGGATCTTCTTGTTGTTCTTGTTTTAAAGAATTATTGGTCTTGTAATAAATACCAATACCAACAATAACTGCGATAATAATGATTATAATTACTAAACATTTTTTAAAAAAATTATTATTATTCATAAATTTCATTTCCTTTCCGATAATAGTGATTATTATCAAATATTGAAATATGAATATATCACTATTATACAACTTTATTTTTTAAATGTTTTAAAAAAATTATTTTTTATTTGGAATCATAATCAATTCAGGAATTTTAGGACGACGTTTTTCTTCGTAGCGTTTTTGGGCGCGAGCGTAACTAGGATTATTTTGTTTTAATTCTTCTTTTGCGTTTTCGATTTCTACGTTTTTGAATTCTAGTTCTTCTTCTAAATCGGTTTGTTTATAAACTAACTCTGTTACGGCTTTGCCTGGAACTTCTTTTAGGTTTTGTGTTAATTCATCGTTGATTTTTTCGTATTCATTGATCCAGTCCTTCCATTCTTGTTTGATTTTTTCGCCATGTTTTTCATTTTGGTCTTTCCAAGTTGCTATTTGCTGTTTACAAGAAGCTTCGTTGATTATTTTATCATATTCTTCTTTTTTCTTTTCGTAATCTTTGTAGTCAGCGTCAAGTTTGTCTAAATCACGGTCAATATCTCGAGTATACATTTCTAAAGCTTCTTTGGTAATCATTGGTGGATGTTCTTTGTTTTCGTTAATTACTTCATTATACATATGCCATAAACGGTGGCCTTCGTGAAGAACTAAAGTAGCTTTTGCCGTTCCTTGGGCGAATTTACGCGTAACAGTCATTGTTTTACCTATTACTTTCAATCCGTATTTAGCGGGGATTAAGTCAGTAACTTTATCAAAAGCTTTAAAAGCGGCTTTAGTTACGTTACCAAAACTAAATTCGTTTTCTTTTTCATAAGTTTGCATGCGGGTATACATTTCTTGATATTTTTCTTTTAGGTGTCGATATAATTTTTGTTCTTCTTTAATTTTTTTCATTTCTTCTTTGATTTCATCAATGTTTTTTTTAATTTCAGCTTTACGGTCTTCCCAAGTTGTTATGATTTTTGTTAGTTCTTTAAATTCTTCTGATAAATACTTTAATTTTTCTTCTAATCCTTTTTTAAATCTTTTGTTGTTTTCCAGCAGTTCTGTTAGAGATTCTTGTTTGCTTTCTAATTTGCCGATTTGGATTGAAACTTGAGTTATTTGATGCATTATTTCATTTCGTTCGCCTTGAAGTTTTTTAATTTCTGCTTGTAATTTTATTTTGTCATCAGGAGAAGCTAATTTTTCTTCTTCTTGTTTTTGTTTAATTTCTTTTTCTTTAGCTTCTTTGGCTTGTTCTAATTGTAAAAGTTTACCTTTTAAGATAGTGATATTTTCGGTATTTTTACTTAATTTTTCTTTTATTTCTTTAATTTTTGTTTCATTGTTATCCAATGCCTCTTTTATTTTTTCTTTTTGCTCTTGGGTTATTTCTTTGGCTTTATATAATTCTTTTAATTTGGTTTCAACTTTGTTTAATTCATTTTCCCAATCTTTTATTAAACCATGATAATTATTAATTGTGTCATCGTATTTTTTAATTGCTTCACCAATTTTTTCAATTAATTGACCTGTGTATTTAGATGATGGTTCGGTCTTATGAAAGAAAGATAAGTAAAGAAAACTGAATAGGGCAAGAATAATTAAAAAGGAAATAAAATAACTTTTTAGGGTTGTGGTGTTTTGTTTGTGAAAAAATTTGTTTTTGATGAAACAAAAAAGGCCAAAAACAGTAGTAGCAATCAAAAACCACGTTAAATAAGATTTTAAATTAATAAAAACTTTCAGTACGTCTAATGGTGATATCATATTTATTCACCTCCTTTCGGGGTTAGATTGTTTTCAGTTCCTGAATCGTTAACTTTGGTTTCGGTTACTGTTGGTGATGAAGTTCCTGAATCGTTAACTTTGTTATCATTGTTTTCAATTTGGTCTAATAAAGTGGTATCTGGTGAAATAATCAATTGATAAGCCTGTTTTAAATCTTCTTTGTTAATTTCATTTCTTTTGTTTTCACCTTTACCACGGTTTTTGGCAAAAATACTAACAGTAGTTTTTAATAAGTTTTCTAAGGTACGATTAGTTTTTAAGAATTGTTTATTTTGTGGTAAGTTTTCTAAAGCTTCGTTAATAACTTCAAATAAATACTGTTTTGTTTCTTCACTGTAAGGATTTTTTCTTTTCTTAATTAAGAATTCTAGCATTTGTTGTCGTTCAGTTTTATTTCCTGGTTTTAATTCGATATTGTACGCAAAACGGGATTTAATCGCTTCATCAATCAGATGGTATTGGTTTGTTGCGCCAATAATGAAAATTGGTTTTTCAGGGTTATTATCCTGGGAAGTCATTTCCATTTTGAATTGGTTTACAACATTTGCGATTTCTGAACCTGCTTCTAACATACTTAAATCAGTGAAAATAGTTTCACATTCATCTAAAAAGATGATCGCCCCATTACACTCTTCTGCAACAATTCTTGCATTAGTGAATAAATCTTTTACCATTTGTGGCGCTACCCCTTTATACTTTTGGGAAAAAAGGGAACTATTAACTTCAAAGAATGGTAAATTGGTTTCTTTGGCAAGTGCTCGTGCTAAAGTGGTTTTACCTGTTCCAGGGCAACCATACATTAAAATTCCTAGGGGTGATTCAACTTCGCCAATACCTTGGTAGTTTTCAGGGTTTTTTAAATAATCAATAAATCCTTGAACTGCTTGTAATTCTTCTTTAAAACCGATTAATTTGTCAAAACCTATAAATTTTTGAGAGTCAGCAGGTTGAAAAACAACTCCTTCTGAATTTAATTGTTTTGGGTTTGTTGAAGAATTATTATCAATTTCTTCAGTTTGTTCTTTCTTTTTGGTTTCTGCTTGTTGTAATTCTTGCTTTAATATATTTTTTTGTTCTTCACTTAAAGTTTGGGTGGCTTCTAATTTATTTTTAAAAGAAATAATTTCTTTTTCGGTTTGACTTAAAGTTTGGTGATGAATCCAGACATAAGTTGCTAACCAAAATAAAAGAAACAAAATGATGATTGTCATTGCTTTTAAGAAAAGTGGTTGGGTGGAAGTTTGGTTTTTGGTTTTCATAATTTATTTCCTTTCTAAAATAAGACTAAGTTTTCTTAACTTAGTCTTATTTTTTTATTTAAACTAAATTTTCAATTTTGGTGTTTAGAGTGGTGCCACTACCGCTAAGTGCGTTTCCATTTTTATCCACTAATTCATAGTCAAGAACTAAGGTTAATTGTGGATTTGTTGCTTGAACAAAATCGTTTTGTTCTAATTTAATTTGAATATTGATATTGCATTTGCCATCATTATCGTTAACCATTTGTTTGCGATTGGTGTCATCATAGAGTGTGTTATTATTTTTAACTTCTAAGTTAAAGAGTGATTCAGGATTTAAAAAAGTGTTATGAGTGTCATATTTTGGAGTTATTTTTAGATATAAAGGAACACTAATGTCAAATCCATTTGTTTTGAAAATGGCTTGATGATTGATAGTCACTGTGTGATGAAATTTATTTGGATTTAAATTAGGCATAGGTAAAGGGATAAGGGTTTTATCTTCATTATTACCGCTTACTCTATTTACTTCAAATAAAGGGGCATCATTTTTACTCATTAATTTAATGTTTTCTTGTCTTTGGCGTGAGAAATAATTTACAAGTGCAAGGCAAGAATTAATTGCAAAACAAGAACAAATTAAAATTGTCAGGACAATTATAATTTTGATATTTTGATTTTGGTTTGTTTTTTTCATGATTATTTACCTCCTAAGGTTGATTTAATGATATCAATTAAATTATTTATACCTGTGGTTAACCAAGGGATTTGGTTTTGGTAATAAATAACGTTGACATGTAAAATAAAATATAAAACGATAGTTAAATTTATAAATGATTTTAATAAATTGCTTTTGTTGTTATTGGAAGTTGTTTGAGTTGGTTGTTTTTCTGGGGTGGTTGGTACTTTTACTACCATTGTTTTACTTGGTGGACTTGATTTTGAATTTATTACTTTTTTATTTTTTAATTCGGTTGATTTTTTATTTGTTTTTTTGGTTTGTATTATTTTTTTGATCATGTTTTTTCTCCTTTGTATTAATTATTTATTTCTTTGTTACTTTCTAAATTGTTTTTTTCTTTTGATTCGTTATTTGGATTTGGAATAATTGAAAATGATTTTTTGGGTTTACTTTCTTTTTGTGTTTCATTTTTTTGATTGATTTCTGGCAATGGTACAAAATTAAAAAATATTTTTTTAATGATAAACATTAAAGCAGTTGTAAATAGAGCGCCAACTATAAAACCGATTGCGAAATTTAGATCATTCATTTTCATCCTCCTTGTTTATAATTGAATTAGATTGGTTTTTATTTGAATTTTTTCTTGCTTTTTTTTCTTTCCATTTCGCAACTTTAACTCTTTGTGCTTCTATTTGGGATTGGAGTTTTTCTTGATTTGCATTGATTTTATCTATTTTTTGTAATAATTGTTGTTCTAGGTATTCTTGTCTGGCACTTTTAATTTCTAAGTTTTGTAGTTTTTTGTTGGGGAAAAAGAAAGCTACAACTAAATCTTTAATAAAAACAATAATATTTGTAATTAATTTAAAAATAGGTTTGAAACCAGAAACAATAAGAATAGTGAAAAGCGTTGTTTGGATTCCATCCATTCTTCGTTCAAGTATTTCGGTAGTGCTAAATCCTTTGGTATAATTTAGAATAAAATTGCTAATTGTTGTAAAAATTGTTATAATAAACATCATTCACCGCCTTCACTTACCTTTATTCGTTTGTTTTCAGCTAATTTCTTTTTGTTTTTAAAAGTTTTATTGGGGCGGTCTAAATTAAGCCATTTGCCTTTGGGTTGGTGGTATTTGTTGATTTTTTTCTTGGTTATTGGTTTGCTACAGTCTTTGAAATAAGTCCCACGGTATGCTTCTGTCATTCCATCACTCATGTTAATTATTCTCCTTATTTTATTTTAATTTGAGTTTTTTAACTTCATCTTTAAGTGTTTTTGACACTTTAAAACTAACTGCGGTTGAGGCAGGGATTTTGAGTTTTTTACCTGTTTGGGGGTTTCTTCCTAAACGGGCTTTTCTTGATTTTAAGATGAATTTACCAAGTTGAGGTGATAAAACTACCTCTTCGTTGGATGTGATTGATTTAATTAAGGTATTTTCAAATGAATTGTAAAATTCTTCGGTTTTTGCAACTGAAGTTTTTAGTTGCTTTGCAACTTCTTTGATTAATTCTTTCTTAGTCATTGTTTTGTTGTCTCCTTTTTTTATAATATTTTTTTATTAATTAAAGTTTTGATTATTTGGGCTAAATTATCTTTTTGTGAGTTGGTTGCATTAATTAAAAAATACTTGCAATTTTGGTGTTTACAATTTACATCATTACAGTATTTATGTTGATTTAAATAATTTTGACGCACATTTTCAAAATAAATTAGTGGTTTTTGTTCGATTAAGTCTAATTTATGATGGGGGATTGATTGTTTTCGGTGTAAGCCAATTTGGGGGTCAATATCTAGATAGAAAGTTAAATGAGGTTTGAGTAAATATTGATTAATAATTTTTGATGTTATTTCATCATCATAATCTATGGAATTACTATTGCTTTGATAAGCTAAAGTAGAATCATACCAACGGTCAACTATAACAAGATGGCCACTAAGTAGATTAGGTATTATTAATTCATCTTGGGTTTGGATCATGTTGGAAAAACTAAGAAAATATTTAGTTTTTGTACTTGTTTTTTTTGGTATAAAAACAAATTTCTTATTTCGTTTCCAATAGAACTACTTCCTAAACCTTGGTAAACTTTTACTTTTTGTCCTTTATTAATTAAAGATTTTTTTAATTTATTAATCAAAGTAGTTTTGCCGCTTCCATCTAGCCCTTCAAAAACTATTAATTTATTCCACATTTTAATTATTTCCTTTCGTATTTTTGATTAAATTAATATCTTTAAAAGAAATAAATTGTCTTTGGAATAAGGTATTTACAAAGATATTAGCTTTTTGAGAAAAACAATCAATTACTTTATCAATTCCTTGGACTTTGCCGTTTTTAATTTTATTGTTGAGCCTTTGGGATTCGATAGCATCATTTGTTAATAAGTAATATTCAAAACGCGTATCGAGTTTTTTTAGTTGTTGAGCTTCGATGATAGCTTGTTTGTAACGTTCACGGAGGCAAGTTTTAAAATTAAAAGCAACAATTCGTTTGTTTTGGGTAAACAATACTAAATCAAATTTGATATCAGGAATAAAAAATAAATATGTTTGGGGATATTGTTTGGTGATTCCACGATGTCGAAAATAAATTAAAATTAGATATTCGTTAATTTTACCACGCAGTACTTTTTGTTTTTGGGAAGTTGATTTGGTAATTTGAAAATAATGATTCAAACTTTGATGATTTAATTGCATATATTGATTAAAGGGATATTGAAAGTAATTATCAGGTTTGATTTGGGATAAAATATTTTTTGAAATTAACATTAATTTTCCTCGATTCTTTGGATTTCTTTATCAAAATTAAAATTACATTGGCCTAATTTACCTGAACGATTTTTAGCAACAATAAATTGGGTAAAATCTTCTACAACATTTGTAAATTGATTTTTTTCATAATAACTTTCGCGATGCAAAAACATTACCATATCGGCATCTTGTTCAATTGAACCTGAATCTCTTAAATCTGAAAGATTAGGGCTTTTATAGCGATAGATTACACGCGTGTTGGTTATTTACGTGCAGCCCCGCTCCAAACCGTACGAGCAAGTTTCCAAGCATACGGCTTTCCCATTCACAGCCTATTTCTAGGGTCTTCTAAATATCACTATTTAGTTGATTGATTATTCAGTAAGTTTGAAAGCTTAGAAGCTTTATCTGCTTCAGTTGGTTGCATTTGCATCAACCTCCTTTCTCCCGAATTGAATAATCCTGTGAATCTAACTTCTTCGCCTTGTACCTAGCTTTCCTAGGCTCCGTGTGAGGGCAATTATCTTGGTTATTCCAAACCAAGTTTTAATTCCTCCGACTACTAAAAGTCTCTTTTTCCTTGAACCCAGAGGCATTTTAATTTCCTCTGTTTGGGATGGTTTTTAGGAATCTCGAATTTCCGACATCATTATGCCCGATAGTTTTAGGTTCGCTTTCGTTGTTAAAGCTTGAAGCTAGACTAGAACACTTTGGTTCCGCCAACGACATCATGAAGGGTGCTATTTAAAGCGACATGTGATTATATATGAAGACAAATCTAATATCTTCATATCTTCCTTCATTTCAGGGATTTCAATAACTTGCCCTGACGTTATGAGATTACGATAATTTCCACGATTAGGGATTTGCACCTTTTCCATGACTATCTTAGTCTTGCGAAAGCATCTTGGCTAGTTATTTCACCTCACTTCGCTTTTACGGTCTGCTGTAATCCGCCATTCTTTCGTTTGGCTGACCGACCGCATGACCTCACGGAATAATCAAGTCCGTGGCAATTGGCTAGATTGCTATAATGGTGCGTTTATTCGCGCCCAGATTCTCTCATTAAAGTTGCGCGGTTCATTTGGCTTAAAGCAATAATAGGAATTTGTAATTCCATCGCTAACTTTTTCAATTCACGAGTAATAATCCCAATTGCTTGATTTAAATTAAGAAATTGATCGTCTCTTAAAAGATGTAGATAATCAATGAAAACTATATCAAGTCCTTGGTGAAATTTTAATTGACGGCATTTTCTTTTAACTTCTTCTATTTTGGTATTTCTGTCATCATCAATTAAAATATTTAATTCACTTAATTTTTCTTCTGTTTGCAATAATTGTAACTTTTCTTCACGAGTTAATTGTTGTTGTTCCATTTTTTTGATACTAATCTGAGATTCACAACTAATTAAACGTTTAATTAATTCTTCAGATGTCATTTCTAAACTAAAAATCAAAATATTATGTTTTTTAGGAATATTTTGAAAAACTTTAGCAATATTGACAGCCAAATTTAACATAAAAGCAGTTTTTCCCATTCCTGTTCTTGCGGCTAAAATATTTAATTGTCCTGGTTTAAAACCTCCAATTAAATCATCTATATTATTAAATCCTGTTTTAACTCCAACTAATTTATTTTTATTGTGGTTTTCCAAAATGTCTTTGATTACTTTAGAAACACAACTTTTTAAATCTTTAAACTTGGGAGTGAGTTTTTTTCTTAATTTTGCAGTATTTGTTTCTATTAATTCTAAAATCTCTTGTGGAGCTATTTTGCTTCTTGCAATTTGGGATAATTTAGCAATAATACCGCCAATTTCTTTTTTTAAAGATGTTTCTTTAATTAAATCAATGTATGTTTCTAAGTGCCGAGGAGAAGGCATCAAATCAGATAATTCATTTAAATAATTAACTCCTCCTATTTGTTTTAATAATTTTTCATTTTCTAAAATAGCACTTACTGAAGAATAATCAATTTCTTTATTATTTTGATGTAATATTTTCATGGCTTTAAAAATATTTTTATGATGAGGACTGTAAAAGTCAGTTTCTGTAATTTCATTAAAAACTAAAGAAATTGATTCGGGGTTTAAAAGTAAAACCCCCAACAAAGCACGTTCTGCTTCAATCATCTTTCTAACTCCTTTTTTTAATTTGGGTATAAAAAATACCCCTTAAAAAAGGGGTTTAGTTTCTATATTGATTAAAAAGTTTTTTCTTCTTTAACAGTTCCGTCAGAATTGTAATAGGTTTCTTTGATTGGTTCTTCTGTTATGGGATCATATTCAGTAATACAATCAATCGTTTTGCCATCTTTATTAAACCAGGTTGTTTTAATAAAATTCCATGTATCAGGGTCATGTTCATGAATACCACAAATTGTTTTGCCATCGAGTTTGTAGTAAGTAGTTGTATTTTTTTGATAATTCATATTATTTATTTCCTTTTTATTATTTTTTTTAATTTATTAATTGCTTTGGTTTTGATAAATTTTACTTGTGTTGCAGATAAATTCAACATTTTACCTATGTCTTTGTTGGAATACTCAATTTGAGGGTATTGGTTTTGGATTTTTAAAGGAATCCCAAAACTTAATCTAATAATTTCGAATTCTTGTTTATTTAAATTAGATTTGATTTTTTCAATAAACAATTCATGATTAACTTGGGTTAACCAAATTTGATGAGGGGTTAGATTGTTGGCTTTGAAAGATTGGGTTTGTTTTTCTTCAAAAGGAATATTACTTACTTGTTTTTCTTTCCGAAAAACTTCTCTGGAAATAGAAGTGGTTTGTAGACCTCTAATAAGTTCTATGATTTCACCTTTAATTGTTGGGGTAGCATAGACAATAAAATCACATCCTAAATCTTGATAATTATTTAAAGCTTTGATTAAACCTAAAATTCCTTCTTGGTATAAATCCTCTCTTTGAAGTGCTTTAGGGAAATATTTAAATTGTTTAACTATTTTTTTTACTAATGGTAAATGCATTTCGATTAATTGATCGCGAATTGCTAAATTCTTTTTATTTTTTAAAAAATCTTTAAATAATTTTTGTCTTAACATTTTATTCCTTCCTAAAAATATTTTTAGAAAAGATAAGAAATTATTTTTTTAGTCTTGAAAAGAAAAAAAGACTAACTTAATAGTTAGTCTTAAAGAATTTTTAGAAAGTAAAAAGTTGTCCAAAGTTTTGGAACACCTCACTCCAACCAAAAGAATCGGCGTTGAAATTAACCCCCATATTAATAAAAATTACATTATTAAAAATTATTTAGATTTTATTCCCAAAAATAAAACAAAAAATATAGTTTTTGGAAATCCTCCTTTCGGTTTAAGGGGGAATTTAGCATTAAGATTTATTAATCATTCTTATAATTTTGCTGATGTTGTAGCTTTTATTTTACCTCCTTGCTTTAATTCTGATGGAAAAGGAAGTCCTAATTCAAGAGTAAAAGGATATAAATTAGCTTATTCACAAAATTTACCGTTAAATTCTTTTGAATATCCTAATGGTAAAAAAGTTAAAGTATCTACTTGTTTTCAAATTTGGACTAAAATAAACACTCATTTAATAGTTAAAACAAAAATCAAAACTGCTAATAATTTTATTAAAATTTATTCTTTATCTGATGGCGGAACACCAGGAAGCACACGAAATAAAAAAATGTTAGATAAATGCGACTTATATTTACCTAGCACTTGTTTTAAAGGAATGAAAATATATCAATCTTTTTTAGAATTACCAAACAAAAGAGGTTATGGTATTAAAATTTTAAAAAAATATCATGAAATAAAAAAAATATTTATGGATACCGATTGGAAAAAAATAGCTTTTTTATCAACAAACAGTGCTTTAAATTTGCGTATGAGCTTAATTGTTAAAGTTTTGACAGATGCTAATTATTATGATAAATAAATTTAAATTATAAAAAATATCGAAAGAAAAATAATAATGAATAAAAATAATGATGAAATTATTTATTTTTTTGAAGAAGTATATGAATATACTGTTAATAATTTTAAAAAAAATAGCAAATTTAAACCAGATGATTTATATTTTAAAATTAGACACCTTCAAATTGATGCTAGAGGTTCTTTTGGACAAAAATTTATAATGTATGGTTTAAAAAAAATGGATTTAAAGCAAGAGATGATGATGATAAAAACAAAGATTGGGATATTAAATTTGAAAATTATAGAATCGAAATTAAAACCGCTACTTTAGATGTAAATGATAAATTTCAACACGAAGGCATTAAAAAAACTAATAATTATGATTTATTGTTATTTTTAGATATAGCGCCTAATCAAATTTTTATAAAAGTTTTTTTATATGATGATATTGATTTTCCAAAATTACATCAAAGAGGTAGTGGTAGGAAAAATTCAACTGGTGTAGGATATAAATTTGATTATTCTTTTCAACGACATTTAAAAGAAAAAAACGAAATTAAATATTTAACTGATTTAAAAAAAATTTTTAATGAATTAAAACAAAAACTAGATAAAAGAAATACATTATGAAAAATATTTTTAACTTAAAAAAGTTAATCAATTATTTATTTATTAAAAAATAAAAAAAATTAAATTTATTTAAAAAAACAAAGCAACTCAAATTAAAAAAACAAAACAAAAAATCAAAGGCTCTCATTACGAGAGTCTTTTTTATGCCCAAATTGAAAATAAAAGGAGAAAATAAATGAAAAACGACACTAATCAAGAAATTAGATTCGGAGGCTGGAACACAAAAACCACTCCGAACGATTTAACTCAAATTAAAAACTTTTTACAAATATTAAAACAAGATTTAATTAACCTCACTATTATCTCTCATTCTAAAAAGAAAAATACCTAACCCTTTATACGAAGAAATTTAATACTAAAAATAATGAAGAATCATCAAAATCAAGAACAAGAGGATAAAAACATATTAAGACCAACTTTTAAGTTGGTCTTTTTTAATAAATTTGAATTAAATAATATATCTTCTTAAAGAGTTAATCAAAATTTTAATGCTATTGTTATGATTTGAGGCATAATTAGGATAGTTTATATAAATAATTTTAATTAAGTATAGGCAAATACTCATTTATCTTAATATTCATATTTTAATTTGTAACAAATAAATTAATTAAGAGAAAAAAATAAAATAAAAATTAACAATTAAAAACAACTCATAATTTTAACTTCAAATAACCTATTTTAAATACCCCCCAAATCAGAAATGCCTCTTAAACGCATTATTTTGCCTCTCTCGCTTTGATTTAAATTCAATTATGGTAATTACCCTAGTCTTGATTTAGACCCCCTTTATATTCAATTTCGCCTCTAAGTGACCTTCAAAAACCCTTGCAAATACGTACTTTTATTTTTTACAATTTTGGCATAAATTAAAACGAATCATTTTTTAACCTAATTTAGACCCCCTCATTTGAGGGGGATATTTTTTTTATTTTTTTCACTTTTTTCCATTTTTTATCTCTTCTGTCATCATTTTCGCTAGTGTTTATGGTGAGCATTTTGCCCTTTAACCCCGTTATTATATGGCACAACTACCCCAAAATTAAAAACTCCGCATTATTGTGTAAAAAAATTTAATCCATGTCGTTTTATATGCAACTTTTTCTTTTTTTCGGCCTATATATATAATGGTATGTTTCTAATAAGGTTAAACCCGTGGGTAAACCTAAACACCAATTCAAAAAGCCCTCCAAGGCTGTTTTGAATTGGGTTGTGATAGATAATACTTAATTCGGGTTTAACCTTATTAGAAACATATATCATTAATATTATTTTATTTAATATTAATGATACTAATTAAATATAAAAACCTATCAAGAGTTTTTATATTTAATTAGTATATATAAATTTATTATAATATATCATCATTTATAATGTTTAAATGAAATATATTATCTAAACATGTGCCCGTCAAATTTAACAATTTAACGGTCAAATGCCCCCCTAAATCCCCAAAGGGGACTTTATAGTAGGGGGGTAATAGTTAATTGTAATGTTTATCGGCTGACCGCCTAGTTCGCTACGCTCGTCTTTGAATACTAATCATATTATATAATAATTTAATAAATATATTTTAAAATTAACTTTTAATGCATTTTTTAGTTATAATTATTTTTGGAATTAATAAAAAATATTAAGATAATTGGTGTTAATAATGCAAAAATTAAAGAAAAAAATAAGATTATTACAAAATATGATTTGCCACATTCAAACTATTAATAAAAAAATAGTTTTTCAATTGGTTAAACAATTTGTCAAAGACCTCAATTTAACTACTATTTTAAAAACAATTCGTATTAATCGCAGTACTTATTATTATTGGCTAAAAATTGAAAAAAAGTTAAAATTAAAAGAAACAAAACATTTAGTGCAACAACAACGTATTCAAACTTTATGTTTACAACATGAATATTTTTACGGTCATCGTAAAATTACTGATTTATACCAAGAAATTTTTAATGAATTTATTACTAAGAAAAAAGTTTATCTTATCATGAAAGAAAATAATATTTGTTGTAAGTTAAGGCCTAAAAAAAATAAATATTATTATAAAAATTTAGAATCTAACCTCAAAGTAGTCCCAAATTTAATTAATCAAAACTTTACTACCTCCCAACCCATGAAAAAACTATTTACCGATATTACTTATTTTCCCACTCCCCAAGGATTTATTTATTTTTCGTGTATTATTGATTCTTTTAATAATCAAATTATTGCCTCCCACACTTCAAACCGACAAAATAAAGAATTAATTTTAAATACCATTAAAAAAATTCCTCCTTTAAAAAACCCTTGTATTATTCATTCAGACCAAGGTAAAGTTTATCAATCTCTAAAAGTACAAAAAGTTTTAACTAAAAAAGGGTTTTTAATTAGTATGTCTCGTAAAGCAACCCCACGTGATAACGCTGTCATTGAAAATCTTTTTGGCCAGATGAAAAGTATTTTATCCAACCAACATCCTTTTTTATTCCAAAAACCCCAAGCTAAAATCAAAAAAATTATCAATCAATTTCCTTCTTTTTGGAATAATAAATGGTTATTAACTAAATTAAATAATTTATCACCCTTACAATATTTGCAAAATATTTAAAAAACATTTTTTAAAAATATAAATTCATAACCTTTTTAAAAAGGTTGTTTTGTTGTACATTTTTTTCTATAAAAATCAAAAATTCCGCATTATTGTGTAAAAAAATGAAACCCATGTCGTTTTATATGCAACTTTTTCTTTTTTTCGGCCTATATATATAGTGTAGGGATAAAATATTTAAAAAAAATATCTTTTCAAACTAACAAATAATTTCATTACACTTAAAAAGTGTCTAAAAAAATGGAACACCTCAATACAATTAAGGAATTAATACAATTAAGGAATTAATACAATTAAGGAATTAATACAATTAAGGAATTAATACAATTATAGAAAATAATTATAAGAACACAATAATTTAAGAGTATTATCATTATCAAAATAAAAATTGTAAAAAAATTATAACTAAAAAAATAAATATATAAAATTATATAAAAAAGAGGTAATTTACTGTACTTATGGACTTAAGAAAATATTTTAATCAAGTCAAAAGCTATTTTGCCAAGACAAATGCATATTTTACTAAAAACAAAGTATATCGGTATCTAAATTACTTATTAGTAGGAAGTTTCGCTTGTTGTTTTGGGGTGGTTGCATGTTCAAGTGTTTAGCGAAACCAAACAAGAAGGTGATGTCCTAAGAGCATCTACTTTTTCAGGGATGAGTCCTATTTGTCTACGATCGGAAAAAGCTTCAGCTCAAAATAGTGTTTTTTCTACAGGAGGAGAACGTTTAACTGGATTTGAAGTTTTGTTATTAAATAAAATTGCCGAAGAAATGGGTAAAAGTTTAGATTTAAGACTTAATACTTTTGCAGGATTAGTGGGAGATATTGAATATAAAAATTCTGATGTGGCTGCTGCTTGTTTTAGTATTACACCTGAGAGAAGAGATAAAATTGATTTTAGTGTAGTTTATAATGTTCCTATGAATGCATTAATAGTAAGAAAAGATAATCCTGATTTTTTAGAATTTGAAGCTGGTTCTAAAGTTTAAGATAAAGATCTTTTTGCACATTTAGAAAAATTAGCAGATAAAGCAGCAAAAGAAGGAAAAACAAAAAAATTTAATTTTATTGCGATGGCTACAAGTACGACTGATAAAGAATTATTTAAAAAAGGGAATATGAAAGCACAATTAAGCCCTAAATATAGAGATGATTTAATTAATTATGCAACTGGTTCTGATAATGCAGCTCCTAATTTACAAGCAGTAAGAGAAAATAAAGAACAAGGCAAAGAAGTTATTTATGTAATTGATGATGTTGTTGCTCGTGGTAATGTAGAAGGTGACAAAGACTTAAAATATATTTCTCTTCAAACTGATAATCCTCTTTTATTATCTAGTCCTGAAGGGATAGGTATTGCCGTTCATAAAGGCGATAAAGAGATGCTAAAAGCAGTTAATAATGCTTTAGTAAAAATATTTGATTTAGATGTTAAGAAAAAAGAAGTAGAAAAAGAAGAAGATAATGGTACAAAAACATTTAAAGTAGAAGATAAAATATATGATCTTAAAAAGATTTTAGAAACTCTTAGGAAATTAAAACTAAGATTAGCACCACAAAGAACAAATGACCAAGAAAACAGATACAAAGATTTAAAAGGCAAAAATACAAGAAAACCAGAAGAAGAAAAAGAATTTGAAGTTTTATTCAAAGTTTGGTCTTGGTTTTCTCTTAATAATACATTACAAAAAGATGCAGCAAAACAAAGATTGCAAAATTTACCTAATGAATTGAAACAATTGGCAAAAGTTGTTGATACTTTAACTGAATGTTTAAAAGGTAGTAAAGAAAGACAAATTTTCAAAAACAATTATGATGAATTAAAAGTTAAAAAATCATACAAATTTTCAAGTACATCAGAAGAAAAAAATAAAAACCAAGAAAGAACATTAGACGAAGAACAACAATATCAATTTTTGAAAAAGTATCTATTTGCGTTTTTTGATGAAACTAAAGAAGCCAAAACAAGAAGAGTATTAAATGCAAAAAAACAAGAATTAGAAGCTAGCCAAAAAGAAAAAGAAACTTTGGGTAAATGTTTAGACGAAAACGACAAAGGAAAATTAGAAGAAGTTCAAAAGAGATACGAAGAATTAAATACAAAAAATAAAAGAAACGCAGCAGAAGAACAAGAATTTGTTGAATTAAATAAAACTACAAGAGCACAAACTGCAACAGAAAATGATTCTTCAGATGTGCAAAAATACGAATATTTGACATCCAAAAAGGAAGCAATAAAAAATAAAATAGATGAAATATTAAAAGTAGTATTTGATGAAACTGTTTATAATGAAAAGGGTTTTGTTCAAAAAGGAGACGATTCTTTATGGGGAAAAATTAAATATCACTTACCCACTTATAAAAAACCTTTTTATACTTCTTTATTACTTGCTGTTGATGGTGTTGTTTTTGGATTCTTATTATCATTAGTTCTATTAGCAGTTAAAAATAAATCTACTCTTTCTAGAACAAATAATGTCTTTGTAAAAGGTGTTAAACAAGTAGGTTCTAAATTTGTAGATTTTTATGTTTGGTTATTAAATGGAGTTCCAATTGCTGCTCAAGGATTGTTAGTTTGGTTTGCAAGACATTTATGGTGGCCTAGTATTTTCCCTACAATGCATCAAACTCATGCAGCATTAGTTGTCATTGTATTAAATTCAGCTGCTAATATTGCTGTTGTTTTAATGCAAACTCTTAAATTTGTAGATAAAGGACAAGTAGAAGCGGCTCAATCTTTAGGATTGAATAAAAAACAAACCTTCTATTATGTTACTTTCCCACAAGCATTAAAAAAATCAGTTCCTTTAGTAGCAGCACAATTTGTTACTAATATTAAAGCTTTTACTTTCTTCGGATTAATTGCATTAATTGATATGTCATTTGTTACAAATGATGCTATGAACGTTACAGGAGATTTAGTTGCTCCATTTGTAATACTTTCCGTTGTTTACTTAGTTTTAATTCAATTTATTAATATGTTAAGTAAATATTTAGAAAAAAAATTAAATCCTGCTTTAAAAACTGTAGTTAGTGCTTAATAAATTAATTTAAGAATTATAAGAAACAAATATTAAGATAAAACAAATATTAATTCTTAATATAAAATATAAAGATAATTAATGCATAACTCACTACATTTTAATTATTAACCCAATATTTATTTCTTACCTTTGAATCTTTTATATTAAAATAGTTATACTGATATTAATTAAATGTTAATTTTAATTGTTTTTATGTTATTATTAATAATAAAGTATTATTTTAAAAAATATCTTATTATTAAAAGTTTGATATTGTTTTAGAATTGAAAAATATTTATAAATGATGCACATTACAATTTATGTATATTTATAATATATAAATAAAAGGTTAAAAAATGAAAATTAAAAAGATGCCTCCCAAATATAGATTTCATATTCATAAGTATATTAAAATTGTTGTATCTATTATAACAATGATGTTTGTTTTTTGGTATTTTAAATTAAATTAAATCAAATAGATGGTTTTTACAAGCACCAAAATTGAAAGTGAAGGTAAAAATTATATATTATGATTCAAAGGAAAAAAGAAAAATACAAAATTACTAAATATCTAAAATATACTAAATATGTTTTATTATTTATGTTTATGATTTTTTGGGGATGGCTTCATTTTAGTGTGGGGTTATTTCAAAGAGTTAATAATTCTAAGAAATATTTAAGAGTAGCTGTGGTAGCTGATGCAGCTCCTAATAGTTTGACTATTAAATCTGATAAAGATACAAGTAAAGCTCACAGAACTATTCAAGGTGAATATATTTCAGGATTTGATATAGATTTAATTGATAAAATAGTAAAAGCATTACCTCAAGAAGAAAAGTATGAAGGTTGTAAATTTAGTCTTTTTGATTTTGATGGGATGTTTACTGCTGTTCAAAATGGTTCAGTTGATGTAGCTATTTCTTCTATTAGTATTACTGATAAAAGAAAAGAAAACTTTGATTTTCCTATTGCCTATACTTTGGATAATACAGGGTTTTTAGTAAGAAAAGATGATGCGCGTTTTAAAGATTTGCCAAAAGAAGTAAAATATGAAGATATAAAAGGTATATTAAAAGATTACAAAGACCCAATTAAATTTTTAACTCTTACTGGTTCTGTGGCTGATAAAGTTATTGAAAATATTAGATCAGATTTAGGAAATTTATTACACATTACTAAATCCAATCCTATTGATGATGCTGTTATGTGTGCTCAAAGCGTTAAAGATAAAGCTTCTGATATTTTTGTAACTGATAGTTATATTACTAAATATTATGCTTCGCAAAATGATGAATTAAAACATATATCAATTATATCTGATGATGCTCGTTTTACTGTTTCTCCTACAGGTTTAGGAATTGTAGTTAAAAAAGGTAATACAAAATTAATTACTCCAATTAATAATGCTTTTAAAGAAGTTTTAAAAAAAGAAGAACTTTTTCTAGAGGGTTATGGTTTAGATGTTAAAGGTATAATTGAGTTAACCAAAGAATTAAAAGAAGAACAATCAAAACCAACTGACAAACAAGACCTAAATAGAATAAAAACTTTAGAAGACAAAATATCTAAATTTAAAGAAATAACTAATAAATGGTTAGAACAATCTTTAAAAGAGTTAAGTCAAAAACAAGGATTAAATTGGTATCAAAAAGTATCTCTTGCTTTACCTGATTATGCCACACCTTTAAAAACTACTTTATTACTTGCATTAGATGGAGTTATTGTAGGTTTTATCTTAGCTATTGTTTTAACAGGGATTAAAAGTATTAAACCTAATTATCAAACACAAAATCCCTTTATTGTAGGGTTAATACAAAGTTTTCTTTACTTGCTTGATGCAATACTTTATATTTTTAAATCAATTCCAGTAGCAGCTCAAATGATTATAGTTCATTTTGGTTGGAGAGCTTATAATCCTGAATTAAATCCGATGTATTCAGGTATTATAGTGTTATTATTAAATTCAGCAGTTAGTATTACAAATATTTTATTACAAAATATTAAGTTTTTAGATAAAGGACAAGTAGAAGCTTCTCTAGCTTTAGGAATGACTCAAAGACAAACATTTTTTTATGTTATTTTCCCCCAAACGCTTAAAAGATCACTTCCTTTTGTAGTACAACAATTTATTGTAAATATTAAAGATAGTGCTTGTTTTGGTGGTTTGGTTGGTCTGTTAGATGTAGCATGGAAAGCCAAAACTCAAATTGTTCAAACAGGAAGCATTGCTATTCCTTATGCTATTACTGCTTGTATTTATTTAGTGTTAATTACGATTGCTAATTTATTTGTTAAATATTTAGAAAAACAAAAAAAAGGAGTTTAGAATGCAATATTTAATTGAAGTTAAAGATCTTTGTAAAAAGTTTGGCGATAAAGAGATTTTAAAAAATATTAATTTAAAAATTAAAAAACAAGAAATAGTAACTATTATTGGTTTTTCAGGTTCAGGGAAATCTACTTTATTAAGATGTTTTAATCTATTAGAAGAACCTAATTCTGGTCAAATTTTAATTGATAATAAAAATATCTTAGATAAAGGAGTAAAATTATCTGATCTAAGAACTAAAGTAGGAATGGTGTTTCAAAGTTTTAATTTATTTGAAGGAAAAACAGTATTAGAAAATTGTTGTTTAGCTCCGATGAAAGTATTAAAATTATCTAAACAAAAAGCTCAAGAAAATGCTTTAGAACGGTTAAAAGAACTAGATTTAGAAGCTCTTGCTAATCAAAGAGTAGAAACTCTTTCAGGGGGACAAAAACAACGTGTTGCTATTGCTAGAGTTTTATGTATGGAACCTGAAGTTATTCTTTTAGATGAACCAACTTCTGCCCTAGATCCTGAATCTACTTTGCAAGTATTACAAACTTTACAAAAATTATCAGAGAAAAAAATAAATCTTATTATTGTAACTCATGAAATGAAATTTGCTCAAAGAGTATCTGATACTATTTATTTTATGGAACAAGGTAAAATTCTTGAAAAAGGTACTCCGAAAGAAATTTTTGAAACTGATAAGTTTCCTAAATCTAAGGCTTTTTTTGAAGATTTTTGATTCCTTATAAATGTATCATTATTTATTAAAATAACCCAAACTGCAATTACAGTTTGGGTTTTCCTTTCTTTTGGGGTAGATAAATTGTTGTAATTGTTTATAATTTAGGGTGATAGAATTATTTAATGTTTTAAATGTTTAGGAATGATTATAATAAATAAATGGAGATAGATAAATATGCAATATTATACTGAAGAAATGATATTAAATCGTCAATTTTTAAATCTTGCTAAAAATATGAAAGCTACAAGACCTCATCAAATATTATGTGGTGGCATTACCGAAGTTTATTACCAGGATAAAGTTTTATATGTTTCAGTTGTCCTAGATACATATAGTCGCAAAATTTTGGCTTATCATGTTTCTGATTATGAAGGCGCACCTTTAATTATAGATACTATTGATAAATTAAATGTATTTGAAAACGATTGCATTTTTCATTCTTATCTTAAATTTCCATATTATAAATTGGATGTTGAAGAAATTTTAGAAACCAAAAATTTAATTCAGAGTTTTGAAGATAGACAAAGGATTCAAAAAGGACAATCTTCTCCTTGTACTTATTTAACTTCTTTCTTTTCTTCTTTTAAATGTGAATGTATTTATTATGGCATTCCAAACCCTAGAACTATTAGTAAAAAAGTTATGATTGAAGCTATTTGTAAATATATGTCATATTATAATTTAGAAAGAATGCATTCATCACTTAATTATGCTACTCCTGATGCATTTGAAAAAAAATATTTTAAAAAGTTAAATGAATAAGTATTTGAAAGTAATTTTGGGTATTGTTTCGAGTTATAAAAAATCTCCATAAACGAGTTTCCATAATTTTATTTTTACAAATATTACATAATTTATTATGAAATGCAAAAGATATAAAAAAACACTATAATTACACTATTTTATTGCTTTTTTATCTAAATTTTGGTATAATCCTCAGTAGAGTTATTAATAATAAATTGATAATTAAGTAACTAAAAAAAGGAGATTATAATCATGGCTAATATTAAACAACAAAAAAAACGTAATAAAACTAATGAAAAACGTCGTTTGCAAAATGTTTCTTTTAAATCATCTGTAAAAACAGTGGTAAAACAAGTAAAAACTGCAGTTGCAAACACTGATAAACAAAAAGCCTTAGTTTTATTAAGTGTAGCTTATAAAAAATTTGATAAAGGGGTTTCTAAAAGAGTTTATCACGCTAACTTTTCTGCTAGAAACAAATCTGATTTACAAAAATTAGTAAATACCCTTTAATTTTTCTTTGCAAAACTCACAAAAACCACATTAATTAAAACAAACATCAAAACTTATCATAATATTGGACCAACAAACATAACATTAATATTTTAATTGTAATTATTTTATTTAAATATATTTGAGTGGAAAAGGTTGATAAATTTATGTTTTTTTGGGCAAATAAAGTAATTTATGTAACTTCAGGATTTATTGTAGGATCAGTTTTAAGGACAAGTCTATATTTTAGATCGTTATTAAATGAACCTAAATATATCCTTAAAAAAGGATCTAGCACTACAATTAATAATATTTCTAATAAAGTTATTGGCAAAGATGTATTAATGCCGCCTTCTTTATCTGATAATTTGATGCATTTATGGTTTGATTTTATCAACAAACAAACAAAAACATTAATACAAATATTGTAAAATATTTAAGTTTATTATTTGCTTATTATTTATTTATAAATACTTTTACATTTTTCTTTTTATAATTATTAAAATATAATTTCTAAAACAATTTGGATTTATGACAAACCATTACAAAGAGGATAAAAATGAATAAATTATTAAATATTTTCTTATTTATTGTGGGTTTTTTAGTAGTTGCTGTTTGTGGAGCTAATTTATATGTTACAGCATCAAATAACGAACCTAAATATTTTGCATAAACCACAGTAAATCAAGGTGTAAATGGAATTAATAACATTTTAGGTACCGAATGGGAATCTCCTACAGGAAAACCTTCTTCTAGTGAAGAATTTCTACATTGGTGGCTTGAATTTATAAATGGTTTTAATAAAATGGTTAATGATTTTAATAATGATTTTAATAAGGGTTTTAATAATAAAAAATGAGTAAAAATTTTTCAAACCCCATTAACTAACAAAATTTATATTCTTACTACATTTATATTTTTCCAATTAAAACTTATTATTTTTGCCACCATTAAATTAATTTTTCCCAAACTAAAGAGGTATTTTTTTTATGTTAGATCTGAATTTTGTAGTCCAAAATCTGCCATCTGTTATCGCAAAATTAGAAAAAAGGCAACAAAATTTTGCTTATTTAAATAAATTGCCTCTTTTAGCACAACAAAGAAAATCTTTACTTTTGGAAATACAGGATTTAAGAAGTCAAAAAAATCAATCAGCTAAAAAAGTTGCCCAAAAAGCTAACGCCAAAGAAGATATTACTCTTGTTTTGCAAGACACTAATTTTTTGCGTGATGATTTACAAAAACTAGAACAAAAGTTAAAACTAAAAGAACAAGAAATTTTTGATATTTTAAGCATTACCCCCAATTTACCACACGATTCTTTACCAATTGGCACAAACGATAAGGACAATAAGGAATTGTATTGCGAAGGACAAATAAGAACTTTTGCATTTACGCCCAAAGACCATGTTTATTTAGCTGAAAAATTAGATATTCTCGACTTTAAAAGGGCTTCTAAAATTTCTGGTAGTGGATTTGTTGTTTGCAAAGGGCTAGGAGCACGCCTCGAAAGAGCCTTAATTCAATTTATGATGGATCTTCATAGTAAAAAAGGTTATCAAGAAATTATTCCTCCTTATATTATCAATGAAAAAACCATGTTTGCAACAGGGCAATTACCCAAGTTTGAAGATGAAGTCTACAAGCTTTACAACTCCAAAAATAATTGGTATCTAAATCCTACAGCAGAAGTTCCTACTATTAATTTGCATCGTGAAGAAATTTTTAAACCAGACACGCTTCCTATTAAATACGTCGCCTACACTACTGCTTTTCGCCAAGAAGCAGGCTCAGCTGGCAAAGATACTAGAGGAATTTTTAGACAACATCAATTTAATAAAGTAGAATTAATCCAGTTTTGCCATCCCCAAAATTCTTATGAATGTCTAGACCAAATGTTAAAAGATTCCGAAGAAGTGCTAAAACTGCTCAAACTTCCTTATCGTGTTGTTTTACTTTCTACTGGGGATTTGGGTTTTAGCATGGCAAAAACTTATGATTTAGAAGTTTTTTTACCCAGCTATAATTGTTATCGTGAAATTGGTTCTATCAGTAATTCTTGCGATTTCCAAGCAAGACGCGCCAATATTAAAATGAAAAATCCTGCAAATAATAAAAATGAATACGTTCATATTCTAAACGGTTCAGGTTTGGCTGTTGGAAGAACTGTCATTGCTATTTTGGAAAATTATCAAAACCAAGATGGTACTATTACAGTTCCTGAAGTTTTACAGCCTTATTTAGGAACCGATATTATCAAGTAATTTGAATGTTTTTAACAAGAATAATTTAGAATATAGAGTCGAATCTTTTATGAAAAATAAAGTGATTCGGCGTTTTTTATTGGTAAAACAAAAGCCACTAACAAAACCTTTACTATTTTTTTCACCATTTTCAAAGGCAACCTCAAAAATTCATTACTTTCATCTTCAAAAATAATTGTGAGGTAATATCAATATGCAAATTAAAAACATTTATTTACGACCCCACAATTCTCAAACTTTTCCTCAACAAATAAAAACCTATATCAAAACCAATATTAATCCATCTTTTTGGGGTTTTGTATCTAATTATCCTTGTTATAATTCCGAGACTATCCAAACTTATCCTTGTCTTTTGTGCCGTATTAAAGACGCTTCTTCAGATTTATTAGGAGTCTTTTTTGATGGTGGCACAAGGACTGCAAGTTTCAAAGGCGAAATAAAATATAGTTTAGATGATTTAAAACAAATGTTAAATGGTGCTCAAAATATGTATATTTTTTGGAAAGAACGCCCCTAAAATTTATTTTATAATCTTTAATATTTATTAGAGTTTAAGATTTGCTCCATAAAAATCTTAAATAAAAAATTATAAATGAAGCCAAAAACATTAATCATTCATTGTTTCAAATTCCTAACAATTTATTTTAATAATAAAATAAAGTCCAAATTAATCAGATTTTGCATGCAATCTCAATTGAAAAGAGGCATAATTATTTTATGACACAAACTTCTAACTCCCAATACTTAGTTATTTTATATTATCAATATGCTCCAATAAAAGACCCTCAAACTTTTAGAGACCAACATTTTAAATATTGTGAATCTCTAGGACTTTTAGGACGTATTATCGTTGCCCAAGAAGGTATAAACGGTACTTTGTCAGGTCCAGAAGAACAAATACATAAATACATGGATCAACTAAAACAAGATCCTCGTTTTTGCAACACCGTTTTTAAAATGGAAACCGTAGAGGCACACGTTTTCCCGCGTCTTTCTATTAAAGTTAAGCCCGAATTGGTTAATTTGAGTCTTCAAGAAAACGTTGATCTTACTAAGGACAAAGGTGCTTATTTAGCTCCTCAAGAATTTTTGCAAGTCTTGCAAGAAAAAGATACTTTAATTCTTGATGTTCGTAATGACTATGAATATGATTTAGGACATTTCAGAAATGCAGTTAATCCCAATATTAAACATTTTCGTGATTTGCCAAATTGGGTCAAACAAAACACCCATTTATTAAAAGATAAAAAAATCGTAACTTATTGTACTGGTGGTGTGCGTTGTGAAAAATTTAGCACTTTTTTAAAAAAAGAAGGTTTCGATGATGTCTATCAATTAGAAGGAGGCATCATTTCTTATGGCAAACACCTCGAAACTCAAGGTGCTTTGTGGGATGGTCAAATGTATGTCTTTGATCAAAGAATAGCAGTTCCTGTTAATCAAAAAGAACATGTTATCGTTGGTAAAGACTATTTTGATGGCACTCCTTGTGAACGCTATATTAATTGCTCTAATCCTCAATGCAACAAACAAATTTTGTGCCACGAACATAGCGAACACAAATATTTAGGAGCTTGCAGTGATAAATGTAGCAACCATCCGCAAAATAGATATCTCAAAAAGCACAATAATCCAAACTCATAACAAAAAAACACTCATATTTTAATAAGATATGTTATAATAATGTATGATTATTGTATTTTTTTGGTTTGGCTGCAATACCCAATTAAAAAAATATAAAAACCATTGTTTTTAAACAATTAATTATTATCAGATCCAATAAATTATCCAAGATAATTTGCAATTTTTCCAAGGAGGAAAGAAAATGTTTGCAATCATCAAAACTGGGGGAAAACAATTCCGTGTTTCTGAAGGACAAGAAATTTATGTTGAAAAACTAAATGTTGAGCCAGAAACAACTTATCAATTTCAAGAAGTTTTAGCTGTTGGTGGCTCCAATCCTGTTTTAGGCACCCCTTTTGTTAAAGACGCTAAAGTAACAGCTCAAGTAATCAAGCACCATCGCGCTAAAAAAATTATTGTGTTTAAGTATAAAAAACGTAAAAAATATCGTTGTAAACAAGGACACAGACAATCCTATACTAAACTTTTGATTACTAAAATCATTGTTTAAAAACTATGATTCGCTATTGTTTTTACAAAGAACAAAAAAAAATTACTAGTATTCAAGTTTGGGGGCACGCTTTATATGCTCCTAAAAGTTTTGATATTGTGTGTGCTTCGGTTTCTACTGCTATTATTGTAACTTTAAATGCTTTAGAAAAACTTCAATTCCAAACAGATATTACCTATAATCTACAAGATAAGTTGTTTGAATTAGAAGTGAAAACCACCCAAAATACTGTTCTTTTTACTTTGCTAGATAATTTAGAATACACTATCTGCAATTTAGCCAAACAATATCCCAATAATTTTAAAAAAATATCTCAAATTCAAACAAGAAAGAGGTTATAACATGTTATTGCAATTACAAATCCAGTTATTTGCTTCTAAAAAAGGAGCAGGTTCTACTCGAAA
Organism: Mulberry dwarf phytoplasma; assembly: GCF_056504655.1. Taxonomy (NCBI): domain Bacteria; kingdom Bacillati; phylum Mycoplasmatota; class Mollicutes; order Acholeplasmatales; family Acholeplasmataceae; genus Candidatus Phytoplasma; species Mulberry dwarf phytoplasma. The sequence continues at coordinate 664,694 of NZ_CM151418.1, read as the reverse complement.
CGGTAGAGATTCTCATTCCAAAAGATTAGGTGCTAAACTTTCTGACGGTCAATTTGCCAAAGCAGGCGCTATTATTTATCGTCAAAGAGGAACCAAAATTCACCCTGGTTTTAATGTTGGTAGAGGTGGAGATGACACTTTATTTGCTAAAATGAGTGGCATTATTAAATTTGAAAAAAAGCATGGTCGTAAAAAAGTTTCTGTTTATCTGCAATAATTTTTTTATGCATTTAATGAAAGCAGGTATTTAGTTTGCATTTTGTTGACGAAGCCTTTAATGAAGTTTTTGCTGGCAATGGTGGTCATGGCATCGTTGCTTTTAGAAGAGAAAAATATGTAGCTTTTGGAGGACCTGCTGGTGGCAATGGTGGCAACGGCGGGTCTGTTATTTTTGTAGGCGACAAAGACGAGACTACCTTATTAAAATTAAAATATCAAAAACATCTTAAAGCACCACATGGAATAAATGGCAAAAATAAAGGTCAAAATGGAGCCAACGCCCCTCATCTTTATGTTAAAGTTCCTTTGGGGACAGTTTTTTATACTGCTGATAACAAGTTTTTAGGAGAGATTTTATACGATCAACAAACCTTAGTTATTGCTAAAGGCGGCAAAGGCGGCAAAGGTAATAAAGCATTAGCTACTTTTAAAAATCAAGCTCCAAGTTATGCTGAAAAAGGTGATTTAGGTGAAAGTTTTAAAATCAAAACAGAACTTAAAGTTTTAGCTGATATTGGTTTATTAGGTTTTCCAAGTGTTGGTAAATCCTCTCTTATTTCTGCTATTTCCAAAGCCCAACCCAAAGTTGCTTCCTATCCTTTTACCACAATTAAACCTCATTTAGGAGTTGTTGAAGTAGATGGTTTTAGTTTTGTAGTTGCTGACCTACCAGGACTAATTGCCAATGCTCATTTAGGTTGTGGTATGGGAATTCAATTTTTAAAACATATTGAAAGATGTCGTGTTTTAGTTCATATTTTAAGTATGGAAAGTGCCAATCCTTACCAAGATTTCCAAACTTTAAATCAAGAATTAAGTCAATACAATCCCCAATTATTACTTAAAAAACAAATTATTGTTACCAATAAAATGGATTTACCTGATGCTTTGCAAAAACTTACTCTTTTAAAACAACAAATCAAAGACCAACCAATTATCCCTCTTTCTTTAGTTTCTTTTGATAATTTAGAGACCTTAAAATATGAAATGAGCTCCCTTTTGCAAAATACTCCCTTAGAAGTTACTCCAAACAAAAACAACGAATTTAAATTATACACCCTTCCTGATAATCAAAATACTATTTCTGTTATTAAAGAAAGTGATTCTGTTTTTGTTGTGTCTGGTAAGCAAGTAGAAACTTTTTTTCATCGTACTGATTTTAACAACGAAGAAGCTGTAAAAAGATTTAATAGAATATTGAAAAAAATAGGAATGGAAGAACAATTACAAAAACAAGGAGCCAAACCAGGAGATCAAGTTAAAATTTTTGATCGTTTGTTTGATTTTTTATAATTTGGTAATTATAACATAAAGAAATTATATTTTTGCTCCATAAAAAAATGCTAAATCACCCCCCTTATTATTTAAAAATATTTTTCTTACACTTCATAACCTCCCATTATAAATCTTTTTTGCCCCCAAAACTAAATAAATAAATGCAAGATCTTAATATAAGATCTTTTTTATTACCCAAAACCAACAAAAACAACATACAAAGCAAATAAAACAACATACCACCCCTTTAAACAACCCAAATTTTACTTTCCCCAGTCAAAAATATAACCTAATTCATCAAAATTGAGTTATAATAAAATAAAAAGCAAAAACAAATACTTAAAACAAAAGGACTAAATCATGAATTTTGTAACTAGAAATACTAGAATTTATATATCTGATTGTGCTAATTATATTATTAAAAGAATTGATGTTAATCATATGAAACTCCAAAAGCTACTTTACTATTCTTATGCTGCTTATTTAGTTAAATATAAAGAATCTTTGGCTGTTAATCTAGTAGAAGCATGGCAAAAAGGACCTGTTTTTAAAAGATTATATCAAAAACTTAAACATTATGACAAAGACGAAATTATTAAAGAGCCTGTTTCTCAAACTTGTGAAAGTAAATTAAATTGGGAAAGAAAACAAGTAATGGATTTCATTATTTCCAAATATGGATGGGTAGATTCAGGATCTTTGATGAGGCAATCCATGAGAGAAGCTCCCTTTGATAATTATTTTGAAGAAACTCCAATGTATCATTTTCCCAAAACCTGTTATATTCCTGATGAGGCAATATATCATTATTTTAAAGATTCTAGTAATTGGTATGTTTTTCCTAAATATTGTCCTACTTGTTTACAAAGGATGTAAAATATTGTGGATTGTTAAATAAAATTAATAAAATATCTACAAACATAATTTAAAGATTGCATTTTACTTTAATGTTTGATACAATAAAAGAGGTCAATGGAAGTGGCTGAGGTTTAAAATAAGTATTTTAAGCTTAGGAAAGTCCATGTTAGCACATGCTGCGATTGCATGTAGTGTTTGTGTCTAAGGAATTAATAACTTAGAGTACTGTAAAAAGTAACGGCGTTTTTTAGCTCTAAGGATTGCAATAATTACATTATTTTAATCTATGAGATAAAAACTGAAAGTGTCACAGAGACGAGTTAATTAGAAATAATTAAGTGAAACGCGATAAACCCCTCAAGCTAACAACCCAAAATAATGGTAGGGGCATGCAAAGCGATTAAATGAAATTAGTTTTGCACTACTTATTAGTAGAAGATAAATAGCCACACTTGTTTAACAAGAACAGAACATGGCTTATGCACATTGACCTTTTTTATTAAATTATTTAAAAATCAATAAAGATTATTTGCTTGCTATTATATTTATTATTTGGTATATCTATATTTTGGCAAGAATTATAATTAATGTTATTTATATTATTCATTTATAATTATTGTATTTTATTTGTTTTTAAGTAATTTAAAAATTATTTGTTCCCCCTTTATAAACAAAAAAGCCAAACTGTAAAGTTTGGCTTTCATTGTCTTTATGCTTTTCATATTGTGATATTTCTTAAAAGATATTAAATAAGTAAAGATAGCAATTTATTTATTTTTGATGTTTGATTTTATAAATTAAAATTAGTAAAAAAGCAACTATTAGACCAGTTATAATTATTATAATTGTATAAAAAATTATTGAATTTGTTTTAGTAGTTTTAGTAGTTTTAGTTGTTGAAGCTGCATTTGTTTCTTGTTGATAGTTAATTTCTAGTTCCATTTCGCTTTCATATTCGTGATATTGGTCTTCTTTTGCTAAATCGTATTCTATTTTACAAAAATTATTACTGCCATCTTTGTTTTTGCTAAATTGAAAATCTTTAGGTAAAAATTTATTTTGAAGTTGAGGATTTTTTTGCCAAATAGCTTCACATATTAATTGCTTTCTTTGTTCATCAGTAATATTAGGTGTTATTTGTATTGTTCCTAAATGGGCATTTGTAATAATGTCCTCCAAGTTTATCGTTTTTTTAGTAAAATTAAATTCTATTTTATTGCCCAATATATCTTCAATTTGAAAACTGCCTTGCCATTGCATTTCTTCCGATTCATATTTTTCTTCTAATTGTTCGCTTGCTATTTCAAAATCATCGCTTTGTATTTGGATGTTTGATTCTTTATTTATTTCTTTAAGTATGCCATTTAAAGCAATTATAATATCTTCTTTGGTTAATTGATTATTTTGTTTATAATAACTAAAATCATTGATTGTTCTTTTTTCTAGGGGAAATAATTGTTCGAAATTTTTGGGATTCTTTAAATTTTTTAAAGGCAGATTATTTATTATTTGGGGTTTTTGTTGTGTGTTATTTGCATTTTTTTCAACCCCTACTCCATTTTCCTTTTCTTGGATGTTTTCTAGTTGTTGTTGTTTTCCAGCATAAATACTAATTTGATTGCAAAAATGTATGCCCAATAAAATCATGAATAAAATTAAAGTAAAGTATTTGGGAAACAAACGCATAATTGCTTTGCTTTGGATTTGCATATTACAAATATTTTACTTTTCTATAAATATTAAAGGGTTTCAAAAATAACCCCATTAAAATATTACAGTATAATTATATTTTTTGTGCAACATTTGTATTTATCACATTTTATTATTGTGCCTTTTTCAACAACTTTGCATCCTTTAATTTTATTTTACGCCCCCCAAATAAAAAAATTTGAATTAAAATATTGTGCCAAAAGTTATTTTTTTGTTTTTTTATGTTTAATTTTAACAATTTTATATTATAATATAAGTATAATTATTTAAATATTTTGAGTCTTAACTTCTAAACTCTTACTTATCTTAGATTTAAAATATTCAAAAGCAACTACTAACTTTATAAATTATTTATTTCTAATTTTGTTAATTTTTCACAAATCACATATTAGCAAAACAAACAAGATAATAAATTAACTATATTTATTCTTTATTTTTAATTATATACAATTTACATAATGGATATATTTCTATTTTGCAATTGCTTTCAAACTCAAACCCAAAAATTATTTTTTTGCAATTGATTTTCACAAAATAAAATCTTATTTGTATAATAATTTATATAATCCCCAATATATTTAATCATTAATTAAATTATTTTTATAATATGTTTGCAATGTTTTGGAAAATAATAAGCATATTTTCTAAGTTTATTATTGTGTTAATAGCCTCTTTTATTTAATTCTTAGCCATAATTTTATCATTTTTCGCAACAAACACCACCAACAACAAATTAGCGTTAATTGTAATTTAGATTTTGTTAATTATTGTAAGTTTTATCAATTTTGCACCCTAAAGTCATATTTGTATCTTTTTTTAATAACTTTGGCACTAAATTATTATATTTGCAACATTTCCCTTAACGCCTTAATTTAGTTTTTGTACCCCCCTTTTTTTATATTTATTCAGGGTCATTTATACGAGGTATTACAAAACCATTTCAAAAACACTTGCATAATATTTTGCATTAATTTATATTAAGATATAATAAATATCTTTAAAGTTTTAGTTTTTTCATAATGTAAATATGAAACACATTTTAAAAAATGAAATTATAAGTAATAAACTTATTTTAAAATATAAAATAAAAACATTTTATTACTAAAATTAACCCAAACCAACCCCCCCAAATAACAAATTAGCCCTCATTATAATTAAATATTTTTGCTACTTTATTACAAATGTATAGCCATAACTGTATCAAAATTGAAATTTTTAATGATGGATTTTACAAAGAAATTCCAAAACCACTAATTTATAATTGCATATCATTAGATATTTTTTATAACATCGTTTTTTACCTCACAAAATAGTTCCATTTTAGATCATTTTAAATCAATTCAGAAAGGCAAAAGGAGACCATAATTATGGATTTTTTTATTAAACACAAACAAAAAATAATCATTTTTCTTTTGGCAACAATAACAACGCTGATTTTTTCTATTCCTTTTTTATCTTTGACAAAAACCAATAATGCCAAAACTGCTTCAAAAGATTTACAAATAGTAACGACTACTACCATGTTAAAAGATTTAGTCAGGCATTTAGTTGGTGATGTGGCAGAAGAAGAACAAAACGAATATCAAAAAATTGAAGGTATTCAAGTTGATTCTTTGATGGGAGTAGGAATTGATCCGCACAATTACAAAACCAAATTATCAGATCGCAAAAAAATTAAAGAAGCTGATTTAGTTGTGATTAATGGACTGCATTTGGAAGCTAAAATGGCAGAAGCCTTCCCGCTTTTAACGAATAATTCCTTTACCGTAGTGCAGTTAGATGAAACGCATACCAAAGTTATAAATCAAGAAGGTAAAGAGGAGGAACACATTAAAGAAGAAAATATTAAGCGAGATGAAGATACTCATGGACCAGATCCTCATATTTGGTTTGATATAGATCTTTGGATTAAAGTTTTAAAACAATTAAAATACAAATTAAAAACAGTATTGAAAAAAGAAAAAGATCTACGTTTTAGCAAAATGGATATTGCTAATTTAAAAAATAATTGCGACACATATGCACGAAAATTAAAATTATTAGATACATATGTAGGCAAGAAATTTAACGAATTAAAAGGACAATTTTCTTCTCAAGGCAAAACATTTATTTTAGTTACTGCCCATGATGCTTTTTCTTATTTAGCTAGAAAATATGATTTTGAATTAAGTCCAATTCAAGGAATTTCTACCCAAACAGAAGCAAGTATCAGCGATATTGAAGAATTAGCTAATAAACTGGTTGAAAACCAAGTAAAAGCTATTTTTGTAGAAAGTGCTTTTCCAGAAGGAACGCTTGATTCTCTTAAAGAATCTGTAAAAAGTAAAGGTCATAATATTAAAAAAAGTGATGAAGAATTATACGCTGATGCTTTGGGTTCAGAAAGCGAAGAGCCAATAGAATTTGAAGCCGACAAAGATAAAGACGGGAATTCCAAACCAACAAAATACAAACATTCCACCTATATTGGAGCTTTATTACACAACATTCATACAATAGAAAAAGAATTAAAACAATAACAACAATAACAAAGAAATAAGGAGATTATAATGAAAAAAAAAATAGCCATTAAAATTAGAGATCTAACTGTAGCTTATCATCTAAAACCAGTTTTGTGGGATATTGATTTAGATATTTATCAAAGCTCTTTGACAGCTATTTTGGGTCCTAATGGTGCTGGAAAATCTACTTTAATTAAAACTATTTTAGAATTGATTCCCAAAGTTTCTGGAGAAGTTTTATTTTATAATCAAAAATATGGACAAGTAAGAAAAAAAATTTCCTACGTGCCACAAAGAAATTCAGTTGATTGGGATTTTCCAACTACTGTGTTTGATGTTGTTTTGATGGGCCGCTACGGACATTTAGGATGGTTTAAAAAACCAACTGCTAAAGATAAAGAAATAGTAATGCAATCTTTGGAAAAAACAGGAATGCAAGACCTTAAGGACCGTCAAATATCTGAACTTTCAGGCGGACAACAACAAAGAATTTTTTTAGCTCGTGCCTTAGCTCAACAAGGAGATATTTATTTTATGGACGAGCCTTTTCAAGGAGTTGATATCCAAACAGAAAAAAAAATTATCCAAGTTTTAAAAGATTTGCAAAAAGAAAATAAAACCATTATTGTAGTGCACCATGATTTAGAAACAGTGACTCAATATTTTGATCATGTAGTTTTGGTAAACGTACAAAAAATTGCAAATGGTACTACGGATGAAGTTTTTAACCAAACTAATTTAACTAAAACTTTTCAAAATAAACAATTAAAAAAAGACATCCATAATTTGCAAACCCCCAAAACAACTAAATAAAAAGAACCAAAATAAATAATCAAATTAAATATAAATGATTAAAATAAATAATCATATAATAAAATAATCAATAAATAAGAAAGGATGAAATATGTTTGCTTTAGAATTTAATTATACTGTTGTTAAAGTGCTTTTAGCAGCTAGTTTTTTAGGATTTACATCAGGTATTTTAGGTGTTTTTATTATCCTGAAAAAACAAGCCTTAATTGGAGATGCTCTTTCTCATACCGCTTTGCCAGGAATTGCCTTAGTTTATCTTTTTGCTCGTAGTACAGATATTTGGGTTTTGTGGCTGGGTGCTATTCTTGCCTCGTTTGTTACTTTGCTTTTGATGGAACTTATTAAAAAATATTCCAAAATTAAATCAGATACAGTCTTATCGTTAGTGCTTGCTTCTTTTTTTGGTCTTGGCAACGTTTTGATTGCCATTGCTCAAAATACTGGTGAGGATAACAAAATAGCTACTTTGGAAAAATTTATCTTAGGGCAAATTGCTTTAGTAACTGAACTAGATATGATTTCTACTGGCATTATGGCTTTAATTACTTTAGTTGTGGTAGTTGGCTTGTGGAAAGAATTCAAAATTTATATTTTTGATGATAAGTTTGCCCAAAGTGTAGGATTTAACACTAAAATTATGACTTTTATTCTTAATTTCTTATTAATTGGAGTAGTAGTTATTAGTTTAAAAATTATTGGTATTATTTTGACAAGTGCCTTTTTAATTATGCCAGGAGTAATTGCTCGTCAATTTAGTGATAGATTTGTTACTAATGTTATTGTTGCTTCCATTGTTACTTCCTTTTCTAGTTTAATTGGAGTTTTTATAAGCAATAGTGTACAAGATATGCCAACAGGACCAATTATTATTGTTATTACTACTTTATTTATTGCTTTGTCCTTGCTATTTTCTCCTAAATATGGAGTTATTAGTAGATATGTGCAAAAAATTAAATATCAAAAAAAGATTAAAAAATTTCGTCAACTTATTCATCTTTATTACGAACAAGAAGAAACTCATACTTTGAGTTTGCCAATAATTCAAATAGAAAGTTTTTTATGGAAGGAAAAATATTTAATGTTACAAAATCAAAAAGCCCAATTAACACCTAAAGGAATTAAATTAGTTGAAAATTTAATTGATGGCATTGTTTAATGATAAGTTTTATAAATAATGTTGTTGGTGGCTTTGAACTAGATGTTTTTTTAGTTATTTTATTTTGTTCTTTGACTTTGGCTAGTTTAGGAGTTTTTTTAGTATTGAAAAAGTCTTCTATGGTAGTTGATGCTATGAGTCATAGTGTTTTATTAGGAATAGTTGTAGCTTTTTTAGTAGTTAAAAATCTTAATTCCCCTCTTTTAATTATGGGAGCTGCTTTAGTAGGTGTGCTTACATCTTATATGGTAGAACTTTTAGGCAAACATTCTAAAGTTACCAAAGATGCTTCTATTGGGATTGTGTTTACTTTTTTCTTTTCGGTAGCAATTATTTTGATAAGTCTTTATACAAGACACGAACATTTAGATACTGATGCTGTTTTTTTAGGCAATATTGAACTTACCCACATTAAACAACTCAAAAAAATTATTCCTCTTTTATGTCTTAATTTGTTGTTTGTGCTTTTCTTTTATAAAGAATTAAAAATCTATATTTTCGACCCTACTCTTGCTGTAATCCTCGGCTTTTCAACTAATTTAATTAATTATTTATTGATGTTTTTAGTTTCTATGACAGCTGTTATTTCTTTTGATGTAGTTGGTTCTATTATGGTAATTTCTTGTATGATTGGACCTGCTGCTACATATCTTTTAGTTACTAAGAATCTATATAATAGCTTTTTGCTTTCTTTATGGCTTGCATTTGTGAATTCTAGTCTTGGTTATTATTTGGCAATTGGACTTAATTTACCAGTATCAGGATTAATTGCTTTTATGAATTTAGTGAACTTTTTGCTCTTTTTCTTCTTAGCCCCTAAAACTGGAATTGTTGCCAAAATGATTAAAAATAATTTGCAAAAAAAAGAATTTATGATTATTTCTTTACTAATGCATCTCAAAAATCATCAAGATCAATTACAAAAAAACCATTTTCAAGAGATTTATAAAGATCTAAAATGGTCTTTATCTCGTTATAATAAATGTCTTAATAATGCTTTAAAAAAAGGCTATATTCAAATAAAGCAAAATCAAGTAATACTAAATGATTCAGGAAACTATATTTTAGAAGAAAAAATTGCTCTTTGGATATAAAAACCTACACCCAACAAACAACTTCAATAAAGTGGGCTTTATCATATTTATAATGAGTTTTATCATATTGAAAGAATTTTAAAACACTTAAATAAAAAAAATTAACCCTTTGCTAAGGTATTTTTTTAGCTTACCAACATCACAAATTTGCTTTTGTTTTATAAAATTAAGTTATAATAAATAAGGTAGCATTTATAAGTATATAGAAATTAGGAACAACACTTTCCTATTTTATATCAACACTTTATTATCACCAAAAACATCATGAATTATTTTTAACTTTGCACCGCAAAACCATAATTATCAAAAAAATTAATTTATTTGTTTAACTTAGAAAAAACTAAAATAAATTATAATGACAATAAAATATCTTATCATAACATTTAATGTAATACTTAAATGTTCTATAAAACTAAGGAGTAAAACGATGAAATTTATAGGTAAAAAAATATTATGTTTAGCATTAATATTAAATTTAGTTAATTTTTTTATTTTTATAGTTTTTAATGTTTGTAGTTTTAGTTTTTTTAAGAAGAAGAATCCTTATTTTAATAATAATTTTGTTTATGCACAGAAAGAAGAAAGTGCAAATAAGGGGAATAATAAAGATCAAAATGATGCAAAAGATAATCAATTAAATAAACCAAAAGAAGAAAAGCAAGAAGAACAAAAAGAAGGGTTTGTTTCTTGGTTTTGGAATAAAGTCAAAGAAGGTAGAACAGCTATTTATAATATATTGCCAGGAACCAAATCCCCTGAAAATATTGACACACAATTATTAAACCAAATCAAAGAAGAAATAACTGCCATTGAAGAAAAAAAAGAAAAAATTAAAGAATTAATCCAACAAGACGAAACATTAAAAAATATGTTAGAATCTGATGAAGCATATAAAAAAGCGGAACAACAATATGAAGAAGTAGAAAACAATTTAAAAGAAAATAAGTTTCAAGAAGCTTCCAATTTATTAAAACCTTCTCCAACTTGGTGGCACTCTTTTATAAGTTTTTTTCCTTTTGTGGATAATCAAACTCCTCAACCCTTAAAAGAAGCTTATAAAACTGCGTTGGATAATTTACAAAAAGTTCAACAAATAAAAGAAGATTGGAATAAATTACAAAATATAAATGATGTACAAGAATATAAAAGTCTTTGGGCATCTATTAAAGATAAAATTAATAATTTTTGGCCTTCTGCTAATGCTGATGCCACTCCTACACCTTCTGATTTAAATTCACAAGAAGAAATACCTTCTATTAAAAATTTTCTAAATAATCATAAATTTGCAACTAAATTGCTTGGTTGGTGTTTAGGAGAAAAAAGTAATGATGTTAAAACAATAGCTTATAATTTAACAAACAGATTAGCTCAATATATAAGCAATAAAGCTGAGGAAAAACTTCAAAATAAAGTAGAACAAGCTAAAAAAGATGTTCCTCAAAAAGCTACAGATGCAGTTAAAGGCCACATATTTCAAGTTATTACCGCTGCTGTTGCTTTTACTGCTTTAGTTATTGCATTTCTTTACTGGTTTATAATTAAAAAAATTAAAAAAAATCAAATTAAAAAACCACAAATAAGTAAAAAAGTTACCTTAAATAAAACAAAATAAACTTTTTTATTCTTAAATAATAAATAAGCAAAAAACAATAATTTATTTTACATCATTTGCTATTATTATTTCTTAAATATTACATTATTAGTGTTTTTATTTCAATTTCATACGAAATAAAAAGGAGATTAATTTTTATGTTAAAAATTAACCATTTATTTAAAAAATTTCAAAATACAGAAGTCCTTGAAAATGTTTCTTTTCAATTGCCTCAAAAAGGATTAGTTTTTATTATTGGTAAATCAGGTTCTGGTAAGTCTACTTTATTGAATCTCATAGGAGGGCTTGACAAACCCACTAAGGGAAATATTACAGTTTTAGGATGAAACATTAATGAATTTGCTTCATTCGAACTAGATGCTTATCGCAATTATTTTTTAGGATTTGTTTTCCCAGAATATAATTTATTAGATAATTTAACAGTTTTTGAAAATATTCAAATGGCTTGTGCACTACAATCAAAACAAGTAGATAATTGGAAAATGCAACAAATATTAAAACAAGTAGAATTGGACGGTCTAGAAACTCGCTATCCTAATCAACTTTCAGGAGGACAAAAACAAAGAGTAAGTATTGCTCGTGCTTTAATTAAAAATCCTAAAATGATTTTGGAACACCTCAGATGATTCAAGCAGAACGTGCTTTGTTGGGGGTTTTACTTTTAAACCCCGAAATAATTTCTTTAGTTTTTAATGAAATTACAGAAACTGACTTTTACAGTCCTCATCATAAAAATATTTTTAAAGCCATGAAAATATTACATCAAAATAATAAAGAAATTGATTATTCTTCAGTAAGTTCTATTTTAGAAAATGAAAAATTATTAAAACAAATAGGAGTGAACTGTTCCGTTCCAACCCAATATCAATTGTCAGGTAATGACGCCTTAAAACAAGGTTTGATTGATGCTAATATTGGTAATAATTTTCATACTATGAAAGGATATAATCAAATTTATAAAACCAAAGAAGGAACTTTGCCTTTAACAATGGTAAGCCCCTTATTTCATCCTAAATATGGATTATACGTCCACAAAGCAAATACTTTAGGACTCAAAACTTTGGAAGATGTTAAAAAACACAAACATTTACGTGTTTTGTACGCCCTTTTTAATGAATTGCACATAGCTCCTTGTGATTTTGCTCAAAAAATTAGGACTCGTTGAAGTAAGCGAACAGACCATCAAAGAAAAAGGTTTTAATCTATCCTTAAAGGATGTCAAAAACATTTATGATTTTGAATTTATTAAAACTTCGCATCTTTTAGAAATTCCTCAAAAATTGCAAGATACTCAAAAATATGATCTTGCAATTAATTGTCCTGGTATGATGAGAGATAGTAATTTTGTAAGAGTCGGTTCTATTGGTTTAGGCAAAGAAGAAAATATTGAACCTCAAGAAGATGTTTTTTTATCTTATGCTGTTATTTTAGCTGCTAAAACAGGAACCGAGACAACTCCCAAAGTTACAATCCTTAAACAAGTTTTAAATGACACTCATTATAGAAAAGTACAATTTTTACATGGTGGCACAACTCAGGATTATATTATGGTAAAAGACCAGAATGAGTTAAGAGAACAAATTCAACAAAAATGGTTATAATCAAATTATTCACATATTTTGTATTATAAGTGCCAGAAAGAAATAAAATGTTTGATGCTAAAAAACACGAAATAATTATGAAACATTATCACAATCCACAAAATCTGAACTGTTCCGTTTTTTTAGACACTTTTTTATTTCAAAATTACTCTTTAAGACTTAAAATTAAATAGATAATTTCATATCTTTTCAAACTAACAAAGTAATTTCATTACACTTAAAAAGTGTCTAATGTTTTTTAATAATTTGCTAGTTTCAAAAGATATTTTTTTTAAATATTTTATCCCTACACTATATATATAGGTCGAAAAAATGAAAAACTCACCTATAAAACGACATGGGTTTCATTTTTTTACACAATAATGCGGAATTTTTGATTTTTATAGAAAAAAATGTACAACAAAACAACCTTTTTCCAAAGGTTATAATTTTATATATCCATAATTAAATATTTATCTAAAAGTTTGAAAGTATTGCAAAGGAGATAAATTGTTTAATTTAGTTAATAACCATTTATTATTCCAAAAAGAAGGGAATTGGTTGATAATTTTTTTGATTTTACTTGGTGTTTTTTGGAATAAAAAGGGATGTTGGTTGGATAAAATACTTTTCATCTGGCCAAAAAGATTTTCAATGACAGCGTTATCACGTGGGGTTGCTTTACGAGACATACTAATTAAAAACCCTTTTTTAGTTAAAACTTTTTGTACTTTTAGAGATTGATAAACTTTACCTTGGTCTGAATGAATAATACAAGGGGTTTTTAAAGTAGGAATTTTTTTGATTGTATTTAAAATTAATTCTTTATTTTGTCGGTTTGAAGTGTGGGAGGCAATAATTTGATTATTAAAAGAATCAATAATACACGAAAAATAAATAAATCCTTGGGGAGTGGGAAAATAAGTAATATCGGTAAATAGTTTTTTCATGGGTTGGGAGGTAGTAAAGTTTTGATTAATTAAATTTGGGACTACTTTGAGGTTAGATTCTAAATTTTTATAATAATATTTATTTTTTTTAGGCCTTAACTTACAACAAATATTATTTTCTTTCATGATAAGATAAACTTTTTTCTTAGTAATAAATTCATTAAAAATTTCTTGGTATAAATCAGTAATTTTACGATGACCGTAAAAATATTCATGTTGTAAACATAAAGTTTGAATACGTTGTTGTTGCAAAAAATGTTTTGTTTCTTTTAATTTTAACTTTTTTTCAATTTTTAGCCAATAATAATAAGTACTTCGATTAATACGAATTGTTTTTAAAATGGTAGTTAAATTGAGATCTTTGACAAATTGTTTAACCAGTTTAAAAACTATTTTTTTATTAATAGTTTGAATGTGAGAAACCATATTTTGTAATAATTTTAATTTTTTCTTTAATTTTTGCATCATTAACCCCAATTATCTTAATATTTTTTATTCATTACAAAAATAATTATAACTAAAAAATGCATTAAAAATTAATTTTAAAATATATTTATTAAATTATTATATAATATGATTAGTATTCTAAGACGAGCAGAGCGAACTAGGCGGTCAGCCGAAGTACATTACAATTAACTATTACCCCCTTTCTTATGAAGTCCCCTTTGGGGATTTAGGGGGTATTTTAATTTGACCGTTAAATTTTTTAATTTGACGGGCACCTGGTTAGATAATATATTTTATCTAAACATTATATGTCATGATATAATATAATAAATTTATTATTTATAATTAAATATAAAAACCCTTGATAGGTTTTTATATTTAATTATTATCATTAATATTATTATATTTAATATTAAATATAATAATATTAATGATAAATCTTTCTTATTAGGTTAAACCCGAATTAAGTATTATCTATCACAACCCAATTCAAAACAGCCTTGGAGGGCTTTTTGAATTGGTGTTTAGGTTTACCCACGGGTTTAACCTAATAAGAAAGATGTACAATATATATATAGGCCGAAAAAATGAAAAACTCACCTATAAAACGACATGGGTTTCATTTTTTTACACAATAATGCGGAGTTTTTGATTTTGGGGTAGTTGTGCCATATAATAACAGGGTTAAATGGCAAATTGCTTACCATAAACACTAGCGATTTTGTCTGGAAGAGACAAAAAAATGAAAAAAAGTTGTCAAAAAACGATCAAAAAAATCTCCCTTAAAAATAAAAAAATGACCCCTCAAATGAGGTGGTCTAAATTAGTTTTAAAAAATGATTCGTTTTAATTTATGTCAAAATTGTAAAAATTAAAAGTAAGTGTTTTCCTAGGGTTTTGAGGACTGCTTTTTCAAGAAATTGAATTTAAGGGGGGGTATAAATTAAGACTAGGGTTATTACCCTAATTGGATTTAAATCAAAGCGAGAGGGGCAAAATAATGCGTTTAAGAGGCATTTGGGATTTTGTAGCTTTCATTTTTTAACCACTTTTAGGTTCTGCTGTAATCCGCCATTCTTTCGTTTGACTGACCAACCGCATGACCTCACGGAATAATCAAGTCCGTGGCAGTTGGTTAGGCTGCTGTAATTAAGCGTGTATTTGCTCCCAATTTGTAATAATAGTTCCGTAGATGTCGTTTTTTCAATCTCGGGGTTGATATTAATAATATAAATATTTTTTTAATTCACTGTTTTTTTAAAATCTTTCTTAGCTTACGATGCTTATAAACTAATTTTTGAATTGTATCATAAGTTAAATTACTAATTTGCAAAAACTTATAAAGATGTTTCAAAGCAATTTGATTTAAATTTTTGTTAGATTCACAAAAATTATATTGATGAAAAGGATCATATAAAAAAACATTAAAATACCAAATATCTTGTTGTTTAATAAAATAACCAATAACTCGTTGACATTTATCAATACTTATTTTAAAAATATTTTGTTCAGAAAGAAGATCTTTAATATCGTTTGTTAAATTACAAAATTTTTTTATTTTACTTAAAGGTTCTTTTAACAATTTACAATGTTTGGTTTTTTTAATTTCATCAAACGTTTTGTTATTAAAAAATTTTAAAAGTTTATTTTTTAATTTATCAAAATCTAAACAAAAAACATTTGTTAACAAAATATATCATTTGGATTTTTTCAATATTTTCTTGAATTGCTTTGATTTTTATCATAATTTAAATTGCATTGCCCTTTTTAGAATAATATTTTAAAATAACTTCATTCGTAATAGAATTTAAATTCCAATCTTTTGAGATAAAACAATTACACCATGGTGATAGATCTTTATGAGTTAATTTAACTAAAAAACTTGAAGTTCGGCTTCCGTATCGCTTTAATATATGATTTATTATTTTTTTTGTTCAGAAGTAAAACAATCTTCTTTAAAATTTTCTTTTATTTGATCACTTTTTTGAAATCCAGAAGTATAAGATAAAGTTTTTAAATATAACTTTGGGGAAACAGGACCATACTCCCATGCTTCGAAATCATTAGGAAATAATTCTTTTTTATAATCTACATAATACTTACAATAAACTAAAAAAACCAACTTTTGAAGTTTCATTTTAGTATAATCACTTTTATTTTGATAATTAATAATATATTGTGCTACATCTAGGATATCAATTTGAGTTTGTTTTTGCATTGCTTGCCCCTTTTTATAATAATTTTGCATATTGGTATTATAACACAATTGTTTAATTAACCCTAATTCTTTTTTTAATTTATTAAGTTGCTTCAATAGTTTTTTAATTTGATATTTCATTTCATTCTCCTTACTTTATTTTTTGATGAACTTTTTTGTTGTAATCAATTTGTTGGGTATTAAATAAAAAAAGGTTCCTCTTAAAGGAACCTTTTTATGGTATTAAATGTGTTTGGTGTTTTTTAAAAATAGTTTTATTCAATTACAAAATATAATTATAATGTTTGTTGTAAAAATTAATCTTAATGGGTGTGTGTTTAATTTATTAGATCGATGAGTTAAAAAATACAATTTTGTTTTATTTTTTTTAAAAATTCTTGAAAACGATGGATATTGAATAAAACATTGGTTTCCGTTAAGGTTTTTTCCAACAAAGATGCGTTTTTTTTCAAACCTGGACCTTCTATCACATAAATAAATTGAATATTTTTGAATTTATTGATAGTTTTACTAAATTCTACCAAACGTTTTAATTCGCTATTAATTTTGGAGCCTGAAGTGTTAAAAAAACTACATTCTAAAAGATAATTTATATTATTATGTTTAAAAACAAAATCCACTCTTTTTGTTTCTTTTAATTCAACACCTTTTAAAATGTCTGTTAAAAGAACTTCTTCTTGAAAATTGAAATTATTTGTTTTTAAAAGAGTTTTAATTAAATTAGGCAACAAAACTCCTGATTTATTTTTTCTTGAGTTAGAATCCAACCCCACCAAAACCCCAAAAATATAATCTTTAATATTTTGATTAAAATTTGAATTTACAAAAACATTAGTTAGAAGTTTTGATTCTTTAATAAAATTAATGACAACTTCTTTATCTTGGTGGTCAAAAGTAATTTCTTGGTTTTGGTTGTTAAAATAAATAAATTTTTCGTTTTTCGCAAAACGATTGTTAGCTAATAATATTGGCAAAAATTCAAAAGTATTTGATAATTCTTGCCATTGCAATTCAAATTTATCATAAAATTCTTGCTCAGTTTTGGATTTAAGTTTATTCCATTTTTTAATAATTTCTTCATTTTGGTTTATAAAATGATTAACTTTTTCCCACGAAACATAATCCTTTAAAAAATAAGATGTAGATTTTAACTCTTTGAAAAACAATAAATTATTTATTTGTTTAATTTGGTCATCTCTTAATGTAAAATTCGTAATAATTGTTTCGTAGGTGTTATTTTTCCGATTGCAGCTTTGGGAATTGATAAAACGATTAACAGGAATTCTTATAAAATTAAAATCTTTGTATAAGTGGTTAATTAATTGGGTGTCGTGATTAGTTAAAACCCATTTAACTCCTCTTAAATGAGCTGCTTTTAAAGATTCAAACAATTCTTTTTGGTTTGTTTGATTAAAAGGGGATGCATTATAGCTGTTAAAAGTTTGAGTATCTGAATCATAAGGAGGATCACAAAACAATAAATCATTTTTTTGTGTTTGAGCAACTATTGTTGCGTAATCTTGGTTTTGGATTTTAATTTCATTCTTTTTTAAGAATAATGTGATATTTTTAAGATTAGATTCGTTAATGATAGTTGATAAACAAACATCATTTTTTCCATTAAACGGAGAGTTAAATTGATTTTTAGAATTAACACGATAAAGACCATTAAAACAAGTTTTATTAAGAAAAATAAAGCGAGCAGTTTTTGAAATATTATCCAACGAAGAGGTTTTTTGGTCGCGCAATTGATAATAAAAATCTTTTTTTTCTAATTTTAAACGTTTAATATATGTTTTTAATAAATTAACAACATCACGAGATTGTGATTTTAAAGTATGCCAAGCAGTTATCAATTCTTCATTAATATCAGACAAAACAGCTTTTTGAGGTTCCAAACTAAAAAATACACTCCCACCTCCTAAAAAAGGTTCAAAATAAGTTTCATATTTAACATTCATAACAACTTTCAAAAAAGGCCAAAGTTGGGTTTTTCCACCCGCCCATTTGACAAATGGTTTTAGTTTTAATGTATTTGACATTTTGATAACCTCTTTCTTGTTTTTTTAACTAATTTTTCAACAACTTAAAATTTTAAGATAAATAGAGGCATTTACCCTACTTAAATTGAAATTAGTTATATAAACTATCCTAATTATACCTCAAATCAAGATTATAACATTAAAATTTTGATTAACTCTTTAATAAAATATATTATTTCATTCAAAGTGGCGGTTTTAATAAATTGATATTAATTTTGGTCCAGGTTTGAAAAACCCCCAAAATGAAAAAAGACCTTCATTATAAGGTCTTAATATCAATTAATATTTATTTCTTGAGGTTTTTTGGGTGGCGGAGTGGTGCCATAAAAATTATAAAAAGTAATGTTTGAGCCAACACAGTTAATCCCATTAATGTACCAATCATCTATGAAAAATCCTGGAACATAATGATATTGACAACTTTCCCCTTTTTGATTATAAATGCCCCTTGATGAACGACCAAATTTATCTCTTATTTCTCCAGATGAATAAGGAATGCCAGGTTTGATGTAACATTGCCTTAACCAATTAATATATTCAGAAGTATAATTATTGAAAATACGCAATTTTGGTTCTACATCTTTACAAGAAATAATAAATTTTTCCTTTTCGGTTTCAAAAATATTTATAAGTTGGTGAGGTTCACACGATATAGTCTCTTTTCTATTTGAAGCTATTAACAATTCGTTTTCTACTCTACCAGTTTGGTGTATAAATTCACCTTCATAATCAAATAAATTATTATCTCTTTTCCATGTTCGAATGGCTTGGTAAGGATCAATAGCATCAGGTAATTCGATGCTTTTAATTCTTTTTTGAGTATTGAAAGAAAAAAGGTAGATGTTTTTGGCGCCATTGGAGAGTTTCAATAAATCATCAATGGTGGAAGTTTGGTTAGTTATCATTTCTTGGTAAAGTGTTTTGGTTGTTTTTTGTAAAAATGCAATTAATATTGCAAAACTCTCTTTTAATTCTTCATTTTTAGTTTGACTTAACTCTTTTAAAGCTTGTTCTAACCTTTGTTCCTGGTGTTCTATTCTACATTTTAAATCTCTAGTATTTTCGTTTTCAGGTAGCAGACGAACCCCATCATCAAAGTAAATAGAAGCAATTTCAATACCATGAAATTCTCCTGAAGGTAAAGGAGCGATTAAACCTGTGGTAGGGGTAATATTATAACAACCTAATTTAATTAGTTTGGGTTTTTGGATGATTTTCTGTTGGATTAAGTAATTATTAATCACTTCTTCTTTACTTTGGTCAACAAAGATATCGAAGCTGATTACTTCCACATTGACCTTTTCTTCCTGAGTTTTTTGTTGAGCATCCCAAAAAACAAAAACTTCTTCAATAGCTATTTCGTATTTTAAAAGGTCTTCTAAGGTGTGTTTTTTATTTGCAGCAGGATATTTAATATTAAAGGGATTAGAGCGGGGTTTAAAATAGACAGCCATGAGTCCTTCTGGCGGATCTTTGATATGCCAGTAAAAAATACTATCATTGTTAGAATTATAAGAAGGGGTGTTAAAGTTATCATATGCGACAACATCACTTTTAATCCCAACATATTTTAAAATTTCAGGAATACTTTCTTTGGATAAAACGCTGATATCATACCTTTTCATTTTAGGTTGGAAGGTTAACCACTCTTCTTGAAGGGTTTTATAATCAGCTAGTTTTATAGTTGATTTGGTTTGTCGATGGAAAAAGGAACGCCCGAGGGTTTTACTTGGAGATTGTTTGCTCTGCTTGATTCTATTCCCTGTTTTGGGATCGCACTCGTTGATGTAGTTGATTGTACCGTCTGAGTTGTATGTGGTACCCTTGATTTTCTTCCCTGTTTGGGGGTCGTACTCGATGATGAAGTCAATTGTTCCGTCAGAATTGTATGAGGTATACTTGATTCTATTCCCTGTTTGGGGATCGCACTCGTTGATGGACTTGATTTTACCGTCGGGGTAGTATGAGATTTGCGCGGCGAAGGTTAAAGTAATAAAACTTAAAAGACCACACACCACCATCATAATGAGCTTCCTAATTTTGAGATTTTTTAACATAATCGCGAATTCCTAATTGTTATTTTTTTAACAGCGTTATTATATTTGTCGATGGGTTTCTTGGTGGGGGTTTGGTAATCTGCTAATTTAATTTTGCTTTTGGTTTGATTATGAAAAAAAGAAGAATGAGAATTGATGGAAAGGACAAAATTGAAATTAATAATTAATAACATAATTATTAATTTTTTTAAGTCTTGTTTATTCATTTAAAATTATTTCCTTTCTTTTTTAATTTTTTGTTTAATTTGGTTATTTTTGGGTATAAAAAAAGACTCTCATAGAGAGAGTCTATTAAAATTTAATTGTATTTTGAATTTTATATTAATGCAATAATTTATTTTTTCTTTGTATTTCCTTTATGGTTTGGATCATAGGCGATAATAACAAAATATTTACAACAGTTATACCATAAACGCGTTCTTGCAAATTAAGAGATATTTGAAAAATAGGTTCATCTTCAGAAAGGTTAACGGCACGAGCAAACCCTTTTCGAGAAAGGGTGCTAGGTTGGACTACATGATATCTAGGACCTTTATTATGCGATTTTTTGATTTGATGCCATGTATACTCAATATATTTATTTAAAGGTGCGATAACTTTTTCTAAAACTTCTTTAAAACCTTTTATTGTTTTAAAACTTGAAATATCTGTTAAATTTTGATCGAATCGATAACGAAAAAGATTATTAACTGTTTGTTTCATATTAACAAATGTGTTTAGTGTTTTTAGAAAAATATTCTAAAATATCTTTGTTTTTAATAATGTTTTTAGACCAATCGGAATTGATATAATATGTATTTTTCCATGGGTCTTCTTCGTGAGTTTGTTGAGATAAAAAATTGGCTTCTTTGTTGCCGTATAATGAAATAATATCATCAAGGATTTGTTTTTGAGCGGCATTTATTTTAGTTGCATCTCCCATTGATAAAGAATCGGGATTTAACGGTTTATAAGTAAATTCTTTTAGTTGTGCGCACAATTCAGGAAAAACAGGACCATAAATCCAAGCTTGGATTTGTTCTTTTACAAGAGGTTTTTTAGTTTGCACTAAATGTTTTGCTTGAGCGTAATAAATCATTTTATTTAGTTTCATTTTAGTAGTTGGATGAGGATTATTTTCAACAATGTAAAGTGCAACATCAAAAACGTTAATTTGGTTTTGGTTGGGGATGATGGATGTTTTCATATTTATTCCCTTCCTATTTTTTATATTGTATATTTTAACATATTTTTTGATGATTTTTAATTGTTTAATTAATTTTTTTGGTTTTTGATTATTCATTTTTTTGATTTGTTCCTTCTTTATTTGGTTTTTTGCTCTTTTTGTTTGATTTGGATGAATTTGGGTATAAAAAAAAGACTCTCATAGAGAGAGTCTATTAAAATTTAATTGTATTTTAAATTTTATATTAATGCAGTAGTATAATTTTTTTTAATTAAAATATCGGCATTTAAAATGTTTTAAAAATACAATTTGAATTAACTTCAAATAACATCTTTAAAACCCCATTATGGGTTAAAATAATGTGTTTTAGGGGTATTTTAGGGTTTTAATTTATAATTAAAATTGGTTTGTTATGAAAAACTCCCTTTAGTTTTCTTCTGGAATTGTATTTAAATCTAATTTTCGTTTTTTATTATTATTTGTTTGTTGTTGGTTTGTGTTAAAAGATAAGAAATTTTCTATTTCTTTTATGGAAGCATTTTTTAAATGAGGGTGTTTTTGTTTTAGTTGTTTGATATTTTCTTGACTTTTTTTTACTAATTTAAAAAAAATATTAATTTCTTGATCGCTCGGTTCATCATTTAAAATTTGTTTTCCTTTGTTGTTTTCCATCGCCATGACTTGATGATTGTTAATAACAAATAATAATCCTAAACAAATAAATAAAACTATTTTAAATAAGTATAATTGTTTTTTTAATTTAAACATTAATTTATAACTCCTTTAATTTTTTTATCCCTCAGCTGAGGTGATGTCGTAGTGGGATTGGAGACTAGAGATAGTTAAGTCTTTAAATTTTTCTGATAATTTATCGCGCGATTCAATTAATCCTTTTTTAAATTTTTCGGCACGACCTAGTTGTTCTGTTAGAGATTCTTGTTTGTTTTCTAATTTGCCGATTTGGGTTGAAACTTGTGCTATTTGTTCCATTATTTCTCTTCGTTCGCCTTGTAATTTAGAGATTAGTGCTTGTAATTTATCAATTTCAGGATTATTATAAATTGATATTCCTTGAGTTTGTAATTGCGTTTTTTTATTTTGTAATTGTGATTTTACTTGATTGATTTCTTGTACTTTGTCATCGTGATTTTTTTGTAAATTAGTTTGTTGAGACTTTAATGAAGGAAATTTATCTTGAATTTCTTTAATTTTGCGAACAAAATCATCACATTCTTCTTGATATTCATCGATCCATGGGTTCCATTCTTGTTTCATCTTTTTTAAACTATTAATTAACTCGTCTCTTTGTTGATTGATTTTTGATTTTTCTTCTTGGGAAAGATTATTTGGTAATAAAGATTTGTCATCGGTTCCTGAAAGAATATAAGCTTTGATTTTGTCAAAATTAGTTGGTGAAATAATTTTTTTATATAAAAAATTATGAGGTAATTTATTATATGTATTTGTTAAATTTTCTATATCTTTTTTTAAATATTCGATATATTGTTTTTCCACAAATTCTTCTTGGTCTTTTTTAGAAAAACTATTAAAAATACCACTTTTTCGACAACTATTAATAACATTTTCTTTGATACAATTATTTTTTTTTAAAATTTCTAATATTTCTTTTTTTAAATCTTCTCTACATAAAGGGTTAGAAGAAATATCATTTAATTTATTTTTTTCTCTTTCTCTCAAATCAATTAATTCTTTAATAACTTTTGTACTTGGATTTTTTTTAAAAAATTCTGAATTAGGATCTTCTTGTTGTTCTTGTTTTAAAGAATTATTGGTCTTGTAATAAATACCAATACCAACAATAACTGCGATAATAATGATTATAATTACTAAACATTTTTTAAAAAAATTATTATTATTCATAAATTTCATTTCCTTTCCGATAATAGTGATTATTATCAAATATTGAAATATGAATATATCACTATTATACAACTTTATTTTTTAAATGTTTTAAAAAAATAATTATTTATTTGGAATCATAACCATTTCAGGTATTTTAGGACGACGTTTTTCTTCGTAGCGTTTTTGGGCGCGAGCATAACTAGGATTTTTTTGTTTTAATTCTTCTTTTGCGTTTTCGATTTTGGCAACTTTATTTTCGTGAAGTTCGCGGAGTTCATCTTCTTCTTGTTTTAATTTTTGTACGTTTTCTCCTGAAACTTCTTTTAGGTTATCTTTTAATTCTTCATTGATTTTGACGTATTCATTGATCCAGTCCTTCCATTCTTGTTTGATTTTTTCGCCATGTTTTTCATTTTGGTCTTCCCAGTTCCTTAACTCCTCTTTAATAGAAACTTCATTGTTAGATTTTTGATATTCCTCTTTTTTCTTTTCGTAATCTTTGTAGTCAGCGTCAAGTTTGGCTAAATCATGGTCAATATCTCGAGTATACATTTCTAAAGCTTCTTTGGTAATCATTGGTGGATGTTCTTTGTTTTCATTAACTACTTCATTATACATATGCCATAAACGATGGCCTTCGTGAAGAACTAAAGTAGCTTTAGTCGCACCTTGTGCGAATCTTCTAGTAACGCTCGCAGTTTTACCTAATATTTTCAATCCGTATTTAGCGGGGATTAAGTCAGTAACTTTATCAAAAGCTTTAAAAGCGGCTTTAGTTACGTTACCAAAACTAAATTCGTTTTCTTTTTCATAAGTTTGCATGCGGGTATACATTTCTTGATATTTTTCTTTTAGGTGTTGATAAAATTCTTGTTCTTTTTTAATTTGTTTCATTTTTTCGTTAATTTCATCAATGTTTTTTTGAATTTCAGCTTTACGTTGTTCTTCGGTTGTAATAATTGTTGATAGTTTTTTAAATTTTTCTGATAATTTATCGAGCGATTGGATTAATCCTTTTTTAAATTCTTCGGCACGACCTAGTTGTTCTGTTAGAGATTCTTGTTTGTTTTCTAATTTGCCGATTTGGGTTGAAACTTGTGCTATTTGTTCCATTATTTCTCTTCGTTCGCCTTGTAATTTAGAGATTAGAGCTTGTAATCTAATTTTGTCATCAGGGGATGCTGATTTTTCTTCTTCTTGTTTTTGTTTAATTTCTTTTTCTTTAGCTTCTTTGGCTTGTTCTAATTGTAAAAGTTTACCTCTTAAGATAGTGATATTTTCGGTATTTTTACTTAATTTTTCTTTTATTTCTTTAATTTTTCCTTCGTTTCTATCCAATGCCTCTTTGATTTTATCTTTGGCTTCTTGAATTATTTCTTTTTGTTCGTAAAGGTCTTTGAGTTCTTTTTCACATTTTTCTAATTCTTTTTCCCAATCTTTTTTTAAACCATTGTAGTTATTAATTGTGTCATCGTATTTTTTAATTGCTCCATCAATTTTTTCAATTAATTGACCTGTGTATTTAGATGATGGTTCAGTTTTATGAAAGAAAGATAAGTAAAGAAAACTGAATAAGGCAAGAATAATTAAAAAGTAAATTAAATAACTTTTTAGGGTTGTGGTGTTTTGATTGTGAAAAAATTTGTTTTTGATGAAACAAAAAAGGCCAAAAACAGTAGTAGCAATCAAAAACCACGTTAAATAAGATTTTAAATTAATAAAACCTTTCAGTACGTCTAATGGTGATAACATAGATTATTCACCTCCTTTCGGTTTTAATTGATTTTCAATTTGGTCTAATAAAGTGGTATCTGGTGAAATAATCAATTGATAAGCCTGTTTTAAATCTTCTTTGTTAATTTCATTTCTTTTGTTTTCACCTTTACCACGGTTTTTGGCAAAAATACTAACAGTAGTTTTTAATAAGTTTTCTAAGGTACGATTAGCTTTTAAGAATTCTTTATTTTGTGGTAAGTTTTCTAAAGCTTCGTTAATAACTTCAAATAAATACTGTTTTGTTTCTTCACTGTAAGGATTTTTTCTTTTTTCAATTAAGAATTCTAGCATTTGTTGTCGTTCAGTTTTATTTCCTGGTTTTACTTCGATATTGTACGCAAAACGGGATTTAATTGCTTCATCAATCAGATGGTATTGGTTTGTTGCGCCAATAATGAAAATTGGTTTTTCAGGGTTATTATCCTGGGAAGTCATTTCCATTTTGAATTGGTTTACAACATTTGCGATTTCTGAACCTGCTTCTAACATACTTAAATTAGTGAAAATAGTTTCACATTCATCTAAAAAGATGATCGCCCCATTACACTCTTCTGCAGCAATTCTTGCATCAGTGAATAAATCTTTTACCATTTGTGGCGCTACCCCTTTATACTTTTGGGAAAAAAGGGAACTATTAACTTCAAAGAATGGTAAATTGGTTTCTTTGGCAAGTGCTCGTGCTAAAGTGGTTTTACCTGTTCCAGGGCAACCATACATTAAAATTCCTAGGGGTGATTCAACTTCGCCAATACCTTGGTAGTTTTCAGGGTTTTTTAAATAATCAATAAATCCTTGAACTGCTTGTAATTCTTCTTTAAAACCGATTAATTTGTCAAAACCTATAAATTTTTGAGAGTCAGCAGGTTGAAAAACAACTCCTTCTGAATTTAATTGTTTTGGGTTTGTTGAAGAATTATTATCAATTTCTTCAGTTTGTTCTTTCTTTTTGGTTTCTGCTTGTTGTAATTCTTGCTTTAATATATTTTTTTGTTCTTCACTTAAAGTTTGGGTGGCTTCTAATTTATTTTTAAAAGAAATAATTTCTTTTTCGGTTTGACTTAAAGTTTGGTGATGAATCCAGACATAAGTTGCTAACCAAAATAAAAGAAACAAAATGATGATTGTCATTGCTTTTAAGAAAAGTGGTTGGGTGGAAGTTTGGTTTTTGGTTTTCATAATTTATTTCCTTTCTAAAATAAGACTAAGTTTTCTTAACTTAGTCTTATTTTTTTATTTAAACTAAATTTTCAATTTTGGTGTTTAGAGTGGTGCCACTACCGCTAAGTGCGTTTCCATTTTTATCCACTAATTCATAGTCAAGAACTAAGGTTAATTGTGGATTTGTTGCTTGAACAAAATCGTTTTGTTCTAATTTAATTTGAATATTGATATTGCATTTGCCATCATTATCGTTAACCATTTGTTTGCGATTGGTGTCATCATAGAGTGTGTTATTATTTTTAACTTCTAAGTTAAAGAGTGATTCAGGATTTAAAAAAGTGTTATGAGTGTCATATTTTGGAGTTATTTTTAGATATAAAGGAACACTAATGTCAAATCCATTTGTTTTCAAAATGGCTTGATGATTGATAGTCACTGTGTGATGAAATTTATTTGGATTTAAATTAGGCATAGGTAAAGGGATAAGGGTTTTATCTTCATTATTACCGCTTACTCTATTTACTTCAAATAAAGGGGCATCATTTTTACTCATTAATTTAATGTTTTCTTGTCTTTGGCGTGAGAAATAATTTACAAGTGCAAGGCAAGAATTAATTGCAAAACAAGAACAAATTAAAATTGTCAGGACAATTATAATTTTGATATTTTGATTTTGGTTTGTTTTTTTCATGATTATTTACCTCCTAAGGTTGATTTAATGATATCAATTAAATTATTTATACCTGTGGTTAACCAAGGGATTTGGTTTTGGTAATAAATAACGTTGACATGTAAAATAAAATATAAAACGATAGTTAAATTTATAAATGATTTTAATAAATTGCTTTTGTTGTTATTGGAAGTTGTTTGAGTTGGTTGTTTTTCTGGGGTGGTTGGTACTTTTACTACCATTGTTTTACTTGGTGGACTTGATTTTGAATTTATTACTTTTTTATTTTTTAATTCGGTTGATTTTTTATTTGTTTTTTTGGTTTGTATTATTTTTTTGATCATGTTTTTTCTCCTTTGTATTAATTATTTATTTCTTTGTTACTTTCTAAATTGTTTTTTTCTTTTGATTCGTTATTTGGATTTGGAATAATTGAAAATGATTTTTTGGGTTTACTTTCTTTTTGTGTTTCATTTTTTTGATTGATTTCTGGCAATGGTACAAAATTAAAAAATATTTTTTTAATGATAAACATTAAAGCAGTTGTAAATAGAGCGCCAACTATAAAACCGATTGCGAAATTTAGATCATTCATTTTCATCCTCCTTGTTTATAATTGAATTAGATTGGTTTTTATTTGAATTTTTTCTTGCTTTTTTTTCTTTCCATTTCGCAACTTTAACTCTTTGTGCTTCTATTTGGGATTGGAGTTTTTCTTGATTTGCATTGATTTTATCTATTTTTTGTAATAATTGTTGTTCTAGGTATTCTTGTCTGGCACTTTTAATTTCTAAGTTTTGTAGTTTTTTGTTGGGGAAAAAGAAAGCTACAACTAAATCTTTAATAAAAACAATAATATTTGTAATTAATTTAAAAATAGGTTTGAAACCAGAAACAATAAGAATAGTGAAAAGCGTTGTTTGGATTCCATCCATTCTTCGTTCAAGTATTTCGGTAGTGCTAAATCCTTTGGTATAATTTAGAATAAAATTGCTAATTGTTGTAAAAATTGTTATAATAAACATCATTCACCGCCTTCACTTACCTTTATTCGTTTGTTTTCAGCTAATTTCTTTTTGTTTTTAAAAGTTTTATTGGGGCGGTCTAAATTAAGCCATTTGCCTTTGGGTTGGTGGTATTTGTTGATTTTTTTCTTGGTTATTGGTTTGCTACAGTCTTTGAAATAAGTCCCACGGTATGCTTCTGTCATTCCATCACTCATGTTAATTATTCTCCTTATTTTATTTTAATTTGAGTTTTTTAACTTCATCTTTAAGTGTTTTTGACACTTTAAAACTAACTGCGGTTGAGGCAGGGATTTTGAGTTTTTTACCTGTTTGGGGGTTTCTTCCTAAACGGGCTTTTCTTGATTTTAAGATGAATTTACCAAGTTGAGGTGATAAAACTACCTCTTCGTTGGATGTGATTGATTTAATTAAGGTATTTTCAAATGAATTGTAAAATTCTTCGGTTTTTGCAACTGAAGTTTTTAGTTGCTTTGCAACTTCTTTGATTAATTCTTTCTTAGTCATTGTTTTGTTGTCTCCTTTTTTTATAATATTTTTTTATTAATTAAAGTTTTGATTATTTGGGCTAAATTATCTTTTTGTGAGTTGGTTGCATTAATTAAAAAATACTTGCAATTTTGGTGTTTACAATTTACATCATTACAGTATTTATGTTGATTTAAATAATTTTGACGCACATTTTCAAAATAAATTAGTGGTTTTTGTTCGATTAAGTCTAATTTATGATGGGGGATTGATTGTTTTCGGTGTAAGCCAATTTGGGGGTCAATATCTAGATAGAAAGTTAAATGAGGTTTGAGTAAATATTGATTAATAATTTTTGATGTTATTTCATCATCATAATCTATGGAATTACTATTGCTTTGATAAGCTAAAGTAGAATCATACCAACGGTCAACTATAACAAGATGGCCACTAAGTAGATTAGGTATTATTAATTCATCTTGGGTTTGGATCATGTTGGAAAAACTAAGAAAATATTTAGTTTTTGTACTTGTTTTTTTTGGTATAAAAACAAATTTCTTATTTCGTTTCCAATAGAACTACTTCCTAAACCTTGGTAAACTTTTACTTTTTGTCCTTTATTAATTAAAGATTTTTTTAATTTATTAATCAAAGTAGTTTTGCCGCTTCCATCTAGCCCTTCAAAAACTATTAATTTATTCCACATTTTAATTATTTCCTTTCGTATTTTTGATTAAATTAATATCTTTAAAATAAATAAATTGTCTTTGGAATAAGGTATTTACAAAGATATTAGCTTTTTGAGAAAAACAATCAATTACTTTATCAATTCCTTGGACTTTGCCGTTTTTAATTTTATTGTTGAGCCTTTGGGATTCGATAGCATCATTTGTTAATAAGTAATATTCAAAACGCGTATCGAGTTTTTTTTAGTTGTTGAGCTTCGATGATAGCTTGTTTGTAACGTTCACGGAGGCAAGTTTTAAAATTAAAAGCAACAATTCGTTTGTTTTGGGTAAACAATACTAAATCAAATTTGATATCAGGAATAAAAAATAAATATGTTTGGGGATATTGTTTGGTGATTCCACGATGTCGAAAATAAATTAAAAATATGGATAAATCAGATGCGTTTCGGTTTAGGATTTGCCTTTCTAAACCTTATTACAAACTGGTCCCCATCTAAACCGTACGAGCAAGTTTCCAGGCATACGGCTTGCCATAATTATATCGCTTTCGCGAACTAGTCAGTATTACTACGGATTTCGTGATTTGTTCTCTATAATTACTAGCTACTTTCGCTCTTTAAGAGTCGTTAACTCTCGACTTGGATAGGCGATTGACTAAATTATTCCAAATTTAGTTTTACTCTATCAACTACTGAATAGCTTCTTTATCCTTGAACCATAGGTCTAAACCTACTTTAGTTTTGAAACTGGTTTTTAGGATTCTCAAATTTCCGTCTATAATGTGTCTGATAATTTTAGGTTTGGTTATACTGGCGTATTAATAGCCAGGAATGTTATGTGAATTACTGATTTAACAGCTATGAAAAAATGGATTAAAGGAACATCTAATTTATTCCTTTAAGGTTTTACATCTCCACGTGTCATTAACTTTCGTGGTAGGTTACGAAATTACGACATTTCTTTTCCAATTAGGGTATTGCAACCTTATCCATGATTATCTTGGTCTTGCGAGAACTTTTTGCCTAGTTAATTCGGCTCATTTCGCTTTTATATCTGCTGTAATTGGTTATTCTTTCGTTTAACCAACCGACACCATTGCTGGTTTTATATGACCTCAGGACTTCATTTCCATCCTGGTAATTGACTAAATTACTCCATTATATCGTATATTTGCGCCCAATAAGTAGTTGTGTTTTTTGATAATTCATATTTTTTATTCCTTTTTATTATTTTTTTTAATTTATTAATTGCTTTGTTTTTGATAATTTCTACTTGCCTTGCAGATAAATTCAACATTTTACCTATGTCTTTGTTGGAATACTCAATTTGAGGGTATTGGTTTTGGATTTTTAAAGGAATTCCAAAACTTAATCTAATAATCTCGAATTCTTGTTTATTTAAATTGGATTTGATTTTTTCAATAAACAATTCATGATTAACTTGGGTTAACCAAATTTGATGAGGGGTTAGATTGTTGATATTAATAGTTTGAGGTTGTGTTTCTTCAAAAGGAATATTACTTACTTGTTTTTCTTTCCGAAAAACATGTATGGAAGTAGAAGTAGCTTGTAGACCTCTAATAAGTTCTGTGATTTTACCTTTAATTGTTGGGGTAGCATAGACAATAAAATCACATCCTAAATCTTGGTAATTATTTAAAGCTTTGATTAGACCTAAAATTCCTTCTTGGTATAAATCTTCTCTTTGAAGTGCTTTAGGGAAATATTTAAATTGTTTAACTATTTTTTTTACTAATGGTAAATGCATTTCGATTAATTGATCGCGAATTGTTAAATTGTTTTTACTTTTTAAAAAATCTTTAAATAATTTTTGTCTTAACATTTTATTCCTTTCTAAAAATATTTTTAGAAAAGATAAGAAATTATTTTTTTAGTCTTGAAAAGAAAAAAAGACTAACTTAATAGTTAGTCTTAAAGAATTTTTAAAAAGTAAAAAGTTGTCTAAAGTTTTGGAACACCTCAAGTTTATCAATTGCCAGGTAAAATTAATTGTGTTTTGTTGCCTTGGCAAACTTTGCAAGAATTCTTACTTGGATAATTTATTACAAAACTTTTAATATTTCATATTATAACAAAAATAAAATAGATAATAAATAATGATTATTACAACAAAAAAGACCGTTTAAAAACGGTCTTTTTTTATTATGAAATGCATTTTCAAACTCACTATTTTTTGTAATTAAGAAAACAAAATTATTCATCATCATTATTTTGATCTAAATCTAATGATTTATAAAACCCTTTTCTTTCTAAAACAGGGATGGGTTTTGTAAATGTTTGGGTGGTGGTTTTTTGTAAAAATTCTTGTAAAGATGTTAATTTGCAATCAATATTATCTAAATACCAAAGTAAAAGAGCTTCTCCTATTTGTGGTCTTTTGGCAGCTCCATGTTCTAAAAGTCCATGATGAGAAATTAACATATGTTTTAATAATAATACTTCTTCTTTATCTTGAAAACCCAATAATTGGGCTTCTTTTTCTATTTCACAAGCACTCATGACTAAATGACCTAATAGCAAACCTTTGGGAGTATAGTTTTTTTGTTCTAAATCTAGTTCTTTAATTTTTTCCATGTCATGTAAAATAGTACCTGCAAATAGTAAATCACTATTGAGAAAAGGATAAATTTTTAAAAGAGATTCTGCCATTTTTAACATAGTTAAAGTATGATAACCAAGTCCGCCATAATAATTATGATGAATTTTTAACGCTGCTTTGGAAATTAAAAATTTATTTTTGTTTTTGCAATATAAATTGTAAGTAATTTGTTTTAAGACTTTGTTTTTTATTTTATGTAAATAGTTTTCTAATTCGTCTTTTACTATTACAAAAGAAATAGGAGCACATTCATAAAAGGCTAAATAAATTTCATACAAAGTTTGCATATCTAATACATTATAAGCTAAATTGTATGTTTGATTCATCAAAATAAGTTCTTCATTTTTGAGAAGACAAATAGTTTTAAAATGATATATTTTTCCTTGGATAGGTGGTTTGGTTTGAGGTTCTAATTTGATGTTGATGTCGCTTTTGTCTTGTAATTGCAAGGTGATATTATAAAAATGAAGTCCTTGATTGATGCTTGTTACTTTGCCTGTAAAAAAGTTGATTTGTCCTTTTTGATATTTGGGTAAGATGTTGGTTTGGGTTTTTTTCATACGTTTGTTTCCTATTGGTCTAGATTGGGATTGATAAAAATATGTTGATGGAAGTGTTTGTAAATGGAAATAGTAAGTTTGCATTATTACATTTATAAACAAAAATAAATTGATGTTTATAATTTTGTTATTACATAATTTAGTTCATTTTATTTTTATTCATTATTTTATTTATTTATTATTTATCTAGGATTTGATTTTGGCTAAGTACAAAATTAATTAATTGTTCTTTAATGTTGGGTATTTCTCTATTAAGTACTTTGGTAATTAGTTGTTTTTGTGTATGTTTAATCCATGTTCCTTTGGGTTTGTGGGGTAATTGTTTTAAGACTTCTTGCCAACTAAAATTAAGTTCAGTAATTGTTTTTATTGGTAAATATTGATAAATATATTGTATTTTGGCTGCTGCATAAGGTTCTTTTTGCAAAAGATAATTAATTTGATTAGCTAGGAGACAATTTTTTAATCCATGTTTAAATAAATTAAAAGTAATATTTTCCCAAAGATATAAACTTAAAGAGGCAATGTTTTGGTAGCTTTTTTTCTTTTGTTTGGTAAAAGGAAAAGATGCAAGGATTTGGTTGTTGAGTAAAAGCGACATTGACCAAAAAATTCTTCTTTTTAATTTGTGGTGTGCTTGAATGTATTTAAGTTGAGTTTCATGTAGATAAGCTAAACAAAGAATGCTTTGGTTTAGTTGGGGTAAAAATAGATGGGTTTTAGTTTCTATCATAGTTTTAAAAGTTTGGTGCCAGTTTTTGTGAGTGATGATTTTTTCGATGTGTTCATAGATTCTTTGAGAAGAAATTTTAGCTAATAAATGGTTTTTGTGGATGATAGCTTTTTGGGTAGTTTTTTCTATGCAAAATCCTAGTTTAGATTGAAAATAAAAAG
The DNA here is from genome assembly GCF_056504655.1 of Mulberry dwarf phytoplasma. Classification (NCBI taxonomy): domain Bacteria; kingdom Bacillati; phylum Mycoplasmatota; class Mollicutes; order Acholeplasmatales; family Acholeplasmataceae; genus Candidatus Phytoplasma; species Mulberry dwarf phytoplasma. The sequence goes on along the minus strand of NZ_CM151418.1, from coordinate 631,272 downwards.
CTCTTAAAATTCTTAAAGGATCTTCTTGGAATCTAATAAAAGGTTCTTTGATGGTGCGGATCAAACCTTGCTTTAAATCTTTTTTTCCTTGTTTTTCAGGTGTGAAATCAAATATTTTACCAGTTTCATCCATTAAAAGAGCGTTAATAGTAAAATCACGTCTTAAAAGGTCTTGATGGACGTTTTTGGTGAAAAAAATTTCACTAGGGTGGCGATAGTCTTTGTAAGTGCCTTCTTTTCTGTAAGTAGTAATTTCGAAAAGATAATTTTCAAAAGTTATTTTAAAGCTACCATAATTAATTTTTATTTGGGTTGTTTTTTCTGGGAATAAAAGGAGTTTTATTTGTTGGGGGGCGGCGTTAGTAGTGATGTCGATGTCTTCGTTAGCATTTATTTGGAGTAAATAATCTCTGACAGTGCCACCCACAATAAAGGCTTCGAATCCGTTTGTTTTTAAGATAGTAATTATTTTTTGAGCTGTTTTTAGTTGATTGGAATGTTTCATATTTTGGGCTTTTAACAATATTTCTAATTTTTTTATTTTGTTGTGTTTGATTGGTTGTTTGCCTTTGATTATAAATATAGTTAAGATAAAAGTAAAATAGATAATAGATATAAATATTAAAGGTTGTTTTTAGTTTGTTTTATTATTTATTTTTTGGTAAATGTGGTTCAATATAGTATTTTTTATTAGTATTTATTTGTAATTTTAATGTAGGGTGTATTATTTAGGATGTGCCAATATTTAAAATAACAACATTTTATTATTGGCAAATTAGTTTTTTTGAAAATAAAAGACCATCGGTTGTGATGGTCTAATTTGGTTGTGATAAGAGTTTTTATTGGGTTGCTGAAATTATTTTTTTTGTTTTTTTGTTGTTTTTATCGGGATAGTAAATTATTTTTTTTGATTCTTAGTTCTTGAAAAAATTTTTGTAAAAGTTGCATGCTTTCTTGAGCTAAAATTCCTGATTGGATATTTAATTTATCCATAAAAGGCATATTTTGGATAGATGACATATCATTAAAAGAATATGATTTTTCCATGCTTGTGCCATAATAAAGGTTTTTGATGCCTGCTTGTATGATGGCTCCTGTACACATTAAGCAAGGTTCTAAAGTGACATAAAGAGATACATCATTTAAAAAACGGCTGTTTATCTTTTTGCCTGCTTTCATGAGGGCTAAAAATTCAGCGTGTCCAAAAAAAAGTTTTTTAGTGTTTCTGTTATTGTGAGCTCGTGCAATTATTTTTTGGTTTAAAACAGCGACAGCTCCGATGGGGACTTCTTCTTTGAGGTAGGCTTTTTGGGCTTCTTTTAAAGCTTCTTTCATAAAAAAAATATGTTGTTGGTTGTTATTTTCCATATTTTAAGTATTAATCCACATTCCAAACGAATTATTGAGATGAATTATTTTAGTGGAGTTATTTAGATTGGTTGGTGAAGTTTTGCCAGTTAATTTTTGTTTTGTCAATATCTGCTAAACAATGGTGTTTGCGACAACGAGGTTCGTGGTATTCTTTTCCACCTACCAAAACAACAGGTTCATTGCTTTGAGCAGGTTTGCCGTCAATTAATCTTTGAGTGCGGTTGGCTTTTTTGCCACTGATAGCACAAATTGAAGTTAATTTAGTAACGGTGTCTGCAATTGCTAATAAATAAGGCATTGGTCCGAATGGTTTTCCGCAAAAATCAAGTTCTAAACCTGATATAATAACTTCAATATTGCAGTTAGCTAAATAATCTACAATAGCGACAATGTCTTTATCTAAAAATTGGGCTTCATCTATTATGACAACATTAATTTCGGAAGTAATAAACGGGAGAATGTCTTTGCTTTTGTCAATTAAAATAGCAGGAATAGTGTTTTGATTGTGAGAAACTATTTCTTCTTTAACAGAATAACGGTCATCTATTTGCGGTTTAAAGGATAAAATTTTTTTGTTGAGTTGTAATGCTTGATTACTGCGTTGAATTAATGCTTCTGTTTTGCCTGCAAACATTGGTCCACAAACAACTTCAATAAACCCTTGCCCTTGTTCTTTTTGGGTCATTCTTTTGAACTCCTTTATAAATAAGATAATTTGAATTAATTTTTTTGGTTTTTGTGGTGTGATAGTTGGTCCAAAAGAACTTGGAGGGTGATTTGCTATTTTATTTTTTAAGTATTTATTATTTATTTTTAATCAATTCTTCGGTGGTTTCTTTTTTGTTATCAGCATTTGAAGAAACTGTTTTAACTTTTTGGTCTTGGGTAATACCATAACGTTTGTTAAATTTGTCAACTGGCCCTGCTTTAACTACAAAAGTTTGTGCGCCAGTGTAAAAAGGGTGGCAATTAGAACAAGTTTCTATTTTGATGCTAGTAACTGTGGTGCCAATTGGGTGTTGTTTGCCACAAGTTGCACAAGAAACTTCCACTGTTTCAAATTGAGGGTGAATATTTGCTTTCATGTGTTTAGGACTCCTTATTATTTTTTTGATTTTATTTATTTTTATTTTGTTATGCGATGTGTTTGTGTTTTATTATTTATTATTTTTTAATTTTTGATTTTTATTATTTGAACTTTTTGATGGGATTTTTGAACTTTTGATTTCTTATTTCTTTCTTTATCTTTATGAAAAAATCATAAAATATAAATATAAAAAATAAGAAAGAAAAGGAAGGCAAAGAGTTTTTAGGCTCTTTGTAATTTGAGCTTTTTGAGTGCCCTAGCAGAGATTTTTACTTTTTGAACCTTGCCGTTTTCGTCAACAATTTTTACGTTTTGTAAGTTGGCTTTCCAAATTCTTTTAGTTGCGTTCATAGCGTGGCTACGACGATTACCAAAAAGGGTGGTTTTTCCAGTGATATAACATTTACTCATTGTTTTTCTCCTTTGTTAATTACAATATATAAGTTATTATATCACAATAAGGGTTTATTTGGGTGATGTTTTTTTGTTAAAAATAAATTTATTGTTAGTTGTTTGGTTTGGGATAATTTTATATTTAGGATAGGGATTTATTTTAATTGCAACATTATTTGATTTGATTGTTTTTATGTTATTTTGCGCACGGTTATTATCTTTTTTGCCCATCATCTCCATTATATTTGTATATTTATTTGATAATTTAGTAAAATAGTTAAAGCCTTTATTTGGTTTGTACATAAACACTTTGTTTTTTCTTGGATTTTTGCTATATTTTTTGCTACAATTAAAATATAATATATATTTAGATGAAACACTCCAATAATTTGCCCCTAGTAAAGAATGAATATTTTATTTTTTAGTATATTTTGTTTTTGCTTAGGGTTTATTATATTTGTTGTTATTTATTTTATTTATTATTTTCATTCCTAATTATTTTTTTCCTATTTCATTTGCATTATTAACATTTGTATTATTCATATTTTTATTAAGGAGATATTTATGTTTGAGAAAAAAAATTTATTGATTGTCTTTGTGTGTTCCTTAATTGCAATGTTATTTTCGTTGTTAGTTTTTGTAATTGTTGTAAGTAAGTTAGGATATTTGAGTTTTAAAGATGTTAAAGAACCTAATTTATACAAAGACATAAAATCACCTAAAACACAAGAGCAAAGAAATAATAAGACAAATCAATTAGCTCAAAGAGTTGCTGAACAAGTAAAGGAACAATTTCAATTGACTACTTTAACAGAAAGCCAAATTAAAGAAATTAAGGATGGCAAAATAGTTTTATCCAAAGAACAATTAGAAGCAATAAAAGGAGAGTTAAAGCCTTTGGTGGATCTAAATTTTAACTGAAGAAAATAAATCTAATATTTTAACAATTGATGCAAAAGAACGTTTTAATCGTATTAATAAAGATATTCATTTATTTTGTAGTTCGTTAGAAAATAAAAAAATTGTTAAAGAACATTCAGTTAAGGAAAAAGAAAATTTTATTGTAGAACTTATTATTATGTATTTGCAATTAATTTATCCTGCGCAAATAAAAATCAATAAAGAAGCGATGAATTGTGGAGGTAAAGTTGATATTAAAGTTGATTTTGATGATTTTGTCTATATTGCTGAATGTAAAATGTTTGATAAAGTTCTTAATAAAGAGATGGAAAATATTGATCATGCCTGTGATCAATTAATGAATTATACCAATGGTCAAAATAAAGAAGGTGCTATTTTTTTGTTTAATAAAAACTCTAATTTTGCAGGACAAATAAAAACTATTGAAAAATGGATTAAAGATAAACACAAATTAGAACCTAATAATTGTAAAGGACCAAATCCTAATTCTTGGGTTGTGCCAATAAAACACGTAAATGGGCATGATTTACATTATATATTGCTTGTTATAATTTGAGTAGTTTTTTAGCTGAAAGTAAAAAACATGAAAAGCAAAAAGATGTAGGAATTAAAACAGTTTTATCCCATAAAGAAGGAAATATACAAAGTAATGAAGGCATTCAAGAAAATTTAACGACAAATAAACAAGGACAACAAAATCAAGTTTTAGATGTCAATAGAGGTACAAGTAATAATGCGAATGTTTCACAAGGTAAAGGAAAGCGAGGAAGACCGAACAACCCAAACAACCCAAACCCAATTAAAGGGACACAACAACAAAAGCAAAAGAAGAACAACGATAAACCCTCAAACCCCAAAAAGGATTACAAAAATCAAACTCAAAATCAACAAGCGAAAAATAGTTTTTCTCAGCCAAATCCACCAAAACCAAAGCAGCAAAACAATGATAAATCTCAAAAACCCAAAAAATAATTAACCCTGAATATTGACGAACCCCTTATAATTTGTTCAAATATAATTGAACTTTAACCTTTTGGTTAGTTGTCTTTGGGTTGGTTCATTGGCATAACGGTGTCATACTTTATTTTTGTAGAAAAAAATAAAAAAAGAGTTCGGCGTCATATCCTAGCTCTTTTTGTATATCAGATCTGAATTTATAATATAAAAAACTCAACACTGTCATATAAGAGTTGAGTAAAAAAACTATAATATCATAATTGTTGCGCCGCGCTTTTTTTCACTTTTTCGCCCTTTTTTTGCATCTTAATTTTTTCATTCCTTAAAAAAATAATTGATTCATTCCTTAAAAAAATATTATATAATATAGCTGGTTAAATTATTATTTTGTTATCCATCAATTATTTTGTTTTGCATGTTTGGAAACATTTAATATTTGAAAAGGGGAACAATAAATAATTTACTTTTAGTATCATTTTTTTGTATTACTTAATTGTTCTTCATTTTAAGAACATCATTATTCCTTAATTTAAGAACAAATTGTTCCTTATTATAGGAATGCCCTTTTTATCCTTATTAAATTAGTTTTTAAAAATTATCAAATTATTATCTTTAATTATTTATTAATTAAAATTGTTTTTGAGTAGTTTTTGAAGGCTATTTTTTTTATTATCAAATTAATTATTATCTAATCTTTAATAATAGCTAATTGATTAATTGATAAATTATAAATATTTTAATTGACACTAATTATTATTTAATACTATTTAGTTAAGTTAAAATATTGCTTCAAGGAAATAACATGTTGTATAAAAAAATTTTTTATATTTTGTTTTCATAATAAAAACAATATTGGAAGGGAATTAGAATAAATATATGCGTAATGTTAATAAGAATAAGAAAAATAAGAAAGTACATAAATATATTCTAGCAGCTCATATAATTGCTTTAGCTCTTATATTATTTCATCTTTCTAAACAAATGGGGCTATATGATTTTAAGTCTTCTTTAACTTATAAAGCTTATTTTAATCTGGCTTTAGTACCTTTATTTTATTTAGGGTTTTTCTTTGGATTTAAGAAAGCTTCTTGGATGCTTCTTATTTATGTGTTTTGTGACTTTGTAACTACTTTGGGACATTCTTGGATTTTAGCTAATTATGATATTTTTTCGCTTGGGAAAAAAAATATTAATCAATCAACTTTTCTTACACTGAATTATCTTTTAAAAACTTTAATACCTATTTTATCTTGGTCTTTTACAGGATTATTATATTGTAAAGATTTAAGTCATTTTAATATTAATAAAAAAAATATTATACGTTTATTAAGTATTTTAATTATAATTATGTTAATTCATGCTTGTTCTTATGCTATAAATGGTTATTTATGTTATTTGTCAAGTATTAAACATATTCTAAAAGATAATCCATATTATAATATCTTTTTTGCTAATGAAATAACTTCCTTTATCACTATTTTTGTTCTTAATTTAGAAACAGTTATTACTTGTAATTTATTATTATTTGGTTGTGTTATTTATCTTAATCCAAGATTAAAGATTATTTATCAAACTTATTTTTATGAATAAACAATAACATAAATGAATAAACAATAACATAAATGAATAAACAATAACATAAATGAATAAACAATAACATAAATGAATAAACAATAACATAAATGAATAAACAATAACATAAATGAATAAACAATAACATAAATGAATAAACAATAACATAAATGAATAAACAATAACATAAATGAATAAACAATAACATAAATGAATAAACAATAACATAAATGAATAAACAATAACATAAATGAATAAACAATAACATAAATGAAAAACTTTTTTTGCAATTCCCAATAAGACAAATTTAATAATATTTACCAAAAATATAAAATAAATTTTTGAATCCTCCAAACCAAATTATTTTTTTTAATACTTGCCAATTATTAAATCTTATGATATAATAAAAGTGCTTTGGCACTAAATAATTTAAGTGCCAAAATTAAATCATTACAAAAATATTTTATTTGCTATAATAAATTATTAAATTAAAAGGAGTTTAATCATGAAACAAAAAACAATTATCCCTTTATATGACAATGTTGTTTTAAAATTGAAAATGGAAGAAACTAAAACAGCTAGCGGAATTATTTTGGCTTTATCAGAAAAAGAAAAATCCTCTGTTGGCGTTGTTGTTGGAGTAGGTTCCGAAGTTGAAGGTTTAAAAAAAGATGATGAAGTAGTTTATAAAAGCTATTCTGGTAGAAAAGTTACTTTAGGAGAAAAAGATTATTTAATTGTTGCTGTAAAAGATATTTTGGCACAAATTAAATAAGATAATATAGATAAGATAAATAATTATAAACTAAGTATTAATAAATAAAAAGACAATATTTTAAACTTTTTTTAAAATTATAAATCATAAAATTATAAATCATAAAATTATAAATATTAATTAAATATCAATAAATCAATAAATCAATAAATAAAGATATAAAGATATAATAATCAATAATCAAAATATTTAAGGAGTAATAAAATGAGTAAAAAAATACTTTATGGCAAAGAAGCAAGAAAAGCTTTATTACAAGGAGTAGATGCAATTGCAAATACTGTTAAAGTGACTTTAGGACCTAAAGGACGTAATGTTATTTTAGAAAAAGCCTATGATTCACCTGCTATTGTAAATGATGGTGTTTCTATTGCTAAAGAAATTGAATTAAAAAATCCTTATCAAAATATGGGAGCAAAGTTAGTATATGAAGTAGCTTCCAAAACTAACGATAAAGCAGGAGATGGAACAACTACAGCAACTGTTTTGGCACAAAGTATGATTCATCGTGGGTTTGATGCAATTGATGCAGGAGCTAATCCTGTTTTAGTAAAAGAAGGAATTGAGTTAGCTGCATTAACAGTTGCCAAAAAACTTTTAGCTAAATCTAAAAAAGTAGATGCCCAAGAAGATATTCAAAATGTGGCTGCTGTTTCATCAGGTAGTCAAGAAATTGGTAAAATCATTGCCCAAGCGATGCAAAAAGTAGGAAAAGATGGAGTTATTAATGTTGATGAATCCAAAGGTTTTGAAACAGAATTAGAAGTTGTTGAAGGATTGCAGTACGATAAAGGATATGCTTCTCCTTATTTTGTCTCTGATAGAGAAAGTATGACAGTACAGTTAGAAAATGCGTTAGTTTTAGTAACTGATCATAAAATTAGTACTGTGCAAGAAATTGTACCTATTTTGGAAGAAGTAGTAAAAGCATCTAGATCTTTATTAATTGTAGCTGAAGCTGTGGAAAATGAAGTTTTAGGGGTTTTGGTAGCTAATAAATTAAGAGGAACTTTTAATGTAGTTGTAACTAATGCTCCTGGTTTTGGTGATAATCAAAAAGAAATGTTACAAGATATTGCAGTACTTACAAAAGCTAATTTTGTTTCTAAAGAACTTAATATGAAATTAGCAGATTTAAAAATAGATGATTTAGGAAATATCAATAAAACTATTATTAAAAAAGATAATACTACTTTGATAAGTAATTCTAAAAGTCCTGAATTAGAAAAACGTATTCAAGTATTAAAAACTCAAATTAAAAATGCTACTTCTGATTATGAAACTAAAAATTTGCAAGAAAGATTAGCTAAATTATCAGGAGGAGTTGCCTTAATTAAAGTTGGGGCTGCAACTGATACTGAATTAAAAGATAAAAAATTACGTATTGAAGATGCTCTTAATGCTACTAAAGCTGCTATTACTGAAGGAATTGTAGTTGGTGGTGGAAAAGCTTTAGTGGAGGTTTATCAAGAATTAAAAGATACTTTGGTATCTGATAATAAAGAAGTACAACAAGGAATTGATGTAGTAGTACAAAGTCTTTTAGTACCTACTTATCAAATTGCTTATAATGCAGGATTTTCAGGTAAAGATGTGGTAAAACAACAACTTTTACAACCCTTAAATTTTGGGTTTAATGCTAAAGAAGGTAAGTATGTTTGTCTCTTAAAAGAAGGTATAATTGACCCTACTAAAGTAACTCGTCAAGCTGTTCTTAATGCTGCTTCTATCTCTGCTTTGATGATTACAACTGAGGCTGCTGTGGTAAGTTTGAAAGAAAATAAAGATAATAACTTTGATTTAGGAACACAAGAATAATTTTTTTATAACTAATAAAGCTTTATTTTTTTAATTATTATTTCCCATTTTTCCTTTTTTCATGTTAAAATAATAGTAGGTTTTGATTGTCTTTTAACTCTTTGTTAGAAAACAACTCAAACCATATAATTATATAACGAAAGAAAGGAGAATAAACAATGCAAAATCAAAAAACTCAAAAATCTTTAGTTGCTAAAGTTTTAGTTTTATTTGCTGCTGTTGCTTTAATGTTTGTTGGCGTTCAAGTTTTTGCTGATGATCCACTAGATTTAAGCATTTTACAATGTGAAACCCCTCTTGAACTTACTGCTAATGATGCATCTAATGCAGAAAAAGTTGTTAATCAATGGAAAGTTCAAAATACTTTATTGGATAAAAAAGTAACAAAAGATTCTGTAAAAGTAATTGTTACCAATAATCAAGTAAAAGTTACACCTGCAGATGGCCAAGCTGGAAGCGCTTTAAAAGGCGAAAAATTATTAAATTTAGTAGGCGTATGTGAATTAAATAAATTAACTTTAGGAACAGACAAAAAACTTACACTTACAGTTAAAGATGACAAAGTAGATGCAGAAGCTGGTTTAAAAGCTTTAAAAGAAGCTGGAGCTAAAGTTCCTGCAACTGTAACCAAAGACGACTTAACTTTCACAGTTGGTAAAGGCGACGATGCTAATAAAGTTACTGTTAAAGCTGTAGATGGTAAAACTACTGTTTCAGGAGAAAAAACCTTTGAATTTAATGTAGTTCAAAAACCTTGGTACAAAACAGTGTGGTTCTTAACATTAGTAGCTGTTGTAGTTGTTGCTGCCGTTGCTGGTGGTGTGTTTTTCTTTGTTAAAAAAAACAAAAAAAATAAATAATCTTATTTAATCATTATTTAAAAAGCTAGGTTTTTTAACCTAGTTTTTTTTATTTATCTTTATTATTAATAATAGTTTTTAGCAATAAAATAATCTTTATAAATACAATTATAATCAAAAATTATTATTAATAATAAAAAAGAATCAATTATAAGGTTTTATTTGGGAAAATTATTAAAAAATTATATAATATATATAATGGTTTTATTTTTTTTATCATCCCAAACCATAAATTAAATATTTATCAATTTATTTAACATCATAAAAAATTATTAAATTATTTAAATATAAACAATAAAAATTATAGTTATTATTATAAATTATCTTAATAAAAATATTAATTATCATAAATATTAATCTTTAATTATTAAATAATGAATAACTAAGGAAGCAAATGAAAGAAAATGTACAAAAACGGTTCTATTAAAATTGAATTAGCAAGCCCTCCTTTAACAGTAGGTAATCCCTTAAAAAATGCTTATAGTATGCAAAATGTTCTAAACAAAAGTAAAGCCAGTTTTGTTTTGTTCCCTGAACTTTGTTTAAGTAGTTATACAGCAGGAGATCTTTTTTTTGAAACTACTTTTTTAGAACAAAATTTTCAAGCTCTAGATTGGCTTTTAAAAAATAATTCTTTTGAAGGAGTCTATATTTTAGGCATTCCTCTTGCTTTGCATGAAGTTTTATTTAATGTAGCAGTTATCATTCAAAAAGATAAAATATTAGGAATAACCCCTAAAAAAACTATTCCCAATTATAAAGAATTTAGCGAAAAAAGATGGTTTCAATCAGGCAAAACCTGCGAATCCCAATACATCCAAATTTTGGGTCAAACAGTTCCTTTTGGAGATGTTTTATTTATTAATTCCCAATTTGATCTTATTTTTGGAGTAGAAATTTGTCAAGATTTATGGACTGTCTTTTCTCCTGGTGATCTACTTTCCTTAAACGGTGCTCATTTAATTTTTAATCCTTCTGCCTCAACCGATCACATAGGCAAACTTGATTTAAGAAAAAATGCCGTTCTTGATCATTCGCGCAAACAAATTGGAGGCTATTTTTACACTAGTAGCGGAATTACTGAATCTACTGTTGATAATTTATTTTCTAATCACAAAATGGCTGCTTTGTTAGGCGAAATGGTCGCCGAAAAAGATTTATTTAATCAAGATGTAAGTTTAGTAGTTGATGTTTGTGTTGATTTAATTAAATTTCAAAGAAGAATTGATACTACTTATGGTGACCAAAGAATAGGAAAACAACATCCTTTTTTAAAAGCTTATTTTGAACTCCAAGAAACGCCCCATTATCACTTTGAAAAACCAATTAATCAAACGCCTTTTATTCCTCAATCAAATGTTGCTTCGCATTTAAAATTGGCAAATGAAATCCAAGTATTAGCACTTAAAACTAAACTTAGCAATTTAAACGCCAAAATAATTGTAGAAATTACTGAAAATATTAATGATTTGTTAACTTTGGTAGTTGCTTTTCAAAGCTTTTCCTTGTTGCAAAAACCGTTAGAAGATTTCATTGTAATCCTAAATCCACTTCTTTTTTCCAACCAAACTCATTATCAACTCCTCAAAGATTTTTTACAAACCAAAGGAGTTTGTCACATTTGTGAAAGTAGTTTTTTAAAGAAAAAAGATTTGTTAGCCTTTTTGGGGCTTGACAAAACTGATGCCACCACTAACACAACTAATCTAACTGATGCCACAAATGACACAAACGCAACAAATGAAATAAATGAAGCAAACGAAACAACTACTTTATTCAACGATATTAACAACATTTCTACTTTGTCAAACGAACTTGCTTCTTGTTCCAAAGACCTAGATCAAGTTTTTTTAAAGGAATTAGCTTCCCAAACACAAAAATTTTTGTTGTTAGAAAATAATAATTTTTCGGATATGGCTTTAGGAAAAAACAATCCTCGTATTCATTACGACCACATTTATAATGTCAATGCTGGCGTTCCTAATGTTTTAGTCAAAGAATTATTACTTTATCATTTAGAAAAAAACTATTTACAAATTACACCTGCCTTAAAAAAATTATATCAAAAATTAGTGCAAGAAAACATCAATCAAAAATTAATTATGGAAGATTTTATTCTTTGTTGCCACATTAAAAAAGGTTTTACCAAAACTAAAATTGCTTGGTTGTTGCAAATTGCCTTTGATTTAAGTCCAGAAAAAAGCAATCAATTAGTTGTTTCATATCTGAAAACTTTTTATCAAAATCAATTTAAAAGACAAAATATGGCACCAGGTCCTAAAGTTTTAGAAAATAGTCTTTCGCCCAGAAACGAATTTTTGCTTCCTATTTATCTACAAAGACAAGAATAAAAAGCAATAAATCAAAGTTCTAAAAATATAAAATCTCAAAACACCCAAATCTCAAAACATCAATAAATATCATCAAAATAACAAATCAAAACACACACACACATAACAAATTAAAAACAAAGAAAAGGAGCAAAAAATGACAAAAGTTGTTGTTGGTTTATCAGGCGGAGTTGATAGTGCTGTTGCTGCTTTTCTTTTAAAAAAACAAGGTTATTTGGTAGAAGCAGTTTTTATGCGTAATTGGGATAGTAATCTTAATTTTGATATCCAAGGTAATCCCACTTTAAATGACATATGCCCGCAAGAACTAGATTATAAAGATGCCTTAAAAGTGTCTGAACAACTAGGAATTAAGTTGCATCGTGTTGATTTTATTGAAGAATATTGGCAAAAAGTCTTTATGTCTTTTATCAAAGCCTTTGAAAATAATCTTACTCCGAATCCTGATATTTTGTGTAATAATGAAATTAAATTTAGAGCTTTTATTGAGTATGCAACAACAAAACTTGCCCCTCAATATATTGCTATGGGACATTATGCTAACATTATATATGAAACTTCTTCAGACCAAAAATTAGTTCCACGACTTGCTTGTGCTGTTGACCAAAACAAAGATCAAACTTATTTTTTATCACAACTAACAACTAAACAATTACAAAATATTTTGTTTCCTTTGGGCAATCTCACAAAACAAGAAGTACGCCAAATTGCTTTAGAAAATAATTTAATTAATGCCACTAAAAAAGATTCCACGGGGATTTGTTTTATTGGTGAAAGAAATTTTTTTCAATTTTTAAGCAACTATTTACCCGCTCAAAAAGGTGATATTAAAACTTTGGATGGGACTTTTTTAGCACATCATAAAGGAGTAATGTATTATACCATAGGGCAACGTAAAAATTTAGGTTTGGGTGATGTTCCCAGCCAAAAACCTTGGTTTGTCGTTGGCAAACACCTTCCAACTAACACTTTATACGTAGAACAAGGTAGCACACATCCTTATTTATACAGCGACAAAGCCTTAATTGGTGATATTGTTTGGCGCGGCAAAAAAACCAATTTGCACCTACAAGCCAAAATGCGCTACCGCCAACCCAATCAAGACGTTATTTTAACTTGGCTAGACCAAAACAACTTAGAAATTCATTATCCTCAAACAATTAAAGCAGTAACTCCAGGGCAAATATTTGCTTTTTATGATAACAATATTTGTTGTGGGGCAGGCGTTATTAAAGAAGTTTATTTTCAAGGCACAAAAAGACTATACACTTAATTTATTTTTTGATTTCTTTTATTTTCTTTGCGTTTTTTTGCAAATCCTTAAAAAAGAAGGTGATAAGATGATTTTAGATTCCGATTTAACTTTAGAAAAAGATACATTATATCAAGATTTAATGGCTGTGATTTCCAAAAATATTCAAGATGCCACCATTTTGCAAAAAATTACTCAAGCCTATCTTTTTGCCAAAGAAAAACATCACGGACAAACACGTTTTACAGGAGAACCCTATATTATTCATCCTTGTGCAGTGACTAAAATTTTGGCACAATTAAACAGCGAACCCAATACTTTAATGGCAGGATTACTCCACGATGTTTTGGAAGACACTAATGCTACTATGCAAGATTTAACTTCTTTGTTTGGCGAAGACGTGGCTTATTTAGTTTATCGGGCAACTAAACTTACCAAAATTGCTTTTCATAAAAATCAAGGACATGCCGATAATCAACAAAAAATGTTTTTAGCAATGGCAAAAGATATTAGAGTTGTTATTGTAAAGATTGCTGACCGCTTGCACAATATGCAAACTTTAAATGCGATGTCTTCAGAAAAACAATTACGTATTGCCAAAGAAACCTTAGAAATTCACGCTCCTTTAACACATCGTTTAGGGCTTTTTGAAATTAAATCACAATTAGAAGATTTGTCTCTAAGATATGCTTTTCCTCAAGAATACTATCGTGTTTCTAATTTAATTCGGTTAAAAAAACAACAACGTGAAGAATCAATTACCAAAATTATCACCAATATTAAATCTCTTTTAGACAGCCACCAACTCAAAAATTACACTATTAAAGGGCGTGTCAAAAATATTTATAGTATTTATAAAAAAATTGTTAAAAGAAAAGTTAGTTTTGAAGAAATCTTTGACCTTTTAGCTATTCGAATTATTGTGCCTACTGTGGATTTGTGTTATCAATGTTTAGGGATTATTCACGGTCATTTTTCGCCACTTCCCCTAAGATTTAAAGACTATATTGCAGTTCCTAAACCTAATCTTTATCAATCTTTGCATACAACTGTTTTAACTAAGGATGGCTCTTTGTTTGAAATGCAAATAAGAACTCAAGAAATGGATGAAATTGCTGAAAAAGGAATTGCTGCTCACTGGGCTTATAAAGAAAATAAAACTTATTCCCAAGAAGATAAACAACTAGAACTTGCCAAAAAATTAAGATGGTATCAAGAATTAGTTAAAATTACTATGGATGCCAAAAATCATCCCGAAGAAACACCCAAAGAATTTGTAGATTCTATTAAAAATGATATTTTAAGTGATAATGTCTATGTTTTTACTCCTACTCAAGAAGTATTTGAACTTCCCAAAGGTTCTACCCCCATTGATTTTGCCTTTCGTATTCATTCCGCAGTAGGAAGCAAAATGACAGCAGCCATCATTAACGGGCAAATTGTACCAATTGATTATCAACTCAAAAATGGTGATATTATTTCGATTAAAACCAATAAAAATATTTTATCAGTTAATAAAGACTGGTTGCGCATGGTAAAAACAACACATGCCAAAAGAAAAATTAAAGGTTTTTTAAAAAAAGATATCAAAGAAAATAAAACTGAATATTTAGCAGAGATTCAAAAAGGAAAAGATATTATTGAAAAAGAATTAACTGCCAATAAAATTGAACTTTCCTTGATTGATAATAATTTTGTCCAAAAACATTTTGAGCGTTACAATATTCAAACTCTTAATGATTTTTATTATGAAATTGCTAAAAAACAATTAAATCCTAAGTCAGTAATTAATAAATTGCTTGTTTTAGCCAAAGAAACTTTAAGTCAAAATATTTTACAAAAACAAATGGCAAAATCGCATAAAAAACTCAAACATCAAAGTGAGACAGGCGTTATTATTGAAGGTCTTAGAAATCCTAAATTAAAATTGGCAAGTTGTTGCACCCCTGTTTATAACGACGAAATCCTAGGATTTGTCACTAAAGGAAGAGGTATTATTGTGCATCGCAAGGAATGTAATAATTTAGCTCAATGTGATGAAAAAAGATTAATTACTGCTTCATGGCAACAAGACCCTACTATTGCTAAATATCCTGCTTGGATTAGTATTATTGCTTCTACCAAAGATACTTTAGTGCAACAAATTATTAATAAAATTAACAGTTTTAATGTAAGTATTTTAGAATTTAATGTTATTAATAAACAAAAATTAGAAACTATTATTAAGATTAGGGTTTTAATAGCTAATACTAAAGAATTAAATAATCTAATTACTAATTTATATAAAATTTCGCAAATTTATCAAATTCAAAGAATCAATAATTAAATAATTTATTATTTATAATGCAGACAATTATTTATTCCCCATTTATTTTATTTTACTCCATATATTAATGACACCTTATTAAAATTATTTTGTTTATTGTGTGTTTGTGCGTATTTTTTAAATCATTTTCATGTATTTTTTAAAGCTTTATTAGCACCAAAAATTAAAAAATATAAAATCTCCAACAACAAAAACCCAAAAAGCTTTATCAAAACTTTTATCCCAAAACAACAAAAAAATAACAAAAAAATAATCATCACAAAATTAAAACCCAACCCAACCCCAAAACCAAAGGAGCCCAAAGATGTTTTCTAAAATTAAAGGTACTTATGATTTGATGTCAGATAAAATGGTTTGTTGGCAAAAAGTAGAAAATCACATTCGCACTTTGTTTGCCAAGTATCATTTGCAAGAAATAAGAACCCCTATAATTGAATATCGTGGTGTTTTTGATAGAGCAGCTCAACATTCAGAAATGGTTTCCAAAGAAACTTATACTTTTGCAGATAAAAAAGGACGTTTTATTACTTTGCGTCCCGAAGGAACTGCTGGTGTTATTCGTAGTTATGTGGAAAATAAATTAGATAAAACCTCACAATTACACAAGTTTTTTTATTATGGACCTTGTTTTCGCTATGAAAGACCTCAAAAAGGACGCTATCGTCAATTTCATCAAGTAGGAGTAGAAATTTTAGGACAATCAAGCCCTTTTTTAGATGTAGAAGTAATTGCTCTTGCCTATGAAACCCTCAAATCATTAGGGATTTGTGATATTACTGTGAAGATTAATTCTTTGGGATGTAAAACTACATACAATAATTATTTACAAGTTTTTAAAAACTATTTACAAACACACTATCAACAATTATGTCCTTTATGTCAAGAAAGATTTGAAAAAAATATTTTGCGTATTTGGGATTGTAAAAATTGTCACAACGAACCTTTTTTAAAGCAAGCACCACGCATTTTTGACCATCTTGTTGAGGACGCCAAAGTTCGTTTTTTACAAGTTTTAGAAGGGCTTAAACAAATGAATGTTAATTTTGAATTGTGTCATGATTTAGTCCGTGGACTTGATTATTATACTCATAGCGTTTTTGAAATTGTTTATAATAACGAACAAGGACATCAAGCAGTTTTAGGTGGGGGTGGTTGTTATGATAATTTAGTTACTTTATTTGGAGGAAACCCTTCGCCTGGTATTGGTTTTGCCTTAGGCATGGAACGTTTAATGTCGATTTTAGCCACTCATTCCTTTTGCAATAAAAATATCTTACCTTCTTTGGATGCCTTTATATTAGTTAGTGTGCCGCAATTTTTTTATCAAGGACTTGCACTTGCAACAACTCTCCGCCATCAAGGTTTTTCCGCCGATCTTAATTATCAGTTTTTATCTTTTTCCAAAAGTCTCAAACAAGCCTTAAAACAACAACCCCTTTATCTTTTAATTCTGGGACCAAAAGAATTTGACAACAATCAAATTACAATCAAAAATACTGACACCCAACAGCAAACCACCATATTGCAAAAAGATGTTGTTTCTTATTTTCAAAACAACAAGGAGTTAAATTAATTCATGAAAACTAAATATAGCCATTATAACAATCAATTACAACTTGCCCATCAAGGAAAAACAGTTTTTCTAAAAGGTTTTATTTTTCGTAAACGCAACTTAGGAAAAACTCTTTTTTTTGACTTACGTGATGTTTCTGGTATCGTTCAATTATTAGTTAAAGAAAATAATCCACAATACGACAAAATAGCTTTAATTAAATTAGAAACAGTCGTGCAAATTAAAGGTCAAGTAATTGAAAGAATCAATAAAAATCCTGATTTGCCAACTGGTGATATTGAAATTTTAGTATCTCATATTGAAATTTTAAGTGAGGCTCAAACCTTACCTTTAAATGTGTTTCAAAGTCAAGAAAGTTTAGAAGAAACCAGACTTAAATATCGTTATTTGGATTTAAGAAATCCTGAAGTTAAACATTTTTTGATTCAAAGACACCACATTACCCAAAGTATTCGTCAAACTCTTTTGAAAAATGATTTTTTAGAACTAGAAACTCCCATTTTATCTAAATCAACTCCTGAAGGAGCAAGAGATTATTTAGTGCCTTCCAGAATTTATCCAGGTAATTTTTATGCCCTTCCTCAATCTCCCCAACTTTTTAAACAATTATACATGATTGCAGGATTTGAAAGGTATTTTCAAGTAGCACGTTGTTTCCGCGATGAGGACCTCAGATCTGATAGACAACCTGAATTTAGTCAAATCGATATTGAAACATCTTTTTTAAATCAAGATGAAATTATGTCCTTAACAGAAGAAATTATAGTAGATTTATTTGCCAATATTTGGAAAAAACCACTTTCTCAACCCTTTTTAAGATTAACTTATCAACAAGCCTTTGAACTTTATGGTTCTGATAAACCAGATTTAAGAAATCCCCTTAAAATCACCGATTTTACTACTTTTTTTGATACTACCACTTGCCCCCAAAATATGTTTTCAGGCAACATTAAAGGCTTTAAAGTTTCTAAAACAGCAGTTTTGACACGCCGAAAACTAGATGAGTATCAATTGTTTTTTAGTAAACATTTTAACTTGAAATTGTTTTCTTTTGTTAAAAAAAATGATAAAATTATAGGTGGAATATCTCAATTTATTAAAGATGATTCTTTTTTAAAAAATGAAGAAATTTGTTTTGTCGTTTCTGGCACAAAAGACATTATGCACAAAGCTTTAGGTATTTTTCGCACCAAACTAGCCCTTGATTTATCTTTGGTTGATACAACTCAAGAAGCGTTATTATGGATTGTTGATTTTCCTTTGTTTGAAACTACTCAAGAAGACCTGCCCCAACCAGATCTTACTTTGGAAAACTCAAATACTTCCAACCGTCTTTATTCTTTGCATCATCCTTTTACTGCTCCTTGTGATATTGCCATTTTGAAAAGCAATCCTCAAAAAGCTCTTGCCAAAACCTATGATTTAGTTTGGAACGGCTACGAAGTGGGTGGTGGTTCGTTAAGAATTAACAATCCCCAAACGCAAGAATTAATTTTTAGTCTTTTAGGATTTTCACAAGAAGAAGTGCAAACTCGTTTTGGTTTTTTAGTCGAAGCCCTTAAATACGGCACCCCACCTCATGGAGGACTTGCCCTAGGTCTTGATCGTCTTGTGATGTTGTTTACCAAAACCAACAATATCAAAGATGTTATTGCTTTTCCTAAAACCCAAAGTGCCAAAGATTTGATGTTAGAAGCTCCCAGCGCAGTTGACCAAGAACAACTCAACACCCTAAAACTCAAATTCAAATGCAATTGTAATTAAGGATGTTTCATGAAAACTATCAAACTTGCTTGTAGTCTAGATGCCAATCAAACCTATATTATAGCTGTAAGTGGCGGCGTTGATTCAATGGCTTTACTTCATTGTTTGGTGGCACAAAAAATAAAACTGCAAGTTGTGCATTTCAACCATTTAGCGCGCCCTAATGCTTGGAAAGATAAAGAATTAGTCCAAAGTTATTGCCTGCAAAACTCCCTTTGTTTCCATTATTTTGAACTTAACTGCCCCCAAAAAAACTTTCAAGCCCAAGCACGTTTATTAAGACAACAAAAATTAATGCAAATAGCTACAAAGCACCGAACTCCTTTTATTTTAACAGCCCATCATTTAGATGATTTGGCAGAAACTATTTTACAAAAAATAACTAGAAGCAGCACTTTGCTAGGTTATAGTGGCATGCAGATCCAAACTTCTTGGCAAGATTTCATTTTTTTGAAACCTTTTTTATACGTTCCCAAAGCCAAAATCATAAGTTATGCTGCTTTTTACCAAATCCCTTTTTTGGAAGATTACACCAATCAAAACTTCACTTATCAAAGAAACCAAATCAGGCACCAAGTCATTCCTTACTTAAAAACCCAAACTAGTTTTTTGCAAAATATCCCAAAATACCAACAAACTCTTTTGCAAGCCTATAATTTTATTCGCAAACAAACTCTTTTATTTCTTACAAAACACACAAATCATAGTTGTAACCCACCAAACTCTTTTGCGCTTGCACCTTTTTTAAACCTTGATTTAGTTATTCAAAAAGATATCATTTTATTATTATTAGAACAACAAAATATTACTAAAAGTTTTATTTTTATCCAAAATATCATCAAAGGCATTAACAATCCTTATAAGCCTAATTTATCTTGGCATCTTAATTTTGAGTTGCATTTAATTAAAGATTACAAGCACATTACATTAATGAGTCCTGCACCACCACTTTCCTTTGCTTTGTCAAAACCTTTGTTGTGTGTTTCTACATGTAATCTTTGTCTTGCTTGCATTTCTCCTTCGTTACAATCCCTCAATTATAATCCTCAAAAAGTTAGTTTTCCTTTAAAAGTGCGTTTGCGCCAACCAAAAGACACATTAAAATTTAGTTTTGGCACTAAAAAATTGAAAAAATTTTTAATTGAAAAAAAAGTGCCCCTTACTCAAAGAAATAATTTATGGTTAGTAGTAGACAATCTAGACAATATTTTATTTATTCCTCACTTATATATCAACCTAACTTTAGGAAACCAATCCAAGATTTATTTAGCTTTTAAAAACTTTTTTACTTCTTCAAATTGTTTTTCTCAAACAAATTAAAAATGAGAATCCAAAAAAATAAATGCAGAAATTACATCCATCCCAAATTAAACTCCAAACATTAAAATATTTGATTTCAATGTTTAACTCAAAGATAATTTCTTGTAAGAAAGGTTAATTTATGTCATTTTTTGATAAAATTTTTAAAAAATTCAATATGGGCGTCCTTTATTTTGCTTTAATTTTAATAGTTGCCACTTTTATTTATTGTTATTTTACTAAGAATGCAAAAAAAGATAACAATACATTTGATGAACTTGCAAAAGATAACAAAATTGAAAAAATTATTTATGAACCTCACTATTTTAATTCATATTTTTGTAATGTTGTAGTTACTACTACAGACGGTAAAGAAATTGATTTTTTTAATATGCCTTGTGAAAAAGTATTTGACAAAAAACCAAACGACAAATATAAAATTGATTCTGTAGATCCTAGACCTTGGAATGGTTATGAACCTGTTGTTTGGGTATTTAGACAATGTTTAACAATGTTAATTTTTTACTGTTTTTTTCTCTTTTTTGCCGATACTATCAAACAAATGGGACAAGAAATTTTGGCATCAGCCCCTGGTAAAAAAGGTTCTAAAAGTCGCAAAGTTATTATCAATCAAAAAAGATTTACTTTTTCAGATGTAGCAGGAGCTGATGAAGAAAAAGAAGAAATGTCAGAATTGATTGACTTTTTAAAAAACCCGCGCAAATACGCTGCTATGGGAGCAAGAATTCCTAAAGGAGTTTTGTTGTATGGACCTCCAGGTACAGGAAAAACCTTACTTGCCAAAGCAGTTGCAGGTGAGGCAGGCGTTCCTTTTTTTGCTGCTTCAGGTTCTGATTTTGATGAAGTTTATGTAGGTGTTGGTGCTTCACGTGTCAGAGATCTTTTTAAAGAAGCTCAACTGGCAGCTCCTTGTATCGTTTTTATCGATGAAATTGAGGCAGTTGCTAGAAAAAGAGGCTCCAATATTGGTGGGAGTAACAGTTCTGAACAAACCTTAAACCAACTTTTAGTAGAGATGGACGGCTTTAACCAAAAAATGGGTGTTATTGTTATTGCAGCTACTAACCAACCCGAAGCTCTTGACTCAGCTATTTTGCGTCCTGGACGTTTTGACCGTCACTTTAATATTACTTTACCAAATGTTAAAGACCGTGAAGCTATCTTAAAATTACATGCAAGTAATAAAAAACTTTCAGAAGAAATTAGTTTAGAAGAATTAGCTAAACAAACCCCAGGTTTTAGTGGTGCTCAATTAGAAGGCACCTTAAACGAAGCTGCTTTATTAGCTGCTAGAAGAAATACTACTTTTATCAATAAAAAAGATATCAGCGAAGCTTTAGACCGTATTTTAATTGGACCTGCTAAAAAATCTAAAAAATACAATGACAAAGAAAAACGTATGGTAGCTTATCACGAAGCAGGACATGCTGTTATTGGAATTAAAATTCCTTTTGCCCAAATAGTGCAAAAAATCACCATTATTCCCCGCGGAAACGCAGGTGGATACAACTTAATGCTTCCTCAAGAAGAAACTTTCTTTTCTTCCAAAAAAACCCTATTAGCCCAAATTACTTCCTTTCTGGGCGGACGTGTTGCCGAAGAATTAATGTTTGACGACGTTTCTAACGGCGCTTACAACGATTTTAAACACGCTACGCAAATAGCTAAACTGATGGTAACTAA
The DNA here is from genome assembly GCF_056504655.1 of Mulberry dwarf phytoplasma. Taxonomy (NCBI): domain Bacteria; kingdom Bacillati; phylum Mycoplasmatota; class Mollicutes; order Acholeplasmatales; family Acholeplasmataceae; genus Candidatus Phytoplasma; species Mulberry dwarf phytoplasma. The sequence continues at coordinate 609,252 of NZ_CM151418.1, read as the reverse complement.
ATACGGCATGAGTGATTTAGGACCAGTGCAATATTCAGGAAATACTTTCCAAAATGATTTTTCTGATCCTAAAGGTTTAGAAATTGACCAACAAATTCAAAAAATTATTGCTAATTGTTATCAACAAGCCAAACAAATTATTCAAGAAAACCAAGATTTGCTTGACACAATCGCTAAATATTTACTTGAAATTGAAACTCTTAATAAAAGAGATATTGATGAAATTGTAACTACAGGAAAAATTGCTTGGTGGGAAAAAGAAAAAGAAGAAGCCAACAACCCAACCCAACCAACTTCTCAAATGCCTTCCAACAACGAAACAACTAGCACTGATACAACTCCTTTAAATGATGAATTGAAAACAACAACCAATTTAGACAACCAAGAATCAAACGAATCAAATCCAAACAATAAGGAAAAAACTTCTCCAGAAGTTGTGTCAACAGATTCCGAATAAACCCAAAACCAATCTATTTTTTCATTTCTAAAAATAGTTTTTTGCAAAAACCAAAAATATCTTTACAATTAACACCAATTTTAAGTTTGATTAGAGTTGGTGTTCGTTATGATAATTTAAATTTATCACCAATGCTTTTTCTTGATTTTTTTAACCTTTTTATTATTTTTTCTTTATTTTTGAAACCCAATTCTTTTACTACATTTTTTTAACTTTTAGAAAACAAGGCCTTTTAAATGAATGAAAAAAAAGAGTTTCTTATTTCTGCCAGTGAGGCATTTCAACGTTTAGATCATTTTTTATTGACTCACATTAATTTAAATAAAAGTCAATGTCAAAAATTAATTTTGGCACAACAAGTTTTGGTCCACTCCAAACCTGCGAAAAAAAGTTATTTGCTCAAAGCCCAAGACCTCATTACAGTTATTATCCCTCAAACTCAAGAATCTGTTAATTTACAAACTCCTCAAAATCTTAATTTAGACATCATTTACGAAGACCCCTATTTAGCAGTTATTAATAAACCTGACAATTTGGTAGCACACCCTTCTTTAAGTTTTCAAGAAACAACCTTAGTTAATGGCTTGTTGTACCAATTTGCAACTTTAAGTCATGTAGATACCCAAAGACCTGGTATCGTGCATAGACTTGACAAAAATACTACTGGTTTATTAATTATTGCCAAAAATAATGATGTAAGCGACAAACTACAAATTGCGTTCCAACAAAGAAAAATTACCAAAATCTATTGGGCTTTAATTGAAGGTTTTTTAGAAGATAAAGGCACTATCAAACTGCCTATTGGAAGAAATCCTCATAATCGATTAAAAATGCAAGTTATTCCAGACGGTAAAACTGCTGTTACTCATTTTAAAACTTTGCAACGTTTTTCTCACTTTTCTTTGATGGAATTTAATTTGGAAACAGGAAGAACTCATCAACTAAGAGCACATTTTTCCTTCCTCAAACGTCCTATTATAGGAGATCTACTTTATGGTTCATCACACCATATTACTCCTTTAGGTCAATTTTTGCATGCCAAAATGTTAAAATTCAACCACCCTATCACCAATCAAAATCTTATTTTAGAAGCACCCTTACCTGCTAATTTTGAAAAGCTTTTACAATCTCTTAACAACTCCAATTAATGCTTTAAACTTTTTTATCTTTACTTTATCATTTGTGTTTTAAACTTTTTATTTTTTTCACCCACTTTCCAATTTTACAATCATTTAAATTAAAAAAACAATAAACAAGGAATTATTTATGATTAAAATTAATAATCTTTCGAAAACTTTTTTCCTTAAAAAAGAAAAACTTCCAGTTTTACAAAACATTTCACTTGCAGTTTTGAAAGGCGAAATCTTTGGGTTAGTAGGAACTTCGGGTTCTGGCAAAACTACTTTATTAAAAATTATGAATGGATTTATGTTGCCTGATAAAAATGCTAATTCTTCCATGCAAAAAGCTTTTAGTCATCTAGAAAGTGCTATGATTTTTCAAAATTTTAATCTTTTGAGTAATTTAAATGTTTTTGAAAATGTGGCTCTTCCTTTAGAAATAAGAAGCACTCCCGAAGAACAAATTACTACTAAAGTAAATAAAATGCTAGATTTTGTAGGACTTTGCCAATTTGCAACTGCCTATCCTAAAACGCTTTCGGGCGGACAAAAACAACGTGTAGCCATTGCACGTGCCTTAGTTTACGAGCCTAAAATTATTTTTTGTGACGAGCCTACTTTTGCCCTGGATGAAATGACAAGTCAAGAGATTTTGAAGTTATTGCAAACAACCAATCAAAAACTAAAAACTACCATTGTTTTGGTTTCTCATAATGTTGCAGTAATTAAAAGTTTGTGCCATCGTGTAGCTATTTTGGAGCAAGGAAAATTAGCTAAAATTGCTACCCTTAATCCTTCTTGTAAATTTGAAGCTACTTCTTATCAAAACATTTTTATCTAAATTTTATCCTTTTTCTTATCCTTTTTTATCATACAAATGTTTTTGTCCAACAAAATATTAATAAATAAAATCACTTAGAAAGAAGACACATTACATGTTTAAACTATCCTCTTTATCTTCCAAAACTAAAAAAAATCTATTATTTGCCTTATTAACTATTTCTCTTTTGTGTAATTTGCTTTTGGGTTATTTTCTTTGGGATGCTAAAAAATCTTTAGCTCATACCCCTTCCAACCAAAAAAACCATAAATTAACAGTAGCAACTGCTCTGCCAACTATTAAATATTTTTTAGAAGAATATGCCAAAGACCGTTTAAAAGAATACAATATTGATTTAGATGTTCAATATATAAGTTCTAGATTTAAACAAACCAATGAATTACTTTTAAACAAAAAAGTTGATGCTAAATTAGACGCTCATGTACATAATTTAAATATTTTTAATAAAGAAAATCCAAATATTCCAGATCAAGATAAATTAACGTTTAGCCAAGTAGTTTATTTAGCTAAATTTGGGCTTTTTGCTAAACCTAATACTTTTAATAATTTAGAAGGAATTAAAAAAAATAATCATCCTAACAAACTTAAAATTTTGATGCCACAAGACAATTTTCAACGTTCTTTAGCTTTGCGCGTGTTGCAAGAATTAAAAATTATTGAAGAAATAAACCCAAAACGCACTCTTAGCACCGAAGAACAATTTAATTTAAAAACTACAGATTTTAAACCTACTAATTTATATCCTGACATAGAATACACTACTGAATCGGATTTAATGACAATTACATCTAGATTTCTTGCTCCTAATGATTTTGATTTATGTCTTAATTATCCTACTCTTATGGGATTGGGAATAAATAATTTTATATCACTAGGAATAATGCAAAAACCCACTAATTTAGATGATATTATTTATTCTTATGCCATTTCTTTAGTGACTACTAACAATAATAAAAATAACTGGAAAATTAAAATTTTACAAGATATTTTAAAAGAAGAAGAAGCTATTGCATATATGGAAAAAAGCCAATTTGCAACCAATTTTTATATGATTCCAAGACAAGAAGTTAAACAAATAAGTAAAAACATTAAAGATAAATATTTAGGCAAAACAGGCGCTGCTCCTGCTTCTAATTAATGGAAAAACTCAATGGAAAATAATATTTTTATTCGTTTGTGGAATGTTTTAGCTAAAAATCAATTGGTATGGAATGGTTTTAAAGAAACTCTTAAAATTACTTTAATAGGTTGTTTTATTGCTTTTTTTCTAGGGCTTATTTTAGGAGTTTTATTATATTTATTCAAAATACAAAAACATTATAAAAGATATTGGATTTTAAATAGTTTGATGAATTTTTTCATTTCTACTCCTTTTTTAATCTTAATTGTTTTATTACTAAAATTAATTTTAATCCCTTATTTTCGCATGGGTTATGGCTTTGGTACTGCCCTTTTTTTCTTAGTCTTAGCTATTGCTCCTCTTTTTGCTCGTCATTGTGAACAAGCTTTTTTAACTACTAATCCAGAATTATACCAAACATCATTTAGTTTTGGAGCAACTAAATTTCAATTTGTGACTAAATTTTTGTTAACAGAAACCCGTTCTGATATCATTTTAAAACTAGCTTCTCTTTTTATCACTTCCCTTGCTTATTCTTCTGTTTTGCAAATTGTAGGGCATCAAGGTATTGCAGCAGTGGCAATTGATAATGGCTATAACGGACATTATGATTTTGAACCCTTTTTTACTCGCTTTGATTTAATTATAGTATCTGTTTTGCTTACCTTTATTTTAACTCAAACAGTTTATTTTTTAGGAAATCGCATTGCTTTTGCCCTTGATAAACGCTAATTACATCCATTTTTTACCAAATTTTTTTCCTCTCACCAACTTTTTTATCATTTTTTTCCACAATTTAGTCTTTTTTTTCATCAAATAAAGTAAAATAAGGTATAATACTCTTGTGGATAATATGAAATTAATTATAGCTATCGTTTCTAGTCGCGATGCTAACAAAGTACAACAATCTTTAATAGAAAATAGTTTTTTTACAACTAGATTAGCTACTAAAGGAGGTTTTTTAAAAGAAGCTAATGCAACTTTTATTTTAGGAGTCAAAGAAGAACAAGTACCCAAAGCTTTAGAAATTATAAAAGCCCATTCTCATAAAAAAACTCAAATGATTCCAAACAATATCATCAATGAGTTTAGTGCTTATAATTCTTTTCCTACCGAAGTTTGTGTGGGCGGAGCAACGATTTTTGTTCTTGATGTGGGCCAGTTTTTAAAAGTTTAACATTAATTAATAATTTTATCAAACCTAAAACCTATCAAATTCAACCAAATTTAAATTAAAAAAAGGAGTTTTTACGTGGCATTAACCAAAGAACAAAAACAAGAAATCATTAAACAAAATTCACGTTTTGCAAAAGACACAGGTTCATCTGAAGTTCAAATTGCTATTTTATCAGCAGAAATCAAACAATTAAGTGAACATTTAAAACAACACCCTCATGATTTTCACTCTAAAAGAGGTTTGTTTATGAAAAACAGCAAAAGACGTAATTTAGTAAAATATTTAGCAAACCAAAATTAATAATTCAAATATCACAGCTTTTGTGGTATTTTTTTATTTTTATTTCCTTGCATTTAATTTACTCAAACCAACCCCAACCCCCAAAAATTACTTACACACACACGCAACTAAACGCATAACAAAGTTAAAAAGGAGACAACAAGAAACAATATGAAAGGTTTATTAGTTTTATATGACGGATTTGAGGATTGTGAGGCTTTAGTCACAAGAGCTTTATTAAATCGCGTAGCCCTTCCTTTAACAACTGCAACTCTAAATCCCCAATTAGAAGTTATGTCTTCTAGCGGGCTTTGTGTAAAAGCAGATGCCAATTTAGCTACTATTAATCCTTTAGAATACGATTTTTTAGTTATTCCTGGAGGACCTTACGTAGCGCAAATTATTGAAAAAGAAACTTTTTTATTAAAATTAATTCAAAAATTTGTTGATGTTAATAAAGTTATTGGAGCTATTTGTTCCGCTCCCATGTTTCTAGGCAAACTAGATTTATTAAAAAATCACCCTTTTACTTGCTTTCCTTCTTGTAATCATTTTATTGAAGGTACTTATTTGCCAGACCAAAAAGCTGTTATTAGTGATAAATTTGTAACTTCGCGTTCTCCTATAACCGTCTTTGACTTTGTTTTTGCTTTAGTAGAAGTGCTGAAAGGCAAAGCTTTTGCTTTTGCTTTTAAAAATTCCCTTAATGTTTAGTAAATGTTTAGTAAATTTGGGACTTTTTATTTGTATATAAAAAATATCAAAATTATCTGATAACCATCCAACCATTATCCTCTTTTTTCAATTTTTTTTACACAATTTATGCATTCTTTTTTAAAAAAAGTTGACAAAATGATTTTTTTACTTGACTTAATGACATTATTTTAGTAAAATATTAATAGAATATTGAAAATAAAAAATTACTATTTCATAATAATTAAGACTATTTCATATCTAAATTACAAAAGATTTCATAACTCTTTTGTTTTTGTCGCTTTCAAACAAAACACAAATACACACATAAAATTAATCACTATTTTTTCATTAATAATAAGGAGAAAATTCCATGACAGAACAATTGCAACCAAAAAACAATCAAAAAACTTTAATGGCTAATAAAACAACAGTAAAACCTAAATGGCACCTAGTAGATGCTAAGGGCAAAACCCTAGGCAGATTAGCTACCAAAGTGGCTTCCATTTTAAAAGGAAAACACAAAACACATTACACGCCACACGTAGACAATGGCGATTATGTTATTGTTGTAAATGCTGCCTATATTCATTTAACTGGCAAAAAATGGCAACAAAAAACTTACTACAAACATTCAGGTTATCCAGGTGGTTTAACTAAAGTTGTAGCTTCAGAAATGATGCGTAAATTTCCTACAAGAATGGTTGAAAAAGCAATTTTAGGAATGGTTCCTCATACTAAATTAGGTTCACAAATTGGTAAAAAATTATTTGTTTATGCTGAACAAAACCACAATCACCAAGCGCAACAACCAGAAAGTTTAGAGGCTTAATTAGATGAAAAAAGTAAATTATTTTGGTACTGGTCGTCGTAAAAGTGCTGTGGCAAGAGTTATTTTAACTAATGGTACTGGCAAAATTACAATCAATACTAGAGATTTTGAAAAATATTTACCATTACCTGCAACACGCCTAGAAATGATTCAACCTTTAGAATTAACTGAAAAAAGAGAAGCTTTTGATGTAAGTGTGAATGTAAACGGCGGAGGGCTTTCAGCTCAAGCAGGCGCTATTCGTTTAGGAATTGCACGCGCTTTAATTGAAAGTGTTCCCGAATTAAGAGCCATTTTAAAAAAAGCTGGTTTATTAACTCGCGATGCTCGTTGTGTTGAACGCAAAAAATACGGTTTAAAAAAAGCTCGTCGAGCACCACAATTTTCCAAACGTTAATCCAAAAAAGAACTTTGTCAAAAAGTTCCTTTTTTTTAAATTTTCCACCAACACCTCCCCTATCGATTTTAAATTAAAAGGAAAACCCTTGCTGTAACTATGAAAAAAATTAAAGTTCGTTATGCTCCAAGCCCTACTGGTTTTTTGCATATAGGAAATGCCCGCACTGCTTTATTCAATTATTTGTTTGCCAAACACAATCAAGGAGAGTTTATCATCCGCATCGAAGACACCGATTTTTCACGCAATGTTGAAGGCGGCGAGGCTTCTCAATTAAAAAATTTACGTTGGTTAGGAATTGATTGGAGCGAAGGGCCCGATATCCAAGGACCTTTTGGACCTTATCGCCAATCAGAAAGACTTGCCATTTACCAAAAATACGCCCAAAAACTACTTGATCAAGATCTCGCTTACAAAGAATTTCAAGAAGGACACACCACTTTTGCCATAAGATTTCGCGTTCCTACCAATCAAACTTTTGCCTTTGATGATTTAATTAGAGGCAAACTTACTTTTCAAAGTCAAGAAATCGAAGATTTTATTATCCTCAAATCAAACGGCTATCCTTCTTATAATTTTGCAGTTGTCATTGACGATCACTTAATGCAGATTTCTCATATTTTTCGAGGAGAAGAACACATCACTAACACTCCTAAACAAATTATGATTTATCAAGCTTTCCAATGGCATCTTCCTCAATTTGCTCACATGACTTTAATTCTTAACGACAACAAAAAAAAATTAAGCAAAAGAGATGCTAATATTATGCAATTTATTGAACAATATGAAAAATTAGGATACTTGCCACAAGCATTATTTAATTTCTTATCTTTGTTAGGATTTAGTCCTTTAAGCCAAACCGAAATATTAAGTCCCCAAGAATTAATTAATTTATTTGATGTGGCACGCCTCAATAAAGCTCCTGCTATGTTTGATAAAACTAAACTAGATTATTTGAATAATCAACATTTAAGAAAGTTGCTTCCAGAAGTAATTGCATCATTTATTTTGCAAAAAAAATATTTAGTTCTTACAACCGCTCCTACAAATGACAAAGAGTGGATGACTAAATTTGTGGCTTTGTTTCAAGATAGAATGAATTATATGCAACAAATCACAGATTTTTATCAACTTTTTTTTCAATCCACACCTTTTTTATCGCAAGAAGCTACACATTTTTTACAAACTAATCCCCAAACAACCCTTATTTTAAAAACTTTTTATAATGTTTTTGATGTTATTGTATTTGAAAAAGATGTTATTGCTAATTCCATTAAACAAGTTACTAACCAAAATGATTTTGCTAAAAAAACACTTTTTATGGCTTTGCGTATCGGAACTACTTGCAAAATGCATGGTCCCAGTATCGCCCTTTTATTAGAATTGTTAGGAAAAAAACAAGTACTTAAAAATCTATCTTATGTTTTAGAACAAGCCCAAAAATTTTAATTAATTCCATTTGAAAAATAATATTTATATATTTCATAATTAATTTAATTTACTTATCATTTTATTTTATATAATTCATTCCATCGCAATTTAACCCTTATTTTTTTCTTTTATTTGCCCCCTCATTTTTCTTTATGCCATTTTCCAAACAAAAAGGATTTCTTTAATGCTAAAAATTTATAACTCTTTAACTCGCAAAAAAGAATTTTTTAACCCTGCCCATCCGCCCCAAATTAACATGTATGTTTGTGGACCTACTGTCTATAATCACCTGCATTTAGGAAACACCAGACCGTTAATTTTTTTTGATACAGTGAAAAGATATTTAGAAATGCTTAATTTTAGGGTATATTATGTAGTAAATATTACTGATATTGATGATAAAATTATTGAAAATGCTCTTAAAAACCAAGTTTTGGAACAAGATTTAGCCAATAAATATATTAAATCTTTCAACAATCTCCTCAAAACCCTAAACATTCAAACCATTAATTTTAAACCTCAAGCTACTCAATATATCAATTCTATGATTGTCTACATCCAAACTCTTTTAGACCAAGGATTTGCTTATTTTACCGATCAAGGAATATATTTTTGTGTATCTAAAATTGATGATTATGGTAAACTCAAAAAACAAGATTTATCCCAACTTAAACAAAATGCACGTAAACAATTAGACCCCCAAAAAGAATTTCCAGGAGATTTTATTTTATGGAAAAAAACTTCGCAAGGTATTACATACCCAAGTCCTTGGTTTGCAGGGCGTCCTGGTTGGCATACTGAATGTGCAACTATGATTGAACAACTTTTTAAATTGCCTTTGGATATTCATGGAGGAGGCACAGATTTAAAATTTCCTCATCATGAAAATGAAATTGCCCAAACACACGCCCATAGCCACCAAAAACTAGCTAATTTTTTTATGCATGTAGAAAGATTAGATTATCAAAATCAAAAAATGTCTAAATCTTTAGGAAATATTATTTGGTGTAAAGATTTATTAAAACAATACAATCCTTGCATAATAAAGCTTTTAATTTTGAGTACTCATTACCGCAAGCCAATCAATTTTAGTTATGATTTGATGGAACAAGCCCAACAAAAATACCAAAAAATAACTGATTTTTTAACTAAAAATAATTTTTATTTAAAAGTTAATCAATTTTCTTGCCAAGCCTTAGACCAAGATATAATGCAGTTATTTCATCAATTAATGCAAGATGATTTGGCTACTCATAAAGTAATTGATTTAATGGAACAAACAATTAAACAAGCCCATCAAACCCAAATTTTGGATAAGTTATCCCAATTTCAAAACTCTTTATTATTAATTTTAAATATTTTAGGAATTACAATTCCATTTAACAAACCAACAAAAACAGACTTACAAACATATTTTTTGTGGCAAGATGCAAGAAAATGTAGAGATTTTTCCCAAGCAGATATTTTAAGAAAGCAATTATTAGATAAAGGCTTTATTTAAAAACTTTGAAACACTCAAATAATTTGCCCCCACATTTTAATTATTTTTTTTACCTTTTTTTATTTTTCAATATTATTTATTGCAATTCACAAACATTACAATAATTTTATTTATTTAGAAAAAGACCTCTTAATTGAGGTTTTTAATATATTATCAGTATCAGAGGGAATCGTGCTAAAAGTTTATTATAATCAAACCATCTTAAATGTTCCTTTAAACACTAGTTTAGAAACTTTAAAAAATCAATTAAACCTTAAAAATGTTTATGCTGCCAAAGTAAACAATAAATTAAAAGAACTTACCTTTAAATTGCATGCCCCCATCAATCAAATTACTTTTTTAGGCGCTTGGAACGCTGCGGCTGTAAATATTTATGAAGCTAGTTTAAGATATTTAGTTGCTATGGCATCTTACAAACTTTTTGAAAATATTTCATTACATTTTACTTATTATAGTTCTTCTAGTATTTTGGTATCTTTTCCCAAAGAAATTACCTTTTTGCCAGAAATGTTTCAAAAAATTAAAGAAGAAATGCATTTGTTAGTATCGCAAAAATTAGATATTGCCAAAAAGAAATTGCCCCTTGAAAAAGCCTTGCAAATTTATCAATCTTTGGGATTTGGGGATAAAATTAGTCTCCTCAAACAAAAAGCTCCTTCCTTTGCTACCCTTTATTTTTGCCAAAACTATTGTAATTATATGTATCAAGGTTTAGTTCCTAACACTAGTTATTTAGATAAATATCATTTATTTTATCATCAAAATGGGTTTGTTATGCAATTTGTAACTCCTTTTAGTGATGAAAAAATTCCTTCTTTTCAACAAGAACCTCTATTTGAACAAATGCTTACTCAAAGTTTGGCTTTTAAAAAAACTATTCAAATGCAAAATGTTTCCCAAATTAATCAATTTGCCAAAACTGCTCAAAGTCAATTTAATTTAATTAATCTTGCAGAAATTAATCATCAAAATCAGTTGCAACAATTAAGTGCTAAAATTGCTAAACGTGCCTCCAATCTTAAAATTATTAATATTTCGGGTCCTTCTTCTAGTGGAAAAACTACATTTGCTAAAAGATTACAATTACAATTACAAGCGTTTGGAATTTGTACTTTTATTATTGCTATGGATAATTATTATTTGCCTTTGAAAGATATTCCCAAAGAAAAAGATGGCATCTCCTTTGATTTTGAAAGTATTGATGCCTTAAATATTCCTTTATTTAATCAAAATATCTATGATTTGCTGACTTGCAAAAAGACTACTATTCCCCAATTTGATTTTGTTACTCGTAGTCATACCCAAAAAGATATTCAAACCCATAATCATATTATTTTGGTAGAAGGAATACATGCCATAAACCCTAAACTTACTCCTTTTATTCCAAGATTACAAAAATTTCAAATCTATATTGCCCCACAACATCAATTATCACTAGATTTCCACAATCCTTTACATTTAACCGATGTGAGGTTTTTAAGAAGAGCTATAAGAGATTATATTTCTAGGAATACTACTATTTTAAGGACTTTTGAGTTTTGGGATTCTGTGCGAAAAGGGGAGTTTAGATGGATTTATCCTAATCAACAAGAAGCTGATTTTGTTTTCAATTCTGAATTAATTTATGAATTTAATGTTTTGAAACCATATTTAATTCCTTTGTTATTGCAAATTCCTGAAACAAGTAAGTATTTTGATAAAGCTCAGTATTTTTTAAATTTGTTAAGTTTTTTTAAATCTTTGGATTCTAATTTAGTGTTTCATGAGTCTTTGTTAAAAGAATTTATTGGTGGGAGTCCTTTTTATTTTTAGATTATTTTATAATTAAATATTTTGTTATATGGAAAGATTAACTTTTGCAAAAGTTAATCTTTTTTTGTTGAAAAAGATATATTATATAAATGAGGATGTATAAATTATAATTGCAGTATTTAAGGCAAAAACTTATCAATATGCAGTTGTATCACAAAAATAGTTATATTCATGTTATAATTAAGCTGTAAAAAGTTATTATATTTTAATATTTAAGTGTATAAAGATATTTAAATATAATTTATTCAAAAATATTCATACACAAAATATTGATGTGAGGAACTTTATGTATCAGAAAAAAATTTTAATTAGATTTGGAGAATTATTTTTAAAAGGAAAAAATAAAAAAGCTTTCATTAATACATTAAGACAATTATTACAAAATAAAATTAAAGACCTTTGCAACGTTCAAATGTATTTTAAACATGATTATGCTTATCTAGAATATATTTATGATGCAAGTTTAGAAAAAGAAATTCTTAAAAGATTATCTTATGTATCAGGGATTTCTTCTTTTGTTGTAGTAAGTCAAGCAAGTAGACAATTAGATGATATTGTTCAAAAAGCTTGTTTATTGTTGCAAGAAAAAATTACAAAAAATACTTCTTTTAAAATAGACACCACTAGAAAAGATAAAAGTTTTGCTTTAAAAAGTTTGGAACTTACCCAACAAATTGCTCCTTTAATTTTAAAGCAGTTTGAAGGTAAATTAATAGTTGATGTTAAAAATCCTCAAGTTATTTTACATGTTAGTATTAGAAAAGAAAACACTTATCTTTATTTAAAAAGTGATGAAACTCAAGCTTTAGGAGGGTTTCCTGTTTCTTCTGGTGGTAGAGGAATTGTTTTGATGAGTGGTGGTATTGATTCTCCTGTAGCTGCTTATTTGGCGATGAAAAAAGGTATTACAGTAGAGTTATTACATTTTGAATCAAGCCCTTTAACTCCTTTAGAATCAATCCAAAAAGTAATTGATTTAGCTAAAGTTTTGAGTCGTTATGCTTTTGGTAATCAAATTAAATTGCATTTAGTGCCTTTTAGATATTTGCAAGAAACAATTACTAAAACAGTTCTAGATTCTTATATCATTAATGTTATGCGTCGGATGATGTATCGTTTAGCTTCTCAATTTGCTTTTCAAAAAAATCATTTATGTTTAATTAATGGTGAATCAGTAGGACAAGTAGCAAGTCAAACTTTGGAAAGTATGCAGACAACTACTCAAGTAACGAGTATGACTATTTTAAGACCTTTAGTTACTATGGATAAAAATGAAATAATTAAAATAGCTAAACAAATTGATACTTTTGATATTTCTATTCGTGCTTTTCATGATTGTTGTACTCTTTATTTGCCTCAAAATCCCACCACCAAACCAACTATTCTAAAAGCTAAAAGAGAAGAGCAAAAAATAGATTATTTTCCCTTATTAAATGATGCTTTGCAAAATACAATTACTCTAAATATAGACCAACATTTGCAATTTAATATCTGTGATTATGGTTTTTTTGATGTAAAAGAAGCAATTAAGCATTTTTGCGAACAAAATCCAGAGCAAACAATTGTAAGTCAATATTAAAATACAAAAGATAAAAAACAATTCAATAAAATAATATTCAATAAAATAATATTCAATAAAATAATATTCAATAAAATAATATTCAATAAAATAATATTTAAAAAGAGCGTAAAATGCAAATTAATTTTATATTTTTATGCTTTACTAATTTCATTCAAAGGAACATTTATGATTACATCGAAACAAAATCATACTTTTAAAAAATTAAAAAAATTACAATTAAAAAAATATCGCGATTTATATCAACAATTTTTAGTATATGGTGATCATCTCATTGAACAAGCACAAAAAAACAACGCTGTTGTTACCGTTTTTACTTCTAATGAGGAAAAACCAGGGACTTTTATTGCGCCTTCTTTGATGAAAGAATTATCTCAAACTAAAACTGTCTTTGAGCAAATGGCTCTTTGCAAACCTACCTCAGAGAATAATTTATTGTCTGATAAAATTTTAGTTTTGGATGATATTCAAGACCCTGCTAATTTAGGAGCTTTAATGCGTTCTGCTAGTGCTTTTGGGTTTAATCAAGTTTTTGCCAGTTTTCATAGTGCTGATTTTTATCATGAAAAAACTATTAGATCAAGCCAAGGTGCCTTATTTTCGCTTTCCTTAAAAAGAGGCAATACTAAATCCTTTTTAGAAGAAATTAAAGAAAAAAACTATTCTATTTTTAGTGCTTTTCCCCAAAAAGCCAATATTACTATGGAAGATGCTAAAAAATATCCTAAAAAAGTATTAGTTTTAGGAAACGAAGGACAAGGGATTTCTTTGGAAACAGAAGCCCTTTCTGATTATTTTGTAAATATTTGCACTCAAAATGTCGAAAGCCTAAATGTTGCAGTTGCAGGAAGCATTTTAATGTATCTTTTGTAATTACCAAAGATAAAAATTTATTGCAAAAAAATAAAACAATAAAATATCATAAAACAAATTATAAAATAAATAAAATAATAAAGAGGTTTAAAAATGAATATATTACATGATATTAATCCTGAAAGAATTACAAAAGAAGAGTTTATAGTAGTTATTGAAATTTCTCAAGGAAGTAAAAAAAAATATGAGATTGACAAAGAAACAGGTCTTTTGTTGCTTGATCGTTTTTTGACAACTGCTTTTCGATATCCGATTAATTATGGATTTGTTCCTTTAACTAATTGTGAAGACAATGATCCTTTAGATGTTTTGGTGTTATCTCAAGAAATCCTAGATCCTATGACTTTGGTAAAATGTCGTCCTTTGGGAGTAATTAAAATGATTGATAATGATGAATTAGATGAAAAAGTAATTGCAGTTCCTGTTTTTGATAAGTATTTTTCTCATTTACAAGATTTAAAAGATATTCCTTTGCCAATGATTGCAGAAATTAAGCATTTTTTTGAAAATTACAAAGCTTTGGAAAAGAAAAAAGTAGTTATTGAAGCTATACAAGATAAACAAGCAGCATTTAGTGCTATTGAAACAAGTCTTTTAACTTATCAAAAAGTTATTAAACCTTCTTTAAAGAAAGAAAAAAAGCAATAAAAACCTTCTTATATTTTTGCAAATAAAGTTTATTTGTGTTTTGCCTCCATATCATTTTTCAGTTTTAATAAGGCTCAATTGTAATTAAATTATTTGATTAATATTTGATTAAAATGTTTGAAAAGAAAAGATTTGACAATAATATTGGTGATAAATATACTGTACAACAAACTTATTTTAAAAAACTTACTAACTCAAATTTGATTATTGCATTTATTTCATTTTGCAAAGGAAAAGTTTAAATTATGAAAACAATTATCACTAATAAAAAAGCATTTTATGATTATTTTTTAGAAAAGAAAAAATATCAAGCAGGAATCAAATTATTAGGAAGCGAAGTAAAATCAATTAGAATAGGAAAAATTAATTTATTAAACTCCTATATTCATATCAAAAATGAAGAAGCTTTTATAGTGAATATGACTATTTTAAAATATCCTTTTAGTTGTTGTTTGGCATATGATGAAAATAGAACTAAAAAGATTTTGTTGCAAAAACATGAAATTATCCAAATTCAAAACAAAATTAAAACTGAAAAATTGTCTGTTATTCCTTTAAAAGTTTATTTTAATAAAAATTTAGTTAAATTAGAAATTGCCTTAGCTAAAGGTAAGAAACAACACGATAAAAGAAATGCTTTAAAAGACTTTGATGCTAAATTGCGTATTCAAAAAACATTAAAAAACTTTAATCAAAAACAATAACTCTTAACCCTTGTATTTTTTAATGAATAAAAAACCAATTTTAAAAATCCCCAACTTAAATTGCTTAATATTTTGTATTTTTTTGTAGTTTAACAATAATTTATAACAATTAAAATTTTTGCAATAATAATGATACAAAATAATTAATTATTTTGTATTTTTTGCTTTTATGCAGATATCAAATTAGACAATAATTAAGGACACATGAATGAAAATTTCTAAAACTCGTTTTATTAAGTTTTTAAAAGTTTTAAAATATTTGAATTTTAAGTTTTTGTATCAAAATAAATCTCAGTTTCTTTTGGATTTTTCCAATGAACTCAAAGATTTAATTAATGAAGAAACTTATGCTAAAAAACTTGCTTTTTTACAAGAAAATCTAAGCGAGCAAGACGAATATCAAGCTGTTTTAAACCAAAAACATTTAAACATTATGCAACCTTATTACAAACAATTAGAGCTTTTGGTAGGTTCTTATTTGGAAAAACATTTTCCAGGAGAAGTTATTTTTTCTTTGGAAACTTATCAACAAAAAAAGTTTCAAATGAATAAACAAGGATATCAATTTTATTGTTTTTTAGATGGATATCAAGAAGACAAAACTACTATTCGTATTTTTGAAACTAAAACTACTACTAGCAAAAAATTCTTAAAATTGCAATTTGTAAACGATAACAAAGAAAAAATGCCCTTTTTCCATTATACAAGTCCTAACACCTTATCACCTTTTTGCAAGGGCTCCAATCAAGACAACCCATCTTATCAAAAAAAAATGCAAACTTTTTTTAATCCCAAATCACAAGAAGGAAAATACATCTATGATTTAACTTATCAAAGATGGGTAATTGAAAATAATTTAACTGAGGCACAAAAAAAGAAAAAAATAGAGTATTATTTGGTAGTTCTTAATTCGGATTATGTTTATGATTGCAAAAGTTGTAATGCGGCTTTGGATCCTAACTTGCTTACTTTTATTGATTTGACTTTGATTACACAA
Source organism: Mulberry dwarf phytoplasma (assembly GCF_056504655.1). NCBI lineage: Bacteria > Bacillati > Mycoplasmatota > Mollicutes > Acholeplasmatales > Acholeplasmataceae > Candidatus Phytoplasma > Mulberry dwarf phytoplasma. The sequence goes on along the minus strand of NZ_CM151418.1, from coordinate 592,790 downwards.
CAAGGAACTCAAATATTAGAAAATGATGCCAATCTTTTAATTTCTTATTTGTCTTCAAAAACTAACAAGCCAAACGACACTTCTGCTTATTATTTGTTGCCTGAAAAAATCCTTCATTTTTATGAAAACATCCCTTCCAAAGACAGTATTTTTACTTATTTTTATAATCATTTAGGTTTTTTTGACTCCCAAAACAAACAAAAACACGAAACACAACAGTTAATTTTGCAACAATATTATCATGTTTCTGACATTCCTTTTGCTTGGTTGAATCGTTTTGATAACAAAGTGCAACAAAAAGTTACCCAAAAAAAGCTTCCTTATTATTGTTTTGATAAGATTAAAGCAGGGTTGCAAATTCTAAAATACCCTCTTTATTATTTAGATTTTGAGGCTTTTCCGTGTCCTTTTCCTAGATTTAAAGGCGAAAAACCCTATACTCAATCCTTATTTCAATTTTCACTTCACATCGAAAAAGCCCCTGGTTTGTGCAACAAAGATAAAAATCACGTTTCTTTTTTGGCACCCGATCACGCCGATTACAGAAAAACCCTATTAGAAAAACTAACCAATGCCATTTTAGATGATGGAGGCTCCATTATTGTTTATCATAAAGCTTTTGAAAAAACACGCCTTCAAGAATTATCTTTGCTTTTTCCTGAATATTCCTTGCAAATCCAAAACATTATTGCGCGTATTTTCGACCTTAAAGACCTTCTAAAAGGCAGCAAAACTTTTTATCAAAATCTAGGATTTGATTCCGAACAAGCCGCAGGCATTAATTTTTATCATCCCCATTTGCAAGGTTCTTTTTCTATCAAAAAAATTACTCCTTTATTTTGCAATTTGAATTATCAAAATTTAGTTATTCAAAATGGTATTGAGGCTTTTTTAACTTATATTCAACTACCTAAAATGTCTCCTTTGCAATTTCAAGCGCAATTTCAAGCCTTAGAACAATATTGCAAACAAGATACTTGGGTAATGGTAGAAATTTTGAAAGGACTTATCAGCCAAACCCAAAAACCTAATTTCTTATATTTAACTCCTAAAGATATTGTCCAATAGTCAAATTTATTATTTTTATCTCCTTTTTACTCACAAAATTCCTTAAGGATGCATAAAAAATTGTTATTTGCCTTGGGAAATGATATAATTATATTATGAGTTATTTTTTTTCATCAAAAGATAAAAATGGTGTTTGTAACAAATCACTGTTTTTTTATTTTGTATCTGGTTTTAGTTGGTTGCGTTTGTTAATGTTAAATTCGCCCATATCTAACAAGATGCATTTACTAGGAGGTATCGTTTGATTAGTAAGAATTTTTTTAAACTTTTAGATAAAATCGCTCAAGAAAGAGATTTAGATAAAGACCAAGTTATTGATGCTTTTGCTAAAGGATTGATTTCTGGTTGCAAAAAAAATCATAAAGTGAAAAGCTGTAAAATCCAGTTAAAAGAAGACAAAAGCGAAATTATTTTATATAAACAATTTTTGGTTGCCGACGAAGCTACTATGAGCACTATTAATTTAAAAGAGTCAACTCCCATTACTCTTGAAGAAGCCCAACAAATTAAGCCTCATGCCAAAATAGGTCAAGTAATTGATATTAAAGTTGATCCTAAAGATTTTAATCTATACGCTGTCAAAGAACTTAAAAATCAATTCAACGAAGAGCTTACCAAAAAGAAAAGAGAAAACATTTATAATTTTTTCAAACAACAAGAAGGCAAATTAATTAGCGCTAAAATTATTTCGGAAAACGATAAATTTTATAATTTGGAATTAGAAAAAGAAATTACTACCTTGTTGCCTAAAAAAGAAATTGCTTCCAATAATGAAATGCAAGTAGGCGAAAGAATTCAAGTTTTTGTATCAGAAGTAAGAAAAACTACTAAATGGCCTAAGATTTTTGTCAGTTGTAATCATGTGGGACTTGTAGTTAAAGTGTTAGAAGAAAATATTCCTGAAATCCAAGAAGGCATCGTTAAAATTGCAGGGGTTGCCCGCATTTCTGGCGAACGTACCAAAATTGGTTTATTGTCCTGCGACGCTCAAGTAGATGCCATTGGCTCTTGTATTGGCGAAAGAAGCAACCGTATTAAAAATGTTATCAAAATCCTTAAAGACGAAAAAGTTGATTTATTTGTTTGGAGCGACGATCCCCAAGAACTTATTGCAAATGCCCTCAAACCTGCTTCATGCCTTCAAGTTGTCATCAAAGACGACATTAACAAATACGCTCTTGCAATTGTTCCTGACGACCAATTTTCTTTAGCGATTGGTAAATTAGGTAAAAATGTTAAATTAGCAGCGGAAGTAACTAAGTGGAATATTGATATCAAAACCTTAGATCAAGCCCAAACAGAAGGATTAATTTAATTGTAATGACTGTTTTGCGAACTTGTATAGTTTCTAAAAAAATTCAAGATATCAAAAAAATGATTAGAATAAATAGCACTAAACAAGGAAAAGTAGCTGTTGATTTTAATTTAGCACTTCAAGGAAGAGGAGTATATCTAACTTTAAAACTTGAATATGTTATTTTGTCGCAAAAAAAGAAACTTTTAGATAAAAAACTCAAAACCAAAGTTCCTGAAGAAATATATCAAACTCTTTTAAAATTGATTGCTTTACAAACTTAGCAAACATTTTTATATTTTATTTATGCATTTTTCCATCTTTGAAATATTTTTTGTTCACTTCACACTTCACATTTTTTATTTTTTGCCCAATTTATTTTTTATGTTGCAATCTTTTATTTTCATGCATTAAAAATTATTAAAATTAAAGGAGGGATGTAAATGACCCTTAACAAAAAAACAAATAATGAAAATTCATCCAAAACTACCCCTAAATTATCCAAGGAAACGGATTTGCGAAACGATTTTGCTAGTAAAAACTATGTTTTTAATCCCCAAGACAAAGTTTTTCAAATCGCTCAAGTTTTTGGCATTACCAGTGCTTTTTTAATTAAAAAATTATTACAATTAGGACTTAAAGCAGATGTTAATCAAACCTTAGAAAAAGATATTGTTGAACTTTTAGCCAAAGATTACAATATTCAAGTAAGCGAACCCCAAGAAAAACACACCCCACCACAACTTCAACCGCAAATGTCTTCCCTCACTAAAACCAAACCCAACCAAAAACTTAATTTTCAAAAAACACCGCCCATTGTAACTATTATGGGACACGTTGACCACGGCAAAACCACCCTATTAGATGCCATTCGAAAAACTCGTGTAGTTGATCAAGAATTTGGAGGCATTACCCAACACATAGGAGCTTATCAAGTTGAATACCAAGGAAATAAAATAACTTTTATTGATACTCCAGGACATGAAGCTTTTGATAAGATGAGGGCTAGAGGAGCTAAAATTACTGATATTTGTATTTTGGTAGTAGCAGTTGATGATTGTGTCAAACCACAAACCTTAGAATCCTTGAAGCACGCCCAAAAAGCCCAAATTCCTATTATTGTTGCTTTAAATAAAATTGATAAACCCAATAATAACACACAACAAATTATGCAAGAATTATCTAGTTATGATTTGTTGCCTGAAGAATGGGGCGGTACTACTCCTTATATTGCTATTTCTGCTTTAAAAAGAGAAGGTTTGGAAAAAATATTAGAAATTATTCTTTTAGTTAGTGAAATCCAAAATTTACAAGCTAATCCCGATCAAAAAGCTCAAGGAACAGTTATTGATGCAAGCCTTAATAAATCTTTAGGACTGGTGGCTACTTTTATTGTAAGTGATGGCAACCTTAAAGTAGGCGATATCGTCGTTGCTGGAGCTTCTTATGGAAAAATTCGTTCCATGGAAGATGAAAACAAAAAAACACTAACCAAAGCCTTACCTTCGCAACCTGTGCGTGTTGCAGGATTAAAAGGAGTGCCTCAAGCAGGAGATATTTTTTACGCCGTTGCTAATGAAAAACAAGCACGCCAAATTGTAGCCGAAAAAAAATCCCAAACTAAAGAAACTTTAGCCAAAACCCTTTCACCTCTTAATTTAGAAGATATTTTACAAGACTTAGAAACCGAAAAACCGCAAGAACTAAATATCATTTTAAAAGCTGATACTCAAGGAAGTTTGGAAGCGCTTCAAGGTATGATTGCCAAAATTAAAGTATCTGATCTTAAAGTGCAACTTTTGCGCGCTGCTGTTGGCACCATTACAGAAACAGATATTGCTTTTGCCAAATCATCAGACAGTTTGTTAATAGGCTTCAATATCAAACCTGCTTCTTCCACACTCAAATCTGCTCAAAGACAAGAAGTAAAAATTACTATTCATAATGTTATTTACCGCATTATTGAAGATATTGAACAAAAATTAAAATCTATGATTAAGCCTACTTTTGAAGAAGTGGTTACTGGTAAAGTAGAAGTAAGAAAAATTTTTAATATCAGTAAAGTTGGCAATATTGCTGGTTGTTATGTGACACAAGGTATTGTCAATAATAGCGATTTTGCCAAAGTAATGCGCAATGATGAAGTTTTATTTAAAGGTAAAATTGCATCCTTAAAACATCTCAAAGACAACATTAAATCTGCCAAACAAGGTTATGAGTGCGGCATTTTACTTGATGGTTTTAATGATTTTGAAATTAATGATATAATAGAAACATCTAAACTAAGCAAAGTAGAGGAATAAAAAATGGTAACAACAGCTGAAAGATTGTCTAGTCTAATTCAAAAAGAATTGGTGTTAATTAATGATGTTATTCAAGACGAACAAATAGGATATATTAATTTAACCGATGTTAAAGTAACAAAAGACTTGTCTTTTGCTAATGTTTATTATACTATTTTAAGCGATGATCCAACTGTTTTGAAATTAACAGAAGAAACTATTCAACAAAATAAAGTTGTTATTCGGTTGGAATTAGCTAAAAAAATTAAAAATTTTCGTAAAATACCTGATTTAGTTTTTAAATATGATAAATCTTTATCTTATGGACGCCGTATAGAAAATATTTTAAAAGATATTAATAAATAATTCTTTCTTTGTTATTTGTTTCAATAATTTATATAAGATATGCTTTAATAAAGGCGTCTTTTTTCTTTATTGGCGTTGGTATTTTGTTATCTTTGTTATTAAAAATAATTTGCGCATAAAATACAAAAATTAAAATCACTTTTCTTTGTGCAATTCCAAAAAATAATATAATTAGTAAAATAATTCAAATATATAATTGCAAAAATAAATTTGCAAACGGCTTTTGTTTTGTTTTTTTGCTTTTGCTTATCATAAATAATAAAGTGAAATAATAAAACACAACAAAAAGAAAGAAAAAACGATGAAACTTATTGTAGGTTTGGGCAATCCAGGTACCAAATTTGTAAACACTCGTCATAATGTTGGTTTTGCTGTTGTTGATTCTTTTTTAAGTCAAAATAAATATCAAATCTTGAAGGAAGCCAAAACCGCCCACATTTATCAAATTAATTTTAACCACCACCAATCATTATTGATTAAACCACAAACGTATATGAATTTATCAGGTGAAGTGGTAAAAAAAATTATAAATAAATATCGCATTAAGATAGAAAATATTTTAGTTATTGTAGATGATATTTATTTGGATGAAGGCAAATTAAAGTTAAAAATGCAAGGTGGTCATGGAGGGCATAACGGATTAAGGAATATTATTGATCGTTTAGGCACTAAACAATTTAAAAGGTTAAAAATAGGAGTAAGTTTAGATTCTTGCATGCCTTTGGATCAATATCTTTTAACGCCTGTCAATGCAAGCAGTCAAAAAAATATTTTAAAAAACATTAATATTATTAATAAAATTATATTTAATTTTATCCAAGATGTGGATTTTAATATTTTAATGAATGGGTATAATTCTAAACTTTGATTTTGTATTACCCATTATTATTTATTTGAAAATAAATGATTTCTTAATTGAACAAATTTATAAAGGTATAAAAAAAGAGCAAATATGAAAATATTTGCTCTTTTTATTTATTTTATTTCTTCTTGTAAATCTATTTTTGTGATTTTGATTTGAGAAATTACTTTATCATTGTGTTTTAAGATTGTAAATTTAAAATTCTTGTAAATGATTTCGATATTTTTGTCATTTGGTTTGGGGAATCTTCCCAATTGGCCTATTAAAAAACCACTTAAAGTATCATAATCTTCAGTGTTAAATTCTAATTTAATTGCTTCTGCGACCTCTTCTAAATCAGCAAATCCATTAACAATATATTCATTTTTGGCAACTTCTTTAATCATTAGCTCTTCATTGTCGTATTCATCCGAAATTTCACCTAAGATCTCTTCAATTAAATCCTCAAAAGTAATTATTCCAGCTGTGCCACCATATTCGTCAATTACTATTGCCATATGGGTTTTGGTTTTTTTCATTTCGCGGAAAAATTCATTAGTATTTTTTGTATCTGGGACCAAATAAGGTTTTCTAATGAATTTTTTCAAATCAAAAATTTTATTTGGGTTTGAGGACATTAAATAATTAAAAATATCTTTAACATGTAAAATGCCTATAATATTATCAATACTATTTTCATAAACTGGAAAACGTGTGTATTTTTCATTTTGGATAGTTTTAATTAATTCTTTTTTGGTAATTTCAACATCAATTGCAACTACTTCGGTGCGGTGGCGCATTACTTCAGAAATGTTTGTGTGATCAAATTCAAAAATATTTTGAATCATTTTATTTTCATCTTTGTCAATGATGCCTTTTTGATAACTTGAAGTTAACATTAAGCGTAGTTCGTCTTCTGAGACTTGTATGCTATTTTTGTTAGGATTTAGTCCGAAAACAATAAGAAAAAGATTACTTACTTGAGTCAAAATCCAAACCAAAGGCGTAATTAACCAAGCAATTAAGGAAATAGAACCAGAAAAAAGATAAGCAATTTTGGAAGGTGCATGCATTGCTATGCGTTTAGGAATTAATTCTCCAAAAATAATAGAAAGGGTAATAATTAAAGCCTCAATTCCGATGTTATGTAATGAAAAATGCCCTTCTGTTTCTCTTAGCCAACAAGATGTTACAATATTTCCTTGAAAAAAAGTAATGATGTGAATCATAATTTGAATTACTGATAAAAAAGTGGTTGGTTTGGCTTTGATTTTTTTGACTCTTAGAGCATTTTTATTGCCCTTTTTGATATCTAATTCAATTTTGCTTTCGTTAGTAGAAATAAAAGATATTTCGCAAGTTGCAAAAAAAGCATTTAATGCGATTAAAATAATCAATATGACTATCGGATTCATAAGAAAAAACACCTTTTGGCATTAATGCACATTTTTTTATTTGCTAAATTTGATTTTTTACCCACAAACGTCTTTTTTTCAAAGATCTTTATTGTGCTAAATTTTATACTATCACTATCGTCCATATTTTTTTGAAACAACACCTCGCCTTTAATTTATATTTTTAATAACTAACTGATTTCATTTTAACATAAATAATAAAAAATGTCAATTTATAAAGTAAAATAATTGCTGGTTTTTCATTTGTTTTTGCTCGCTTTTTGTGGTACATATTTTTTTGTTAATGGAAAATAAAAGCAATAAAAAAGAATAGTAATTTTATTTGGGTATTTCTTTTGGTTTTGTGATTTTTTTGTGATTTGTGGTAATTGAAAAAATTGATGACTATTTTCAAAAACTTCTGTTTGCTATTATTGTTGCCTTTTGGTTTGGCGTTTCTTTTTTGCCTCCATGCAATTTTAATTTATCTTTGGATTTTATAATTTGTTTACAATAAATTAGCAAACCTATCAAAAATAATTAAAGCATCTTGGTGAATGTTGTTTTCCAAAATAAAATCTAGATCCAAAGGCCAAATGCTATATTTTAGTGTCAATAAACAGCGATAACGGTTATTTTTTTTAGGAATAAGTGATAAAACAGGACCTAAAACAGTTATTTTGTGTGAAAAGCGATTGGCCAATGCTGCTTTGATGCGGTAAGCAATATCAAAAGTTTTTTTAAAATCTTTATGAGAGATTAAAATTTGGCTCAGGTATCCAAATGGAGGGTTTTGTGACATTTTTCTTTCTTCTAAAAGTTGTCTCAAAAACTCCTTTTCTTCATATTTGACTGCCGCATTAATTGCAAAATGGTCTATATTATAGCTTTGCACAATTACTTTGCCTTGTTCTTTTCTGCCACAACGTCCTGCTGCTTGAATGAGTAATTGAAAGGTTTTTTCTGAGCCTTTAAAACTAGGAATTTTGAGTAAAGAATCTGCCATTAAAATACCTACTAAAGTAACTTTGTGAAAGTCAAGTCCTTTGGCAATCATTTGAGTTCCTAACAAAATATCTGCTTTTTCTTGATTAAAATCGTTCCATAATTTTTCGTATTGACTAATTTTTGTGATAGTATCTGAATCAAATTTGATAAGTCTTGCTTGCAAAAATTCTTTTTGGAGATAAGCTTTGATGTATTCGATACCAACGCCTACTTCTTTTATTTGTTCTTTGGAGCAGCGCATGCATTTTGGTGTAAATTGCTCTTTATAGTTGCAATGACTACATTTTAATAGTTCTTGTTTTTGATAAAAAGTAAGGCTATTGTTGCATTTATGGCATTTGGGGACAAAGCCGCAAAAACGACATAAAACAAATGGTGCAAAACCTTTAGTGTTGATAAATAAAATGGCTTGTTGTTGTTTGGCTAGAACTTCCCTTAATGCATGTTTAAGGCTTTGGGAAAAAGGTTCTAAATTGCCTTTTTTTAATTCTTCTTTCATGTCTACAAGTTCGATGGTAGGTAAAGCATCAATTAAAGCTCTTTTGGTAAGGCTTAAAAGTTGATAATTTTGTTGTAAAACTTGATAATGACTTTCCAAAGAAGGAGTAGCGCTTCCTAAAATTAAAGGAATTTTGTGGTATTTAGCCCTTATTTGTGCCAAGGTTCTTGCATCATAAGTGGCGCGCTCTTTTTCTATTAAAGCCTCGTCGTGTTCTTCGTCAATGATGACAATTCCTAAATTATTTAAAGGAGCAAAAATAGCACTACGAGTGCCTAAAACAATGCAGGCTTGTTGTTCTTTGATTTTTAAAAATTGGTCTAAATGTTCTTTGGGGCTTAAATAACTGTGTAAAATAGCTATATTTTTGTTTGTGAATTTGGCTTGGAGGCGTTGCATTAAAGGAGCTATTAACATTACTTCAGGTACCAATAATAAAACTTGTTTATTTTGATTGAGAACTTTGGTAATTAAATGGAGATAAATTTCAGTTTTGCCTGAGCCTGTTTTTCCGTGTAAAAGATAAGTTTTGTGGTAGTTAAGATTTATTTTTTGTGCTATTTGTTGTTGTTCTTCATTCAAAATTATTTTTTTGTCTTCTGCAAGTAAATCAAAGTTGTGATTTAGAACTATACTTATTTTTTGTTCTGTTTGTAAAAGAATCTTTTTGCGGATTAAGGATTGAATAATGCTGTTTGAAGTCAATTCTAAGGCTTTTTTTCTTGTGATTTCTTGAGTTTTTATTTTTGGTTTGCTATGTTTGATTTCATTTGAGCTTGTTTTATCTAACATTTTTAAAGGTTTTAATTCTTTTAATTTTGCAATAAAATCTTTTTGCTTGGGTGTTAATTTTATATCTTTTTGTTCACTTAATTGCGGATTAAGGTGGTAAATGCATATTTTTTTTTCAGTGTTTTTTTCTTTGAGTTGTAAAATATCTTTGATTATGACAATTTTTTTCTTAGATAGTTTTGTAAAATATTCTAATAGTTTTTCTTGGGATTTGTTTTTGGGATTTAAAAAAAGTTCCTTTTTGTTTGCGAAAAAACCTTTGAGATTTTCAGGAAATAACTCCTTATTTATAATTTTAATTTCTTTTAAAAAAGATTTTACAAATTCTTTGGGGAAAATAGTTTCATAAACTAAGGCTTTAATAATGAAAGGAGTTTTTAACATTTCTTGGGATAATAAAAAAAATTCTTGATCAAAATAAGGAGTTTCATCTAAAATAGTTATTATTTCTTTTAAGTTCTTATTGAACTTGCTATTTTCTTTTAAATTGATAATATAGCCTAAGCGTTGCGAATTAGCATTACCAAAAGGAACTACAACTCTCATTGCTTTTTTGATTATCTTTTCAAAATGGGGTGGTACCAAATAATCAAAAGGTTTGTTAATTCCTTGATATGTAGTTTTTATATCTATAATTATTTCAGCTATCAATTTTTTATCCTTGCTTTCCTTATTGCTTTAGTTTTTGAGGGTTTGATACTTCAATTATAACAAAATTATAAATCATTTGGGATTAATAAAAAAAGAGACTTTAAAAAGCCTCTTTGGGATTTGTTTGATTGTAATTAATGTGTGTAAACGATTTTAATTTATTTTTTTACAGTAGCTAATTTATTTTTGTTAGGTTTATTACCTGCTTTGGTTTTAGTTTTTTCAGAATTTTCTTTTTGTGCTTCTGGTTGTTGTGTCTCATCTAAAGCATAAATTTCTTTTTGGCTTAAAGTATCTTTATCTAATAAAGTTTGGGTTATTTTTTCTACTAATACTTTATTTTTTTCTAAAATGTTTTTAGCTTGTTTGTAGCATTCATCTACTATTTTTTTAATTTCTTGGTCTACTTGATAACGAGTTTGTTCGGAACATTTTTCAAAGTTAATATATCCTAAAGGACTCATTCCTGAATAAACCACCATCCCAAAAGCAGTGCGAGTAGCTTGTTTAAGATCGGAATACATTCCATTAGTTCTAGCTTTAGAAAAGAGTTCTTCAGCGGCTGCTCCACCTAAGGCAACAACGATGTTATAGGTGAGTTGTTTTTCGGTATTGCAAAAATATTCTTTATCAGATGTAGGCCACATATAACCTAGAGCGCCTCCTCTTGGAGTAATAGTGAGGGTTCTTACTTTTTCAGAACTATGAGGGTGCTTCATTACAATAACAGCATGTCCTGCTTCGTGGTAAGCTGTCATTTTTCTTTCTATTTCATGAATAACTAAAGATTTTTTGGCAGGTCCCATATAAACTTTGTCAACTGACTCTTCTAATTCATGCATAGTAATAAAAGCTTTTTGGTTTTTGGCTGCTAAAAGAGAGGCTTCATTAAGAACAGCTGCAAGTTGGGCTCCATTCATTCCTGGAGTTCTTTTAGCTAAATGGCTAAAATCCACTAAAGGTTCTATTTTTTTGTTACGAGCATGAATTTTTAAAAAAAATAAAACAAAATTGTATTTTTTAACTCATCGATCTAATAAATTAAACACACACCCATTAAGATTAATTTTTTACAACAAACATTATAATTATATTTTGTAATTGAATAAAACTATTTTTAAAAAACACCAAACACATTTAATACCATAAAAAGGTTCCTTTAAGAGGAACCTTTTTTTATTTAATACCCAACAAATTGATTACAACAAAAAAAGTTCATCAAAAAATAAAGTAAGGAGAATGAAATGAAATATCAAATTAAAAAACTATTGAAGCAACTTAATAAATTAAAAAAAGAATTAGGGTTAATTAAACAATTGTGTTATAATACCAATATGCAAAATTATTATAAAAAGGGGCAAGCAATGCAAAAACAAACTCAAATTGATATCCTAGATGTAGCACAATATATTATTAATTATCAAAATAAAAGTGATTATACTAAAATGAAACTTCAAAAGTTTGTTTTTTTAGTTTATTGTAAGTATTATGTAGATTATAAAAAAGAATTATTTCCTAATGATTTCGAAGCATGGGAGTATGGTCCTGTTTCCCCAAAGTTATATTTAAAAACTTTATCTTATACTTCTGGATTTCAAAAAAGTGATCAAATAAAAGAAAATTTTAAAGAAGATCGTTTTACTTCTGAACAAAAAAAATAATAAATCATATATTAAAGCGATACGGAAGCCGAACTTCAAGTTTTTTAGTTAAATTAACTCATAAAGATCTATCACCATGGTGTAATTGTTTTATCTCAAAAGATTGGAATTTAAATTCTATTACGAATGAAGTTATTTTAAAATATTATTCTAAAAAGGGCAATGCAATTTAAATTATGATAAAAATCAAAGCAATTCAAGAAAATATTGAAAAAATCCAAATGATATATTTTGTTAACAAATGTTTTTTGTTTAGATTTTGATAAATTAAAAAATAAACTTTTAAAATTTTTTAATAACAAAACGTTTGATGAAATTAAAAAAACCAAACATTGTAAATTGTTAAAAGAACCTTTAAGTAAAATAAAAAAATTTTGTAATTTAACAAACGATATTAAAGATCTTCTTTCTGAACAAAATATTTTTAAAATAAGTATTGATAAATGTCAACGAGTTATTGGTTATTTTATTAAACAACAAGATATTTGGTATTTTAATGTTTTTTTATATGATCCTTTTCATCAATATAATTTTTGTGAATCTAACAAAAATTTAAATCAAATTGCTTTGAAACATCTTTATAAGTTTTTGCAAATTAGTAATTTAACTTATGATACAATTCAAAAATTAGTTTATAAGCATCGTAAGCTAAGAAAGATTTTAAAAAAACAGTGAATTAAAAAAATATTTATATTATTAATATCAACCCCGAGATTGAAAAAACGACATCTACGGAACTATTATTACAAATTGGGAGCAAATACACGCTTAATTACAGCAGCCTAACCAACTGCCACGGACTTGATTATTCCGTGAGGTCATGCGGTTGGTCAGTCAAACGAAAGAATGGCGGATTACAGCAGAACCTAAAAGTGGTTAAAAAATGAAAGCTACAAAATCCCAAATGCCTCTTAAACGCATTATTTTGCCCCTCTCGCTTTGATTTAAATCCAATTAGGGTAATAACCCTAGTCTTAATTTATACCCCCCCTTAAATTCAATTTCTTGAAAAAGCAGTCCTCAAAACCCTAGGAAAACACTTACTTTTAATTTTTACAATTTTGACATAAATTAAAACGAATCATTTTTTAAAACTAATTTAGACCACCTCATTTGAGGGGTCATTTTTTTATTTTTAAGGGAGATTTTTTTGATCGTTTTTTGACAACTTTTTTTCATTTTTTTGTCTCTTCCAGACAAAATCGCTAGTGTTTATGGTAAGCAATTTGCCATTTAACCCTGTTATTATATGGCACAACTACCCCAAAATCAAAAACTCCGCATTATTGTGTAAAAAAATGAAACCCATGTCGTTTTATAGGTGAGTTTTTCATTTTTTCGGCCTATATATATATTGTACATCTTTCTTATTAGGTTAAACCCGTGGGTAAACCTAAACACCAATTCAAAAAGCCCTCCAAGGCTGTTTTGAATTGGGTTGTGATAGATAATACTTAATTCGGGTTTAACCTAATAAGAAAGATTTATCATTAATATTATTATATTTAATATTAAATATAATAATATTAATGATAATAATTAAATATAAAAACCTATCAAGGGTTTTTATATTTAATTATAAATAATAAATTTATTATATTATATCATGACATATAATGTTTAGATAAAATATATTATCTAACCAGGTGCCCGTCAAATTAAAAAATTTAACGGTCAAATTAAAATACCCCCTAAATCCCCAAAGGGGACTTCATAAGAAAGGGGGTAATAGTTAATTGTAATGTACTTCGGCTGACCGCCTAGTTCGCTCTGCTCGTCTTAGAATACTAATCATATTATATAATAATTTAATAAATATATTTTAAAATTAATTTTTAATGCATTTTTTAGTTATAATTATTTTTGTAATGAATAAAAAATATTAAGATAATTGGGGTTAATGATGCAAAAATTAAAGAAAAAATTAAAATTATTACAAAATATGGTTTCTCACATTCAAACTATTAATAAAAAAATAGTTTTTAAACTGGTTAAACAATTTGTCAAAGATCTCAATTTAACTACCATTTTAAAAACAATTCGTATTAATCGAAGTACTTATTATTATTGGCTAAAAATTGAAAAAAAGTTAAAATTAAAAGAAACAAAACATTTTTTGCAACAACAACGTATTCAAACTTTATGTTTACAACATGAATATTTTTACGGTCATCGTAAAATTACTGATTTATACCAAGAAATTTTTAATGAATTTATTACTAAGAAAAAAGTTTATCTTATCATGAAAGAAAATAATATTTGTTGTAAGTTAAGGCCTAAAAAAAATAAATATTATTATAAAAATTTAGAATCTAACCTCAAAGTAGTCCCAAATTTAATTAATCAAAACTTTACTACCTCCCAACCCATGAAAAAACTATTTACCGATATTACTTATTTTCCCACTCCCCAAGGATTTATTTATTTTTCGTGTATTATTGATTCTTTTAATAATCAAATTATTGCCTCCCACACTTCAAACCGACAAAATAAAGAATTAATTTTAAATACAATCAAAAAAATTCCTACTTTAAAAACCCCTTGTATTATTCATTCAGACCAAGGTAAAGTTTATCAATCTCTAAAAGTACAAAAAGTTTTAACTAAAAAAGGGTTTTTAATTAGTATGTCTCGTAAAGCAACCCCACGTGATAACGCTGTCATTGAAAATCTTTTTGGCCAGATGAAAAGTATTTTATCCAACCAACATCCCTTTTTATTCCAAAAAACACCAAGTAAAATCAAAAAAATTATCAACCAATTCCCTTCTTTTTGGAATAATAAATGGTTATTAACTAAATTAAACAATTTATCTCCTTTGCAATACTTTCAAACTTTTAGATAAATATTTAATTATGGATATATAAAATTATAACCTTTGGAAAAAGGTTGTTTTGTTGTACATTTTTTTCTATAAAAATCAAAAATTCCGCATTATTGTGTAAAAAAATTTAATCCATGTCGTTTTTATGGTGAGTTTTTCATTTTTTCGACCTATATATAGTGTAGGGATAAAATATTTAAAAAAAATATCTTTTGAAACTAGCAAATTATGAAAAAACATTAGACACTTTTTAAGTTTAATGAAATTATTTGTTAGTTTGAAAAGATATGAAATTATCTATTTAATTTTAAGTCTTAAAGAGTAATTTTGAAATAAAAAAGTGTCTAAAAAAATGGAACACCTCAAATTTAAATGATAGGAATAATGAAATGATGAAATATATTAAAAAATAATGACAATAATGACAAAATATGGGCGCGAATAAACGCACCATTATAGCAATCTAGCCAATTGCCACGGACTTGATTATTCCGTGAGGTCATGCGGTCGGTCAGCCAAACGAAAGAATGGCGGATTACAGCAGACCGTAAAAGCGAAGTGAGGTGAAATAACTAGCCAAGATGCTTTCGCAAGACTAAGATAGTCATGGAAAAGGTGCAAATCCCTAATCGTGGAAATTATCGTAATCTCATAACGTCAGGGCAAGTTATTGAAATCCCTGAAATGAAGGAAGATATGAAGATATTAGATTTGTCTTCATATATAATCACATGTCGCTTTAAATAGCACCCTTCATGATATCGTTGACGGAAACAAAGTGTTCTAGTCTAGCCACAAGCTTTAACAACGAAAGCGAACCTAAAACTATCAGGCATAATTATGTCAGAAATTTGAGAATCCTAAAAGCTATACCAAACAAAGGGAATTGAAAAGCCTTTGGGCTCAAGGATAAAGAGGCTTTTAGTAGTCGGAGGAATTAAAACTTGGTTTGGAATAACCAAGATAATTGCCCTCACACGGAGCCTAAGAAAGCTAGGTACAAGGCGAAGAAGTTAGATTCACAGGATTATTCAATTCGGGAGAAAGGAGGTTGATGCAAATGCAACCAACTGAAGCAGATAAAGCTTCTAAGCTTTCAAACTTACTGACAAAAATTCAGACAAAATCATTAAACAAGTTAACCTTGAAAAAGGAACTGCAACAAGGAATGAATTCCCTGGATAACATCACATTTGCCTTCAACAAGATTGCGGGGAATGACGGTGCAGGAACGCATGGGACGGACGGTCAAACGATTGATGGTAAAGATTTGAAATACCTAGTTGGACTAAAAGAGAAATACAGAACTAACCAGTACCAACCCAAGCCCCTCAGGAGAGTTTATATCCCCAAGCCTAACGGAGACAAAAGACCGTTAGGTATCCCCACAATTGATGATAGAATAATCCAACAGACAATGTACCAACTACTCAATCCATTTTATGAAGTAAAATTCTCAAAATGGAGTTATGGATTTAGACCTAACAAATCACCACATGATGCAATTAAACGCGTTAAGGAGAGATTCAAAGGAATAAAATGGCTGATTAAAATTGATATCAAAGGTTTCTTTGACACAATCAATCATGACATATTGTTAAAACTTCTCAGCAAAGACATCCGTAAAGCCAAAACCCTCAAAACCATAAAACAATGGTTGGAGGCAGGCATAATGGATAACTGGGCGTTTCAAAAGACCTTTTCGGGCACCCCCCAAGGGGGAATTATATCTCCTTTATTAGCTAACATTTATCTTCATGAGATTGATGGAAAAATGGAAAAATTAATAGAACAAGGAATACCAAAAAGGAAGGCCAATCCTAAATATGGAAAAATACGTCATTTAGGACTTGCAAGAAAAGCCGAAATAGCGAGCAGAATTAACATAAATCCAAACATTAGAGTAGAATATATTCGATACGCGGACGACTTCATCATAGGGTGTACGGGAACAAGCGAACAGGCCAGAGAACTACAACAAAAAGTGGTATCTTGGTTGGTACAAGATTTGGGGTTGTCAATATCCTACGACAAATCCAAAATTGTACCCGCACACAAAGGAATAAAATTTCTTTCCTATATAATCAGAGTCAATCCAATAGCATCGGCTAGAAATAAATCCACAAGGAAAACGCTTAACGGAAAAACCGATATCGTTATTCTAAAGGATGAAATAGATAAAAGAGGCCAAAAATGGATGGTGACCTCTGAGAGGAAGAGAAAGATTATACATGATAAACAGCTCCATTATAGGGACGAATTAGAAATAATTCGGACTTATAAGGGAGTGGTTGAGGGTATAATCAGATACTTCGCATATGGAAGAAATCTAAGTCAATTAACAAAGTTGGCTTATGTTGCAGAATATTCATGTTTAAAGACAATAGCGGGGAAACATAGAACTTCCATCGCTAGGGTCCGCAGGAAGCTGAGCCAAGGACATGGGACTTGGGGTGTCAAATACAGGATAAAAACAAAACCAAGATGTGAAACCTGGCCGAAGTACACCTGGGATAGGATTAAACGGATGAGAAGATATAAGGATTTTAACCCTGATATCATTCCAAATCCAAATAACCTCTTAGGCCGCACACATCTCACAGACCGTCTCAAAGCGGAAAAATGTGAAAGGTGCCAAAGGACTGACGGTAAGTTGGAAATACATCACACTAAGACGGTGCGAAATCGCAACTGGCAGAGTGTGATGAATAAATCAACGATGGTATTGTGTAAACAGTGCCATAGAAGGAAAACCAACGAACAAATTAAAAGCTTTAAAAATGAAAATAAACGTCTGAATAATCAATCAACTAAATAGTGATATTTAGAAGACCCTAGAAATAGGCTGTGAATGGGAAAGCCGTATGCTTGGAAACTTGCTTGTACGGTTTGGAGCGGGGCTGCACGTAAATAACCAACACGCGTGTAATCTATCGCTATAAAAAAGTTATTTTAAAAGTTGTATAATATCTTTATAAAGGTAAAAAAGAAAACCAAATATGGTAAAGATAAAATCAAGCCAAAATTTATGTCTAAAAGATTAAAATAAAAGCTGAAATGCAAAAACGGCATTAAAAAAATAACTTATATTATTTTATTTGATGAACTAAAAATAATTTATTAATAAAAATAAAACGAAAAGGCGATATTCATGTTAAAAAGACAAGCTAAAGAACAAAAAATTAGAAGAATGTTGAAAAAAGTTAATATTGATAAATTAAAAATTGTGATTTTGAAAAATTGTAGTAAAAAAACTCATTTTGAAGTTAAAAATCAGATTCTTTTTGTCAATCCTCAAGTGAAAGTTATTGTAGAACAAGTTTTGGAAGAATTGAGGAAAAAAATGGATTTGAAAAATAATTAGTCATTTACCAAATTATATATTTAATTTATCAGATTCATTTATAATTTCTAATATAGTTGTTTTTATAAGATTTTCTAATTCTTGCATATCTTTTTGAAATATGGTAGTTATATTACCATTTTGAGCTATTTTTTGAATTATTTTTTGGAGAGTTTGGAATTTGTTTCTTAACTCCATTAAATTAAAAGATTGTTTTCTTAATTGTTTTATTAAAATATTTTGTTCTGGATTAGATTCAAGTTTGGCATTTGCATTAGCCATCAAATTTTGTTTTATAAAATCTTTAATGTCTGTGATTTTGAGTTTGCCTGCATTCATATCAATTATAATTTTATTTTTTTCAAGCAAGCTTAGTTGATTTTTTAATATTTGATCTATATCATTATTAATATAGGTTTGTATTTTATCCAAAATATTTGTTGCTGTTTGTTGCCATTTATTTGTGTTATGCAATAATTGGTCTTTTAAAACTAATATAAGTTCGGTATTTGGTTTTTCTTTTTTCCAAAAAATATGCATTTTATTGTTTTGATTTTGATTTAAGGCATCTAAAAGATTATTTTGGGTTTGGTATGATTTCATTTTTTCATCATTAAAGTTTAAAAAAATAGCAAAAATTTTGTGTTGGATAGCATCAGTAATTTTTTGATTTGCATTACTTTTAGAAAGCATATGATAATTATAAGCAAAAACTTCTTGGTTCCAATCAGGGTTTATTTTTCTAAATTCGGTTTTTAAATTTTCTAAATTAGGATTGAGACCTAAATAATGTTCAATAATGTTTGTCTTGGTATCGGGTTTGATTTCAGGAAGGATGTGGGTTAATTTTGCATTAGGAACAGATTTATTTTTTTGTTTAATAAAAATAATTGCAGATAACAAAATTATTAGTGCGATAATAAATGTGATAATTATTAAATACTTGTAGTATTTAGTTTGAATAGATTTCATGAAAAATAACAAAATCCTTTCTATGGAAAACTAGTTTCCTTAAATATTATACTATTATTGACTGACTATACATTATTATATTTGGAAATGTTGAAAAATTCATATTTTATCTTTTGTCAATTTACAAATTTAGTTTAGCAACTACTTTTATGTGGTAAAATATATAAGAATTAGTTTTTATTACAACTTAATCTAATTTATAAATTATTTAATAAAGTTAATTATTATTTTTAAATGTTTCCTTATTTTCCTTATAACTTATTTAATTTCTAAACTTTTTATAATCTCAGTAATTGCTACATATTCCAAGCAAGAAGGGAGTTTTATTGTGAAATGGGCTACTAAACCAAGTGATAAACAAACTTTGGGCGAAGAAATTGCCAATGCCATTTCCCATGGTTTAATGATTCCTTTAGGAGTTTTTATTCTTGTTTGTTTTTGTCTTAAAGCCTCTGTAATGTCAAATCCTAACGGTTATATTGTACTTGTTTTTAGCATATCGATGATTATTCTTTATTTGATGAGTACTTTGTATCATTCTTTATCCTTTACCAAAGCTCATAATTTTTTTCAAAAGACCGATCACATTAGTATTTATTTATTAATTTGGGGAACTTTTGCCCCTATTTTGTTACTTTTGCCAGAATTGCAAAAACCCTTATTTCCTCAATCAAATGTGCCAATTTCCAAAGGACAATGCTTTTTTGTTTGCCAATGTATTTTGGCTTTTTCAGGTATTATATGTAAAGTTTTTTGGATGAATAAAGGGAAAATCATTCATTTAATCTTTTATGCTTTGCTTGGATGGAGTGGGCTTTTGTTAGTGCCTGCAATGTGGAAAGTCAATATTTTTCATTTTGTTTTACTGGGCGGTGTTTTTTACAGTTTAGGCATCTATTTTTATGTTAAAGATAATAAAAAATATTTTCATTTTATTTGGCATCTTTTTGTTATGGCAGGAACTTGTTTTCATGCTTGGGGCATATATCGTTTGCTTGAAATTTTGCCAAACAATCAATAACAAATTGAAAAATTTCCAACAATACAAAGAAATCAAACTTGCAAACAAATAATTACAAACCCAAAAATAATTCCACTCATTAAAAGAAATTATTAATTAAAAATAAAAATAAATCAAATAACAAATAATTAAAATCCCAATCCCAAACTCAACCCAAAAAAATTAAGTCAAACAACAATTAAAATTAATATACAAACAACAAATAAATTATTACACATCAAAAAACGGAGAAAAATATATGAAAATTATGTCGGTAAATTCTGGTAGTTCTTCTTTAAAATTTCAATTATTAGAAATGCCACAACAAGAAGTAATTGTTTCAGGTTTAGTTGAAAGAATCGGTAGCAATCAGGCTGTTTTTACAATGAAGACCAAAGACAAAAAAGACAAACAAGTATTAGAAGTGCTAAATCATCAAACAGCAGTAGAGTTATTGCTAGATGCTTTGATTCAAAAAAAAGTTATTAATACTTTGGAAGAAATCGAAGGGATAGGGCACCGCGTAGTTCAAGGTGGAGAAATATTTAGCGATTCTGCTGTTTTAACTGAAAAAACTCTTGCTCAAATTGAAAGTTTATGCGACCTAGCTCCCTTACATAATCCTGCAAACATCATAAGTATTAAAGCTTTTCAAAAAGTACTTCCCCAAGTTTTTCAAGTAGCTGTTTTTGATACTACTTTTCATCAAAGTATGCCCGCAGTTAATTTTTTATACGCCACTCCTTATTACTGGTACCAAAAATACCAAATTAGAAAATACGGAGCTCATGGTACATCTTATAAATACATAACTGAGCAAATGCAACAAATTTTGGGTAAAAAAAACGCCAAAATCATTATTTGTCATGCTGGCAACGGCGTTTCTTTATGTGCAGTTGATTCTGGTAAATCAGTTGATACTTCTATGGGTTTTACTCCGTTAGAAGGGGTTCCTATGGGAACTCGTAGTGGCAATATTGATCCTGCAGTAGTGAAATTTATAGCTGAAAAAGAAAACAAAACTGTTGCTTGTGTTATCGATGATTTGAATAAAAAATCAGGTTATTTAGGAGTATCAGGTATTTCTAATGACACTCGTGATATTTTGGCAAGCATTAAAGAAGGCAACCAGCAAGCCATTTTGTCACACGACATCCAAGTTAAGCGTATAGTTGATTATATTGCTAGTTATTACGTATTATTAAAAGGCGTTGATGCTTTAGTATTTACAGCTGGTATTGGCGAAAATTCTTCTTTTTTCCGTTCTGAAATTATTAAACGTTTATCAGTTTTAGGAATTAAGTTAGACGAAGAAAAAAACAAAGTTCAAGGCAAACAAGAACTTATTACAACTTTTGATTCTGCAATCAAAGCTTTTGTTGTTCCTACCAATGAAGAACTTGCTATTGCTCAAGATGTTTTGCGTTTACAACAAAATCAAACTAATCAAGATAAAGACGATCAGCAAGAATGTTTTTGCTGTTGCGGCTAATAATTAAATCACAAACCCAATCACTTTTATAGTTTTTGGGCTTTTTGGAGGAATACTCAAGTGGCCGAAGAGGCACGCTTGGAAAGCGTGTAGATCCAAAAGATGCGAGGGTTCGAATCCCTCTTCCTCCGCCAACTAAAATTAGCTATTTTTTGTTAGTTTGCAAAGTCAGTTTCATTTTGATAAAAATAATTTCCATAATTTCGTCGCTCATATTATTTTTTTAAGAACTTGTTTTTTAAGAATTTGTTTTTTAAGGGCTTGTTGTTGGGAAATGTTTTGGTAATTTGTTTTTTTTGCATTTGTTTTTTGCGTTTTTTTTGCATTTGTTTTTGGAACTTTTTATACTTATCTTTTTTTCTTTTGAGGTTTTTGGA
The DNA here is from genome assembly GCF_056504655.1 of Mulberry dwarf phytoplasma. Taxonomy (NCBI): domain Bacteria; kingdom Bacillati; phylum Mycoplasmatota; class Mollicutes; order Acholeplasmatales; family Acholeplasmataceae; genus Candidatus Phytoplasma; species Mulberry dwarf phytoplasma. The sequence continues at coordinate 570,926 of NZ_CM151418.1, read as the reverse complement.
ATGCACATTTTTTATCTCAATTTATTCCCTCAAATCTTTTTTAAACATCGACACCAAAAATATTGACTGCAAAAAACTTATAAAAACACTCAATTATCATTCAAAAAACAACCCACCTAACTTTTTTACTTTACAAATTAACAAAATCAAGGTATAATATTCTATGTTATGGAATTTTAATTATTAAAATTATTTGGCGGTTATGGCGAAGTGGTTAACGCGGCGGCTTGTGGCGCCGATATGCGTGGGTTCGATTCCCACTAGCCGCCCCAGAATATATTTCACAAAATATAAAAATACAAAAATTATTATAAACATTATTTAATAATAAAATATCCAGATTATAAAGTTATATTGAGGCCCATAGCCAAGTGGTAAGGCAACGGACTTTGACTCCGTGATTCGTTGGTTCAAATCCAGCTGGGTCTGCCATTTTATAAGTGTTTATGAGTGATTAACGAACGAAAATAACAAAGGTAAACGCGGGTGTGGCGGAATGGAAGACGCACTAGACTTAGGATCTAGCGCTTAGGCGTGCAGGTTCAAATCCTGTCACCCGTACCATGCAACCTACTTGTAAATGAAGGGATATGATGTCAATGGTAGCATAACGGTCTCCAAAACCGCTCGTTCGGGTTCGAATCCTGATATCCCTGCCAAAAAAATTACCCCAATAAAAATATTTTAATAAAATAAAAAAACAATTAATTTTTTTGACAATCATTTTTTTGCTTTATTAAGATATTTTAAAACGCATTTTTTAATCATTTTGCTCTTAAAATCTAAAAAAACCTTATTTATCTTTTTCAAACTACCCAAAAAAACAACTTTATCTTAAAAAACCACCAAAATCCATTGACAATTGTTTCTTTTTTTGATTAAATAAAGGTGTAGATATAAAGTTTTATGATAAAATAAATATAAGCTATATTTAAGTTTTTATAAAGCTAGCAAATAAAGTATAAAACTTTTACAAACGCTTTTATTAGGAGGTTGGTTTTTTGAGATTTGAAGAATTGGTAACTTGGGTTTCCAATAATCCTTGGATTTTGGTTGTTGGCGCTGTTTTGTTCCCTGTATTGATATTTCTTTTAGTAAAATTAGTGATTAAAACGCTAATTTTCATTTATGTTGTTAATTTTCGTATTGCAGCTTTTTTTAGTCCTTCCAAACCGTCTAAAGAGAGCAAAAACAACGACAATAAAAACGAACAACCTCAAATTCCCAATGTTTTGATTAATAACAAAGACTTTGATTCTAATTGTTTAATTAATTTAAAATTAATGGAGATGATGGACAAAAAAGATAACAACCGTTCGCAAACCGATCTTTTAGAATTAAAGCATAAAATGCTTGAAACTTATTTTAATCAAAAGATCTTTGAATTAGAAATGAAACAAAAAATTAAAGAATTAGAAGAAAAACAACAGCAATCCAAAGCTGATACCATTCCTAATAATGCCCAAACTTTTAACTCACAAAAGAATTTTTGGGATGAAATCCCAGAAACTTTAAAACAAGTTTTAGAAAAATTAAATAACATCGAAGAAATGCAGTTCGAAATTTTACAAGATTACACTAAAAAAACTTATTACAGTTCTGATGATAGAGTTTTGTACGTTCATCCAGAAGACTTTTTGCACATCAATAAAGCTTTAGGACATAAAAAACAACAACAATTAAAAAATTAAATAAAAATATTAGGATGAAAGTATGTAAAAGCCCCTTTTTGCATGCTTTTTCTTTTTATCATTATGAAAAAACTATCTTTTTTAAACTAGTTTTGATTTTGCCTGTAAACAGATTACCTGATTTTTCCTTGCAACATCTTTCCAAACAATTCTAATTACCATTATTTTTTATGACATCACCACTATTAGGATCATAATTATAAACCTCTTTATCATCATTTTTGCTTTGATATTTGTATTTTACACGCCAAATTCTTATTTCTGTTTTGGGGTCATATTTATTTATATAATCAATATTTCCATTAGGGAAATATTTTGTATGTTTGATTTTATTTTGGGTTTGAGGATCATATTCTAAAACATATTCTACTTTGCCATTTTTACTATTATGGTGAGTTTCTTTTATAACATTTCCGCTTTTAGCATCATATTCATACATATATAAAATATTTGATTTGTTTTCTGCAAAACTTATTTCTTTAATTAATTTTTGCGTATGCGGATCGTATTCTTTAATATCTAAGATATTTCTGTCATTTTCAAAGACAGTATGTTTCATTTTATTGGCAGTTTGCAAATCATATTCTATGATATACCAAACACACTTTTCATCACCATTAAACGCTGTGAGTTTAATTTTTTTATTTGTTTTGCTATCATAATCCAAAATATGGTCAATGTTTCCATCCATGTTATAGATTTTTTCTTGAATAACATCCACATTATGATTAGGTTTGCTTTTTGTTGGGCTTATATTATCAATACTAATTATATTATCAATATTGTCAAAAGATTTAAAAATTAGCACCACTAACAACAATAATGTAAAAGTAGTTGTAATAGTTGCGAACCTAGTTCTTAATTTTATAATTTTCATATTTTTTAATTTATTATTGGGAAATTCTTAGATGTAATTTAATTTATCTTTCATTTAATTTATTTATTGTGAGATTAAGCATTTTTATAATACTTTAGATTATATGGTATTTTCAATAATATTATAACATTTATTTTATAATAATAATATTTTTTTAGCACTTATAATTGATTCATCAAAAAAAAATCTTGTTCTATGCTATAATTAATTTGTATAGTTGAAAATAATTCATAGTTAATAAATAAAAAAGGAAACAATGATTATTATGGTAATTATTTATGTTCAAAAATAAAACAAAAACTCCGCCACAAAGTCAAAAAACCAAATCTATCCTTTTAATTTTAAAAAAAAGTATGATTATTATTTTAGATTTTTTTCTAATCTATCTCTTTATTGCTTCTTTGGGGAATGCTTTTTTTCCTAAATATTCAGCCAAATATCTAGGCATTGCTGCTTTTCCTGTGGCTTCTGGTAGTATGGAACCTTTTTTACAAGGTCCTAAAAATGAGGATTCAGGACAAATAGGGGATTTAGTTTTTATTAGAGGTGTTTGGGACGCTTCCAAACTTATGCCTGTTGGTGCTGTTGATGGGAAACAAATCACCAAAAATCCTGCAACCAAACCTTATAAAGTAGGCACAACTCATCCAAAAAACGGCGATGTTGTAATTTTTGAAAACCCTAATTATAATAATCCTAATGTTTCTGAACAAGAAAGACAAGCAGCCCAAAAACATCGTTTTATTATTCATAGAGTCGTTTATAATGATTCAAAAAACGAATTAATTGGCACTTGGGGTGATGCAAATGATACCCAACACAAATACGAACAAAAAATTCCTTATAACAAAATTGTAGGCAAATATGTTTGTAAAGACCGTTATATTTTTCCATCCATCAAAAATTTCTTTTCTGATCTGTTTGCTTATATTGGTTCTTTCTTTGCTTTTTTATTCGAAAATCCCTTATATTTGTTTTTAATAATCGTTTATTTAATGATTATGGCGTATCTCTTATATTCCTTAATTAAAGAATTAAAAGCAGCCAAATAATTACAAAAATGCAATCAAATAACACCAAATTACAAAATAATACAACAATTTTACAATAACAAACCAAAAGGTAAACAATTAATGTGGCAACAAATTATTAATAATCAAAAAACTAAACCTTATTTTAAAAAAATATTTACTTTTTTGCAAGAAGAAAAAACCAATCACAAAATTATTTATCCCAATCAAGAAGATATTTTTGCAGCTTTTAATTTAACTCCTTTTGAAAAAGTAAAAGTAGTTATTTTGGGGCAAGATCCTTATCATGGCAAAAATCAAGCTCACGGGTTGTCTTTTAGTGTAAAAACCTTCCAAAAACCACCTAGTTTATCCAATATTTTTAAAGAATTACAAAATGATTTACAAATTACTGCTCGCACCAATAATTTAACTAAATGGGCGCTAGAAGGCGTTTTGATGATTAATGCTATTTTGACTGTTGAAAAAGATAAACCTTTAAGTCACCATCAAATTGGTTGGCAAGAATTTACCAAAACTATTTTTCAAGCTTTGCAAGCTAAACCAAATATAGTCTATATTTTGTGGGGAAAATTTGCTCAAACCTACGAACAATATATTTGTCAATCCCAAAATTGCATAATTAAAAGCCCCCATCCTTCCCCTTTTTCCGCTCATAGAGGCTTTTTTGGAACTAAACCTTTTTCTCGTGCTAATACTTATTTACAAACTTGTGGAATTAAAGTTGTTGATTGGAATCTTTAACTTTTTTATAATATTTTTAATTTTATAATATTTTTAATTTTATAATATTTTTAATTTTATAATATTTAAACCTATTTTGTTGAAAATTTTTATTTTTGCCACCTTTTGAATTATTTTTTGTCTCTCGTTTTGTATTATTTTTATTTTGTGATTTTCATTTATTAATTTAAAAGTAAAATTACTAACTACCCCAAAAGAAAGCCAAGGTTTCATTTTTATGAATAAAACAAACCGTTTTTTTGAAAAAGTAAGCAGTTATCAAAATCAAGGAATCAACCTTCCCCAACGTCAAACCAAATTCAGCGCTGGTTATGATTTTGAAGCAGCCCAAAGCATGGAAATCCCACCGCAAACAGTCATTTTGGTTCCCACAGGAATTAAAGCATCTTTTCCTTGGAACGAAGTTTTATTAATTTATGTAAGGTCTTCTTTGCCCTTGAAAAAACAACTAACCCTTGCCAACGGCGTGGGAGTAGTCGATAGTGATTATTATAATAATTTGCAAAATGAAGGTCATATTTTTATTGCCTTGTATAATTTTTCTAAAAACCCAGTTCAAGTTTGTAAAGGCGAAAGAATTGCACAAGGAATTTTTCAACCCTTTTTTCAAATTACCCAACAAAAAGAAAATAATTTTGCCAGAAAAGGCGGTTTTGGTAGCACAAAGTAACAAAATTGTATCCAAATCAACAAAAACATTGTTAAATGGTTTTAAATATGGTAAAATATGTTAGGAAAAAAGTTATTTATTTTTATTTTTATTATTTCAAAAACATTTTATTGTTTGTTCTTTGTTCTTGGTTTTTAATGCATTTGTTTGTTTGTTGCCGTTTTTGCTACTAGGAAAATCATTTTGCCCGTCAATTTTGATTATTTAATTATTTTTTTAATTGTTATATTTGTGATTTATAAATTTATAATTATCAAATAATTATTAAAACGCCATTTTCCTTCCCCAAACAAACTTGCAAAAAAGCTTTTATTTAATTATAAGGGATGTATAAATGCATTGCTCAAACATTTTTGACACAATTAAAAAATTTAGCAATTTAGCAATTTAGCACAATATTTGCAAATAGAAATAAAAACTTGATGATGCATCATCATTTTGGATCAATTTTGATACACAATTCACAATTAAAAAATGTATTAAATAGTTAAAATGCAAAAGCCCAAACACAAACAAAATTATCATTTATTTATTTTTTATCATAATTTAACACAATATTTCAAAAAATATCAATTAAAATAAAAAGGAGTTTTTAATAACAATGGCAGTAGTTACAACAAAACAATTATTAGAATCAGGAGTATATTTTGGTCATGCCACTCGCAAATGGAATCCCAAAATGAAACCCTACATTTTTACTTCTAGAAATGGCATTCACATCATCAACTTGAAAAAAACCTCAGAAGAAATTGAAAAAGCTTATCAAGAATTGCTAAACATCATTACTTCAGGCGGCAAAGCTTTATTTTTAGGCACTAAAAAACAAATTCAATCAGCGATTAGAGAAGAAGCGCAACGTTCACAACAATACTACGTGGATCATCGTTGGTTAGGTGGCACATTAACTAATTTCAAAACTATTTTAAAAAGAATCGAATTACTTCATTTGCTCCACAAACAAGAAGAAGAAGGACTTTGGAAAAAACTTCCTAAAAAAGAAGTAGTGCAATTAAAGCGTAAAAGAGACAAATTAGAAAAATTCTTAGGCGGCATCAAAGACATGAAAGACTTGCCTCAAGCTATTTTTGTTGTTGACCCAGAAAAAGAAAGCATCGCAGTTGCCGAAGCGCGCAAATTAGGAATCAAAGTTTTTGGAATTGTAGACACTAACTGCGACCCTGATTTAGTAGACTACATTATTCCTGCTAATGACGACGCTATTAGAGGAGTGAAATTAATTATTTGGTTAATGGCTAATGCTTGTGTTGAAGGCACTGGTGGCGTTGCTGAAAAAGCAGAAACTTTTGATGCTAAAAACCCATTAAAACCTCGAAATTACAATACCCCTAACAAACGTCCTTACCAAGATTCACCAAGAAAACCATCTTACCAAAATCAAAATCAAAACCAAATATAATTAAACTTTTTTTGGTCCTTAACTAACCAATACGCAATTTTTATTTTTACAATTTATAATTAAAAGTAATTAAATCATTAAAATTTAGAATGGAGCAACAAATGAAAATTACAGCCGAAATGATTAAGGATTTACGTCAAAAAACGCATGCTGGAATGAAGGAATGTCACAAAGCTTTACAACAAACTGAAGGCAACATCGAAAAAGCCATCGTGTTTTTAAGAGAAAAAGGCATCATTAAAGCAGCTCAAAAACAAGGACGTGCAACTTCTGAAGGCATAACTAATATTGTTTTTGCTGGCAATAACGCTTTTTTATATGAAATCAATTCTGAGACTGATTTTGTTTCCAAAAACGAACATTTTCAACAATTAGTAAAAGTGCTTGGAGAAATTATTTTAAAAAACCAATTATCTAACGCCAAAGACCTTTTAGCCTTTAATTACCAAAATAAAACCGTTCAAGAATTATTGTTAGAAAAAACCTCAGTTTTGGGCGAAAACATTACTCTTAAACGTGTTTTAAAAGTTACTAAAAAGCCTCAAGAATCTTTTGGAACTTACAAACACCAAGGCGGACGTATTTCTGTTTTGGTAGTTTTAAAAAACGACTGCCCTTCTGTATCAGAAGACATAGCGATGCATATAGCTGCTTCCAAACCGCAATTTTTAACTCCTGACAAAGTAGATCCTACATTTTTAGCAGAAGAAAAAAAGATTTTACATAAACAAACTGCCAAAGAATTATCCGACAAACCCGCACAAATGATAGAAAAAATTGTTGAAAATCGTTTAGGCAAAATGTTAAAAGACATGTGTTTATCAGAACAACCTTTTGTCAAAAATGCAGATCAAAAAGTAAAAGATTATCTTAAAGCCAACAACACTGATGTAGTTTCTTATGTGCGTTGGGAAATGGGCAACTAATAATTCAAAAATCTTTATTTCATACTTTATTTAACAAACTCAAATTTAGACTCTTTTAAAGATGTTGCAGATGTTTATGAAGAAAGGTTTTGTGGATGCATAAAAAAATTCTTTTAAAATTAAGTGGTGAATCCCTTAAAGGCGAATCTTCATACGGAATTGACCCTCGCACCATTAAAAAAATTGCTTGGGAAATCAAAGAAATCAAAGATTTAGGAGTCAAAATTGCCATCATTGTAGGAGCAGGCAACCTTTGGCGTGGACGCACTGGTGAAGAACTGGGTATGGATCGTTCTCAGGCAGATTATATGGGAATGCTTGGAACTATCATGAATTCTTTAGCTTTGCAAGATGCCTTAGAACAAACAAATACCATCACACGCGTGATGACTGCCTTTCCTGTTTCTTCGGTAGCCGAACCCTATATTCGCCGTAAAGCTATTCGTCATTTGGAAAAAGATAGAGTAGTTATTTTAGGTGCAGGGGCTGGTTCTCCTTACTTTTCCACCGACACTGCTGCTGCCCTAAGAGCTGCTGAACTAAACATTGATGTTATTTTAATGGCTAAAAATAATATTGAAGGTGTTTACAATAAAGATCCCAAAAAACATCAAGATGCCGTTTTAATCAAACACATGAAACACCAACAAATCTTATCTCAAAGACTGGCAGTTATGGATATTACAGCCGCTTCTCTTTGTTTAGAAAATAACATCGATATTTTAATTTTTAATATGTTAAAAAAAGGTAATATCAAAAAAGTTGTACTCAAAGAAGGCAACATAGGTACTGTTATTAGTTCAAAAGGAGAATAAATATGCAACAACTTGCCAAAGATATTCTTGCGTCGTTAGAAACTAAAATGACTCAAGCCCAAGAAGTAATGTTAAAAAACTTTTGCGATATTCGCACTGGAACTGCTAATCCTAATATTTTAGATAAAATTACTGTTAATTATTATGGAGCACCCACTTTTTTAAAAACGTTAGCCTCTATTAGCGTTTCTGAAGGCAACCAACTCAACATCAAACCTTACGATAGCACTTTAATTCCTAATATTAAAAAAGTTCTTTTGTCATCTAATCTAGGAATCACTCCTCAAACTGATGGTGTAGTTGTAAGACTTGTTTTCCCCAAACCAACCGAAGAGAGAAGAAAAGCTTTAATGAAAGAAGTAGAGCAACTAGCAGAAAAGACCAAAGTAGCTATTAGAAACGTGCGTCGCGAAGGCAATGACAAAATCAAAAAAGTGGAACTTACTAAAGATTTAGAAACTTTTTATTTAAATCAAATTCAAACATTAACTGATAAAAACATTAAACTTATTGAAAAACACACCACCACTAAAAACACTGAATTATTAAAAGCTTAAAATGATTTCGTTTTCCAAATACAACAATTTTAGCCAATTTTTACCTTTCGCTTTAAAAAAATGGAGGTTTATATGATAAAAAAGAGAATAATAACAGGGGCCACCTTAGTTTTATTTTCTTTTTTCTTTTATTATTATGCCCCTTTAGAAATCAAATTTGTAGTTTTTGCCCTTTTAGCAATAAAAGCAGTGCAAGAAATATTTTTTATACTCAAACATCCCAAAGATACCCAAAAACAGACCTTTATTAAATTTGGGTTAGTTGCCACTTCTACTTTATTATTTTTTACAGTTGTTTGTTTGATGTTGTATCCAAATATTTGTCAAAATCAAAACTTAATAAAAGACGCAAAACAATTAAACTTTTTATTCCTTAATAAAGACACATTTGTATCCCTCACAAAATCAACTTCCTCGAACCTAAATTTTTTCCTTCTTTTATTCTTGCCTTTTGTGTTAGTTTTAATAATGCTAGTTTTTTTACCTTTTTTGCAAACTAAAGATGTAAGCAAAACCTTTCTTATCACCTTTTATATTGGTTTTTTGATGGCTTGTCTTTTTTCTTTGTTTTTCCTGCATTGGCATTATTTGCTTTTGTTTTTTTTAGCAGTTATGCTCACTGATTCTTCTGCTTTTTTAGCACGTTTCCCGCGTTTTTGCCCCTTTTTAGGGACAAGACCCCTAGCTTTTCACCTAAGTCCTAAAAAAACTCAAAAAGGTGCTATTTTAGGCACTTTTGGCTCTACTATAACAGTTTTGATGGTCTTTTTATTTATTGATTGCAACTCTTGCATTAGTTTCCCCATCTATGCTTTTTTAATTTCTATTATTTCTCAAATTAGCGATTTGTTAGCTTCCAAATTTAAAAGAGATTATGGCATCAAAGACTTTGGAAGTTTCCTTCCAGGTCATGGTGGTTTTTTAGATAGGTTTGATTCTTGGCTTTTGAGTTCTTTTTTTGCTCTCATACTCTTTAATTTACCTTTTTAAACAAATCCAAACTACCATATTTATTTATATTTTTTCAACATTTAATCTTTTTGCCCTTGCCTTGTTATGATATAATTTTATTTGTAAATGTTAATATAAAATAATAACTCTTTTCGCGTTTTTCCTTTCTCTTTATCACAAATTTAAATTCAATATTTTAAAACTTTTTAACAATTTCCATTTCAAAAATATTGATTTAAAAAATTAGTTCAAATTTGTCCACCATCTATTTTTTGTAAAAAAAATATTAAAGGAGTAATTTATGAATTACAAACCAAGAACAAAAGTGATTGCAGGTAATTGGAAAATGTACAAATGCAAAGACGAAGCCCTGGAATTCATCCAAAAAGTAAGCTTGCAAGTTCCTGACCAAACCCAAGTCCAAACTTTAATTTTCCCCCAACTTACCTTATTGGATTCCTTAGCACAACTCCAAGGCACTAATTTACAAGTAGGGGCCCAAAATATGTTTTATGAATCCGAAGGCGCTTTTACTGGCGAAGTTTCACCACAAAATTTGCTTTCATTAGGTGTCAAGCACGTTTTATTAGGACACAGCGAAAGAAGAACTTTTTTTGGAGAAACCGATCAAACAGTTAATCTAAAACTTTTATCAGCTCTCAAACACAAATTAGTTCCTACTGTTTGTGTGGGCGAATCGCTTCTTACCAAGGAAAATAACCAAACCCAAGTGTTTTTAGACCAACAATTAACCAACATTTTTGCAGGTGTTCCAGAAGAAGCATTACAAAACATCATCATCGCTTATGAACCGGTTTGGGCAATTGGTACAGGCAAAAGTGCAACTCCCCAAGATGCTAACAAAGTCATTGAAAAAATCAGAGACAAAGTCACTGCAATTTATTCTTCCCAAGCATCTTGTGCCATGAGAATTATTTATGGCGGTTCAGTGTCTGTTACCAACATTAAAACCATTTTAGAACAACCCGCTATTGATGGCATTTTAGCAGGAAAATCTTCCCTCCAAACTGAGGATTTTTTATTTTTTGCTCAAATAGCAAGCAAACAAGCCTTAGCTTCCACTAAAGATATTTTTGAAAAAAATGATTGTCCTTTTTGCTGTTAATTCCAATTTACAATTAGGAAAATAAGACAAACATTTAGCAAAGGTTTTTATTTTAATTTGCTACAATTAATTAATTCATCCCCTTTTTTTTCTAATTTCATTTTTGCATTTTTTCTTTCATTTTTGCATTTCATCATTTTTTGTGTTTCTCAAATACGATAGGATAATAGGAGTTTCAAATGAAACAAAAAAAAGAATCTTTATTTATTTTTGATATTGATGGCACCCTTTTAAGTTCTAAATATAAAAAAATCTTTCCCCAAACAATCAAAGCCATCCAAACTTTAGCCCAAAACCCTGATAATGTTTTAGCAGTTGCCACAGGAAGAAACATTAAAAGAATAGATGTTTTAGGCAATTTGCTACCTTATTTCAAACATTTTGTCTTTTTTAACGGCGGTCTTACTAAATATTTTGATAAAGTAATTGATGATAGACCTTTTAAAAAAGAAGTAGTCAAAGAACTAATCGCAAAAGCCCATCAAGCCAAAATTCACATAGGTCTTACAGGAATGACACAAGAAATTGTACCAAGCCCACAAGACTTAATTCCACCTTCATTAGGAGAACTTTACTGCACTAATAAAAAATCTGTAGTGGACCCTGAATTTCATCTGCACAACAATGTTTATCAAGTGTGGTTATTCGAACCCAACAAAGAAAAATTGCAAAATTTTCTTAAAGATTTGAAAGATTTGCAAGCGTATTATTGGAGAACTAATGGTGGTGTTGATTTGGTGCCTCAAAGTGTGAATAAAACTTGTGGTATTAAAAAATTAAAAGAATTTTACCCCCATCATCAATTAGTTTGTGTAGGGGACGGCTATAATGATGTTGAAATGCTTAAATTAGCTGATGTAGGCATCGGATTGGAAAACACCCATTGCCAAGAAATAAAAGATAATTGCAATCTTTTAGCTCCTCATATCGACGATGATAAATTCTATGATTTTTTAAAACTACATCATTTAGTTTAATTTTTTCTTTTGGATTTTGATTTTAAAACAGCATGCATTTTTACTTACTTTTATAATTTTTATATTTTTTTCTCTGTTTTGTGATTTTAAAACTGTTAATTTGCATTCCTTTTGACCAACAATAATATATTTTGTTTTTTGCACTTATACTTGCAAAACTACCCAGAATCCTAAATTATTTTTTAGTCCAAAAGCCAATTAACAAACCTCATTAATTACAATTTAGATGCAAATCTAAAACCAAAGAAAGGATTAAGTTAAATGTTAACTTCCGATAAAAATGTTCTTTTAAAAGCGCATCAACAAGAATACGCTATAGCTCAAGTAAATATTAATAATTTAGAATGGACCAAAGCTGCTTTACAAACTGCCGAAGAACTAAAATCACCTGTTATTTTAGGAGTATCCGAAGGAGCTGCGAAATATATGGGAGGGTTTAAAACAGTCGTTGCAATGGTAAGAGAACTAGACGCCTTTTATAAGGTTTCTGTCCCTGTTATTTTGCATTTAGATCACGGTTCTTATGAAGGTGCCAAACAAGCAATGGAGGCAGGATTCACTTCTGTTATGTTTGATGGCAGTCATTATGATTTTGCCCAAAATTTAAGTAAAACCAAAGAAATCACCGAGATATGTCACCAAAAAGGACTTTTAATAGAAGCAGAAGTTGGGGGCATCGGCGGCGAAGAAGACGGCATTATTGGTCAAGGAGAAATTGCAGATCCTCAAGAATGCAAACAAATTGCTGATTTAGGTGTTGATATGCTTGCTGCTGGAATTGGTAATGTGCACGGTAAATATCCTGATAATTGGACAGGACTTGATTTTAGTGTTTTTGCCAAAATTAGAGAACTTACCAACAAACAAACGCCCCTAGTGCTGCACGGAGGCACTGGTATTCCTGAAGACATGATTAAAAAAGCTATTTCTTTGGGAGTAGTAAAAATCAACGTCAACACTGAATTTCAATTAGTTTTTGCCCAAGCTACTAGACAATACATTGAAGAAAAAAAAGATTTAACAGACAAAGGCTTTGATCCGCGTAAGTTATTAAATCCCGGCTTTTTAGCTATTAAAGAATTAATGAGACATAAATTAGCTCTTTTTGGCTCAATCAACAAAGCTTAATTATTGAATATCAATATTTCCCAATTTTAAATCTTTCCCTTAAGAAAATATAGCTACAATTATAAAAAATTTCTTTTTTACATTTTAGAGAAGAAAGGTCCAAAATATGGCAAGTTCTAATACAAATATGAACACCAACAATACCATAGTTATTGTGTTATTAGCAATTAAAACACTTGTACCTATTGTTGTGGGTATTTTAGTCTTGCGCAGTTATTTTAAAGGCAAAAAAATTGAAACTAAACGTTGTTTTATTAAGTGGTTAATTAAAGATATTAAAATTAGGTTAATTGAATGCGATAATTTTAAACTAAAAGAACAGTTTTCTTTAAAAATTCAATTTATTGTGGAAAGAATTGATGATTTTGAAAAGCAACGGTTAATGGGAGGCGAAATGTTTTTAACTTTTGTAATAGGAGCTTTTACCAATCGCAAATACAACCTTATAGAAGGCGAACTTGACCAATACTTAGAAGAACTAAATGCCATTAAAGACGAATTGCCAGAATCAACAATTGAAAAAATTAAAAAACATAAACGATAAAATAATACCAATATTTAAAAATCATTATTCCTCTAAACGATGGATAAAATAAATAAAATAAAACAACAAAAAAATAAAATTAACCATTCAAACAAACTATTTACTAATTTAGATTAAAAATAACTTAAAAATAATTAATATTTCCTAAGTGAAAGGCATAAATGCATGACAAAATCCTTAACTAATATGAATATTACAAATAAAAAAGTTTTATTGCGAGCAGACCTAAATGTTCCTTTAGAAAACAGCGTTATCACAGATGACAACAGAATTAAGGCTATTTTACCTACTTTAAAATATTTAGTTCAGCAAAAAGCTAAAGTTATTATTTTTTCTCATTTGGGACGCGTTAAAACTGAAGCTGATAAAGCCCATTTTAGCTTGCAAGTGGTAGCTGAAAAAATTGCTTTTTATTTGCAACAAAAAGTAAAGTTTGTTCCAGAAACTCAAGGCAACACCTTAAATCAAGCTGTTGGCCAGATGCTTCCAGGGGATGTTTTAGTAGTCCAAAATACTCGTTTTGAAGATGTTCCTTTCAAAAAAGAAAGTAAAAACGACCCCGAATTAGGCAAATATTGGGCATCTTTAGGTGATGTTTTTGTCAATGATGCTTTTGGTACATGCCATCGCACCCACGCTTCTAATGTAGGTATTGCAACATATATCAAAGAAAAATGCTTTGGTTTTTTGGTCGAAAAAGAAATATCTTTTCTCAAAAAAATTGTCCAAACTCCTCAAAGACCTTTGGTTGCTGTTTTGGGTGGCTCCAAAGTATCTGACAAAATTGGAGTTATTCGTAGTCTTTTGCAAAAAGTTGATGTTCTTTTGATAGGTGGAGGAATGAGCTATACTTGTCTTAAAGCCAAATGTTTTAACATAGGAACTAGCTTGTTAGAAGCAGACAAAATCCCTTTAGTAAAAGAATTATTAGCTTCTCCAGAAGTCAAAAAAATCGTTTTACCTAAAGATTTTGTTTGTGGCAAAGAATTTTCGCCAACAACACAAGCAGCTGTTTATAGTTATGATAATATTTCTGATGATGTAATGGGACTTGATATCGGACCTCAAACAATTGAACTTTTCAAAACGTATTTACAAACGGCTCAAACAGTTGTTTGGAATGGTCCTGTAGGAGTGTTTGAATTTGAACAATTTTCTAAAGGAACCAAAGCTTTAGCCCAAACAATAAGCAATCTTTCGCCCAATACAACTACCATTATTGGTGGTGGCGATAGCGCTGCTGCAGTCTTTAAATTCGGTCTAGATCAAAATTTCAGCCATATTTCTACGGGTGGAGGTGCTTTTTTAGAATTTTTAGAAGGAAAACCAATGCCAGGGCTTGCATGCATGGAGAAACTGTAATCACAACTCCCCTATTTTTATTTTATTTTTTGATCATTATTATTCTTCAAATTACCAAATATTACAAACATCACAAAATAAAACAATCCACACAACCAACAAATAGATCCATCATTTACATTAAAAAAGAATAAAAAAAGAAAAAGAGGTTTAATTAATTATGAAAGTTAAAGTAGCAATTAATGGTTTTGGGCGTATCGGTAAATTAGCCTTTCGTCTTGTTTTTGGAAATCCTAAATTTGAAGTAGTAGCTATCAATGATTTAGCAACTTTAGAAACTATTTCTTATTTATTAAAATACGACAGCATTCAAAAACCTTACAAATTAGACGCTGTTAGTTTTAAAGACAACTATTTAGTAGTTGAAGGACAAAAAATTCCTGTGTTTCAAGAAAAAAATCCTCAAGATTTACCTTGGAAAAAACTAGGAGTAGATATTGTTTTAGAATGTACAGGTTTTTTTACTAGCAAAGAAAAAGCAGCTCTTCATTTAGAAGCTGGAGCTAAAAAAGTGTTAATTAGTGCTCCTGCTACTGGGGATGTAAAAACAGTTGTTTACAATGTTAATGACCAAATACTTACTAAAGAAGATGCCATTGTAAGCGGGGCTTCTTGCACTACTAACTGTTTGGCGCCCGTTGTTAAAGTCTTAAATGACAACTTCGGCATCAACCAAGCTTTTATGACTACCGTTCATAGTTACACCAGTGACCAAAGTTTAATTGATCAAAACCATCCCAAAGGCATTTGGACACGTCGCGGTAGAGCTGCAGCCTTTAATATGGTGCCAAGTTCTACTGGAGCTGCCAAAGCTATTAGTTTAGTTATTCCTGAATTAAAAGGAAAACTGGATGGTACAGCAATTAGAGTTCCTACAATTACAGGCTCTTTGGTTGACCTTACCGCAGAACTGACTCAAGAAGCTACTCCAGAAGCCATCAATGAAGCTTTCAAAAAAGCTGCTAATGAAACCCTAGCCTACGTTACAGATCCTATTGTTTCCTCAGATGTTATTGGAACAAGTTATGGTTCTTTATATGATTCTCACACTTTGCAAGTCCTCAAAGAAAAACCTAAATTTATTAAATTAATGTCTTGGTATGACAATGAAATGAGTTATGTTAGTCAATTAGTAAGATTGCTTCACAAAGTAGCAACTTTAGTTTAATCCTTTTTGAATCTATTTTTATTACAAATAAAACTCCTTAGATCATTTTTTTGAAAGTGGTCTATTTTCTTTATTCTCTCCTTTGCAACTCTTCAAAAATATTGTTATCACCTTATTATTAATTAAATTTATTATCAATATCTTTTATTAATGATTTTCTATTGGCGATCATCCCACTATTTTTTCTCCACTTTTTTCCCTTAGTTTATATTTTTATTTGCAACATTATATTATTATAAAATATTATCAAAACCAATAATTATTCCCTTGCTAAAAATACCCCCTTCACCTTTATTTTATTTTTTTACCCCAATTATTACTTTGCCTGATGAAAAGTAATTTTGATATTTCTTTAGAAAGAAATTAATCTCATATGCTAAAAACCAACAACAAAGAAACAAAAGTTTTTTTCTCCCCCTTGCAAAAACACATTATTGCTTCTACTTTGTTAGGATTCACAATTGTGTTAGAATTTGCTTATGATAAGTTAGGGATTGCCAAAATGGGAGCAAATATTGGCTCTTTTATTAAAGTTTCCCTCCTTCCCTTAATTTTAATTGGTTTTTTATTAGGCAAAAAACATAGCTTTCTTTTTTGTACTCTTTATGCCTTATTTCATCTATTTAAAGCTATTTTTTTAAGTGAATCCACCAATATTTTAGCTTATATGCAAGCCCAACAAATGCGCTCCTTACAACAAATTGCAGTTTTACTTTTGGATTATCTTTTAGTTGATTTATCTTATAGTCTTTCTTTTGTTTTTTATACCCCTAATTTAAAATATTTTGATAATTATAAAAGCATTTTACTTAATTTATTAATAGTTTTTGCCTCTGTTTTTGCTTTTAAATGTTTGGCTTCTTATTTTATTTGGTTGCCCCTTATTGCAAATAAACAAAATTATTTCCCCTTTTTAGCTCCCCTAATCAACTACCCTATTATTTGGTGTTTTTGTTATAATTTAATCCCCGTTTTTGCTACTTTTATCTTTATTTTTATTTTTTTATTTTTCTTAAATCCTAGAATTAAAACTTACCTTAACTATTATAGATAATTTTTGCCCCCTCCTCTTTTTTCCTCAATGTTGTCAAAGAACATTTTATTAATTCAATATAAATAATAAAATTACATACACAAAGAAAAGAGAAAAACTATGAATAATAATTTTAATCGCAATCCAAAACTTTTAAGACAAATTATCCTAACTTCTTTTTTAACTTCCTTATCTATTGTTTTATCTAAAATACTACAAATTATATTCCCAGATAAAACAACATCTTTTCCAGGGTTTCATTTTATTCATATAGATGTAAATATTCTTGTCTATGTGCGTTTTTTACCTTTAATTGTAATGTCTTTTTATGTTCCTTGGCATCTTTCTTGCCTGGGTGCTTGTTTGGCTGAAACAATTGGATATTTTGTAGGATATGGTTATGAATTTGGTTATCAGTTTGAACTGATTGCTAATTTAGCTTGTGTTTTATCGTTTGGATTATTACCTGGTTTGTTGTTAAGACCCCAAGATAATTTTTTAAAAATGTATTTAGTTGTTGTCATGTTATCAGCTTTATATCAAACATTATATTGGTATGTAATGTTAAAATGGTGGTGGACAGCCGAAATAAATATTTTTTCCCAAGATATTACCATCCAACAAATTGCAACAACTATGGTAAATAAAGGGCTCTTTATTGCTTTGCCCCTTGTCTTTGTGACTTCCCTTTTTGTAGTTATCCTTTTAAAAGAGCTGTTTAAAAGATTGCAATTTTTAGCAGATACTTACGAATTTTATAAGAAATAATCAAATTTATTAGTTTATAATTAAAATGTAGTTATTCGACAATAAAATATTTTTTCAAACTAACATAAATAAAATTAAACTTGCCACGCCGTTGCTATTTAGATATTTTTCATAAAAATTAAAAAGATAGGATTAAACCAAAGTGAAATTTCAAGATTTTGAATATCAAAGAGTGGATATTGTTCAAAACAAACAAACTATTTTGCCTATGATAGAGGCTTTTTTGGATGCTTCCTTACCAGAACAAATTAAAATTATTAACCGTCTTAATTCATTAATGGATGAAATTAATTCCATGTTTACTTTGGCAGAAATTAGGCATAGCCTAGATGTAAAAGATACTTTTTATCAACAAGAAAAACATTTTTGTGACCAAAATGCCCCTTTGCTAACCGAATTACAACATCAATTTAGCCAAACTATGGTAAAAAGTAAACATTATGACGCCTTAGTACAAGAATTTGGCCCCCTGTTATTTGACCAAACCAAACTATTTTTAAAAACATTTGACCCTAAAATTATTCCTTATTTACAAGAAGAAAATACTTTAACAACCAAATATCAAAAATTAATTTCTGATCCTTCTGTTGCTTTTGAAGGCAAACTTTATAATTTAAGCCAAATGGCTCCTTTTTTGGAATCGTCCCAAAGGCAAACTAGAAAAAATGCCCAATTAGCTGTTTCGCAATTTTTTGCTAAAAATGAGCAAGAATATGACCTTATTTATGACCAATTAGTCCAAACACGAACCAAGATGGCTCAAATATTGGGATATTCCAATTTCGTTGCCTTAGGTTATGATCTTTTAGGACGCACTGATTACGATGCTAACCAAATTGCAGATTATCGCACCAACATTTTAAAATATGTTTTGCCGTTTTATACCATGACTCAAAAACGTAAATCCAAACGTTTAGGTATTGCTAAATTGGAAAGTTATGACAAAAGTTTTAATTTTTCAAGTGGCAATCCCAAACCTCAAAGAGGAGTTGATTTTCAGTTAACCCAAGCAAAAAAAATGTATCATGCAATGTCTCTCCAAACCAAATTATTTTTTGATTTTCTCTTAGAAAAAAATCTATTAGACCTAGATAGCAAACCCAACAAAACAGGCGGTGGATACTGTACTTACCTTCCTAAATATAGCGCTCCTTTTGTTTTTGCTAATTTTAATGGCACAAGTCATGATGTAGATGTTTTGACTCACGAAATAGGACACGCCTTCCAAGTTTATCAAAGTCGTCATTTAATTCCTGAGTATCGTTGGCCTACTTTTGAAGCAGCTGAAATTAGTTCTATGGGAATGGAATTTTTAGCTTATCCGTGGGTAAAAGATTTTTTTGCCCAAGATGTAGACAAATATCAATTTCTACATTTATCCCAATCCCTTAATTTCTTACTTTATGGTGCTTTAGTGGATCATTTTCAACATGAAGTTTATCAAAATCCTCAAATGACTCCTGCTCAAAGAAAAGAGTGTTGGCGTAATTTGGAAAAAAAATATTTGTTGTTAGAAACTTATGAAGACGATCCTTTTTTAGAAAAAGGTACTTTTTGGTTCCGTCAAAGCCACATTTTTTCTACTCCTTTTTACTACATTGACTATACTTTAGCCCAAGTTTGTGCTTTAGAAATTTGGCTTTTAAGCAAGCAAGATTATTCCAATACTTGGCAAAAGTACTTAAAATTATGTCAATTAGGCGGTTCACAAACTTTTTTAAACCTTTTAAAAACTACAGGACTTACTAATCCTTTTGAACCTAATCACTTAAAAAACATTGTTTCTTTTGTAACTTGTTATTTGCAAAAAATTGATGATACTAAATTTTAATTACACCATTTTATAACAATTTTTCACTCTTTCCACAAAAACTCAATCTTATTTTATATCTTATATTACGATTTGCGATTCGTTGCAAAAGTGGTTTTGCCTTTTTCAAACTAACCTCCCCTCGAAATAAATCAACTACCTCAAAAATGCCCCATCAAAACTACCAAACAAACAAACAAAGAAAGAAAAATTTAAAGTTATGATATCTATTCAAAATTTAACTTTTTATTACGGTTTTAATCCTATTCTCAAAGATCTTAATTTAACCATTCAAAATAATTCTTGGGTTTCTATTGTTGGTCATAATGGCTCGGGAAAATCTACTTTAGCCAAAATTTTAGTAGGGCTGCTTTCTTGTACCAAAGGACAAATTTTAATTGACAATATCGTTTTAAATGAAAAAAATTTGTCCCTTTTGCGACCTAAAATAGGTATGGTTTTCCAAAATCCTGATTATCAGTTTACAGGACTTACTGTAAGAGAAGATATTGCGTTTGGATTGGAAAATTATAATGTTTGTAGAGAAGAAATTATAGCCAAAGTTTGGCAATATGCCAAAATGGTAAAAATAGATGATTTATTGGACACAAACGTGAATCAACTTTCAGGGGGACAAAAACAACGTGTAGCAATTGCCTCCATTTTAGCGATGGAGCCCGAAATTATTATCTTTGATGAAGTAACTTCTTTTTTAGATCCTCAAGGCGCTTTGGAAGTGCAAAAAATTATTCAAACCATTAAAAATAAAATTTTGATTACCATTACTCATGATTTAGAGTTTGCTGCCAAAAGTGATGAAATTATTGTTCTTGATCAAGGAAAATTAATTACCCAAACCCCACCCCAAAACCTTTTTCAAGACCCTTTATTTTTGCAACAATATAAATTGAAACCTCCTTTATCATTAGAGCTTTACTATGAAATTTTAAAAGACAGCACCACTAAAAATATTAAAAATAATCAAATGTTAGAAAATTTAAAGGATATTTTATGGCAATACAATTTGAAAAAGTAAACTTTTATTATAAAAAACCACCCCACCCTCCCCAAAAAACTACTGCCACTTTATCTGACATTAATTTAAAAATCAATTCTCAAAATGAATTTATTGCTTTAGTGGGGAAAACCGGTTCAGGCAAATCGACCTTAGTGCAATTAATGAATGCTTTGCTTACCACAAATATAGGAAAAGTAACAGTTTGTGGCACTACCATAACTTCTAAAACAAAAAAAGAACTCTTAGTGCTCTTGCGCCAAAAAGTAGGTTTAGTTTTCCAATTCCCTGAATATCAATTATTTGAAATAACTGTTTTAAAAGATGTAATGTTTGGTGCTGAAGTTTTTTTAAATAACAAACAACAAGCCCAAAAGCAAGCTTTCAAAACTTTAGAACAAATCAACATTCCTCCCGCTTTACATCAAAAATCTCCCTTTCAAATTAGTGACGGACAACAAAGAAAAGTCGCTATTGCAGGTATTTTAGCCATGCAGCCTGATATTTTAATCCTTGATGAACCTACACGTGGTCTTGATTTGGAAAGTAGCTCTGATATTATGGATTTTTTACAAATTTTGCATCAAACATTTCACAAAACTATTATCATTATTACTCATGATATGAATTTGGTTGCCCAATATGCAAAACGTGTTTTGGTTTTGTCTCAAGGAAAATTGCTTTTTGATGGCACAAAAGAAACTTTTTTTGAACACTCCCGATTTGAGCAATTTAACTTAGATATTCCTGATACTTTTAAAATTTTAAAACATTTAAATCAAACTTTAGGAATCCCCTTTCAAGCACACTATTGTTTTAGCACCCTTGCCCAATATTTAAAAGAATTTTATTGTTAAAAGGTATTATTGATGAAAAATAATGATTTTACAAATAATAATTTATCCCACCCCTCTTTATCGCGTTGTTTTTTGTACCAACTCCATCCTTCTATCAAAATTCTTGCTTTTGTGTTGCTGTTAGTTTTTATTTTAAAATTGCCCATTAATGTTGAAAATATTGCTCCAAATCAAGTTTTTATTTTTGCAAACCCCAAACGCATCACTTTATTTTATCTTTTTTGTGTGGTAGCTTTAATGAGTCTTTGTTTCTTTTTTGGAGTAACTTGGAGTTATTTTTGGCAAAGAATTAAACATTTAAGATTTGTTTTTATTATTTCTTTGGTAATAAATTTAGTTCCTTCGGAAGATACTTCTTTTAATGCTTTTATGCGAGCTCAAATTCCTATTTTAAGTTATGATGCCATCCATTCTTTTTGGTTGTTTTTAATATGTATTTTATTGTATAATTTCACTAAAAAATATATTCCCTTTAAATTATCTTATTTGTTATTTTTGCTTTTGTGCGTCTTTGTTATTCCTTCGTATTTTCCTTCCAATATACAAGAAATTTTGGGTTGCAAACCTAAAAATTATATATTGCAAACGACTTCTTTTCTAAGAATTTGTTTTATTATGACAAGATTGTTTTTAATTGTGATGTTGTTTTTTTTATTCAATAAAATAACTTCTTTTATCGAAATTCAAGATGGTCTAGATATTATTTTGTCTCCTTTAAAAAAACTCAAAATTTCTACTGAAACTTTTACTTTGATGCTTTCTTTAATTTTTATGGCTAATTCTTTTTTATTGCAAGAAACCAATAAAATTTTAAAAGCTCAGACAGCAAGAGGCATGGATTTGCACAAAAAAAATATTTTTAAAAGAATTAATCATCTTTTAGCCTTATTGGTTCCTATTTTTGTGTTGGTTTTTAAAAGGTCTTTGGTAATTTCTAATGCTATGGAAGTAAGAGGTTATGTTTTGGGAGCTCCTCGCACCAAAATGATTACTTATCGTTGGAAAATGCTTGATTTTATAACCATAACTACCATTTTTGCTCTATTGTTTATCAAATAAATTCGTATTTGTAAATGCTTTTATAAAACATTTTGTTTTTCCAATAATTACATTGAATGCCCAAAAATAAAAAAAGAAAAAGGTTGTGCCCAAATGAATCAAAAGTTAGGATTAAAAGACCAAGATCAAGAAATCTTTGATCTTATTGAACAAGAAAAAATTAGACAAAAAGAAAATATCTTATTAATTGCTTCGGAAAATTTTGTTTCTCAAGCAGTATTAGATGCCCAAGGAAGCATTTTGACTAACAAATATGCAGAAGGTTATCCTCAAGCTAGATATTATAATGGTTGTAAAAATGTAGATCAAATAGAAAAAATTGCCATTCAAAGAGCAACCAAGCTGTTTGGTGCTAAATATGCAAACGTCCAACCTCATTCAGGTTCACAAGCCAATATGGGAGCATTTCAAGCCTTATTAAAACCTGGTGACAAAATTTTAGGATTATCTTTAATGGATGGAGGACATCTTACTCACGGTCATAAATTAAGTTTTTCTGGTGGTTTTTATGAAGCTCATTTTTATAATGTCAATCCCCAAACTGAAATGCTTGATTATGATGAAATTCGTAAAGTTGCCTTAAAAGTTAAACCTAAATTAATTATTGCAGGATATTCGGCTTATTCTAAAACTATTAATTTTAAAAAGTTTCGTCAAATTGCTGATGAAGTTAATGCCTATTTAATGGCAGATATTGCCCATATTGCAGGTTTAGTTGCTTGTGGGCTTCATCCTTGTCCCTTTGAAGCTAACGCCGATGTTGTTACTTCTACTATGCACAAAACGATGAGAGGACCGCGTGGAGGTTTGATTTTAACCAATAAAGAAGAAGTATTTAAAAAAATAAATCGTGGTATTTTTCCAGGTATTCAAGGAGGACCTTGTATTCATACTATTGCAGCTAAAGCTGTTGCTTTTCAAGAAGCGATGATGCCTTCCTTTAAAGAATATCAAAAGCAAGTTATCAAAAATGCAAACACCTTTGCTAAAGCCTTCCAACAAAAAAGTTATCGCATTGTAAGTGGAGGCACTGATAATCATTTATTTTTAATTGATGTTAAACATAAAAATCCTGAGTTTACAGGATCCAAAATTGCAAACATGTTAGAAAAAATAAATATTGTTGTCAACAAAAATACCATTCCTTTTGATCAAGAAAAACCTTTTGTGACAAGCGGTATTAGAATTGGCACACCTGCTATGACAACAGTAGGTTTTAGAGAAAATGATTTTATTTTAGTTGCAGATTTGATGGACAAAGCTATCAATCACTTGGACGACGAATCTTATTTAGCCCAAATTAAACAACAAGTTTTGGCTTTATTAAGTAAATTTAATAAGTAAAAAACAACATCCCTATTTTCAAACATAAAAATAATTATTTTGTAATCCTACATTTTTTCTTGCCTAATTCCATTAACAAAATATTAATAAAACATTAACAAAAGACTCCTTTTTATTAAGAGGTCCTTCCTTTTTTATGTAACAATTTTTGCCACCCCCCAAAACTTTTTTATTTTGCAACAAACATCCCATTTGTCAAAGTCACACCCATAAAAACATTAGCAAATAAACTCTGCTTTTGCTTATTTAAACCCAATTTATCTTTATATGTAATTATTGTTTTTTTATATGTTATAATAAAAATAATTAATGGTTTTTTTTAATTAATTATAAAAAAGTTACTCAAATTAGAATAAATTAGTATCTAGCATTTTTTATCGCGCACACACAGACAATTTAAAAATTTTTAAAAAGTAATTTAGACAAAATAAGAAAAAAATAATTAAAAAAGATTTCAAAATATAAAAAGGAGTTATTATTTGGAAAAAGCTTTAGTATTAAGATTTTTGGCTGGAGTTTATTATATTAAAGATTTAGAAACTCAAATTATTTTGGAAGCTAAAAAAAGAGGCAAATTAAAAACCCTTGATATCAAAACTACCCAAAAAGAAAATAGTTTTGCCTCTGACTTTATTATTAAAGTAGGCGATATTGTGTTTTATGAACTTTCTTGTGATACTTATTTAATTCAATCTATTTTGCCTCGTAAAAATGAATTAAAAAGACCTAATGTTGCCAATATTGACCAGGTATTGCTAGTTTTTTCCTTAGTAAAGCCCAATTTTCAATTTCTTTTATTAGATAAGTTTTTATTAATTTTAGAACAACAAAAATTAGATGTAGTTTTGGTTTTTTCTAAAATAGATTTGTTAGAACCTGAAAACATTACAACAATGCAACAACAATTATCTTATTACCAAAAATTTCAACCCTTTTATTATATTAACTCCAAGCAAAAAATAGGAATAGATGCTCTTAAACACATTTTTGCTAATCAAATTACAGTTTTGGCAGGACAAACCGGAGTAGGAAAATCGACCTTACTCAAAGCCTTAATTCCAGATGCCAAACTCAAAACACAAGAAATTTCTGAAAGTCTTGGCAGAGGCAAACATACCACCAAAAACGCCCAATTATACGAGTTTAATGGTGGATTTGTTGTTGATACTCCTGGTTTTTCTAAACTAGACTTAACTACTTTTTGCCCTAGGACTTTAAAGAATTTTTATCCTGATTTTGTAGAACATGTTTGTGATTGTTTTTTTGGTGAAAGTTGTCTTCATTTGCAAGAAGAAAAATGTGGCGTTAAAAAAGCCTTAGAAAACGGCAAAATACTTCCCTCTCGATATCAAAATTATGTGAGCTTTTACGAAGAAATCAAAAACCAACTCAAATATTAGTTATTTTTTATTTTTTTGCACATTTTTTTATAGCATCATTTTAGAACTCAATTTAAGAATTGCTACAAGATTGCATTTTATCTATTTTTTACACAATTGTAAAATCGCATTTTACCCCCAAACAAAAAACCACCCCCCTTTTTTTACCAACCAATTATTTTTTACAAAATAAAATACCATAAGGAAACTCAAAAATGAAAGTCGGAATTATTGGTTTGCCAAATGTGGGCAAATCTACCTTATTTAATGCTTTAACTAAAATGCAAGTTTTAGAAGCTAATTATCCTTTTGCCACTATCGAACCTAATGTTGGCATTGTAGAAGTTTCAGATTCGCGGCTCCAAACTTTATCTCAAATTTTTCAATCTCAAAAAACTATTTCTGCTTTGATAGAATTCAAAGATATTGCAGGTTTAGTGGCGGGAGCTTCCAAAGGCGAAGGGCTTGGCAATCAATTTTTAAGTCATATTCGCAATGTAGATGCTATTTGTCATGTGGTTAAATGTTTTGAAGACCCCAATATTGCTCATGTGACAGAAACGAATAATCCTGTAGAAGAAATTGATATTATTCAAACAGAACTAGCTTTAGCAGATTTAGAACAAATTGGAAAATGCTTACTTAAACTGGGTAAACAAAAAAATAAACTTGACAAAGAATTATTGCAAGAAAAAGCGTTATTAACCAAAATTAAAACCCATTTAACTACTCAAGATTTAAAAAATTTGGTTTTTTCGGATGAAGAATTAAAGCTTGTCAAAACCTTTAATTTGTTGTTTTTAAAACCTTCCCTTTATTTAACCAACATTAAAGAACATGATTTATTATCTTTGGATTCCAACGTTTTTTATCAACAAGTTTTAGCGTATGCTACTAAAGAATCCAAAAAAGTAATTCCTTTGTGTGTGCAATTAGAAAAAGAAATATCGTCTTTAGACTTTGCAGAAAAGCAACTTTTTTTAAAAGACTATGGTCTTGTAGAATCAGGGCTTACTAAATTAATTCAAGAAAGTTATGCTCTTTTAGGTCTCCAAACTTATTTTACTGCAGGACCTAAAGAAGTTCGCGCTTGGTCTTTTAAAAAAGGTCTTAAAGCTCCCGAATGCGCCCGCATTATTCACACCGATTTACAAAAAGGTTTTATTAAAGCCGAAGTTGTTTCTTACCTTGATTTATTAGAAGCCCAAACTTTTCAAAAAAGCAAAGAAAAAGGCAAAGTTCGCATTGAGGGCAAAGAATACATAGTTAAAGATGGTGATATTATTACTTTTAGATTTAATGTTTAGTTTAATATTCAAACTTTTAATTTTGAAATTCGATTTTTTCTATTTTCAACTTTAACCCCCCAAATAACAAATTATCAATTTAACAACCTAAAAATAAGGAGATAAAAAAGATATGACAACAAATTATAAAACAACTCTTTTGATGCCAAAAACTGATTTTCCTATGAAAGGAAATTTAGGCAAAAACGAAATTAACATTCAAAAACATTGGCAAACACTTGACTTATATCAAAAAAAATTACAACAAAATCAAGACAACAACCCTTTTATTTTGCACGATGGACCTCCTTATGCTAACGGCAATATTCATATGGGGCACGCCTTAAACAAAATTTTAAAAGATTTTATTGTTCGTTTTCGTAGTATGCAAGGTTTTTACACTCCTTTAATTCCTGGTTGGGATACTCATGGTTTGCCAATTGAGGCAGCAGTTCTTAAAAAAACTTCTAAAAATGCTTTTACCAGAAAGTCTTTCCTAGATAAATGTCAAGAATTTGCCTTGGAAAATGTTAATAATCAAAAACAGCAATTTCAAAGATTAGGTATTTTAGGAGATTGGCAAAATCCTTATTTAACGTTGGATAAAACTTTTGTTGCTGATCAGGTAAGAATTTTTGGACAAATGGTTGACAAAGGCTTAATTTTTAAAGCCCTCAAACCCATTCATTGGTCACCTACTTTAGAATCTGCTTTAGCAGAAGCAGAATTAGAGTACCACAATCACCAATCTCCTTCTGTTTATGTTGCTTTTATCATGAAAAAACTAGATATTTTTGACAATGTGGCTTTGGTAATTTGGACAACTACTCCTTGGACTTTGCCTGCCAATGTAGCAATTGCGGTGCATCCCGAAAAAGAATATCAATTAATTGAAGTTTTACAAAAACGCTATTTGGTAGGAACTAAAAACATTCCTTTTCTTCAAAAAGTTTTTGCTTGGAACAAAGAAAACATCAAAGTTGTTGCCACTTTTGAAGGAAAAACCTTAGAACATTTAACTTACCAAAATCACCTTGTTTCCAAATTCGGAAAAATAATTTTATCACAACACGTTTTGGATGAAGAAGGAACAGGACTAGTCCATATCGCTCCAGGACACGGTTTGGACGATTTTTTAGTAGGTCAAAAATATAATTTAGATGTTGTTTGTAGTATTGATAAAAAAGGTATGATGACAGATGTTTCCAAATATCAAGGTCTATTTTACACCAAAGCCAACGAAGCTATCATCTCTGATTTAGAAAAAGACCATTCTTTGCTTAAAGCAGATGTAATTTTGCACTCCTATCCTCATGATTGGCGCACTAAAAAACCAGTTATTTCTCTTGCACTTCCTCAATGGTTTGTCTCTATTAAAAAAATTAAATCTCTTTTGCTAGAAGAAACCCAAAAAGTTAAGTGGATTCCACGTTGGGGAGAATTAAAAATGACTAATATGATTACTAATCGTGAGGATTGGAATATTAGTCGTCAAAGAACTTGGGGCGTTCCCATTCCTATTTTTTACACCGAAACCCATCAACCCATTCTAGATTTAAAATTAATTAATCATGTAGCTGATTTATTCGAACAGCATGGAATGGATATTTGGTATGAATGGGATGTTAAAAAACTACTTCCTGAAAACTACACTCATCCCCAAAGTCCTAACAATTTGTTTACCAAAGAACTAGATATTATGGATGTTTGGTTTGACTCAGGAACTTCTTATAGTGTTTTTAAAAAACGTAATCAAGTTTTACAAAGTGATGTTTATTTGGAAGGCTCTGATCAATATCGTGGTTGGTTCAATTCTTCTTTAATTACTTCTGTAGCCACTCAAAATCAAGCTCCTTATAAAACTGTTATTACTCATGGTTTTGTTTTTGATGGTGAAGGCAAAAAAATGTCTAAATCTTTGGGCAATGTCATCGATCCATTAACTGTTGCTGAACAAAAAGGAGCAGATATTATTCGTTTATGGGTTGCAAACACTAATTATAATCTTGATGTGCGCATTAATCCTTCCATTTTAAAACAAGTAGAAGATCTTTATCGCAAAATTAGAAATACCTTCCGTTTTATGTTAGGTAATTTAGATAATTTTAAAAAAGATACTAATTATATTGCCTTTGAACAAAGAACTTTTATCCATCAAGCAATGATGCTAGATTTTGAAGAAGTGTTAAAAAACGTACTACATTCTTATGATACTTATAATTTTGAAGGTGTTTTAAGGCATCTATTCCCCTTCATTACTAATAAAATAAGTGCTTTTTATCTCGATTTTGCCAAAGATATTTTATACATCGAAAAAGAAGATCACAAAGAAAGAAAGATGATTCAATCAACTATCTATGATTTGTTATTATCGCTTTTACAAGTTTTAACTCCAATTATTCCTCACACTACTTCAGAAGTTTACGGCTTTTTTCCTTTTGCTGTGGAAAAAGATATTTATTTAGAAAAAATGCCACAACTCAAAGCACGTCCAACTTCTCATCTTTTATTAGAATATCATAAATTTTTAACATTAAGAAAAAACGTTTTACAATATTTGGAAAAAGCAAGACAAAGTGGGCTTATTAATTCTTCTTTGCAAGCCCATATTACGTTATCATTAACCCAAGAAGAAATGCATGCTTTGGATGTTTTACAAATTAAAGATCAATTGCATCAACTTTTTATAGTCTCTAAAGTAACACTTCAATTAAAAGATACTTTTGATGTTAAAGTTGCCAAAGCTTCTGGGTATGCTTGTCAAAGATGTTGGAATGTAGTAATCACCAAACCCCTTACTCCTTTGTGCACGCGTTGCCAAAATATATTAAAATAAAAGAAATAGGTTTATTATGAAAAATGTTATGGAAAATATTGAAAAATTTCCTCCAATAAAGAAAAAAAATTCAATATGTTCAATAATTAAAAAAATATTAATTTTATCCTTATCCTTAATAGTATATGTTTTAGTTTCTGTTTGGGCTTTTGATTGCACCCGAGATGGCGGATATAAAACTGATCTTTTTCCTACTGGGATTATTGGTTTAGGCAATGTAATAGGTAAATTATTACATAAAGCAGGAAAGATTGAAACCAATAATATTATAGTTATTGCTGGTACTTTTTACTTTGTTGTTAATGTTTTCTTATTGTTTTTTATCTCTCGTCGTTATTTGGGTAAATATTTTACCATTATTACTGCATTTGCAACTGTCCTTCTTTTTGTTTCAGTGTTTTTTATTGAAAACCAAGTTAAACAAGGTTTTTTATATCATACTGAACGATTTTTTGGAATATTCAAAACTGAAAGTGATTTTTTAAGCGATCTTACCAGAGTTTTTTTTGCAGGTATTTTAATAGGTATTTTTAATGGTATTCCTGTAAGAATTGGTGCTTCTACTGGAGGACTTGATATTGTTGCTAAATATTTATCTGTTTATAAGAAAAAAGATATCTCTTTTGTAGTAGAAATGTTTGGCTATACTCTTATGATTTTTGGTGCTGTGGGTGTTTTTATTATTGAATATTTTTATAAAGAAACAGGTCTCAAAGAACTTACTACACAAATATCTTTATCACTTTTTTATACTGTTTTACGTATTAAATTATCTGCCTTATTTATGGGATTGATAACTTCTGTTCCCCAAAAAGAAACGAAACTAAACTGCTAAAACAGTTTAGTTTTTTTATTTTATTTGCACGCTTCACTTATTTTTATTAGTTGTAAAACTCAATTTCATAATACATTCAAAACAAATTGAAATTTTTACTTTTTGTATTTATATTAAATTAAAGGAATTTTAATGAAACATTCATTTAGTCAAAAAAACCCTGAACAATCGCAAGCATTGTTACAAACCAAAATCACAAAAGGGCTTACCTCCCAAGAAGCCTTGCAAAGACTTCAAATTAACGGTAAAAATCAAATTCAATCCCTTACCAAACCCACTTTTTGGCATCTATTCCAACAACAATTTAAAGATTTTTTAGTTATTGTCCTTCTATTAGCAGCTACAATTAATTTCGTGATTGGTATTTTACAAGGAAACAAAGAAGAACTTTTGGAAGGCTGTTTTATTTTGATTATTGTCCTTCTTAACGCCTTTTTAAGTATTTATTACGAAACTAAAACCCAAAAAGTTTTAGCTAATGTATCAAAAAAAGCTTCCCTTAATGCCAAAGTAATAAGAGATAGCAAACCGCTTTTAATTCCTATGCAAAATTTAGTGATAGGAGATATTGTCATTTTAGAAACTGGTGATATTATTCCAGCTGATATGATACTTTTAGAAACATTTAATTTATATGTAGATGAATCTTTGTTTACAGGAGAATCGCAAGCTGTTTTAAAAAGTGCTTGTGTTTGTCTCCAAAATGCAGCTCTTACTAATCAAAACATGGCTTTTATGAATACTGTTATTTTAAAAGGAAGAGCTAAAGGAGTGGTTTTTGCTTCAGGAATGCAAACTGAAATTGGAAAAATTACCCAGTTTATTTCTCAACCCCAACAAGAAAAAACACCATTAGAACAAAATATTGCCAAATTAACTAAAAAGTTAACTTTGATAATTGGTATTATTATTTTCCTTAATGGCTTGTGGACGATTTTTAAAAACATTTACAGCTCAACTTTTAGCTCTCACATTTTGAAACATACTTTTTTGGATGCCATTGCTCTTGCAGTTGCTGCTATTCCTGAAAGTTTATTAATTATTATGACTTTAATTTTGGCTTTGGGAATGAAAAAACTTGCTCTTAAAAAAGCTATTGTCAAAAATTTAAAAACCTTAGAAACTTTGGGGGCTGTTAATGTTATTTGTACTGATAAAACAGGAACTTTAACCCAAAATAATATGACTGTTAAAAAAATTATAGTTTGTAATTCTTTGGAAAAAATAAGTCCCTTTTGTGTGGAAAATATTAATGAACCCAAACCCTTTAATTTAGAAAAGTTGCTTTTATTTGGTATTTTATGTAATGATGCTTTGATTAGTGTTGCAAAAACAACCAACGATAAAACTTCAAACAACTTAGAAATTATTGCTGATCCTACTGAAAAAGCCTTTATTAATTTAGCTTTGTTTTATCAATATGATGCGTTTTTACTCCAAAAGCAATATCCTCGATTTGCAGAAATTGCCTTTGATTCCCAAAGGAAATTGATGACTACTTTTCATCATAAAGACAGATTTATTTATGCCATTACTAAAGGCGCTCCAGAAGTTTTGTTGCAAAAATGTAGTCAAGTTCAATATCAAGAACAAACCATTGCAAAAGATACTAAAATAATAAAAATATTAGAAAAACAAATTAGTCAATTAAGTGAGCAATCTTTGCGAGTTTTGGGAATTGCTTATCGTGTATTTTCTCTTGATTTAGAGACGAATCTTAAAAACAATCCTGATATTTTTGAACAAGATCTTATTTTTTTAGGGGCAGTGGCGATGGAAGATCCCATTCGAAAAGAAGTTATGCAAGCCATTTTTAAATGCAATCAAGCACGCGTCACTCCGATTATGATTACAGGGGATCATTTAAAAACTGCTTTTGTGATTGCCAAAAAATTAAATATTTTATCCCAACCTCAAGATTTAGCCATTACAGGAGATGAATTAGCTCAAATGCCAGAGGAAGAATTTTTGGAAAAATTATTGCAAATTAAAGTTTATGCAAGAACTAATCCTCATCATAAATTAAAAATTGTGAAAGCTTGGCAAAAAAAAGGTTTTGTGGTGGCAATGACAGGAGATGGCATAAATGATTCTTTAAGCATTAAACAAGCCAATGTGGGAATTGCTATGGGAATTGCAGGTACTGATGTTTGTAAAATGGCATCAGATATGATTTTAACAGATGATAATTTTGCTACTATTACGAATGCTTTAGAAAAAGGGCGAAATATTTTTAATAATATTAAAAAAAGTTTAGTTTTTCTTTTGAGTTGTAATGTTGGTGAAATTATTTTGATTTTGCTTGGTAATTTTTTAGGAATTTTCTTTTTTGGGTGTGATTTTAAAATTTTGACTGCTTTACAAATTCTTTGGATTAATTTAGTTACTGATTCATTGCCAGCAATGGCTTTGGGAATCGAACCACAAGAAACAAATTCTATGTCGCCAAAAACTTATAATCCTAAAGGAAGTTTGCTAAATAAAAAAACTTATCAAAAAATTATTTTGGAAGGATTTTTAATTGGTCTTTTGGCTTTTGTGGCTTCTTTAATAGGATATTATAATCATGATAGTGATAAAATAAGATATGCTCAAACTTTTGCTTTTATGGTTTTGGCGTTTTCACAATTGATTCATGTATGGAATTTGCGAAGTTTTTGCACTTCTGTTTTTAAGTTAAAAATAAATTCCTTTTTGATTAAAGCGTTTGCCATTAGTGTATTTTTGCAATTAATCATAATTTTTGTCCCTTTTTTAAGAGATTTATTTCAATTAATTTCTTTAACAACAAAAGATTTTGTAATCATTTTATTACTATCTTTGTTGCCTTTGTTGTTTGTAGAAATTAAAAAAAGATTTTGTCATTATAAATACCATAAATGTAGATGATATTAAAAAACAAAAAAGACTCTTTCAAAAAGAGTCTTTTTTTATATTCTTAAATTAATTATTCAAATATTTATTTTCTAAATATTGTAAAAAGGTTTCAGGGTTAATTTGGGGCATGCCTGTTGCTTTGAACACAAATTCTTGGTTGGTATAAAAAGAACCCCAGTTTCTTATTTTTTGATCTAAATATTGATTTAAAGTTTCAAATTTGCCTGTTTTAAAGTCCTCTTTAATATTAGGATTTGCTTTTTGAATGTTTTTCATTATCATGGATGCTAAAATAGCTCCATTTAAATAGCTAGGGAAATAACCAAAACTTCCTTGAGGCCAGTGAATATCTTGCAAGCATCCAAGACCTACGTTGGGTGGGGTAATTCCTAGATATTCTTTCATTTTGCAATTCCAAAAGTGAGGTAAATCATCCAAAGACAACTGATCAGAAATTAATAATTCTTCAATTTCAAAACGCAAAATAACATGGAAAGGATAAGTTACTTCATCAGCATAAATACGAACAAAATCAGGTTTTACTTGGTTGGCTTGTTTAAATAAATTTTGTGGAGTTAATGAAGGATTGTAAAAATTTAATTCTGTTTTTAAAATATCTACTAAGTAAGTTAAAAATTCTTGAGATTTAGCAACTTGTTTTTCCATTAATAAAGATTGGCTTTCATCAAAAGAAAAGCTTCGTGGAGTGCCTACTGGTTGATTTTTGTATTGTTGGGGTAAATTTTGGGCGTATAAACCGTGTCCTACTTCGTGTATAGTGGCTAAAAAACTATCTAAAAAATTGTTTGTATTATAATTGGAAGTAAGGCGAACATCATAAGGAGTGCCTCCACAAAAAGGGTGGATGGATTCATCTAGGCGACCATAATTGCAATCAAATCCTATTTTGGGCATAATGATTTGATTTAATTTTTTTTGGTTTTCTAAAGTCATTGCAATATCTTTGTAAAGGTGTTTTTGTTGTTCTTGTTTTTGCAAAATAGCTTTCATTAAAGGTGGTAATTTTTCTTTGATGACGTTAAATATTTGTTTGATTTTGGTAGCAGTCATTCCAGGGTCATATTGATCGATGAGAGCATCATACAAAGATACGCCTAATTTTTGGGATCTGAGATTTGCTACTTCTTTGGTGTAATTGAGTACTTTTTGAAAATAAGGTTTGAAGCTGTTATAATCATTATTTTTTTTGGCTTGTCTCCACATTAGCTCTGATTTGGTAGTTGCTAAAATTAAATTATTTTGTAGTTCTTCAGGGATTATTTCTTCGGATTGTATTTTGGATGTTATTTCTCGTAGATTAGCTTGTTGCCAAGAATTGAGAGTTTCTTGTTCTTGTTGTGCTTGTAAAAGCAAATTTTTGGTTTCTTGTGAAGTTAATAGTTTTTTTATAATTTGGGTTAAATCGATGATTTCTAAAGTGCGGCTTTCTTGGGAGCCCTTTTTAATGTTGCAAGCCATATCCCAGTTTAATATATTGATAATATTTTCTAAACGACCAATTTTTTCAAATCTTTGTTCTAATTTTTGATAATTAATTGACATATAAGGATTCCTTAGTTATTTATATTATTTGTAAACAAATGTTTTTTGCGATGGGTTTATGAGAGGTTAATTTTTGAAAAAAGCTTTGTTTTTTTATTAAAGTTGAAAAAAATAGTTTGATTTAAGTATAAATCAAACTTTAATTTTTAATAAATTATTATTTTGTTTATTGCGATTTTAATGGTGTGTAAGTTTGCAAATATTTTATTTTCTAATTTACATCTTTTGGATTAAAAATTTGGATCAAACCTTTACCAATTAAATTAAAAGATAGACTAGTTAATAAAATAATGATAAAAGGTCCAAAAAATAAATGAGGATAGAATCTAATATCACTTCTACTAGCATTTAAAATATTGCCCCATTCAGGAATTGTAGGATCGAGACCTAATCCAACAAAACTTAACCCCGATATTGTTAAAATAACTGTTGCCATACCTATTGTTATTCTTGTGATAATAATAGACCATAGATGAGGCAAAACATGTTTGAAAATTATACAAAATTCATTTGATCCTAAAGCTTTAGAAGCTTTGATAAAATCTTTTTGCCTAATTTTCATGGTATTTGCTCTTATGATTCGAATAAAAGTAGGAGCATTAGAAATACTTAGAGCAATTATTAATGATAATTTTTTGTTGTCTTTCAAAAAAAACATAATTAAAATAGCTAAAATAACATCGGGAAAAACTACTAAAATATCACATATAAAATTAATGATATTATCAAAAATATTTTTGAAATAACCTGAAATAATTCCTAATAACGTTCCTATTATACTAGCCATCATAATAGAACAAAAACCTATAGTTAAAGATTTTTTAGTTCCTTCTAACATTCTATTAAATAAATCATATCCAGTAGAATCTGTTCCCATGAGATGGTTTAAACTAATGCTTTGTAAACGTTTATAATGAGATGATGATGCAGGATTTTTATATAAAGGAGTAAAAGGAATTAAATAAATAGCTAAAAATAAAATAGTTAAAAATAAAGAACCAAATAAAATATTTTTATTTTTTGCCCAATATTTTAATTTTTTTTGGAAAAAAAGAAATAGTTTAAAGTTTTTTTTCATAATAAATGATTGTATCCTTTTTGCATATTTATCCCTTTTGTTTAATTTTGGGATCTAACCAAGCATACACTAAGTCTAGAAATAAATTCCAAATAGCTATAAATAAAGCGAGTAAAATAATAGAACATTGAATAACAGGATAATTTCTATTATCAAATGCATGTTTTATTAAAACACCTACCCCTTTTATTTCGAAAATATTTTCTGTAATAATAGAACCACCGATTAAAAAACTTAGAAGTAAACCGATGTGTGCTACAACAGGAATTAAAGCATTTTTTAAAGCGTGCTTAAAAATAATATTTTTTTTAGACAATCCTTTAGAATAGGCCGTTTTGATATATGGTTGTGACAAACATTCTTCCATGCTTGTTTTAGTAGTTTTAAAAACAGAACCCGATATTAATAAAGAAAGAGTTAAAATAGGCAAAACCATATGTTTAGGAGTATCAAAATCAGCTACTGGGAATAATCTTAAATAATGACCTAATGTAAGTTGCAATAAGATGCCAATGATAAAACTAGGAGAAGAAATGATGATAATAGAATAAAAATCTAGTATAAAGCTTTTTTTGGACCCTTCATAAAAAGCTGATAATGCTCCTAAAAAAATCCCTAATAAAGAACCAAAAAAACAACTTAAAAAAGCCAATTTAAAGGTATTAGTAAAAGCTTTTGTAAAAAGGTTGAAAACTGGCTCTTTTGTGCCATAATAAGATTTTCCAAAATCTCCTATAAAAATATTTTTGGAATAATTTATAAATTGAGTTTTTAAAGGCTTATCTAATCCTAATTCCTTTTCCTTTAATTTTCTTAGTTCAGGAGTAAGTCCTTTGTCAAACATAGCATCAATAGGATCACCTGGTATCATTTTCATAGTAAAAAAACTGATAAATATGACTGTTATAAATAATGTTATAGTGTATAAACTTTTTTTAAAAATATATTTTATCAACGAAATTTACCTCAAAAATTTAGAATATTTCATTTATGAATTTTTATTGGGTGATTTAAATAATATAAAAAATTATAGGTTAATTTTAATTGATGTATTAAAAAACATATTTGTTTTCTATAACGAAATTAACCATTTTTTTAATATTAAATTTTTTTTATAAATGTATTAATCAAAACCCATTATTTTTTTATGATTTTTGTAAAATCAAAATGTGAGAAAAGATCTGATTTAAAGCCTTGTTTGATATTTTTGGAAGTAATTACATAATTAGGATAACTATATAAAGGAATAACATAAAATTCTTTATGTATATATTGGCTTATTTCTTTTAATAAATTAGTATATTTTTCTTCACTTGTTTCTTTTTCAACTTGTAATAATTTATTTTCTATATGGCTTTTATCATCATTATCAATATGACAAAAATTATTGGGATTGTTGTTAGTTAAAAAATAATCACGTAAAACTTTATGCCCCCATTTTGATTCATAATTTTCACCTAAAAAAATCATATTGTAAGAAGAGTTATCTTTTTTGGCTTCTGTTAATAAAGCTTTAAAATCCATAGGAGCAAATTCTATTATAAAACCAACTTTTCTTAGTTGTTCTATTATTTTATGTTCAAAAAGATACTCAGATTTTGTACTGCATCCTATTTTAAGTTTTTTAGCAGTTTTATCTAGTTTTTGGACATATTTTTTAGCTTGTAAAAAGTTTGTTGGATAAGCATCTAATTCGTTATCGAATCCTTTCAAGGTTTCTGGCAAAAAAGTTTTTAATTTTTGAGCAGGGATTTCCAAATCAGATATTATTTTTTCAATATCTAACGACCAAGAAATAGCTTCTCTTGTTTCTAGAGAGGTTTTAGCTTTATTAATGTATAAATATCTAGCTGAAACATCTTTATTTTCAACTACTTCAACACTATGGCTTAATTTATCTTTTATAATTTGAATTTTATGAGATGGATAATCCAGACAAGCGTCTAAAGAACCATTTTCTACTTGTTGTAAATTAGTATCATTATTTTTATTAATTTTGAAAATGATTGTTTTAGGACTGTCTTTAATTGTGTCTTTATTGTAATAATTATTAAATTTTTCCATTTTGATTTCATCATTTGATTTATATTCAACTAATTTATAAGGTCCAGTGCCAATTTGTAATCCTTTTTCTTCGTTTTCTTCTACAGCTTTTTTATTTAGGATTCTGATAAAATTACAAAAAGTAAAGTGCCAATAAGGTGTTTTTTCTTTTAATTCGATTTCAAATTCTATGTTGTTTATTCTTTTGATTGCTTTGATTTCTTCAAACTGAGGATGTTTATTTTTGTGTCCTCTTTCGATTGTAAATATAACATCATCAGTTGTTATATTTTCGCCATTATGAAATAAAATATTATCTCTAAGTTCAAACTTTAATAAAGTTTTGTCTTGGTTTTGATTTGCATCACTTTCAACTAATTTAGCTAATTTACTTATGATTTTACCTTCTTTTTCTTCTAATAAAGTGTCATGAACTAAACGTAAATATCTATTAGAATAAGTAGAAAAAGTGTTTTCTGGAGAAGTAATATCAAATCCTTGGATATCTGATATAACAGCTATTTTAATTGTGTCTTTATCGTCTTCATGTTTTTTGCTTGGGAATAACTGCCACCACAAAATGATTAAAATTATAACTGTTAAAGCTCCAACACTTATATATATATATTTATTTTTTTTCATTCATTTTGCTTTGTTTTTACTTTTCTAATTATTTAATTATAAATCTATTTATTATTTATTGAATATTTTTTTTATTTACTTACTTTAACTTGGGTAAAATCAGTTCTTGCGAAAAGATCACATTTAAGACCTTGGACTTTTTTGCTTGTTAAGAAATATATGTTTTGTTGATAAAAAGGAACAACATATTTATTTTGGTCTAAATGAGTTTGAATATCTTTTACTGTTTGTTCGTATTCAGTGATTTTAATGTTTTTTTGAGATTTTTCTAAAAGTTCTTTTAGTTTTGTGTCTTCTTGAATGTGAGTGTAAGTTCCTTGGGTAGATTCCCCCGCGTTTTTTGGTGTCATAAAATCTGTTAAAGATTTATGACCGTATGCCATTTCATGCATATCACTCACAAACAAAATGTCATAATTTCCTTTTTTTGAATTTTCTTTGAATGTATTAAATTCTGGTATTTCTAATGTTACTTCAAAACCTACTTCTTGTAGTTGTTCTATTATTTTGTTTGCTACTTCTTTAGTTTCCTTAGCAGAAAACCCGAATTTAATTTGTTTATTTGTAAGTTTGCTAACTGCGTTTTTAACTTCTTGTGTGTTTTTATTATAAGCGCATTGAATATTTGGATTATGTCCTATTTCTCCTTGAGGAACATAAGTTTTTAAAAGTGTAACTGGTAATTCCAGTTGAGTAATTATTTTTTCAATATTTAAAGCTTGAGCAATTAATTTTCTTTTTACAAGTTCAACATTTTTATTATTCATCATTAAATAACTACATTTAACAGCGGTATTTTCAACAACTGTAATATCTTTTTGTTTTCTTGCATCGGCTACTTTATCTACTGGAAAGTCTAAGACAGCATCCACAGTCCCTGCGCTTAACTTTAATAAAGCCGTATCTGGATTAGAAGTGGTTTGAAAAATGATATCTTTTTCGCTATTTTTTATTTTTTCTTTATCAAAATATTTATCAGAAAGTTTTAATTTTATTACTTTTTCAGAAGAATCCCATGAAACTAATTGATAAGGACCTGCACCAATCTTAAGCCCTTCTAATTCATTTTTTTCTACAGCATCTTTATTAAGTATTCTGAATTTAGCGATAGGTTCATAGACAAAAGCAGGCAATAATCTAAATTTTATTTTTACTTTTGTGCCGTTTTCTAATTCTTCAACTGATTCAATATTTTCATATTCATCGTGTTTTTTATTTTTTGCTCGTTCAAAAGAATATTTGACATCTTTTGCAGTTAATTTTTTACCGTTATGAAATAAAACATCATCTCTTAGAGTAAAAATAATGGCATTTTCATTTTCTATTTTACCCCATAATTTAGCTACTTGAGGCAAAACATCGCCATTTTCATTTGTAGAAACTAAAGTAGAGTGGATGCAGTTAAACAATCTATCTCCTTGTACACTTTGAGTGTGACTTTTATTTCCTGGGTCCAAACCTACAATATCATTTGGTAAGGCGATACGAAGATTATTTCTTAGGGGGGGTTTGTAGACTACAAAACCCATTACAACAAATAAAATAACTGCTGTCCCTATAACTAATTGTTTTTTATATTTTTGTAATAATTGTTTAAAATCCATTTTGCTCCTATATTCTCCTTTTTGATTTTTTTATATTGCAATTATTTAATTTTTGTTTTTAACAAACTAAACATTATGATAACCAAGCCCAGTTTTTAAAAAATTATTAAGTAAACTTTTAGTGTAGGGGTGTTTTGGATTTTTTAATATTTGGGATGTTTTAGCACTTTCTACAATTTGTCCTTGATACATGACAATAATATCATCGGCTACTTGAGAAACTACTCCTAAATCATGGGTGATAAATAAAACAGCAGTGTTTTGTTCTTGTTGTAGATAAGCAATTAAATTAAGAATTTCTTTTTGGACAATTACATCTAGAGCAGTAGTTGCTTCGTCAGCAATTAAAAGTTTAGGTTTACAAACTAATGCCATAGCAATCATTATTCTTTGACACATTCCGCCTGAAAGTTGATGAGGATATGAATTCATTACTCTTTGAGCGTTAGGAATTTGGACTTTTTCCAAAATATCAAGAGTTTTTTGATAAGCTTGGGTGTAATCAAGTTTTTGATGGAGCATTAGAACTTCTATAATTTGATTTTTGATTTTAAAAACAGGGTTAAGGCTAGAAATGGCATCTTGGAAAATCATAGCAATTTCGTTTCCTCTGATTTTTTGCATTTCCTTTTCACTAAATTGAGAAATAATACGATTTTCAAAAGTAATTTCGCCTTGGTAAATTTTTTGGTTTTTTTCAAATAATTTGAGAATAGAAATTGCAGTTTGGCTTTTGCCGCTACCAGATTCTCCAACTATTCCTAAAGTTTTGCCTTTTTGGACTTCAAAAGAAACACCACGAACTGCTTTGATTAGACCTTTTTGGGTTTCAAAATAAGTATGTAGATTACTAACTTTTAATAAACTCATATTTTACTCCTTTATATTTTAGTAGCTTTATTTTTTAAAGTGCAAGAAATAAAATGATTAGGGGCTACTTGATACCAATCTAGGTCTTGTTTTTGAGTGTGAAATAAAAATCTAAATTTGTTAGTTTCGTAGGTGATTGGCATTTCTTCTAAAGCTTTATTTTGAGTTTTTAATTTAGGGATAGCATTTAGAAGTTGTTTGGTGTAGGGATGATAAGGTTTTTTAAAAAGGCTTTCTGAAGGTGCTATTTCAATTACTTTTCCTAAATGCATTACACAAATGCGGTCACTTAAAAAACGAGCAACTCCTAAATCATGAGTAATAAACAAGAAAGTTAGTTGGTAATCTTTTTTTAAATCATTTAAAAGGTTTAAAATTTGGGCTTGAATTGATACATCTAATGCTGATACTATTTCATCGCAAACAACAAATTTAGGTTTAATAATTAAAGCTCTTGCAATTGCAATTCTTTGTCTTTGTCCCCCTGAAAGTTGATGAGGATAACGGTCATAAAGAGAAGTATCAATGCCACATTTTTTCATGATAGCTAGAATCATTGTTTGATATTTGGGGTCTTTTTTGCCTTTTGTCATTTTGTGGATTAAAAGTCCTTCGCCAATGATATCTGATATTTTGAGATGAGTGTTAAGAGAAGAAAAAGGATCTTGGAAAATAATTTGTAAATCTTTTCTTAAAAAGCGCTTTTCTTTATTACTTAAAGTAGTTAAATCAATTTCTTCAATGTCTTTTGTCTGTGTTTCCTTAGTTTTGGGGATTGTTTCTTTGTGATAAAAAACATTGCCTGAAGTAGGTTTTACAAGTTGTAGAAGAACTTGTCCTAAAGTTGATTTTCCTGAACCAGAGCCTCCAACTACGGCTAATGTTTCGCCTTTGAAAATGGATAAATTAATATTTTGGTTGGCTTTTAGTAAGGTATCTGGTTTTAAAAAGTTTTTTTTGATAGAAAAGTTTTTGGATAAGTTTTTAATTTCAATTAAAACTTGATTTGAGGATGTCATTTTTGCTTCCTTTCTTAGTTTTTTGCTTCATTTTTTGAAAAATTTACTTTTTGCCTTAATCCTTAATTATTATTGTTTTGATAAATTATTATTTAAAATGTTTTTTTAAGAAATTAACATTTATTACAAAATAATAATTACTTTAATTATACACTAAAAAAAATAAAAATGCAAATAGATTTTAAATATTGTTGTAATAAATGATTTTTTTGGGTGGTTTTGGTAAACTGTTTTATTCCTATATTTTTTAAGAAATTTGTTATTATATTTATTTATAAATTATAATTTCATTTTATAATATCAATATTTTTTTGCTTTAAGAAATTTTTTTATCAAGGGCAATAGTTTTTTTGATTTGTTTGGTAATTTGTTTTTGGTGATGTTTTATTTTGAATTTTCCTTTTTGTTTTTGCCAAAAAAAAGACCATTTTAAAAAGATAGTTTTGAGTTTGGTTTGGAAATTAGTTAGTTTGATTTTAGTAAGTAAGTTTTTTTTGGTTTTTTTGATTTGTTTTTCTATTTTGGTTATTTTTTTGTGATTAGTTTTTTGTTTGTGAGTAAATGATTGGGATATTTTTTCTTTTTGTTTGGTGAAATGTTTAAAGATTTGGTTGTTTTTTTGTTTGATGGCTATTTTTTTATGTTCGAAAAATAATTTGTCTTTTTTTTCAAAATTGAGGAGAGCTTCTTTTTTGAGGTTTGATAGTTTTTGGCGTAATTCTTTTTGTGTTTGTTGCCATGATAAATTAAAATTGATAAGAGCATCACTTATATTTTCGTTTAATAATCCTAATTTTTCTTTCATTAAATTAGTTGTTTGGGTTAAACTTTTTTCTTTGGATTTAATTGTTTTAGTAATTTCTTGTAATAAAGATATTTGATTTTGTTTAAATGTTTTTTCCAAAGAAACATTAATAACATTTTTTATTAATTCATTTTGGTTGTAAAAAACTTTGTTAAGGTGTTTAGTTGTGTTAGTGGTATTTGTAGTTGTTTGAATTAATTTTTGTTCTTTTTTTATTTGTTCTTGGAGCAAAGTATTTAAACATTGATAAATGTTTTTTTGATAATTATTATAGAATAAAATATCTTGGATAACATTTGTGATTGTTTTTTGGCAAGCATTGAAAAAAGATTTGTTTGATATTTTGAAATTGATTAAAGGAGTAAGAGCAATGTTTTTGGAGGCAGGTTTTAAATAGTGCCATAAAGTTAAAA
This sequence comes from Mulberry dwarf phytoplasma, assembly GCF_056504655.1. Lineage (NCBI taxonomy): Bacteria > Bacillati > Mycoplasmatota > Mollicutes > Acholeplasmatales > Acholeplasmataceae > Candidatus Phytoplasma > Mulberry dwarf phytoplasma. Next base: position 527,806 of record NZ_CM151418.1, on the reverse strand, counting down.
GTTTGGTTATTTTAAGTTTGGTTTTGTTGATTTTTTTTTGGTGTTTGTTAGTTGTTTTTTCTAAAATATGTTGGTGTTTTTTGGTTGCTTTATCTTTTTTTGTGGTGAGGTTTTTGATAATTTTTTCATAACGTTCTTTGTGAGTTTTGATTTGGTATAAAAGGGGATATAGGTCAGTTCCTTTTTGTTTGTATTTGTGAAAAAATCCTTGTATTCCTTTCTTTTTGTCAGTGTGTATTTTTTGATTAAGAAAGGTTAATTGTTTGTCATAAAAAGCTATTATTTGTTCGTTAAGATTAATTTCATTTTGTATGGTAGTTTGGTTTAATTGGTGTTTTTTTTGTAAAAGATTAATTGTTTGATTAAATTGTTTTTGAATGATAGGAAATAAGTTAGTTTCAATTATAGTTTTTATTTGGTCTAAGATTATTTGTTCGATAAGACAAGTTTTAGTTTGATAATTACTTGTAAAAGTATTAATTTGTAATTGGATTTGTTGTAAAGTTTGTTCTAATAATGTGCTTTCTTTTTGCCAAGATGGATAAGTGTTGAGTAAATTATTTAAAGTTTGTAAAAGTTCTATATTTTGGGTTTGTAATAATAAATAGATGTCTTTTTGCATTAAGGTGATGTCTTGTAAAAAGAGATGTTTTTCTTTTTCTTGGGTAAGTTTGAAGGTTAGAAAATCATCTTTTTGAAATATTTTATTAAGTGTTAATTGGGTTTGGAAGTTGTTAATTTCTTTTTTTAAAGTAGTTATTTGTTCTAAATAATAATGTTGGATTTTGGTTTTTTCTAATTTTAGTTGTAGGGCAATACTTTTAGTTTTAAGGTCAAATTCTTGTTTTTTTGCAAAGAAATGATAATGATAATCTATTTGGTAATTGTTTTGTTTACGTTGTAAGGCTAAAAGAGTTTTTTGATAAGCAAAGAAAGTTTCTTGATAGTCTTTTTGATTATCAAAGATAGCTGTTTCTTGTAGATGTAAGTTAAGGACTGTTTTTATTTGTTCTTTGATACCTTTTATTTTTTGGGAGAATAAATAATTTGTTTTTTGGTGGATGAGATGATAAATTTTTTCTAAGGTTTGTTGGCAGATGTGTTTGTATTTGTTTTGTTTGTGGTGTTCTAAATGCCACATATTAATTGCTTGTTGGTGTAAAAGATTGATGAGGTGATATTGTTGGCTCCATAAAGATTTTTGGTTTTGGTAAGAAAGGCAGTTTGTTTGTTGTTTGTAAAAAAGAGCTTTTTTGGATGTTTCAATTTGGTAATTGGAAAGAATTGGTATATTTATAAAAGGAAAAGGTCTTATTTGGAGAAAAAAAGCTTGTATTTGTGCTTGGATGATAGTTTTTTCTTGTTGGTAAGCATCTTTGATGGTGTCTAGTTTTTTGTCGTTTATACTTAGTTTATTTTGGTATAGTTTGTGAGTTTTGGTAATGGTTTTTTTATAAGTTTGTTCTTTTGTAGTCTTTATTTGTTCTAAGATGCAAATTGATTTGCCTTTGTCTTTTTCTTGTAAATTAAGAGTTGTTTCTAGTTGTTTTAATAAATTGGTGTTTTTTTGATTGAGGTTAAAATCAGTAGTATAAAAGTTTTGTTTGGATTCTTGGTTTTGTTTTTGGTTTTTGATTTCTAATTTTTGTTTGTCTTTTTCAATTTGAATTAATAAATTATTAATGTTGTTATTTTTGTTGTTGAGATTAGTTATAAGAGTAGTTTCTTTGTGATTGTTTTTTTTAGTAATTTCCTTGAGTTCTTTTTGTAAGATTTCTTTTAATTGGAGGTTTTTATCGTTGTTTTTGTTTTTTTGATAAATAAGTTCTTGGGTTAAAAGAGTTTGGGTTTTTTGTTGTTGTGAGTTGTATTTTTGGAGGATTGTTTTTTTATGGGTTTGGAGTTTTTCTATTTGTGCGTAAATGTTTAATAATATGTGATGGTATTTTTCTTGTAATTTTTTTGTTTGGGTATTGTGTTTGTTATTTAGGGTTTGTAATCTTTGATTTAATTGTTTGTTTTGGTTGTTTGTAATAATGTTTGGGGTTGTGTTTTTTTCTTGGATGTTTTTTAGGTTTGTGATATTATTTGTTAATTGGGATAAAAAAGGAGAGAAAAAATCGCTTGACAATGTTTTATTGCGTTTTAAGAATAAAGCCAAAAATCTATTATAATATGATGACATAAAATTTTTCCTTCAATCTAAATATTGATTAAACAATATAAAAACACTTAATTGTAGTTTATTATTAATTTTTTTTGTAATGTTATATTATTTTGGTTTTTCAAAGAAATAAGTTCTAAATTATTTTATCATTTACCTTTATCATAACATAAACCAAATTAATTTGGGATGTAAAAAAGAATACTTAGCTTTTATATTTAAATCTTAAAAACAAAGAAACTATCCTGAAGGATAGTTTCTTTCATTATTTATATTATTTTTATTTTTTAAATAGTTTATTAATTTAATTTATTTTAAATATGGATGTAATTATTTCTTAAGATAAGGTTTATACCAAGTTGTTTTTTTAGGATAGAGATATTTTTGGATTAAAGTTGGTTCATAGTAAAAAATATATAAATTATTGTATTTATTTTTCATGTTTATGATTGCTTCTAAGGTATGTGTTTTATCCTTAATAAATGGCATTTTTCCATCATGATAGATAAATATAATATTTTGGGGACAATTAAGAATTGACTTAGACATTAATTCGCCTTTGTTTTGATTAATTGTTTTGTGAAATGAGACTTTTTTGTAATAATTAGGATCAATATTTTATGTATAAAGATAAGAGTTTTATTAGTGTTTTTTACTTTAATGTTATGAATTGTATTATTTAGAGTCTCTTTTTTTACTTTTATTTTAAAAGTACTTTTGATTTGATAGTTTAATTTAAATGTTGAATGTGCTTTAATAAAATAAGAATTAATGTTAAGTAATAGTATTAATATATTTATAATTATAAGCATTAAAAAGGAATTAAAGTTTATATTTGGTCTTTTTTTAGAAGTCTTGTTAATTTTGTTAATGTAAAAAACAGACTCCTTTCTTTTAAAAAAGGTAGTTAATATTAATTATAAGTATAAATTATTAAGCTACCAAAAAGATAATATAAATTAATATATATAATTAAAAAAGATTTATTGTTGTTTATTGTTGAGTGTTTGCCCAATCTCTCAGACGCCTTACCATTCCTGAAATCCATCTAGAAGTAGGTTTTTAGCTCCATCTAATTTTTTGGTATTTTCTATGTCATGGTAAAAAATATACAAATTTGTATATTTGCCTGTCATTTTTGTTAGTTCTTGATAAGTATATTTTTTATCTAGGTCACCTCGAATTTCTCCATCATGATATAAACAAATTGTACTTGGCTCGCATGTTCCTGTAGCAATTTCGAACGATATATTCCCATCTTTTATTCTATTCATTGTTTTTCTTTTGGTTAATGTTCCATTAAAATTAGGATTAATCTTTTCTTTAATATGTTTTATTACTTTGTCCAGGTGGGAATCCCAATCCCCTTCAATTTCTACAAGGTGTAATTTTGGTCCTTGTTGTTCTTATGTTGGCTCTTCTTGTACTTGTGTTGTTGTTTGTGCTTGTCTTTCTTTTTTTCTCAAACTTATTTTATACTTGTTTTATAATCATATCTTAATTTAAGATTTGATTGAGCTTTGGTAAAATGAGGGATAATAATAAATAAAGTAAATATTATAATAATTAAAAATAAAAGTGTTTTTTGTTATAAGTATTGGATAAAAACATTTTAGTTAATGCTTTTTTTTAGAAAATTGATAAATTTTTGGAAAAATATCTCCTTCTTTCTTTCTAAAATTGACGGTTTTTTAATTATTTAAGTTAATTATAAAGTATTCATTAGGTTTTTAGTTAGTTAAACCATCAAAAAAGATAAAGAGTTTAAGACATCAAAGACTATTAAATAATTAATAGTCTTTGAATTGATTATTTGATATTTATTTAAGTTAATGAAAGATTATAAAATAATGTTATTAAAGAGTAATTTATTCAATTTATACATGTTTGTTAATGGAAAGTGTTTGTTAGTATGTGTTAGTGTAATTTATTTTGGATTTAGCTGATTGAGCTTCTGTTAGTTTGTTATTTTCTGCAATTACATTACCATTTTCATCCACTACTTCATATTGCATAGTTAATTCAAAATCAGCAGTATCGGTGTTATTTTCAACTAAACCATCAAGAGTTAATAATTCTACTTCTAATTGAACTTCTGCTGAAACAAATTTGTTATCTTTGGTAAGAGCAAATTTGGAGTCTTTGGTATATACTTCAAAATCATTGTTATCTTGTGTTTTAACTTTTACTCCAACTCTAAATTTGTCAGTTTTGTCTACGTCGTTAACTTTGAATGTTGGCAAAAATACTTTTAAGAATCATTTTTTAGTAGTTTCTTTGTTTTCAAAACCTTTTACGGAGGTGAAACATAAAAATGGGATTTCAACAAAATTAATTTATTAAAAAAACTCAAATTAATTTAGTTATATTGTTGTAATTTGACAAAATAATAATTAAAGTAGCAAATAAATAAGAAAAAAGTAAAAAAAGCTCAAAATAGATTGACAAAACAGCTTTTTTAAGATAAAATAAACTTAGGTTTAAAATTAATTTTTGCACGCTTTGGCATGATTATTAATTTTTTAAGCTTGATTAAAGTGCTAATAATAATTTTTGGCAGTTATTAATTGGGTTTTGATTAACCTTTTATTTGTTAAAAGTTTTATTATTATTTATAATAAATGCTAAAAACAAAAAATTATAAAGAAAGGATTTGATAAAATGGCTGTTCCTTTTAGACGCACCGGAAAAACGGCAAAAAGAAAAAGACGTACTCATTATAAGTTAAGCAATCCTGCTTTAGTACTTTGCAAAGAAACTAATACTTTTACTTTGTCTCACAGAGTTACTAAAAATAGTGGTTATTACAAAGGAAAACTTATTTTGGAAAACAAACCTTCTAAATCTCAAAAAACAACTGACAATTAATTTATCATTATTAGACAAATTATTTTGTTTAAATAATTTTTTTCTTAGATGACGATATTGTTTTTTCTTATTTGATATTATTTTAATTTATAGTTTTAATATTATTTTGGATTTATTTATTTTTGATAGTTACTATTTGATTTATTTTAAAAGAATTATTTTATTTTTAAGTGTATAAGATAAAAAAATAAATAAAATCAAGAAGAAACATAAATGTTATTAAAAAAATCATTATCACACTTTTTACTTACTGTTAGTTTTGTATTTTTAAGTGTGTTTGGGTCTTATGTTGTTTTAGAAGCATCAAAAAAATATCAAGAAGCAGATAAGGCATTATTTTATAAAACTTATAATGATAATGAAACCAAATTTTTAAATGAGAATAATTATAAAGATTGTATGGATAATAGTGAAACTCCAAAAGCTTATTATGACAAAAAAGAAAAACATGATAAAGATCAAAAAGCCCTCCGAGACAAACAAGAAGTAACTAAAAAACAAGATTTCTTTTTTGTAGAGTTTTTCTTTGTATTGGCGTTAGTAGGATTTAATGGTTATTTCTGTTATTCTAAAGCTAAATCATTTAAATAATTATAAGTAAAAAATATGTCTGATATTAAACAAAACATATCTTCTTTATTAAAAACATAAATTTTTTATTATTAAGTGTATTTGGAATGATTGTTACTTTTTTGATATATACGTTTTTTGAAAATCTAAATACTCAAAAAGTTTTACAACAATATCTAGATTCATTACAATCTAATACAAATATACTATCAAATTATAATTTATTATTACAACTTACTAAAAAACAAATGTATACAAGTTATTTAAGAGTTGTTATATTAGTTATTATTTGGGTTTTAATTATAATATTTAATGGTTATATGTGTTTTGCCAAAATTAACCCTTTTAAACAGTTTTTTAAATTTGTTAAAAAAGTTATCAATAAATATAAATATAAAAATGAACCTTTTCATTAAATCATTTTATCTTTTAATATAAAGATATTTGAATTAACTTAATGAGGATATTTGAATTAACTTATTGTATTTTTTAACAAACAAAATCCAAAATAAATAAATCTTTTCACCATTTTACTTATTTGAAACAGCTTTTTTTATTTTAAAAAACATTATTAATTACTTTTTTAACTTTTGTAATTAAAATGACTTGCAATAAAATCTTTTTTAAGGTATAATAAAAAGGCTTGTTTTAAATATTTTTTCTTTTAATCCAAAAAACAAAACACCAATGTCAGTTGTCTAAGAAAAAAATTATTTAAGCAAAATATTTGTCTAATAGGCAATATTTTCAAACATTTCTAAAAAAGGAGAATATAAGTGAACAAAAAAGAAAAAGAAATTATCAAAATAATTCTAAGAGCCTACGACCATCATTTAATTGATCAAGCAGCTAAAAAAATTATTGATATTGTCACTAAAACAGGAGCAAATATTGAAGGTCCAATACCTCTTCCTACCAGAAAAGAAGTATTTACTGTTTTGCGTTCCCCTTTCGTTAACAAAGATTCAAGAGAACAATTTGAACGACGCACTCACAAACGTTTAATTCAAATTATCAATCCTAATAAAAAAACAATTGAATCTTTAATGCACATTAGTTTGCCACCTTCAATTGATATTTTGTTAAAAAAAAACCAATAGCAAAAGCAAAATTTAGGCACTATTCATTTTAATATGAATAAATATTTACTTTTTTATAACCATTTCATTTGGTTGAATCACAATCACAATTGCAATTACAATTTCAATCAACTTTTGAAAATCACTTTAAAAAACTTTTTACAAACTTTAAACCAAAATTAAAAAAAGAAAGAGGAAGGACATGGCTCAAGGAATCTTAGGTAAAAAAATAGGAATGACTCAAGTTTTTAACGAACAAGGAGAATTAGTTCCAGTAACAATAGTAGATGTTACACCTAACGTTGTTTTACAACAAAAAAACGTTGACCAAGACGGCTATCAAGCTACTCAAATAGGTTTTTGCGACAAAAGAGAAAAAAACACTTCTAAACCTATGTTAGGAAATTTTAAAAAAGCAACTACTGCCCCTAAGCGCTTCATTAAAGAAATTAATTTTAGTTCGAATGTCAATTCAAACCTAGCTAATTTAGAAGTAGGCTCCCTAATCACAAACGATTTATTTCAAGTAGGTGATTTAGTTGATGTAACAGGAACTTCCAAAGGTAAAGGTTTTGCTGGTTCTATTAAGAGACACAATCAAAGCAGAGGTCCTGAAAGTCATGGGTCTCGTTATCACCGTCGTCCAGGTTCAATGGGCCCTATTAAAGGTAAATTAAAAGGTAAAAAACTACCAGGACACATGGGACACGAAACTGTTACTATCCAAAATTTAGCTATTCTTTCGGTTGATACTGAAAAAAACTTATTCTTAATAAAAGGCAATGTCCCAGGACCTAATAAAGGTTTTGTAATTATCAAATCTGCTGTAAAAAAATTGACAAAGGAGCAAACGCATGCCAAAAATTAATATTCTTAATCAACAAGGCGACTTCGTTTCTGAAAAGGTTTTAGCAACTACTGTTTTTGACATTAAACCTAATCAACAAGTTTTATACGACGTTGTAAATGCTCAAAGAGCTGCAATGCGTCAAGGCACACATGCTACCAAAACTCGCGCTTTAGTTGCTGGTGGAGGTAAAAAACCATGGAGACAAAAAGGAACTGGTCGTGCTCGTCATGGCTCTATTCGTTCTCCTTTATGGCGTGGTGGTGGAGTTACTTTTGGACCGTCCCCAAGAGATTATTCTGTTAAAGTAAACCAAAAAGTACGTAGTCTGGCTCTAAAATCAGCTTTATCACTCCAAGCTAAAAATAATCAATTAGTAGTTGTAGACAACATTAATTTAGCAACTCATAAAACTAAAGATTTCCAACAAATGTTACAAAAATTAAACATCACTTCCAAATCCTTAATTGTAGTTACTCAAATGACAGAACAATTAGCTTTGGCTTCTCGCAATCTATCTTATATTACTTTAGAAACAGCTTCTCATGCAAGTGTTTATCAAATCCTTAATTGCAAACAATTAGTCCTAACTGCTGCTGCTGTTAACTATTTTGAAGAGGTTTTAAAATAATGAATAAATACTATGATTTAGTTAAAGCACCAATCATTACTGAATTAACTAATAAATTGATCGAAAGACAAAATAAATACACTTTTAAAGTTGCCAAAACAGCTAATAAAGTAGAAATTAAAAAAGCTTTAGAAAGCATTTTTCAAGTAAAAGTTTTATCAGTTAACACTCGCAACGTTTTACCACAATTCAAAAGAAAAGGTAAATTCGAAGGCTACACTTCTGGTTATAAAAAAGCTATTTGTAAAGTAGCTCCGGGACAAAAAATCGAAATCCTTGCTAACGAATAAACTCAAACCCAACCAAAACAACGATTAACGATTAAAAAAATACAAGGCAGGTATAAATTATGGCAATTAAAAAATATAAGCCTACTACAAATGGATGTCGTAATATGAGTGTTTCTGCTTTTTCAGAAATCACCACTCAAACTCCTGAAAAAAGATTATTGGTATCTCATAAAGACCAAGCCGGACGCAACAACCAAGGTAAAATTACAGTAAGACATCGTGGCGGCGGCGTTAAAAGAAAATACCGTTTAATTGATTTTAAAAGAAACAAAGATAACATTGTTGGCAAAGTAGCTACCATTGAATACGATCCAAACCGCAGTGCTAACATCGCTTTAATTCACTATGTAGACGGCGAAAAAAGATACATTCTTGCTCCTAAAGGACTTACAGTAGGGATGCAAATTGTCTCTGGTAAAGAAGCAGATATTAAAGTTGCCAATTGCCTTCCTTTAATGAATATTCCAGTAGGAACCACCGTTCATAACATCGAATTAAAACCAGGTAAAGGCGGACAAATTGCTCGTAGTGCTGGTTCTTTTTGTCAAATTATTAGTAGAGAAGACAAATACGTGCTATTACGTCTTCAATCAGGCGAAGTTCGCAAAGTTCTTGGAACTTGTCGTGCTACTATTGGAGAGATCGGCAACGAATCTTATAAACTAATTAATTATGGTAAAGCAGGCAAAAAACGTTTCTTAGGAATAAGACCAACAGTAAGAGGTTCTGCGATGAACCCGAACGATCACCCTCATGGCGGTGGTGAAGGTAGAGCTCCTATTGGACGCAAATCACCAATGACACCTTGGGGCAAAAAAGCTCGTGGGGTCAAAACTCGTGACCGTAAAAAAGCATCTAATGCTTTAATTATTAGACGTCGTACAAAATAAGGAGTTGTTAATATGCCACGTTCAGTTAAAAAAGGACCTATTGTTGCTAGCCATCTATTAGCAAAAATAGAAAAACAAAAAAACTTAAAAAACAAAAAAGTGATCCAAACTTGGTCACGAAGTTCTACAATCACACCTATTTTTGTAGGACACAAAATCGCTGTTTATAACGGACGCGAACACATTCCAGTCTACATTACAGAAAACATGGTAGGACATAAGTTAGGTGAATTTTCCCCTACACGTACTTACCGCGGACACAACAAAAAAGACAAAAAAATGCAAAAAAAATAAAATAATGGGAAGGAATAACTATGGAAACCAAAAACGCCAAAGCGATTGCTAGAAAAGTTTCAATCGCCCCTCGAAAAGCACGTTTAGTTGTTGATTTAATTCGAGGAAAAAATATTGCACAAGCTCAAGCCATTTTAACTTTTACCCCTAAAGTAGCTGCTCCCGTTATTTTAAAACTTTTAAACAGTGCTGTTTCCAATGCTGTTAATAATTTAAAATTAAACCGCGAACAACTTTATGTTAAAGAAGTTTTTGTCAACGAAGGTTTGCGTTTAAAACGTATGTTTCCAAGAGCTAAAGGTTCTGGTGATATGATTAAAAAAAGAACCAGCCACATTACTTTAGTAATAACTTCTAACACAAACTTGCAAACATCAAAGGAGGAAGAACAAAGTGGGTCAAAAAACTAATCCTAACGGCTTAAGATTAGGCATTATTAGAACTTGGGAATCTCAATGGTGTGTTAATGATAAAGAAATTCCTAATTTAATTAAAGAAGATTTTTTAATTCGTAAACTAATCAATAATTTTACTAAAAAAAGTGCTATCAGTCAAATTGACATTGAACGCCTAAAAGAAAAAAATAAAAACCGTATCACTATTTCTGTCCACACCGATAAACCAGGCGTTATTATTGGAAAAGATGGCGATACACGCAACAAATTAGTTGCCAAACTCAAAGAACTTACCCAAAAAGACGTTAATCTTAACGTGTTAGAAGTTAAAAACTCTGATAAAATCGCTTTATTAATTGCTCAAAATATGGCTGAACAACTAGAAAATCGTATGTTTTTCCGCCGTGTTCAAAAAATGGCAATCCAAAAAGCCCTAAAAGCTGGTGCCAAAGGAGTAAAAACTTTAATTTCTGGTCGTTTGGGTGGTGCTGAAATAGCTCGTAGCGAAGGACATGCCGAAGGCAGAGTTCCTCTACACACTCTAAGAGCAGACATCGATTACGCTGCTGTTGAAGCTCACACTACTTATGGAGTTTTAGGAATTAAAGTATGGATTTTCCACGGTGAAGTTTTACCAGGACAAACCATTCTAGACACTAGAAAACCGTTTGCTTCCCAATCTTCTAACACTCCTAACAGACGCCCTCGCAATTTCAAAGGAGGCAACAATAATCATGTTAATGCCAAAAAGAACTAAATATCGTCGTCCTCACCGCGTTAGTTTTGAAGGAAAATCCAAAGGTAAAAACGTTATTGCCAACGGAAACCACGCTTTGGTTGCCAAAGAAGGTGCTTTTATCACTAACAAACAAATTGAAGCCGCTCGTATTGCAATGACACGTTACATGAAAAGAACAGGAAAAGTGTGGATCAACATTTTCCCACATCTATCCTTAACTAAAAAACCTTTAGAAGTAAGAATGGGTTCTGGTAAAGGTTCTCCTGAAGAATGGGTAGCTGTGGTAAAAACAGGTAAAGTTTTGTTCGAAGTTAAAGACACCACTAATTCTTCCAAAGTAGAAATGGAAGCTTTAAGACTTGCGTCTCACAAACTACCGATTAAAACTAAAATCGTTAAAAAAGGTGCTGAAGTATGAAAACTCAAGAAATTTTAAAATTAAATCCAGAAGAATTAGAAAACAAAGTAGACAAGTTAAAACAAGAACTGTTTGATTTGCGTTTTCAATTAGCTTTAGGCAAACTCACTAACACTGCCAAAATCAAAAAGCTTAAAAAAACCATTGCTCGCATCAAAACAATCCTAACCCAAAAAAGCAATCAACAAACAGCCACTACTCCAACTTTTGTCACTTCCACTGCCAAACCTGTTTTAGCAAATCAAAGCCCAACCCCACAACCAACTACCCCTGATTTAGATGACACTGTAGAAACTATCAAGGAGGAACAACAATAATGCAACGCAATTTTAGAAAAACTTTCGTAGGTAAAGTAGTTTCAGATAAAATGGATAAAACAATTACTGTTATTGTTGATATTTACAAAAAAGACCCTTTATATGGCAAAAGAGTGAAACAATCGAAAAAATTCCACGTCCATGATGAAAATCAAGAAGCCAAACCAGGCGATTTAGTTAATTTTATGGAAACAAGACCTCTTTCTAAAACTAAAAGATTTCGATTATTCAAAATTCTTTCCCATGCAAAGAGCGCAAAGTAAGGAGATTTTGAGATGATTCAACGAGAAAGTCGTTTAGTTGTAGTTGACAACAGCGGCGCTAAAGAAGTTTTAGTTATTGGTATTTTAGGAGGCACTCGTCGTAGTCATGTAAATATCGGAGATATTGTATTAGTAACTGTTAAATCAGGTTCTGGTACAGTTAAAAAACATGACGTTCTAAAAGCTGTCATTGTACGCACCAAAAAAGGTCTAAGACGTAAAAATGGCTCTTACATTAAATTTGACGACAATGCTGTAGTACTTTTAAAAGAAGATTTAAATATTATTGGTACCCGTATTTTTGGTCCAGTAGTTAGAGAATTGAGTGATAAGAAATTTTCCAAAATAGTTTCTTTAGCCCAATTAGTTTTGTAAGGAGACAACTCAATGCGTATTAAAGTAGGAGAAACAGTAGCTATTTTAGCTGGCAAAGATCGTTTTGTAACAGACGAATCAGGTAAAAAAATGACTAAAACAGGCAAAGTATTAAAAGTTTTTACCAAAACTCAAAAAATTATTGTTGAAGGTGTCAACATCAAAACCAAACACCAACCCCCTTCCCAAAACGAAGAAAAGGGCACCATCGTTAAACAAGAAGCTCCCATTCATGTTTCTAATGTAGCTTTAGTTTGCCCCCAAACACAAACTCCCACTAAAGTAGGAATTCGCATACAATCAGGTAAAAAATTTCGTTATGCTAAAAAATCAAATCAAACATTAGACGAAAAAAATTAAGGAGGCTTTGCATCAATGTCAATGAAAAAAGAAAATACTCTAGACTATTCCAAAATCACTGCCACCTTAATGAAAACTTTTAATTATAAATCCGTTATGCAAGTCCCAAAAGTAGAAAAAGTTGTCATCAATATGGGCGTAGGCGATGCTATTTTTAATGTTAAAGTTTTGGATGATGTAGTAGAAGAATTAAAATTATTAAGCGGACAAACCCCTGTTATCACTAAAGCCAAAAAAGCTATTTCTAATTTCAAATTACGTGAAGGCATGCCAATTGGAGCTAAAGTGACTTTAAGAGGAGCCCGCAAAGAGGCGTTTTTATACAAACTAACTCGTTTAGTTTTCCCCCGCGTAAGAGATTTTAGAGGCATTTCTGGTAAATCTTTTGACGGCAGAGGTAATTACGCTCTAGGATTAAAAGAACAAATCGTTTTTCCAGAAATTAATATCGACAAAGTTAAAAAAATTCGTGGCATGGATATCATCATTGTAACTACTGCCAAAAATAACACTCAAGCCAAAAAGCTTTTAGAGCTTTATGGTATGCCGTTTAAAAATTAAAGGAACTATTACTTATGGCTAAAAAATCCAAAATCGTAAAAGATCAAAAACAAAGAGAGCTAGTTTTAAAATATGCCAAACTACGCTTAGAACTTAAAAAAAAAGCTGACTATGCTGGATTGTCTCAAATTCCTGCCAAAGCATCACCTGTACGTTTAAAAAACAGAGATTCTATTGATGGAAGACCACGCGGATACATTCGTAAATTCGGCATTTCCCGCATTAATTTTAGGCAGTTAGCTCATCAAGGTAAATTACCTGGAGTCAGAAAAACCAGTTGGTAAAGGTAAAAAGGAGGCTCAAACATGGTTATGACAGACCCTATTGCAGATATGCTGACACGCATTCGTAATGCCAATCAAATGTCACATTTAAAAGTGTTAGTACCTGCTTCTAAGTTAAAATTAGAAATTTTAGCAGTTTTAAAAAAAGAAGGTTTTATTAAAGATTTTTATCTACCTCAGTCATCTCGCGAAATAATTATTAGTTTGAAATATGCTCCCAACAAAGAAAGAGTTATTAAAGGCTTAAAAAGAGTTTCCAAACCAGGACTTAGAGTTTATGCATCAGCAGAACAAATTCCTAAAGTGCTCAACGGTTTAGGAGTTGCTTTGGTTTCTACTTCTAAAGGAATTCTAACAGACGCTCAAGCTCGCCTTTCTCAAGTTGGTGGCGAAGTTTTAGCTTATATTTGGTAATTAATTGCCAAATCAAAAGTAGTTAAAGGAGATAAAGGAGAAAATTATGTCACGCGTAGGAAACAAAGCAATTGAAGTCCCTAATGCGGTTAAAGTTGATATCAAAGATAGAAATTTTATCTCAGTTGAAGGCCCTAAAGGCAAATTAGAATATCAATTCAATCACAAATTAACAATCACTAATGAAAACAAAGTCATCACAGTAAAACGCCCTAATGATGAAATTTTTATGAAAAAAATTCACGGCACCACTAGAGCCTTACTTTCCAATATGGTAGAAGGCGTAAGCAAAGGCTTTCAAAAAACCTTAAAAATTGTAGGGTTAGCTTATCGTGCTCAAATTAAAGATAAACAACTAATTTTATCTTTGGGTTTTTCTCATCCTGTAAGCGTTGCCATTCCTGATAATCTAGAAGTGGTAGTTAACCAAAACACAGAAATTGTTATCAAAGGAATTGACAAACAACTTGTCGGCGAATTTGCTGCCAAAAACGTAAAACTACGTAAACCAGAACCTTACAAAGGTAAAGGAATCCGCTACGTAGGACAATACGTTAGACAAAAAGCTGGGAAAAGCGCTAAAAAAACAAGAAAGGACTAAAAATAAGTTATGATAACCAAACAATCCTCTAACGTGCTTCGTAAAAAACGTCATCTTCGCCTTAGAAAAATTGTTTCAGGCACATCACAAAGACCACGTTTAAATGTTTTTAGATCTAATAAATTTCTTTATGTGCAAATAATTGATGACACCCAACAAACAACTCTATGCAGCGCTAATAGCAAAGAAGCCAATGTTTTGGGATCCAACATCAAAGCCGCTGAAGCAGTAGGCGCTCTTATCGCTAAAAAAGCCTTAGCCCAAGGCATTAAAAATGTTGTTTTTGATAGATCAGGGTATTTGTATCACGGCAAAATCAAAGCCTTAGCTGATGCTTGTCGTAAATCAGGCTTACAGTTTTAAAGGAGAAAAGCAAAATGAAAGCAATAAAGAAAGAATTTAACAAAAAAGCCCCTCTTTTAGAAGAAAAAGTTGTTAAAATTAATCGTATTACTAAAGTAGTTAAAGGCGGTGCTCGTTTTCGTTTTTCTGCTTTGGTAGTTGTTGGCGATAAAAAAGGGCAAATTGGTTTCGCCACCGCTAAAGCTAAAGAAATTGTAGAAGCTATTAAAAAAGCTTTAGAAAAAGCCAAAAAACAATTAGTTCGCATTCCTATTACAGGAACTACTATTCCTCATGATACTATTGGACGTTTTGGAGCGTCTAAGTTTTTTTTAAAACCAGCTTCCAAAGGAACTGGAATTGTTGCTGGAGGAAAAGCTGCTAGAACTATTTTAGAATTAGTAGGCATTAATGATGTTCGTACTAAAACTTTTGGTTCACGCACCTCTATTAACGTAATAAGAGCAGTAATGGATGGATTACAAAGTTTACGCACTAAAGAAGAAGTAGCTAAATTAAGAGGCATCACTTTAGCGAAAAAAGAACAATGAAATTAAAAATTACTCTTACCAAAAGCCTTATTGCTTGTCGTGTTAATCAAATTAAAACCGTTCACTGTCTAGGTTTGAAAAAAATTAACAATCAAGTTATTAAAGATGACACTCCAGCCATCCATGGAATGATTAAAACCATCAGTCATCTTGTTGTAGTTGAAAAAGTTTCTGATACAAAGGAGCAAAAATAATGTTACATACACTAAAACCGGTCACTAATGCTCGTAAATCCACTAAACGTTTAGGACGTGGACCTGGTAGTGGCACTGGTAAAACTTCTGGTAAAGGACACAAAGGACAATTAGCACGTTCAGGAAAAACTTTGCGTCCCGGCTTTGAAGGCGGACAAATCCCTTTTTTTCAAAGAATTCCTAAAAGAGGATTTCACAACTTTGCCCAAAAAAGATACGCCCTTCTTAACCTTAAAACTCTAGAAACCTTTCCTCAAGATACCGTTGTTACTCCTCAATTATTGTTAGAAAAAAAAATAATTAAAGACCAATTATGTGGTATTAAAGTTTTGGCGCAAGGAACTCTCACTAAAAAATTAGTCGTAAAAGCTTCAAAATTCTCCAAACAAGCTCAAGCAGCCATTTTAGCAGTTGGTGGAAATATAGAGGTAATTTAAAGATGAAACGTCAATTAAAATTAGTTTTAGGTAATCGTAAATTAATGTTTCAAATCTTTTTTACCTTATTTATTATTTCTATTGTTTGTTTAGGAACTTCTTGGCCTCTTCCTTTTATTAATACTAAATCCCTTGATTTGTCCAAACTTTTTGGGTTTTTTTCCATAAATGCTGGTACTCTTTTTGGATTGGGAATCACTCCTTACATCACTGCTTCCATTGTAGTGCAATTTTTGCAAAAACTTCTTCCTATTTGTCGCGAATGGAAAGACCAAGGACAAATGGGTAAACGCAAACTTAATCTTTTAACACGTAGTCTTGCCTTATTGTTTGCTTTTGGGCAATCTTTTGCTTTTTTGAACAGTTATTCAAAACTTTTTTTCACATCAATAAGTACAAGCCAACTGTTTTTGTTAGCTTTAATTGCTACTGCAGGAGTTGCTATTTTAATTTGGTTTGCTGACCTTATCAATTCCAAAGGTATTGGAAACGGGACTTCTATTTTAATTGTTGTTTCGATGAGCCACAGCCTAATTAATCTATTTGTAAATCTGAACGAATCATATTTATCTCAAAACAATTTTTTAACTTTGAAAACTTTTAATTTTGCATGTATTGTTCTTTTACTTCTCTTATTTTTAATTTTTACTTTAGTTGTGCAAATAACATCTTTAAAAATACCTATCAATTATGCGCGCAATCAAGTGCAAGGAAAAAGCTATATTCCATTAAAAATTAATAGTGCAGGAGTTATGCCAGTTATTTTGGCATCTGCTTTATTGCAACCTTTCCAGATGTTAGCAGGAGTTATTGGGAATACAAAATTTACAGAAGTAGTAGATTTTTTTGCCAAAACTAACTTTCCTGAAAACCAAATTAACTTTTTTGCCATAGGCTTTTTAGTCTTGTTAGTAATTGTTTTTTCTTTCTTTTCTGCTTTTATGAATGTCAATCCTGAAGATATTTCAGAACATTTATCCAAACAAGATGCCTATATTGCAGGTTTAAGACCAGGTGAACAAACTACTCGTTATTTAGCTAATACCTTATTTAAAATCACTGTTTTAGGAACTGTTTTTATTGCTGCTCTTGTTGTAACACCTATTCTTGTGGAACATTTTTTAGGTTTGAAAGATATGAAATTAGGAGGAACCAGTTTGCTTATTATTGTTAGTGTAGCCCTTGAAACTATCCAACGCATCGAAGCTACTGCCAACAAAAAAGAATATCAAAAATTATTTTAATTAAGCAAACAAGACAATATGATACTAATATTATTAGGATCGCCCGGAATTGGTAAAGGGACTCAAGCTTCTGTTTTATCAGATATTTTAAAAATTAACCACATTGCAACAGGCGATATTTTTCGTAAAAATTTTAAAGAAAATACTGAATTAGGCATTTTAAGTAAAAAATTTATTGCTCAAGGACTTTTAGTTCCTGACGACATTACTAACCAAATGATAGCTGATTACTTGTCTAAGGACATCGCTACTAAAGATTTTTTATTAGACGGTTTTCCCCGCAATGTTTTGCAAGCTCGTTTTTTGGATGATTTTTTCAAAAACTCTCATTTATTTTTAACTAAAGTCATCTATTTTAACGCTGGCACCCAAGATTTAATGAAAAGAATTGTAGGACGCAGAATTTGTCCCGAATGTGGTAAGGTTTATCACATCGAAAACATTCCTCCCAAAACTCCAGGTATTTGTGACAAAGACCAAAAAACCTTAATTCAAAGAGAAGATGACAAACCAGAAACCTTCCTTAAACGCCTCAAAGTGTTTAATCAAGAAACATTGCCATTAGTGCAATATTATCGCGAACAAAATCAACTTTTTGAAGTAGATGGTATGCAAAACATCGACCAAGTTACTAAAATGATTTTAGAAGTTTTAGAAACAGACCGCAAATGATTTCCATCAAAACTCCTCATGAAATTGCTATCATGAAACAAGCAGGAAAAATCATTAACGAAGCCCACAGATTGCTTGCTTCCTTTGTTATTCCAGGAATGTCAACTTTTGATCTAGATTTATTAGCTAAGAATTTTTATCAAAAAAAAGGTGTTATTTCTGCTTTTAAAGGTTACAACGGATTTCCCAAACATATTTGTGCCTCAGTTAATGAAGTGGTAGTTCACGGCATTCCTTCCAAAAAAACCATCCTTAAACAAGGTGATATCATTACCTTAGATTTAGGAATTAACTATCAAGGTTATTATGTTGATTGTGCTTATTCTTATGCTGTAGGAACTGTTTGCCAAACTACTCAAAACTTGCTTGCACTTACTCAAAAAGCCTTATTTCAAGGTCTTTTGCAAATTAAACCCCAAAATCATTTTTCTGACATTTCTCATGCCATTGAACTTTTTGCCAAAAACAATAATTTAGGCATCGTAGAAGAATTTACCGGACATGGTATTGGTACATCTTTGCACGAAGAACCCTATATTCCTAATTTTGGCAAACCCCACGAAGGCGCAATCCTACAACCAGGAATGACTTTTTGTGTAGAACCCATGCTTACTTTAGGAAATCCCGAAATTGCTATTTTGCAAGATAATTGGACTGTAGTTACCACAGACAAAAGTCTAAGTGCTCATTTTGAACAAACAGTTTTAGTAACTCCTACAGGATACGAAATACTTGCATAATATGTTTTTCATTTTACCAAATTACATCACAACCACCCCCAAACCCAGAAATCAAAATTAAAGGAATCACTTTGAATGTCAAAAAACAATTTAAACGAAACTGAATCCAAAATTGAAATCGAAGCTAAAGTTGTTGAATTATTATCAAATGATAAATTTAAAGTAGAGCTTCCAAATAAAAAAACAATTATCGCTTATGTTTCTGGTAAAATACGTATCAACAACATACGCATTTTACCTGGTGATAAAGTAAGAATTGAATTATCACCATACGACCCTACACGAGCACGAATCACTTATCGTTTTAAGTAAGGAGAAAAGATTATGAAAGTTAGAGCTTCAGTTAAAAAACGCAGTGAAGATGATATCATTGTTCGTCGTAAAGGACGCATTTATGTTATCAATAAAAAAAATCGTAGACACAATCAAAGACAAGGATAAAAGGAGATATTTATGGCGCGAATTGCAGGAATAGATATTCCAAGCGACAAAAGAGTAGTAATTGCACTAACTTATATTTATGGTTTAGGCAATAAATTATCTCATAAAATTTTAAACGAGTTAAACATTGACCAAAATATTAGAGTTAAAAATTTAACCGAACAGCAATTATCAGCTTTACGTAGTGAAATTACTAAATACAACGTAGAAGGCGACCTAAGACGTGAAGTTACTTTAAATATTAAACGTTTAATGGAAATTGGAGCTTACAGAGGGCTACGCCACCGTAAAGGATTGCCTGTAAGAGGACAAAAAACCAGAAACAATGCTCACACTGTTAAAGGTAAACCTAAAGCAATTGCTGGTAAGAAAAAATAATAAAATTAACTAAATAATAAAAATAATAAAGGAGAAAGGCATTGGCAAGAAAAAAAACTACCAAACGCAAAGTTAAAAAAAATGTTCCTTTAGGAATTGCACATATTCATACCACTTTTAACAACACTATCGTTACTATCACTGATCTTAACGGTAATGCTGTTACTTGGAGTAGTGCAGGTGCTTTGGGTTTTAAAGGAAGTCGTAAATCAACTCCCTTTGCAGCACAATTAGCCGCTGAAGCAGTTGCCAAAGCAGCGATGGAACACGGAATGGTTAAAGTAGAAACTTTCATTACAGGACCAGGTCCCGGAAGAGAAGCAGCTATCCGTTCTTTGCAAGCATCAGGATTAGAAATTACTGCTATTAAAGATGTTACTGCAGTACCACATAATGGTTGTCGACCGCCAAAACCTCCTAGAGGATAATAATCTTGTTCGACATTTCAAGGAGTAATTATGAAAAATATTAAATTTATTAAACCTTTTTTTGTTGAAGAAATTGATGAAAATCCCATTTCTGGGAAATTCACCATTAAACCTTTAGAAAGAGGATACGGCATTACTGTAGGAAACGCTCTAAGAAGAGTTTTGTTATCTTCTTTGCCTGGTACTGCTATTGTAAATGTTAAAATTCAAGGAGTAGAACAAGAATTTACCACTATTCCTGGCGTTTATGAAGATGTCATGACAATTATTTTAAATTTAAAAAAAATTGTTTTTGCCGTAGACGACGAATCAGATGATTTTGAAGAAAAACTAGAACTAATTGCCAAAGGACCACAACGCCTAACCGCTTCTTCTTTCGAACTGCCTGCAGGAGTTAAAATCATCAACCCCGATCATTACATTACCACCCTTTCTGATGATGTTTGCTTTCATATGACAGTTACCATTAAAAAAGGCATTGGTTATGTTGGCGCCAAAGACAACAAAGTTCACGGCGAAAATAAAGTAGGCGTTATTGCAATTGATTCTTTATTTACTCCTGTTGTCAATGTTTCTTATCAAGTAGAAAAAAAATTAGGCAACAAAGACGAATTAACTATTGAAATTACCACTAACGGCGCTCTTTTAGCTAAAGAAGCTTTAGCAACTGCAGCTAGCATTTTAGTAGATCATTTTAATGTTTTAGTAGAATTAAGCCAAAAACCTGCTCATGTAGAATTTGTTTCTGAATCTAAAAAAGAAGCTCACAATTACGTACTAGATTTAGAAATTGAACAACTAGATTTATCTGTAAGGCTTTTTAACAGTCTTAAAAGAGCAGGGATTGACACAGTTGCTGCTTTAGTAAAATTAAGTGAAAAAGAAGTTGTCAAACTTAAAAGCTTAGGACGAAAATCTTTCCAAGAATTAAAAGATAAATTTTTAGAATACGGTTTAGAATTCAATGATTATCTTAAAGAAGTTTTGCATCACAGCGTTGAAGAAGACAAAGACAAACATTAAAACTAAAAAACACATTAGAAAATAGAAAGGACAGATAAATTTTATGCCTTTTAGCAAATTAGGACGCAATAAATCTCAAAGAAGAGCTTTGTTAAGAACTTTAATGACTGATTTAATTGTGCAAGAAAAAATTATGATAACTGAATCCAAAGCTAAAGAATTACAAAAATTAGCTGATAAAATGGTTACTTTATCTAAAAAAAATACTTTGCATACTAGACGCCAAGCCAAAAGACATCTTTTTGATGAAAAAATCAACGATGACACTACAGTTTTGCAAAAACTATTTAAAGATATCTCCTCTAAATATCTTGATCGTCAAGGTGGGTATACTAGAGTTATTAAAACTGTTCCTCGTCGTGGTGATGGTGCTCCAATGGCAATTATTGCTTTTGTTTAATAACAATTAACCGAGCATTTTTAGGTTCTTGCTCAAAAAACTTAAATTATCAAAACCTTCTTATCTTAAGGATTAAGGAGGTTTTTTTAATATTAACCCCTTTTTTCTTCACTCCTTATTTCCCATTTTAAATTCTTAATAAATATTTTGTAGTTACACAAGGAGGCATTTTTGCAACACTTTTTTTATAAATTAATTTTAAGCTATGATGGCACTTGTTATTATGGATATCAAAAACAACCTCAAAAAATAACCGTACAACAAACTTTTGAAAAAGCTTTAAAAAAAATGACCCACCAAAACATCCCTAATTTTGCAGCTAGTAGAACCGATAAAGGAGTCCATTCCCAAGGGCAAACCCTCCATTTCCAAACCACTTTTTTTCTAAAACCCACACATTTCCAAAAAACTCTTAATTATTTTTTGCCTCCTGATATTAGAGTTAGACAAATGAACTTTGCCACTCCTAATTTTCATGCTCGTTATTCAGCGAAATCAAAAATTTATCAATATGTTTTTTCCAAAAAACCTATCAACGCTTTTAACCATCATTTTCAAATTTTTGCTGACAAACTTGATTTTGATAAAATCACCAAAGCCCTAAAATTTATTGAAGGCACCCATAATTTTTTTGCTTTTACTAGTGAGACCCAACCTAAAAATTTTTCTAAAACCATTTTTCAAGCCTTTCTCAAAGAAACTTCACACAAATATATTTTAGTTTTTCATGGAAACGGTTTTTTAAAATATATGATTCGTTTTTTGGTAGGAAGTTTAATTGAAATTGGTAAAAATAAACTTTCTTTGGAACAATTTCAAGCGATGTTATTAGGCAACACAACTAAAAAAGCCACCCTTTTGGCTCCTGCTAAAGCCTTAGTTTTAAAAAAAATTTTTTATTGATTTTGTGACAATAAATAAAAATACACAAAAAGGAGAATTTATACTAAATGTTTATTTCTTTTGAAGGTTGTGAAGGCACCGGAAAAACCACCCATTCACGTTATTTATTTGAAAAATTAAGTAAAAAATATTCGTGTGTTTTAACCAAAGAACCTGGTGGCGGTTTATTTAATGAAGTAATTAGAAATATTTTGTTGCATTCTTCTAACAAACAAATAGATTTCTACACTGAGGCTTTGTTATTTGCAGCAGATAGAGCAGAACATTTAAGCAAATTAATTATTCCTGCTTTACAACAAAACAAAATAGTTATTTGTGATCGTTATTTAGATTCGACTATAGCTTATCAAGTTTATGCTCGCGGTTTAAGTCAAGATTTTGTTTTAAATATTAATAATTTTGCTCTAAATTACATGCCCAACATTACTTTTTATCTAGATTTAGACCCTAAAATAGGCATTCAAAGAGTCAAACAATTTAGACCTAAAGAAATTAATTCGTTTGATTTGCAAAAACTGTCTTTTCATAAAAAAGTACGCAAAGGCTACCTTGACCTTTGTCAAAAAGACCAACAAAAAAGAATTTTTTTAATTGATGCAAGCAAGCCCTTGGAAAACATTTATAACATCATTGAACAAAAACTCAAAGAAGTCTTTCAAATAGAATTATGAACAAAACCCAATCTTTGTTAGCCAAATTTAACCAAATTATCCAAAATAATAAACTCGCCCATCTTTATTTAGTTGTTGGCTCCACTCTTTCCCAACAAAAATTATTTGTTTTGGGACTTGCCTATCGTATTTTCAAACCTCATGACCCTCATCTTTTGAAAAAAGATACCTTACTTAATTCGCAATACCCCAATTTTTATTATTTAACCAAACAAAACCATCTTTTTACCAAAGAACAAATTTTGCAATTTCAAAAAAACTTTTTGCAAACTTCTTTATTCGGAACTCAAAGAATTTATGTAATTGAAGAAATAGAAAAAATAACTACCCAAACTTCCAACAGTTTATTGCATTTTTTTGAAAATCCTTCCAACAACAATACTATAGGTTTTTTATTAACAAATAATTTAGAACAAGTTTTACCAACCATAGTTTCTCGTTGTCAAATTATTAATATCTCTGATACTGTGGATGCAAAATCACAAAATTTAGACTCTAAAACCAAATCCCAAATAGATGCTTTTGATTTTTCCTTAAGTAATTTAATAAATAAAAATTCCGATCAAATGGATTTATTTATTGCCAGCGATTATTATCAAAATTTTAAACAATTTTTTTTGGATTTTCTTATTCAATTCCCAAAAACAATTTCATTAAAATTAGTAGTTTTTGACTCTCCTCTGCTTGCAAAAATTATCTCTTGTCCTCATTTTTTAAATGATTTTTTATCAGTGTTATTACGTTTTTTTTCTGATATTTTATATGAAAAAACACCTAACTCCAAAACACCCATTTATTTTTCCAAAACACAAATTTTAACAAATCCAGAATATCAAAAATACTATCAAACCCTACCCCTTCCAACCACTTTTAATATTTTAAAAATTATTCACCAAATTTACAAAAAACAAAATATATTATCTAATCAAGAAAATCTTTTCATGGCTTTGTTAATTCAATTAGAAGTCCAAAGACTTTCATTTTAAATCTTTAAAATGTGCACCTCCCCCCCTATTTAAAGCAATATAAAATTTTGCACACACCCAAACCCAACAAATAAGGTAAAAAATATGTTATTTCAACAACAAAGTTTTTGCAACGCCAAACCTACTTTATATTTGGTAGCAACTCCCATAGGCAATTTAGAAGACATCACCTTAAGAGCACTTGCCACTTTAAAAGAAGTTTTTTTAATTTTAGCAGAAGATACTAGAAGAGCCAAAAAACTTTTACACACTTATCAAATCCAAACACCTTTACTTTCTTATTATGAACACAATCAAACAAGAAGGCTACATCAAATTTTAGAACTTTTATCACAAGGAAAAAATATTGCCTTAATTAGTGATGCAGGCACTCCTCTTATTAGCGATCCTGGGTTTTCTTTGGTTTGTGAAATGCAAAAACATGGTTTTAATGTGGTATCGATTCCAGGAGTATCTGCTTTTTTAACTGCTTTTATGACTTCTGCCATCCCCTCACCTTTTATCTTTTTGGCTTTTTTACCCCGTTTGTCTCAAGCTTTGGAAAAATATTTACTCCAATATAAAAACGCCTCAGAAAGCCTTGTTATTTACGAATCTCCTCATAGAATTAAAAAGACTTTACTTTTAATACATAAATTATATGGTAATAGAAAAATTTCTTTAGCGCGCGAATTGACTAAAAAATTCGAAACCATTATCAATGGCAATCTTGACTCTATTTTAGAATTTGATTTAATTAATAAGGGCGAATATGTCATTGTTGTTGCAGGTAACCCCAACCCCAACGAACATTTGCTTGCTCTAAGCATAAACGATCACGTTCTTTTTTACCTTAAATTAGGCTTTAACGAAAAAGAGGCTTTTAGCAAAGTTGCTCAAGAAAGAAACATTACCAAAAAAGAAATTTATCACCAATACAAAATCAAAAACCCCCAATCTTGATTTGATTTCCCAAACCACATGCAGATTTTTCCCAACAACCCACAATTAAAAAATATTTTTGTCACCATTTATTTAAGGAGTTTTTATGAAAACAACCCCCAACCAAAAACCTAAATTTTTTCTTTCCACAGCAATTGCCTATGCTTCTGGCATTCCGCACATTGGAAACGTTTACGAATCTATTTTAGCTGATGCCATTGCTCGTTTCAAACGCCTAGAAGGATTTGATGTTTTGTTTCAAACAGGAACCGATGAACACGGACAAAAAATTGCTGCCAAAGCTTTGCAACAAGGCAAAAATCCCCAAGAATACGTAGACCAAATATCTTTGGAAATTAAAAGAATTTATGATTTAATGCAAGTAAGTTACGATAAATTTGCAAAAACTACCAATCCCCACCACAAACAAACAGTTCAAGCCATCTTTTACAAGTTATGGCAACAAGGAGATATTTATTTAGGAAAATATCAAGGGCTTTATTCAGTTGCTGAAGAATCTTATGTGGCTGCCAAAGATTTAATTGATGGGAAAACTTTTAATGGTGAAACTCCTATTTTAATCAGCGAAGAAACTTATTTTTTTAAGCTTTCCAAATATCAAGCCCAGTTATTGCAATATTTAGAAAACAATCCCTCCTTAATTAAACCTGATGCCCAAAGAAAAGAGCTGTTAAATTTATTAAAAGAACCATTAGCAGATTTGTCTGTTTCTAGAACTTCTTTCAAGTGGGGCATTCCCGTTCCTTTTGACCCCAAACACGTTATTTATGTTTGGATTGATGCTCTAAGCAATTATCTAACCGGACTAGACTACAACCCTACATCCAAAAATAGTCAGTTTAATCGATATTGGCCCTGTGATATGCATGTTATTGGTAAAGATATTTTAAGGTTTCACCTTATCTACTGGCCTATTTTATTGATGGCACTTGAAATTTCACTACCCAAACAGTTTTTAACCCATCCATGGATTTTGTTTGATAAAAATAAAATGTCTAAATCTAAAGGTAACGTTTTGTACGTTGATGATTTGTTAAAATATTTTCCGGTGGATTCCATTCGTTATTTTGTTCTATCAGAAATTCCTTATGCTCAAGATGGTAATATCACTTATGAATTGTTAGTAGAAAGGCACAATAATGACCTAGCTAATGTTTTGGGAAATTTAGTTCATAGAGTTTTTGGGATGGTAAAAAGTTATCGCCAAAATAATTTATCCAAAACTTTAATTACAACTAATTTAGATCCCAAATTTGATTTATCCAAACAAGCTTTAGCAACTCTTCCTTTGGTTCTTCTCAAAATGCAAGATTGTAAAGTAGGAGATGCCTTGAAAGAAATTATGAATTTGGCTCGTTTTGCTAATAAATACATTGATTTGGTAGAACCTTGGAATTTATTTAAAAATCCTGAAAAACAACAACTATTAGACCACACACTATATTCTTTGGTAGAAACTTTAAGGTTTTTAGGAGTTTTATTGCAACCTTTTTTACCTCAAACTGCTCATAAAATTTTAACTCAACTCAAAGCCTCCGATATTACTTTTGAAAGTTTAGATACTTTCGGGCTTCTTTCAAGTCAAAAATTAGATAATTATCATATTTTATTTAATCGTTTGGAAATTGATGAAGTTTTACCTAGATAATTAAATTATTAACATACAATAATTTTATTTATTTTAATGAGTTTGCACTTTTTTGAAACTTCTTTATATTATTACATTTATATGTTCACATTTAAAATAATGAATTCATAATTAATTTTAATTTCTCGAAGAATGGGTATGGCTCCAATGATTATAATTTTAAAAAAGAACTTTTTGCGATGTTGCCTGGTCCTTTTTATAATATCTTTTTGGAATTATTTTCTTTTTGCAAATTTAATGGTAAAAGGGGCAATACCCAAAAAACTAATCCAGAAAAAGAATCCGAACAACCACAATCACAAGAAACAATTGCCAAACAAACTGCCAAAAAAAGAACAAAAAGAACTTCCAAACAACAAAACAAAACGGATTTTGAGCCAATCTCAAGTGAAACTAAATTTAATGATGTGGCAGGGATGGAAGAAGAAAAACAACTTCTCCAACGTTTTATTGATTTTTTAAAAGAACCTAAAAAATATCATGAAGCAGGAGCCAAAATTCCTAAAGGAATTTTGTTTTATGGACCTCCAGGAACAGGAAAAACCTTACTTGCAAAAGCTCTTGCAGGCGAATCAGACGCATCCTTTTATGCTTTTAGTGGTACTGATTTTTTGCAAAGAATTCATGGTGATGGTGCTAAAAAAGTAAGAGATTTGTTTGAAAAAACAAAAACCCATAAAACAAGCATTATTTTTATTGATGAAATTGATTCTTTTGGTATTGCTAGAAACGATTTTAGCCAAAAAGAAAAAGAAATAACTACAGAATTATTAAATCAAATGGATGGGATTAAATCCAAAGATAATGAAAATAATGTCATTGTGATAGCTGCTACTAACAGAGTAGAATCTCTAGATTCTGCCTTGCTTCGTCCAGGACGTTTTGATTATGTAGTTAATGTTTTGCTCCCTGACCTTAAAGCAAGAAAAGCTATTTTAAAATTATGTGCTAAAGGCAAACAAATAGCTGATGAGGATATTAATTTAGAACAATTAGCCCAAGAAACCCAAGGATTAAGTGGCGCTCAACTCAAAGCCATTTTAAATGAGGCTTCAATGCTTCAAGCAGAAAAAAACAAAGAACAAGAATTGCAAAAAATTTCTTCTGAAACAATTATTCAAGCTAAAGAAAACGTTTTATTAGGGATAACAAATTCTTCCAAAACATATAATCACAAAGAAAAAGAAATTGTTGCTACTCATGCAGCTGCTAAAATAATTATCAGCCAAGTCAAAAACACTCATTTTTTAAGTTCGGTTTCTTTAATTCCACGCTCTTCGGATAAAATATTGACTTTATTTGCTAAAGAACAGACCCCTAATATTTTATTAAAAGAAACTTTAATCCAAGAAATTACCGTTCTTTTAGCAGGAAAAGCTGCTGAAGAAGTGATTTTCGAAACAACTATTGATAAAGCTTGTTCTGATTTTGTTGAGGCTTTCCACAAATCCCAAGAACTAACACGTTTTTTTGGTTATAATTCGATATCAGTTAAAGATAAAGAAGATTTACAAAGAGATATTTTAAAAAAATGTTTTTCTGATGCCAAAGCTTTAGTGAAATTAAATGAACCTTTAATTAAAGAATTGTCTCAAAAATTACAAGAACAAAATATCACTCCAATGCCACAAATTAAAGAATTTTTACAAAACAAACAAATAAAAGATATGAAAGAAATTAAAATTCAACCATTCCAACTTGCAAAAGGTTTTAACAAAACTACTATTTGGCATTTTATTTGCACTTTGCTTTTTGTCCTTTTTCTTTTATTATCAACAATTTTAATTTTTAAAACCATTTATTGGTTGTTTGCTATTCCTAAAAATTATTTTATTTTCAAGAAAAAAATTATCACCCCCTTTTTAATTGTGGTAAGTTTGTTGTTTTCTATTTTGTTGTTTTCTTTTGATTGCTATTATCATTTGCCTTTTATAAATTCCACTTCCAACATTGCTGTTTCTGATTTATTGAATAAAATTGATAATTATGAAACCAAAAAAATTACTTATGTTGCTAAAAATAGTTGGCTGGAAGGTTTTTATTACCATATCAAATTAATTGATAAAAACGGAGTCCCTTTTTATCGCAAACTAAAACCTATTTCTCAAAACATTTTGGAACAAAAAATAGCTTCTCTTAAATACAAAGATTTTATTTTCCAAGAAGAAAAATATTTTGATTGGTTAAACTTATTAATTAAAATAACCCTTTCTTTGTCTTCATTTGTGTTTTTGCTTTATGGTTGCCTTAACATTAAACGGATTAGAAAACAATTCTCAAACGAACAAATTTCCAAAAAAATATGATTCATAAAAATGCATTTTTTCATTTTGTTTTAAAAATTAAAATAACTAAAACATATCTTTATTAATTAACATTTTTTAAATTATAATAAATGGTGTATGCCAAAACCCAAACCCCAAAAAAACAAAAGGAGTTTTAAATATAATGAGTAATTTAATGAATTATCAAGGACAAGATTTTGAAACCATAACTGCCACACAACAATTGGTAGTTGTTGATTTTTTTGCTACATGGTGTCCTCCATGTCAAAGATTATTGCCTGTTTTGGATGAAGTTTGCCTTTTAGAAAAAGACATTCTTTTTTACAAAGTAGACGTTGATTTTTTTAGACAATTAGCATTAGAAAAAGGCGTTTCTGGCTTTCCCACCCTTATTTTATACAAAGATAAAAAAGAATTAGCAAGACATAGTGGGTTTCTAAATAAAGAAGACTTGCTTAAATTTTTACATTCTTATAAATAATTTTACCACAAACCGAAAGCAAAATCAAACGTTATGAACGGATTTTTTTTAGTCAACAAACCAGAAAAGATGACATCACATGATGTAGTTTTTCAAATTAAAAAAAAATTTCATTTTGACAAAGTAGGACACACAGGAACTCTTGATCCTTTAGCCTCAGGACTTTTAATTATTTGTGTGGGTAAAGCCACTAAACTGGCTTTTTTGTTCGATAAACTACCAAAAACTTATCAAGGAACCTTTCTTTTTAATAAACATTATGATACTTTGGATGTGACAGGTAAATTGTTGGATACCAAAAACACCACTTTAACTGATTGTACCATCCAAAAAAGTTTTGCATCTTTTCATCAAAAAAAGTATTTGCAAATACCTCCTATGTTTTCAGCAGTTAAAATTAAAGGAAAAAAAATGTATCGTTTAGCACGCAAAAATCAAGTTGTAGATATTCCTCCAAGAGAAGTTTTTATTCATAATTTTGAAAAAACATCTTTGCTTTGTCGCGACCAAGTAGATTTTTTGGCACATGTTTCCAAAGGAACTTATATTAGAAGTCTTGCGCGCGATCTAGCTTTGCAATTAAATACTTATGGTGCTCTTCTTCGTTTGCAAAGAACTGCAATTGGCACGCATTTATTACAAAACGCTAAAACTATTGAAAATTTAGAACTCAATGATTTGATTTTGGATAGTACTTTTTTTGCTGCTTACGATGAACTTATTTTAAATGATTATTTAATTAAGTTAGTAAAAAACGGCACTCATTTAGACCAAAGACAAATAACTACTAAAAAACCTTTTATAGTTAAAGATAGTAATAAAAATTTTGTTGCTTATTATGATACCTTGGATGAAAATAAATACTATCCGCGTTATTTTTTTTAATTTGCAATATTTTTAATTATTAACTATTAGAAAAACAAAAGACATTTTTGAACAATATTTTAATAATAAGTTTTTAAACATCAAACCACACAATCAAGTAAGGAAGGATTGGAAAATAATGCAAAGATTACAAAAAGTTTTGGCTTATGCAAATGTGGCATCTAGAAGAAAAGCAGAAATTTTAATTTTAGAAAAACGCATTAAAGTTAATGGCAAAATTATTTCTGAATTAGGAACCAAAGTATCTTCCAGCGACATTATAACTTTGGATGACAAACTGATCACCAAAACCACTTATTCTTATTTTTTGCTCAACAAGCCCAATGGATTTCTTTCCACTGCCAAAGACAATAAAAAACGCCCTACTGTTTTGGATTTAATCGAAGAAGCAAGCATACAAAGATTATATCCGATAGGACGTCTTGATTTTAATACTACAGGACTACTTTTAATTACTAATGACGGCGATCTTACTCAAAAATTAACCCATCCTTCCTTTTGTATTCCTAAAGAATATCATGTTAAAATTAATGCTTGTTTGCAAAAAAAAGACCTTGCCACATTCCGCAAAGGAATTATCATTGATAAAAATTATTTGGCTGTTTGTAAAGAAATTGATATTTTGAAAAGTTCTTATACACCCAAACCTTCTACTTGGTTAAAGCTAGTAATAACTGAAGGAAAAAACAGGCAAGTTCGTAAAATGCTGCAAGCTTTAGGCTATCAAGTTTTAAAGTTAAAACGTTATCGTTATTCTTTTTTAACTATTGAAAATCTCACAATAGGTGCTTATCGCCCTTTAAAAATTCATGAAATTAAAAAATTAAAAACCTTAACTACTCAAATACCGCATTAATTTAGTAAATTTAAGATCACTATAAGGAGTTAGTTATATATGCATATGAAAAGTTTTAAAATCGCCATTGATGGTCCGGCAGGTTCTGGCAAAAGCACTATTAGTAAAAAGTTGTCCCAAAAATTAGGTTGGAATCACATTGATACTGGAGCAATGTTTCGGGCACTAACTTTATATTTGTTAGAAAATGAAGTTTCATGGCATCATGAAAAAAGTCTTAATCAAGCTTTAGATAAAATCAATCTTTCTTATTCTTGTAATAAAATTTTTCTTAATCAAGAAGAAGTTTCTTTAAAAATTAAGTCTTTGGACGTCGAAAAACATGTCTCTTCAGTAGCTTTAATTCCTGCTGTAAGAACTAAATTATTGAAATTGCAAAAAGAAATTTGTGCCAATACTCCTAATTTAATTATGGATGGAAGAGATATTGGAACAGTTGTAATGCCAGATGCTAATTTAAAAATTTTTCTTACTGCCAACATTACTAAAAGAGCTTTGAGAAAACAACAAGAAGATGCCCAAAAAGGAAAAATCACAGACATTGCTCAAATTATGAAACAACTCAAGGAACGCGATCATAAAGATTATCATCGCCAACTTGCTCCCTTATCTAAAGCTTTAGATGCCATTTTACTAGACACTACCGAATTATCGATTGATGAATTAATTGCCAAAATTATTGCCTTAATTGATAAAAAAAGGAGAACTTAAATGTCTTTTAAAATTGCTATTGTGGGTCGTCCTAATGTTGGCAAATCAAGTTTGTTTAACCGTATTATTGGGAAAAGACACGCTATTACTCATCAAAAAGCAGGCATTACTCGGGACCGCATTTATGCTACTGCCGAGTGGCTTACTAAAACATTTGGAGTTATTGATACGGGCGGTATCGAAATTCAATCAACTCCTTTTTTGGAACAAATTAAATTACAAGCTCAACTTGCAGTTGATGAAGCTGATGTAATTGTTTTTGTAGTTGATGGGCAAACAGGACTTACTCAAAATGACATTTATTTAGCTAAACTTTTGTATAAAACTAAAAAACCAGTTCTTTTGGCAGTTAATAAAATTGACAACCACAATTTATTATCTAACACTTATGAATTTTATGCTCTGGGATTTGATACTCCTTTTGCAATTAGTACTCAACATGGTATAGGTATAGGTGATTTGTTAGATAAAATTGTTTTTCTTATGCGCGATGCTGCTTTAATTTCTGATTCTTCCTTTTTAGAAGACCTTCCAATAGATACACCTTTGCAAAGCCCTCCTTCCGAATTTAATTATGAAATCCCAGAAAAACAACTGTTAGAACCAGAACAAAACCAAAACCAAGAAAAAGACAACAACATTATTAAATTTTGTGTTGTGGGACGCCCAAACGTTGGCAAATCAACCCTTACTAATTCTCTTTTAGCATCTCAAAGAATGATTGTCTCTGATATGGCAGGAACTACCACCGATGCTGTTGATACTTTTTTTGAAAATGATGGGCAAAAATACCAAATTATTGACACTGCAGGTATTAAAAAAAGAGGTAAAATTTATGAACAAGAAGACAAATACAGCGTTTTGCGTGCTTTAGGTGCTTTGGAAAAAGCAGATATTGCTTGTTTAGTTTTAGATGCTAAAGAAGGTATTTTAGAACAAGATAAAAATATTGCAGGGTTTATTTTAGAACATCATAAAGCTTGCATTATTATTGTCAATAAATGGGATTTGTTAGAAAAAGATACCAATACCCTAAAGAACTTTGAGCAAAAAATTCGTCAAGAGTTTGTTTTTTTATCTTATGCGCCTGTTATTTTCTTATCAGCTTTGAAAAAAAGTCGTCTTACTCAAATTTTTGCTATTTTAAAACAAGTTTTTAACAATTATAAAAGTCAGTTTAGCACTAGTCTTTTAAACGATATTTTACAAGAAGCAACTCTTATAACTCCTCCCACTTTCTTTAATCAAAAAAAAGCTAAGTTTCAATATATTTTTCAAACTAAAACCAAAGCTCCTGAATTTCTTTGTTTTGTTAATGACCCTAAACATATTCATTTTTCTTATGAAAGATTTTTAAAAAATCAATTTAGAAAAAGCCTTGATTTAGAAGGAACACCCCTCAAAATTATTTTTCATAAAAAAAAGTCTAATTTTTAAAACTATTTTGAATCCCCCTTTTTCTCCTTCTCCTTCTTTTTGCATTTTGTTTGCAAGTATTTTATTATTTGTTCTTATTTTATGATTTAATTATAGTGGTTGAAAAAAAATTCAACCTTATTTTTAATTATCAAAAAAACTTTTGTCATATTTGCTGTAACTTTTTTCATGACCGTTTTTGCTATTTTGATTACAAGAAAGAAGCTATATTTTATGAAAATTACTATTATTGGCAGTGGTGCTTGGGGTTCTACTTTGGCACAAGTTTTAACTGATAACAACAATCAAGTTTTACTCTATGACACTAACCTTTCTTATGTGGAAAAAATAAATCAAGGAAAACATCCCATTTTTAATGCTCCACTAGTAAATGTCAAAGCAGTTTCTTGCCTTAAACAAGCCCTTGATTATTCTGATTTGATAGTTTTGGCAGTTCCTATGAAATTTATGCGTCATCTTCTCAAACAAATTGCCCTTATGTTAACCACTCCCAAATCGTTTGTCAATGTTTCTAAAGGTATTGAACCTTTAACTTTTTTGCGTGTTTCTGAAATTGTCAAACAAGTTATTCCTGCCCCTCTTTTAGCTAATTTTGCTTCCTTAATGGGTCCATCGCATGCTGAAGAAGTTATTTTACGCAAATTAACTCTGTTAACTGCAGCTTCTTCCAATCCCGCTTTTGCCTTGGAAATTCAAAAATTATTTTCTTGCCCTAATTATTTGAAAGTATATACTTCTTCTGATTTGGTAGGAAATGAAATTTGCAGTGCTTTTAAAAATGTTTTAGCCTTTATTAATGGTATTTTAGTAGCCAAGAACTTTGGAATTAATTCTCAAGCAGCTTTGATGAGTCGTGGTATTTTAGAAATGTCGCGGTTAGTTACTTTTTATCAAGGAAACCCCCAAACCGTTTTAGGACTTCCAGGATTAGGTGATTTAATTGTGACTGCTTTTAGCAAATACTCCAGAAATTTTAATGCTGGTGCTAAAATTGCTGCAGGCATTACTTACCAACAAATTATTGACTCTTCTTTGCAAACCATCGAAGGATTCCAAACTCTTAATGCTTTTTATCAATTGCAATTAAAACATAATTTAGATCTGCCCATTATTCAAGCCTCTTATCAATTAATTTTTGAATCCAAGCCCTTTGACACTGTTTTTGCAACTTTAATGCAAAGACCTTTCAAAAGTGAATTCTAAATTATTTTTTTTACCCACCCACCATTTTTTTAATCCATTTTGCAAACACCCCCGCAGTCAATTAAGAATAAAATGCAAATAATTACCAATAATTTAAAATAATTGTTGGATTGCGCTTGTAAATTATTTTTTTGATGTTATAATAAGTACGTAAATAAAAAGAAAAGGAGGCAAAAAATGAACAAATTAGAATTTTTAAGAAAATTAGCTGAAAAAAATGGCGTTAGTCAAAAAGAAGCTGATAAATTTCTTAATAACTTTATTGAAGTTATTTCTCAAAGTCTTCAAGAATTCAAAGAAGATGAAAAAGTTACTTTAACAGGTTTTGGCACTTTTGAAGTAAAAAACAGAAGTGCTCGCGAAGGAAAAAATCCAAGAACTGGTAAAACTATTGACATTCCAGCTAAAAAGGTTCCTACTTTCAAATTTAGCAAAAGTTTTAAAGATCTTTTCGTTTCTTAAAATCTTTACTATTAAGTTTTTTAATATTTTACAATAAAAAAACAAACTAACTAGTTTGTTTTTTTATTTACACTTTTTGATAAAGTGAACCCATAAGGAAGTAGGTTAGTGCTTTTGCAACCCACAGCTAAAAATTATTTAATAGGAACTTGCGCCAAAGTTCAAAACGAACCCCAAATAGCAGTTATTACTCGCATTGATTATCAAAGAGGTTTTATTTACTTGTTATTTAAAAGAATGAGAGAAGAAAAATATCCTTTTCCCCAAGCCTTAGAACAAAACATTATTCAACCTATTGTTTCTAAAAATAAATCTCATCAGCAATAATTTATCATTAATCAAATTTATAACTTATCTTCATTATCCATTATTTTAATTGCATTTGTAAATATTTAAATGTTAAACCAAAAAGGAACGATATGAAAAGAAAATCAAGATTTAAAAAAATTGTTTTAAGAAATTATTTTAAAAATCCCAATGTTGTTTTTCTTTTTTTAATGTTGTCTATTTGTACTTTAATGCTTGTTTTTTTTCGTGATTTTAAAGAATGTGTTAACAAAGGACAAATTTATTTGCAATATAAGTACAAAGCCCCTACTTTTATGCCTGAAATTGATTTTGACACCACAGGAAAAGAAGACAACATTTTAGATTACGAAGAAGGTTATTATCCTGGGCACCACACTTTTATCAAAACAGTTTGGTATTTTACCTATCAAAGTAATTTATTTGTATTAATTGTTTATGCTTTATTTTTTACCAAAGTAAGACAAAAAAAATGGTATCATTATGTAGTTTTTGCATGTTTAGTTAGTATTTTGACGACAGGTTTAATTTTTCACACTTTAATTGATAAAGGTAGACATTTTTACGAACCTAAATTTAGTCTTTCTTTTTTTCTTTCTCATCTCCACCACACTTTAGCTCCTTTATGTTATCTATATTTTTATTTTAAAGTCAATTCTTATGCTATTTCTTATAAAAAAATGTGGATAGCTTTTATTCATCCCTTGCTTTATATGACCTTTTTTAGTTTATTTGGCTTTTTATCTATGCAAGATTATTTTCAAGATCTGCAAAAAGACAAACCAATTATAACTTCAGAAAAACAAGCAGCTAAAAGAGATCCTTTTAAAATGTTTCCTTATGTTTTCTTTTCTCCTTTTAAACAAAAATTAAATAATCCTGCAAATGCCCAAAAGTTAGAAGACAAGGAAAATCGCCATCACAAACTTTATCGTTTTGTTTATTCAGGTTATGACTTTGTTTGTTTGGTCTTTTCTTGCCTTTTTGTCTTTACAGTTTCTATGACTTATACTCTTTTATGGATTAAAAAACGTTTACTTAATAAAAAAACTACTCCTCATTATAAAAAAACTAAAAAATAATAATTTTAAAAACTCTTTATTATTTATTAAAAAAATTTGATATAATAGTACTATATTGCTTAATTAGTTAGGAGAAAATTAACATGCGTGATTTAGTAAAATTAGTTTGTACAGAGTGCAAAAGAGAAAATTATCATACTGATAAAAATAAAAAAAAGACCCCAGGACGTTTAGAATTAAAAAAATACTGTCCTTTTTCTAGAACTCACACTCTACATAGAGAAAAAAAATAAAAAACAAAACAAATGTTTAATATTTAGAAAAGCAAAACTTTTAGCCAAACAAATTTTTTCAATATTTTTCCAAGAAATTCGCAAAACAAAAGTTTAAATTACTTCCCAAAATCAAATTATTTAAATGTTTTAAAAAAGAAACATTATTTTGAAAATTAAAAATTTTTGGAATTATTTCCCAAAGCAAAAGTTTAAATTACTTCCCAAAATCAAATTTTTTCAAATAAAAAGTTAAATTATTTTGCCAAGTTTTTTGCCTGCTTTTTTATTCCAATTTTTTAATATTAAACATTTTTCCGTTTTCTTTATGAACTTATTTTTTTTCATTTCTATCTTAAAAAAGGAAAATCGTGTTTTTATGTTTTTGCACAATAGAAATAATTTCATCCAAAAAATGAAACCAAACACCGCTGCTCTTTTTTATTCTGGAAAAGCAATTACTAAGAGTGGCGATCAAACTTTTCCTTTTGAAGTTGATCATAATTTTTATTATTTGACAGGAATTAACCAACTAAACACTATTTTATTGTTGGTAAAAACACCTAATTTATCTCATACTTTTTTATTTTTAGAAGAAAATAACCCTAGTAAAGCCTTGTGGGATGGAGATATTTTGAGTTTTTCTGATGCTTCTTTGATATCTCAAATTAATTTATCAAACCTCAAAAACATATTAACTTTTGAAACTTTTTTATTTCAGATGATAAATCCTTTGAGAGGTTCTTTTGTGGATTCTTTAGAAGGTTTTTATTTTGACCTATCCAAGCAAACCTTAGACCAAAAAGCAAGTTGGGCTTTAGAATATTGTCAAAAAATGACTTCTTTATATCCTTTTTTGCAAGTTTATAATAGCTCTTCTTTTTTATTTTCTTTGCGTCAAACAAAAAGCGTTTACGAACAAACCCAAATCCAAAAAACTCTGGATATCAATCATCAAGCCCTTAATTATTTATTAAAAAACTTAAAACCTGGAATGTATGAATATCAAATAGCTGCTCTTTTTCATTATTTTTTGGAAAATAACCAAACTCAAAAATCCTTTGAAACCATTGCTGCTTCAGGAAAAAATGCCTTAATTTTGCATTATAACAAACCTAACTGCCAATTAAAACCCAACGACCTTTTATTATTTGATGCTGGCGTTACTTATAATCATTATTCCTCTGATATTACTCGTTGTTATCCTGTAAGCGGACAATTTAGTTCTTTGCAAAAAGATATTTATAATTTAGTTCTTAAAGCTAACAAAGAAATCATTGCTTGGGTAAAACCGAATCACACCTTTACACAATTAAACCAATATGGCAAAGATATTTTATTGCAAGGATTAAAAGAAATGTCTTTACTTAAAGAAGGCGAAACAATCCATCAATATTGCTATCACGGATTAGGACATCACTTAGGATTAGATATTCATGATGTTTGTAATTATACAGGTGTTATTGGAACAAACAGCGTAATTACTGTCGAACCAGGTC
Organism: Mulberry dwarf phytoplasma; assembly: GCF_056504655.1. Taxonomy (NCBI): domain Bacteria; kingdom Bacillati; phylum Mycoplasmatota; class Mollicutes; order Acholeplasmatales; family Acholeplasmataceae; genus Candidatus Phytoplasma; species Mulberry dwarf phytoplasma. The sequence goes on along the minus strand of NZ_CM151418.1, from coordinate 490,027 downwards.
TATATTTAAAAGATTTAGGGATTGGAGTAAGAATTGAAGACAACATTTTAATCACTCAAGAAGGGGCTGTTAATTTATCCAAACACATCCCTAAAGAAGTCAAAGACATTGAAGCTTTAATGAAACCATTTGTCACTCATTAATTTAATTATAACAAACTCGCATTAAAGCGATTTTTGGCCCTGTAGCCAAGTGGTAAGGCATGGCTCTGCAAAAGCTTGATCAACGGTTCAAATCCGTTCAGGGCCTCCATTTATTTTATTTTTTTAATCCACTTTTGGGATATTTTTTTAACACATCTCAATTACTATTTTTTTCATCCCCTCTTTTTTTATTTTTATTTTTTATATTTGCTTACATTCACCTATTTATTTTTTTATTTTGCAAATCTATACAATATAATTTAGGAGTAGTACTCAAGTGGCTATAAGAGGCGTCCCTGCTAAGGACGTAGTCCGAGAAATCGGTGCAAGGGTTCGAATCCCTTCTGCTCCGCCATTTTGAATTTATTTTTTTATCCTTTATTTTTTAATAAATATCTGGTATTTTTTTAATCAATAAAAAAACTTTTATCCCCCCCTTTTTTTATTATGGATTACCAAATTATCATCTCAACTGCAATTATTTCTTGTCATTTCCAAACTATAACAACATTATTATAAATCGAAATAAAAGAATTGTTAGATTCTTTAAAAAATAAATATTTTCAAAAGACTTTCATCTACAAGTCATCATTATGCTTTTAAATATTTATTTTTTATTATTTTTTCATGTTATAATATTTTTGCTTATAGTTTGTTCTTTCCCTGAAACCAACACAAATAACACATTAATTAAAATATTTATAATATATTATAACTAAACAAAGGTAATGCAAAAATGAAAACAATGAAACGAGTTAAAACAGTTACTGCTCGCTCATCTGATTTTGGAAAATGGTATACAGATGTTTGTCTTAAAGCTGAATTAATAGCTTATTCTGAGGCAAAAGGTTTTATTATCTATCTTCCTTATGGTTATGCTTTGTGGGAAAATATTCAAAAACATCTTAATTGTACTTTACAAAAAACAGGTCATCAAAATGTTTATTTTCCGTTAGTTTTTCCAGAAAAACTATTTCACAAAGAAAAAAATCATATTCAAGGATTTTCTCCAGAAGCAGCAATGATAACAACTACAGGCAAAAAAAACTTATCCGAAAAACTAGTGATTCGCCCTACTTCAGAAATTTTATTTTCGCAATTTTATTCTAAAACAATCACTTCTTATCGTGATTTACCTAAGTTATATAATCAATGGTGCAATGTGGTTCGCTGGGAAAAAACGACTAAACCTTTTTTAAGAGGTAAAGAGTTTTTGTGGCAAGAAGGACACACTGTGCATGCTACCGAACAAGAAGCGATGCAGCAAACTTTATCCATCCTTGATATTTATCAAAAGTTAGGCAAAAACCTTTTAGCCCTTCCTTTTGTATGTGGCAAAAAAACCGAAACAGAAAAATTTGCTGGAGCCCTCATCACTTATTCTATCGAAGCATTAATGCATGACGGACAAGCTCTTCAAGCAGGAACTTCTCATTACTTAGGTACTAATTTTGCTAAATCGTTTCAAATCCAATTTCAAGATTGCGACCATCAAAAAAAATATGTTCATCAAACATCTTGGGGTGTTTCTACACGTTTAATTGGAGCTTTAATTATGGTTCACAGCGATGATGAAGGACTAGTTTTACCGCCTTATGTTTCTCCTATGCAAATTGTAATCATTCCTTTGCAACCTCAAGATGATGCAGTAAAACAAACATCCGAAAACCTCTTTTCCATCCTTCAAAAAAACTATCGCGTTCATCTCGATCTACAAGACAAAACTGCTGGTTGGAAATTTAGTCAATATGAACTTAAAGGTGTTCCTTTGCGTATAGAAATTGGCAAACGTGGTTTAGAAAATGATGAAGTTACTATTTTTCAAAGATATAACTTCGCCAAACAAAATATCAAAACCAAAGATTTGCCATCTCAAATCCCGCAACTATTTGAAACCATCCACAATAACATGTATCAAAAAGCACTGCAACATTTAGAACAAAATCGCAAACAAGCTACCACTTATGAAGAATTTAAAACTTATCTCAAACAAGGTGGTTATGTAGCAATGAGTATTTCAGGAACTGATGCCGAATTGCAAATTAAACAAGAAACAGGAGCTACTGCCAGAGTTATTTTAGAAACTAATTTAATTACTGCTAACTGCCCTGTTACTAACAAAAAAGCCCTTCAAACTGTCTTATTTGCTAGAGCTTATTGAAATTATTTTAAAAATGATTTGTTATAAAAGCCAACCAAAAAGTTTCAACACATTTAATACTAAATCATTTCTCCAAATATTTTCTTTCTTTTTATAAACATTTTATTTTTTACATTTTTACTCCCACAACCACTATTTTTTAATTATTCAAAACTTTTAGGCTTGACATTTCATACTAAAAAAGATATAATTAAGGAAGTGTATTAAATAGAAAAGAGGTTTTTTTATGAAACGAACATATCAACCTAGTAAAATCAAAAGAAAAAGAACTCATGGTTTTAGAGCCAGAATGGCAACTGTTGGAGGATGCAAAGTTCTTGCTAGAAGAAGAGCTAAAGGACGTTTGCAACTAACAGTTTAAAATCAAACTAACTTGATTTTGATTAATTCAAACCAAAAATAAACACCGCTTTTTCGGTGTTTATTTGATAAATTTCTTTTTATTACTATTGTATCATTAATAATTGTGGAATTTATTTTTTTAAAATGGTTAATTGATGTTTTGAATATAAAAGTTAAGAATTTTAGGATTATTAAGAAGATGAAAAGAAAATATATTCTTAAAAAAGAAAGCGAAATCACCCCTGTTTTTAAATCTAAAAAAAGATACGGGAACTCCCTTTTTATTATTTATTACGTCAAACAAACTGCCTTTCCTCATTTTAAATTTGCTTTAAGTGTTGGCAAAAAATATGGTAAAGCTCACGAAAGAAATTTAATTAAACGTCGTTTAAGAGCAATTATTAGGAGTGTTTCTCCTTGCCTTAACCCCAAAATGTTTTTTGTTATTGTTATTAAAGCTCAAGCCAAAAGCCTAACTTTTCAACAATTAAAAACTTTCTTTTTGCAATTTGCTACTAAAACTCGCATATTACTTTCAAATAACTAAAATAAGGAGTTAATTAAAATGGATGTTAGAAATCATTCTTCAAAAAAAAAGTTTTTATTTTTAGCAATTTTTCTATTCGGGTTATTTTTTTGGCTCCTTACTCCTCCAAAGCGTGAAAAAATAGAAGTTTTTGACAAAGTTTTTGTTTTTAAAAGTAACGAAAAATATGAAGAATATTTTACAAATAAAGATCCTTCTAAATTAAATGAATGTGCTGATATTTTTGTGGTTTATGTTATCAATAACAAAAAGAAAGAAATTCAAATAGCTATGCAAGACGAATTTAAAGGTATGTTAAATAAAAAAAATCAAGCAAAATATTTTTTTGGTTTAATGAAAAAACCAGATCCTGAAGTAGAAGATGTTTCTAATTTTGATCCTTCTAAATTAAATCAAAAAGAATATTTTTTAACTTTTAAACCAGATGCTGATGTTTTTAAAAATAAAAAAGATAAAGAAAAAACCGAATTCAAAAATAAATTAATGAAGGATTTTTTAACAGTTTCTGCAGGCACTAATGATGATTATATTCAAAACAATAAATATCAAAAAAAAGAATTAAAAGATGCATTAGAATTTAGAACACATGTAACTAAAACCCCTCTTTCTTTAGAAAATATAAAATTAGATTTTGACAAAGATCATTATGCAGAAAATATCAAAAACACTTCCAATAATGATTCATCTAACATTGATATTAAATTTACAAACAACAATAACTACCATTTAATATCTAGAAAACTTTTTATAACTAATTCTTCAGTTCCAATTCAACTTCCTTCTAGACTGGAATGGAGCCTGTTTGGTTATTTTTGGAATGTTTTAATAATTTCAATTGGCTCTTTTTTATATTTTTTCTCAACTTTCTTAGTTTCTGGTGCTTCTGGTATGTTTTTTGGCAACTTAGGGTTAGGAATTGTTTTAGCTACTATTTTCATCCGTACTTTAACTTGGCCTATTTATACTAAAACAAGTACTTTGAGTATGAATATGAGTTTAATTCAGCCCGAAATTGAAAAAGTAAAGCAAAAATATGCTCTCAAAAAAGATCCTGCCTCAGCTCAAAAAATGCAGTTAGAAATTTTAAAAGTTTATCGCAAAAATAATTTTTCTTTTTGGGGCTTTTTATTGTCTTTCTTGCAACTTCCCTTATTTATTGCAATTAATCAAACCTTAAGTCGCTTTATTATTCCTGGAGGTATTTTTGCAACTGATAAATTAATTGAAAAGCCCTTTTTAGGATTCATTAATTTAAACCCTTCTAATCCCAATAATGCTTTTGTTATCTTTTTGCTTTCTTTTTTAGTGGGAGCAACGATGTTTATTTTGAATAAAATTAGTTTTAAAAAACCAGATTATTTAAAAACCCCTTCTTATCATTTGACTTCAGAACAAAAACAAAAAGCTAAACAATCAGAAAAAAGTATGAAAATTATGAGTGTTGTTATGATTTTAATGATGGTATTTTTCTCGCGTTCTAACCCAATATTGTCTTTATATTGGATTGTTGGAAACACCTATACTATTTTCCAAACTTTGCTCACTAGAAAAAAGATGCAACAAAAATATTTTGCATTAAAACAAAACGCTTTATAAAAACTTTTTCCTTCATCAATACTTGCAACAATTCAAAAATCAAACTAAGTAAAAAACAAACAAAACTTTTATATTTTTTTCTGCAGTTCTTAATTTTCATCCTTATATAAAAACCTTTTATAAAGGGTTTGCAAAATAATTTTTAAAAAACATTTTTTGGAAAGCAACATATTTAGTTAGGATAATTTCTTCATAAATATATTTTTTATTTTGCAAAAAAAATATTTCAAACACCATTATCCAATTCCAAAATATCTTTTTCCAAACCCCAAATTCCTATCAAAAATAACAACCCAAATTAAAATTTAAAAAAAATCAAAAAAGCTTGCTTTTCATTTTTATATGTGCTATAATATCTAAGGTAAATAAATTTGAAATTGTTAAGCAATTTCGGAGGGATAGCGAAGTGGCTAAACGCAGCAGTCTGTAAAACTGTTCCGTAAGGTACGGTGGTTCGAATCCACCTCCCTTCACCATTAATTTTTTTAATCTTTGAAAACTGAAGATGATAATTAACTAATATTTTTAATTATTTTTTAACACCTTAAAATTGACACCAAAAAGCAATTTTTGATGCATCAATTTTGTAACATACGAAGAGTTTGATCCTGGCTCAGGATTAACGCTGGCGGCGTGCCTAATACATGCAAGTCGAACGGAAGTTTAAGCAATTAAACTTTAGTGGCGAACGGGTGAGTAACGCGTAAGCAATCTGCCCCTAAGACGAGGATAACAGTTGGAAACGACTGCTAAGACTGGATAGGAGACAAGAAGGCATCTTCTTGTTTTTAAAAGACCTAGCAATAGGTATGCTTAGGGAGGAGCTTGCGTCACATTAGTTAGTTGGTGGGGTAAAGGCCTACCAAGACTATGATGTGTAGCCGGGCTGAGAGGTTGAACGGCCACATTGGGACTGAGACACGGCCCAAACTCCTACGGGAGGCAGCAGTAGGGAATTTTCGGCAATGGAGGAAACTCTGACCGAGCAACGCCGCGTGAACGATGAAGTATTTCGGTACGTAAAGTTCTTTTATTAGGGAAGAATAAATGATGGAAAAATCATTCTGACGGTACCTAATGAATAAGCCCCGGCTAACTATGTGCCAGCAGCCGCGGTAATACATAGGGGGCAAGCGTTATCCGGAATTATTGGGCGTAAAGGGTGCGTAGGCGGTTAAATAAGTTTATGGTCTAAGTGCAATGCTCAACATTGTGATGCTATAAAAACTGTTTAGCTAGAGTAAGATAGAGGCAAGTGGAATTCCATGTGTAGTGGTAAAATGCGTAAATATATGGAGGAACACCAGTAGCGAAGGCGGCTTGCTGGGTCTTTACTGACGCTGAGGCACGAAAGCGTGGGGAGCAAACAGGATTAGATACCCTGGTAGTCCACGCCGTAAACGATGAGTACTAAACGTTGGGTAAAACCAGTGTTGAAGTTAACACATTAAGTACTCCGCCTGAGTAGTACGTACGCAAGTATGAAACTTAAAGGAATTGACGGGACTCCGCACAAGCGGTGGATCATGTTGTTTAATTCGAAGGTACCCGAAAAACCTCACCAGGTCTTGACATGCTTCTGCAAAGCTGTAGAAACACAGTGGAGGTTATCAGTTGCACAGGTGGTGCATGGTTGTCGTCAGCTCGTGTCGTGAGATGTTGGGTTAAGTCCCGCAACGAGCGCAACCCTTATTGTTAGTTACCAGCACGTAATGGTGGGGACTTTAGCAAGACTGCCAGTGATAAATTGGAGGAAGGTGGGGACGACGTCAAATCATCATGCCCCTTATGACCTGGGCTACAAACGTGATACAATGGCTGTTACAAAGGGTAGCTGAAGCGCAAGTTTTTGGCGAATCTCAAAAAAACAGTCTCAGTTCGGATTGAAGTCTGCAACTCGACTTCATGAAGTTGGAATCGCTAGTAATCGCGAATCAGCATGTCGCGGTGAATACGTTCTCGGGGTTTGTACACACCGCCCGTCAAACCACGAAAGTTGGCAATACCCAAAGCCGGTGGCCTAACTTCGCAAGAAGAGGGAACCGTCTAAGGTAGGGTCGATGATTGGGGTTAAGTCGTAACAAGGTATCCCTACCGGAAGGTGGGGATGGATCACCTCCTTTCTAAGGAAACAATTATCATCTTCAGTTTTGAGAGACTTAAGAAAGTTTTTCATTGTAACTTGCTTGCAAATTGTATTTGCAACATTTTAATCTTTTTAAGATTAAGGGCCTATAGCTCAGTTGGTTAGAGCACACGCCTGATAAGCGTGAGGTCGGTGGTTCAAGTCCATTTAGGCCCACCATAACCACAAATAGGCAAAATCTTAAAAAAGCTCTTTGAAAAGTAGATAAACGAAGGTTAAAAAATCAAAGGAACTAAGGGCGCACAGTGGATGCCTTGGCACTAAGAGCCGATGAAGGACGCAATTAACGGCGAAACGCCACGGGAAGCTGTAAATAAGTGAAGATCCGTGGGTCTCCGAATGGGAAAACCCATTACATTGAAGATGTAATATTCTTCTAATACGATTTATCTTGTTAGAAGAAAGGAAACGCGGCGAACTGAAATATCTAAGTAACCGCAGGAAAAGAAAGTAATAACGATTCTGGTAGTAGTGACGAGCGAACCCGGAACAGCCTGATACCATTTCTAGTTACAAAATTTTAACGAAGTAGAAGCTTTTGGAAAGAAGCACCAAAGAAGGTGACAGTCCCGTAAACGTAAGTTAAAATCTAGGGTATCAATAAGTACGGCGAGACACGAGAAATCTTGTCGGAAGATGGGAGGACCATCTCCTAAGGCTAAATATTTCTTAGTGACCGATAGTGAACTAGTACCGTGAGGGAAAGGTGAAAAGAACCCCGAAAGGGGAGTGAAATAGATCCTGAAACTGTGTGCCTACAATTAGTCAAAGCACGTTAATGTGTGATGGCTTGCCTTTTGCAGAATGAACCGGCGAGTTATGATATGGAGCAAGGTTAAGTTTTAAGGAACGGAGCCGTAGCGAAAGCGAGTCTTAATAGGGCGTTTAGTTGCATGTCATAGACCCGAAACTGAAGTGAGCTAGCCATGAGCAGGTTGAAGTTTAGGTAAAACTAAATGGAGGACCGAACCAGGACACGTTGAAAAGTGTTTGGATGACTTGTGGCTAGGGGTGAAATTCCAATCGAACTCAGAGATAGCTGGTTCTCCCCGAAATAGCTTTAGGGCTAGCGTTGATTTAGTAATTTGGTGAAGGTAGAGCACTGAATGAGTAAGGGCTCCACCTCGGGGTACCGAACTCAATCAAACTCCGAATGTTACCAATTAAAATCAGCAGTCAGACTGTGGGTGATAAGGTCCATGGTCAAAAGGGAAAGAGCCCAGACCGTCAGCTAAGGTCCCAAAATTGATGTTAAGTGGCAAAGGAAGTGAAGACGTTTAAACAACTAGGAGGTTGGCTTAGAAGCAGCCATCCTTTAAAGAGTGCGTAATAGCTCACTAGTCGAATGACTCTGCGCCGAAAATGTACCGGGGCTAAAACATCATACCGAAGCTACGGATTCAAATAACTAAGAAGTTATTTGAATGGTAGGGGAAGCGTTCTGACATCAGTGAAGCCATAGCGGAAGCAGTGGTGGAGAGGTCAGAAGTGAGAATGCCGGTGTAAGTAACGAAAAGATAGGTGAGAATCCTATCCGTCAAAAACCCAAGGTTTCCAGGGCCAGGTTCGTCCTCCCTGGGTTAGTCGGGTCCTAAGGTGAGGGAGAAATCCGTAATCGATGGCAAGCAGGCTGAGATTCCTGCACTAGTTAATCAACTGACGGAGGGACAAAGCAGGCTAAACACGCCCCTTATTGGATTGGGGTATAAAAACTAAGTCTGAGAAAACAGGCAAATCCGTTTTCTCATTTAAAGACAAGGTTTGAAAGTAAAGTGATTGATGTCATACTTTCAAGAAAAGCTTCTAGGGCTAATTGATTAACTACCCGTACCGCAAACCGACACAGGTGGGTAGGTAGAGTATACTAAGACGCGCGAGCAAACTCTTGTTAAGGAACTCGGCAAAATTACTCCGTAACTTAGGGATAAGGAGAGCTTTTATTAAAACTAAAAGCCGCAGAGAATAGGCCCAAGCGACTGTTTATCAAAAACATAGGTCTCTGCTAAACCGCAAGGTGATGTATAGGGGCTGATGCCTGCCCGGTGCTGGAAGATTAAAAGGAGATGTCAGGCAACGAAGCATTGAATTGAAGTCCCAGTAAACGGCGGCCGTAACTATAACGGTCCTAAGGTAGCGAAATTCCTTGTCGGGTAAGTTCCGACCCGCACGAAAGGCATAACGATTTGGGCGCTGTCTCAACAAGAGCCTCGGTGAAATCAAATTACCGGTGAAAATGCCGGTTACCCGCGACAGGACGAAAAGACCCCATGGAGCTTTACTGCAACTTAATATTGAAATTGGAAATAAGATGTACAGGATAGGTGGGAAACTGTGAGAGAAAAACGCTAGTTTTTCTGGAGTTATCCTTGGGATACCACCCTTGTTATTTTTAGTTTCTAACCTGCACATGTGTAATGTGAGGGACAGTGTTTGGTGGGCAGTTTGACTGGGGCGGTCGCCTCCTAAAGAGTAACGGAGGCGTTCGAAGGTTCCCTCAAAATGGTTGGAAATCATTTGTAGAGCATAAAGGCACAAGGGAGCTTGACTGCAAGACTTACAAGTCGAGCAGGGACGAAAGTCGGACTTAGTGATCTTACGGTACCGAATGGAAGGGCCGTGACTCAACGGATAAAAGCTACCCTGGGGATAACAGGCTTATCGCTTCCAAGCGTTCACAGCGACGAAGCGGTTTGGCACCTCGATGTCGGCTCATCGCATCCTGGAGCTGGAGAAGGTTCCAAGGGTTGGGCTGTTCGCCCATTAAAGCGGAACGCGAGCTGGGTTCAGAACGTCGTGAGACAGTTCGGTCTCTATCCGTCGTGGGCGTTGGAAATTTGAAAGGAACTGTCCCTAGTATGAGAAGACCGGGATGGATATACCGCTGGTGTTTCAGTTGGTTCGCCAGAGCCACAGCTGAGTAGCTATGTATAGAAGGGATAAACACTGAAAGCATCTAAGTGTGAAGCCTCCCTTAAGATGAGATTTCCCTATGAGGTCCCTGAAAGACTATCAGGTTGATAGGCTAGAGGTGTAAGAAGAGTGATCTTTTCAGCTGACTAGTACTAATAGACCCATTGACTTTGATTTTTTAAATACCAACGTTTATCTAGTTTTGAAAGATCCTTGGTGCATAAAACTAAGGGGCAACACCTGTTCCCATCCCGAACACAGCAGTTAAGTCCTTAGTACTGACAATAGTTCTTTATTGAGCGAAGATAGGGAGTGCCAAGGTTTGCTTTATAAAAAAGAATAAAAAAGAGGATTAGCTCAGTTGGGAGAGCGTCTGCCTTACAAGCAGAATGTCGGGGGTTCAAGTCCCTCATCCTCTACCAAAAACTGCCTACGTAGCTCAGTTGGTTAGAGCATCTGACTGTTAATCAGAGGGTCCTAGGTTCGAGTCCTAGCGTGGGCGCCATCTTTTTTGTGTTTTTTCTTTTGTCCTTGAAACCCATTTTTAAATTAGTATTTTCTAATTTATTAAGTCAATTTTACAATCAATGATTGGCTTATTTTTTTAACAAAATTCTCTTTTTTTTTTAAGAAAATAATTTTAAATTGATTTTTTATAAATATCACTTAAAATTAAAATAATTATCTAATTATTAAGCTAGTTTGTTGAAATCAATTCAAACTCTAGCTTTTTATTTTTATATATTTTTTTTATCACATCCAAAATTCCCCCAACCCCAACCCAGTTACTTAAAGGAGTATCTCAAGTGTTAAAAAAAGTTTTTGAAACTACTAATTTAAAAGATTCTTTTCAAGTCGAAATAGGAACTTACGCCAGAAACGTTGATGCTTCCATTTTAGTACGATACCAAGATACAGTGGTTCTTACAACTACTGTTTTTAGTCGCAAACCCAATAATCTTGATTTTTTACCTCTTACTGTTATTTATCAAGAAAAATTATATGCTGCTGGAAAAATTCCTGGCAGTTTTTTACGCCGAGAAGGACGTTCCAACGATCACGAAATCCTCACTTCACGCCTCATCGACCGTTCTTTACGCCCCCTATTCCCTGATTATTTTCAACAAGAAGTGCAAGTAATTAATACAGTTTTAAGCCTAGACCCTGATTTTAAAAGCGAGCTTGCCTCCATGCTTGGAAGCTCTCTTTCTCTATTGATTTCTGAAATCCCCCTTTTTGAAGCTATTTCCGGAGTTTATGTAGGAAAAATCAACGACAAGTTTATCATCAATCCCACTTTGCAACAACTTGCCAATTCTACTCTACATTTGATGGTTGCAGGTACCAAACACAACGTTACTATGATAGAAGCACACGCCAATGAAGTTAGCGAACAAGACTTTTTAGAAGCCATTAATTTTGCTCACCAATATATTAAAAAACTGTGCTTATTTCAAGAAAATATCAAGCAACAATTTGCACCTGCTAAAATAACAAACACTTTGCACCAAACCGAACAACCCCAACAACAAACCTTTTTTGCCAAACACCAATCCCAAGTTAAACAAGCTATTTTAAGTTGCAACAGCAAAAACGATTTACAGCAATTAAAAGAACAAATCCTAGATCAAGCCAAACAAACTCCTTTTTTCAAAACTATTGACACTACCACTGTTTTTGATTACGAAGCCCACAAAAAACATTTACAAACAACAGAAACTCTATTTCAAAAATTATCCAAACAAGAAACACGTTCTTTAATTTTGCAAGAAAAAATAAGACCAGATAAAAGAGGATTAGAAGAAATAAGAACTCTTGAATCTCAAATTGATTTGTTGCCCCGCGCTCATGGTTCTGCTTTGTTTACTAGAGGACAAACCCAAAGCCTTGCTGCAGTGACCTTAGGATGTTTATCAGAAAGCAAAATTATTGACGGTCTAAGCGACGAACAAAATAAACGTTTTATGCTTCATTACAACTTTCCTCCTTTTTCAGTTGGTGCAGTTGGTCGTTATACTGCCCCTAGTAGACGAGAAATCGGACACGGCACTCTTGCCGAAAAAGCCATATCTCAAGTTTTGCCCGAAGAAAAAGACTTCCCCTACACTATTAGAGTAGTTTCTGAAATTCTAGAATCTAACGGCTCTTCTTCTCAAGCCACTGTTTGTGCTTCTTCTTTGGCATTAATGGCATCAGGAGTTCCTTTAAAAAAAGCAGTTGCAGGAATGTCAGTAGGATTAGTTTTTGACCAAGCAACGAATAAATACGTTATTTTAAGCGATATCCAAGGTTTAGAAGACCACGTTGGAGACATGGATTTAAAAATCGCAGGCACCAATAAAGGAATTACTGCTTTACAAATGGATCTTAAAATTCAAGGAATCCCTTTTAAAATTTTGCAAGAAGCTTTTTTGCAAGCCAAAAAAGGACGCCTTCATATTTTAGAACACATGAGCCAAACAATTTCTCAACCTCGTTTAGAAGTTTCGAAGTACGCCCCTAAAGTTTGTATGATGCAAATCAAACCAGAAAAAATTCGTGATATTATTGGAAGTGGTGGCAAAATCATCAATCAAATTATTGAATCTCATGATGGTGTAAAAATCGATATTGAACAAGACGGACGCGTTTTTTTAATGCATTCCAACTTAGAAACAGTCAAAAAAACAGTCGCTTTTATTGAAAGTTTAATCCAAGAAATTCAAATAGGCACTTGTTATCAAGCCTCTATTTTGCGTTTTTTAAGTGACAAACAAGGAAAAATGATTGGAGCTGTGGCACAAGTTTGTCCAGGAATCGAAGGACTTATCCACGTTAATCAAATGAAATTTCAAAAAATCACCGATGTTTTAAAAATAGGTGAAACAGTTTCGGTTAAATGCACCAAAATCAACGACCGCGGAAGAATTGATTTTTTGCTTTTGCCCAAAAATACACAAGAAAAAAACTCTTAGTTTGGCTTTCAAAAATTATTACCAATACCCATTAATTTATAAAAAAATACCGATATCATTTAAGAAAAGTGTGGTGTTTGTGCATGAATGAATCTTTAAATAATCCCAATATCGCAACAAAACAAAACTTTACAGGACTAACTAACAAGCAAGTAGAACAAAAAAAAACTGCGGGTCAAGTTAATGTTTCTAACTATAAAAATTCTAAAAGTATTAAAGATATTTTATTTAGTAATTTATTTAATTATCTTAATTTGTTGATTTTAATTGTAGCATTAATCATTATTTTCATAGAACAATATGAACATTTATTTTTTTTAGTAGTTTCTTTAACCAATGTTTTTATTAGTGTTATTCAAGAAATTAAAGCTAAAATAACTCTTGACAAAGTATCTTTGTTGATAAAAAACCATTCTCAAGTAATAAGAAATAGTCAAAAAGAAAAGGTTTTTGCTTCTGATTTAGTTTTGGGAGATCTTTTATTTTTGGAAGCAGGAGAACAAATTGCAGCTGATGCCAAGGTAAAATCGGGTGTTTTAGAAGTTAACGAATCACTTTTAACTGGTGAATCTAAATTAGTTATCAAAAAAGAAAATGATTTTTTATACTCTGGTAGCTACGTGGTATCAGGTCAAAGTTATGCCGAAATTGTAGCTGTAGGAAGTGATATGTATATTGAAAAAGTTTCCCAAGAAGCTAAAAAATACAAAAAACCGACCACTCCTTTAATGCAAAACTTATCTTCGTTAATCAAAACAATCATTATTTTCGTCACACTTTTTGCTATTATTTTAGCTTTTTTTGCTTTTAATAAAGAAAATAATAAAATATCAGGTTTCAGGCAAAATTCCTTACTAGGTTTGTGTGGCATGATGATAGCAATGCTTCCTTTGGGACTTTTTTTGCTGACTAACATTTCTTTGGCAGTAGGTTTTGTACGTTTAGCAAAACAAAAAACTTATGCCCAAAATCTATTTGGAATCGAAATGTTAGCTCAAATAAACACTTTATGCCTCGACAAAACAGGAACTATTACTGATGGCACTATGCAAGTTAAAAAAGTCATTCCTTATCACCCTAAAGAACTTGATTTTACTAAATTAATGAACTCTTTTTTATCTGCTTGCCCCACTTCTAATAGTACTTATAATGCTTTAATAAACAAATTTAGCCCCAATACTTTTCCTACTTCAACTCCTTATCAACCCTCCCAAAATCTTCCTTTGTCCAGCACAAGAAAATATAGTGCAGTTGAATTTAACAATTTAGGAACCATTTTTTTGGGGGCTCCTGAATTCATTTTAAAAAACAATTTTAACCTTATTCAAAAAGATTTTGAAACTTACACTAAATCAGGTTATCGAGTGCTTTTATTAGCCAAAAGCCCTGAGCCTTGTATTTCTCAAATAACTTGTAAAAACCAAAAATTACACGACATCCCATGCATTCCTTTAGCTTTAATTATCATCAAAGATACTATTAAAAAAGACGCAGTTACTACCATTGATTTTTTCCAGAAAAATGGCGTTTGTGTTAAAGTAATTTCTGGTGATAATCATGTGGCAGTTTCTCAAATAGCTCAAAGAGTAGGTATTATTGATGCTTATAAAACCATCAGTTTAGAAGGACTTTCTGACCAAGAAGTTATCCAAATAGCTACTAAATATAATGTTTTTGGAAGAACTTCGCCCCAACAAAAAAAAATCTTAATCCAAACTTTTAAACAAGCAGGACAAAAAGTTGCCATGACAGGCGATGGTGTAAACGATATTTTAGCCCTAAAAGAAGCCGATCTTTCCATTGCGATGGCATCAGGCAGCCAAGCTACTTGTAATATTGCTAATTTAGTTTTGATGGATTCTAATTTTTCTTCCATGCCTAAAGTAGTTTTTGAAGGCAGAAGAATTATTAACAATTTAGATAAAATCTCTATTTTGTTTTTTACCAAAACTATTATTGCTTTTATGCTTGCAGTTGCTGTTATTTTATTTAATTTTTTAAGGCGTCCTTGCTACTATCCATTATCACCTTTGAAATTACAATTTGTCATGGATTATTGGTCAATTGGCATTCCTTCGCTTTTTTTATCTTTTGAAAAAAACAACGAAATTATCAGCAAAAACTTTTTACTTAATAATCTCAAAAAAGCCTTTCCCTATGCAAGTCTAGCTTTTATTAGTTATGTCTTAACTTTTGGTGTGCGAATTGGTTTTGTATCAACCCAAACTCCCGATTTCAAACAATTAGAAACAGTTTCTAATTTTGTTATTTTGCTTTCCACCTTCATTTTATTTACTGTTTTATTTAGAATTTCTCAACCTTTAAATCTAGCTAAATTACTTTTATTTGTAGCAATGTTAATAGGATTTATGACAGCTTCATTTATTTTGGATGTTTTTGAAGAAATATTTCAATTCGATAAACTTGAAAAAGTTTTATTAGTTTTAATCATCATTTTATCCCTTGTCATAACCCAAATCTCCCAAAAACCCCATCCAACAAAAACTACAAAATCGAAAGAAAACAAATAATTAATATGATTATTTACGGAAAAAACCCCATCAAAGAAGCAATTAAAGCGCAGAGAAAAATTTATCAACTATATTTAGATGAAAAAATTAAAGACCATCTTTTTATAATGTTTTTGAAAAAACACAATATTGCTTATCAATTAGTTGACAAAAAGTTTTTATATGATCTAACCAAACAAAAAACCCATCAAGGAGTCGCTGCCAATGTTTGTGACTACACTTTTTACGACTTAGACACTTATTTAGATTCTGCCAAATTCCAAAAATTCTTAATTTTAGACGCCATTAATGACCCTCATAACTTAGGAGCCATTTTAAGAACTGTTGAAGCTTGTGCTTTGGATGGTGTTATTATGAGTAAAAAACATCAAGCCCCACTCAATTCCACAGTTGCCAAAATTTCTTGTGGTGCCTTGGAATACACTAAAGTTTTTTTAGTTACTAATTTGCATCAAACCATTTTAAAACTAAAAAAAAATCAAGTTTTAATCGTTGGTACTGATAGCAATTCTTCCCAATCTTTTCACCAAATCCCTAAAAACAGTTCTTTGGCTATTATTGTTGGCAACGAAGGAATAGGCATTAGACATTTATTAAAACAGCAATGTGATTTGTTGGTTAAAATTCCTATGTATGGAAAAATCAATTCTTTAAATGTAAGTGTTGCTGCTGCATTAATGATCTACTCCACTTTTATTTTTGGCGATAATTAACCCTTGCCTCCTCCAAAAAACAAACTAATCAATAGCTTTTTTAAGCAGCTAATCATTTATCTAATTTGGGTTACTGTTAGTTTTCTTACCATCTTTCATCCAACATTCTAAATATTTTCTCCCCGGGATATTTTTTTGCACAAAGCAATTTTTATATTTTATTTTTTGCACAAAAACACTGATTTATGATATAATAAAAAAAGATGTTTTGAAAATAAATTAATGTTTTTTCAACTTTCTAACATAAAAGGAGCTATTTTTTTGAAAAAAAATATTTTAGTTTGTGTTTTGTGTCTAAACCGCAATTACAACACCAAACCACGAGCCAATCCAAACTCAAAACGTTTAACTTTAAAAAAATATTGCTCTTATTGCAACAAACACACTTTGCATCAAGAAACTAAGTAAAGGAGTTTTTAACTTTATGGGAATTAAAATAGTAAGCGAAAACAAACCAAATCAGTTATTAGAAGTAATCAAAAGAGAATATAGTTGGCTCAATATTTTACTCATTACCACTTCTATTTTGTCTCTTGCTCTTTGTGGGCAATTATGGCAACAAAAACAGTTTGAAACTATGCATTGGGCATTGCCTTGTGCTTTAGTTCTTTTGAGTGTTTTTATTTTTGCGATAGGTTCATTTGCTTTTTTCAAAGATGCATTTTTGCAAATTTGTAACATTAGTTGGCCTTCCTTAAAACAAATTTTGTTTAAAACATTACAAGTTATTTTTTTCACATTGTTCTTAATCCTTTTTGTTCATGCCATAGATTCTTATGTTATTGGCAAATTAACCCAATTTTGTGTCAAAATCAAAAATTTGTTGAGCAAATAAAATGAATAAAACAGAAAAAAAAATAAAAGAGACACAAGCGCAAGAACAACAAGATCAAGAAAAAGACTCCCAAAATACATGTCACCTTAAATGGTATATTGCTCAAACTTATTCAGGTTATGAAAATGTTGTAAAAGACGATTTGTTAAGAAGAGTCGAAAGCATTGGCATAGGTGATTTAGTATCTAATGTTTTGTCTCCCAAAGAAGCATATTATGAAACTCGTTTGGATGGAAAAAAGGTTAAAAAAGAGCGTAAAATGTACCCTGGGTACGTTTTTATTCAAATGATGATTACTGACCGATCTTGGTTTGTTGTCAGAAACACTCCGCGAATTACTGGTTTTTTAGGTTCCAGAGGGATGGGTTCTAAACCAGTTCCTTTATCTGAAAACGAAATCAATCCTGTTTTATTAAAAATGGGCATCATCAATAAACCCGATTATAAAAATTTTATCGGCAAAAAAGTAGAAATTATTTCTGGTTCTTTTTCGGGTCAAATAGGGCAAGTATCAAGTATTGATGACGACCGTGAAAAAATGACAGTGGAAGTAGATTTGTTTGGTAGAGCAACTCCAGTAGATATTTCTTTCAACGACTTCAAAGAAATATCTTAATTTTTTCATAATTTCTAACATTTTTTTATCAAATATTTAAAATTTATGTTAAAATAAGTTGTCTAAAAAATTTTATCATATTTTTTTATGTGACAATATCAACAATATTCCAAATTTAATGAAACGCAAACAAAGAATAAACAACTCAAATTATCAAGTTTTTTATTTCAAGTCCTCGTTCCAAAGAAAGGTTTTTTATGGCTAAAAAAGTTGTTAAAACGGTAAAATTACAAATTCCTGCAGGAAAAGCTAATCCAGCTCCTCCAGTAGGACCTGCTTTAGGGCAAGCCCAAGTTAATATTCCTGCTTTTTGTTCCCAATTTAACGAAACAACTAAAGATCAAATGGGTTTCGTTATCCCTGTTATCATTTCTGTTTATGAGGACAGAACATTTGCTTTTGTAACTAAAACTCCTCCAGCAAGTGATCTTTTAAAAAAAGCTGCTAAAATTGAATCTGGTTCTGCTAATGCAAGTCAAACCAAAGTAGCTACTATCAGCCACAAACAAGTAGAAGAAATCGCCAATTTAAAGCTTCCAGACCTAAATGCTTATTGCGTTGAAAAAGCTTGCAAAATCATTGAAGGCACAGCTCGTAATATGGGAATTTTAGTAAAAGATTAAAATATTAAAATAGTTTTTACCCCAATTATTCAAATTTCAAATTAAAAAAATTTCTAAAAAATGTCAAGTTGTTTTGAGAAAGGAATTACTGCGATGAAACGAGGCAAAAAATATTTAGCATCATTACAAATGTTTGATGTTAAAAAAACATATCCGCTTCAAGAAGCTATTAGCTTAGCTAAACAAACTCAAGTTGCTAAATTTGATGCTGCGGTAGAATGTGCTTTTCATCTAAATTTAGATCCTAAAAAAGTTGATCAAAATTTAAGAGGAGCCTTAGTTTTACCACATGGCACTGGTAAAGTCTTAAAAGTAGCAGTTCTTGCTAAAGGAGAACAAGCTAAACAAGCACAAGAAGCCCAAGCAGATTACGTAGGCGACCAAGATTTAATTGATAAAATTGCCAAAAACTGGTTTGATTTTGATGTCTTAGTTGCTACTCCCGAAATGATGCCGCAATTAAGTAAATTAGGGCGTCTTTTAGGACCCAAAGGACTAATGCCTAATCCTAAAACAGGTACTGCAACAAATGATGTTTTACAAGCAGTCAAAGAAATTAAAAATGGTAAAATTGAATACCGCCTAGACAAAAGCGGGAATATTCACGCCATATTAGGTAAGGTTTCTTTTGATGAGACAAAATTACTAGAAAACTTAAAAACTTTATATCTTCAATTAATGGCTGTTAAACCTCGTACAGTGAAAGGCACTTACATTAAAAGTGTTACTATTTCAACTACGATGGCACCAGGTATTAAAATTGACCCTGTTACAATTTCGCAATAATCAAGATCAAAATTTTGAAGGAAGGGAAAGGGCATAATCATGATAAAACCTCAGTTAGCCAAAAAAATAGATTCAGTTGCTGTTTTGAAAGAAAAAATTAGCACTGCCAAAACAGTTATTGTTTTTGAATATGCAAGCTTACCGGTAAGCTCTTTTATGCAACTGCGTCGTGAGTTAAAAAAAACTAGTTGTGAAGTAAAAGTATATCCCAAAAACATCATGCAAAGAGCTGTTACCAACGCCAAACAAGCTGATTTAGTTACCTTTTTAAAAGGAGCAAAAGCTTTAATTATTAGTCCCCAAGAATTATTAGAACCAATCAAAACGATTTATAATTTTGCTAAAAAAAATAAAGCAATTAAAATAGTTTCTGGCATCGTGGAACAAAAAATTGTCTCCTTGCAAGAAATAAACACCTTAGCTACTTTGCCTTCAAAAGAACAAATGTTAGCGCTTTTAGCTGCTTCAATGTTTGCACCTTTGCAACATTTAGCAATTTGTCTAAATATGTTAGTACAAACCAAAGAACAAGAAAACCCCCAACAATAAACAATTAATTTATGAATGAAAAGATTATAACAAAGGAGATTGACATGGCTAAGTTAACGAAAGAAGCTTTTGTATCGGCTTTAAAAGAAATGTCTTTATTAGAGATTAAAGAATTATTAGATGGTTTGAAAGAAGAGTTTGGAATTGACCCAACTGCTTTAGCAGTTGCAGCTCCTGGAGCAAATAATGCAGCTGAAGTAGAAGAAAAAACCGAATTCACAGTAGTTATGAAAAGTTTTGATGAAAAAAAGAAACTTGCTGTTATCAAAACAGTGCGCGAAGTAACAGGATTAGGCTTGCTAGATGCTGCTAATTTTGTTAAAGTTCCTGACTCTAAAGTAAAAGAAAATGTTTCCAAAGCTTTAGCAGAAGATATCAAAAACAAGTTAGAACAAGCTGGAGCTGTTGTTGAACTTCAATAAATTATTATCTTGTAAGTAATATAAAAACCTGAGTTTTCTCAGGTTTTTTAGTCTTGCATTGTTTTTATTTTTATACCCCACCCCCAAAACCCAAAAATCGCAAAGACACAATTAAAAATAAAGATTTTGGCAAAACAAACTACCAATTAATAATTTATAGGAGCATAAGATGGGTTATCATAATGTCAAATATGGCAAAAAAGCACAACGTCGTAATTATTCTAAAACAATTTATGATGTTGATTTGCCCAATTTAATTGAAATTCAAAACCAATCTTTTGATTGGTTTTTAAAACACGGTATTAAAGAATTGTTGCAGGATTTTTGTCCTATTGAAAGTTATAATGGGGATTTAAAAATTCACTTTGATGATTATTTTTTAGCACCCCCAAAATATAGCATTGAAGAAACTAAAATTAAAGATATAAGTTATGTTGCCCAATTATTTGTCAAAACTACTTTAGAAAATGTTTTAACTGGCGAAACTAAACAAAGCAATATTTTACTTACTGAATTGCCTCTAATGACTCCCACTGGGACTTTTGTTATCAACGGTACTGAAAGAGTAGTAGTTTCTCAAATTGTACGTTCCGCTAGCGTGTATTTTGCAGGCAATTTTGACAGCAAACTCAACAGAACCACTTATTCTGGACAAGTAATTCCTTCACGTGGTGCTTGGATTGAATACGAAGAAGGCTCTAAAGAAATTTTGTATGCCAAACTAGATCGTTCCAAAAAAATCCCCTTGTCTAATTTTATTTATGCTCTAGGTTTTGACAGCAAAGAAGCAATCGAAAATGTCTTTGGCAAAAGCGCTATCCTTGATTCTGTTTTTGATAAAGAAACTGATATGGACTCAGACAATGCTTTGGTAGAACTGTATTCTAAAATCCGTCAAGGCGAAAAAGTTCCTGTTGACACTGCTAGAGATTTTATCAGAACAAGACTTTTTGATCAAAAAAAATACGACCTGGCTAAAGTGGGAAGATACAAATTTAACAAAAAACTAGACGTTCTTACCCGAGCTGAAAACACTTATTTAGCTTGTGATTTTGTCAATCCCGAAACTCAAGAAATAATAATTGCACAAGACGAACTTTTAACCAAAGAAAAAATTGCAATCCTGAAACAAAATCGTCATTTTTTGCTCCAAGAAATCTTCGACGTTAAACATAATTTAGAAAACGAAACTGATGAAGAGATTTTAGCATATAAAAAAAACCCCCAAAAAAACGAATTATTCACCAAAACTAACATCATCAACTCTCGCACTGGTGAAGTTTTAGTAGCTAAAGATACTTTAGTTAACGACGATATTATCAATCATTTAAGACACAATATTCACACTCTTGATGAAAAAGTATCTAAATTTTTCTTAGGAACTAAAGATATTTATCAAAAAGAAGCAGACCGTAAAGGAGTTTTTAACGAAATTTTAGAAGTCTATACTTCAAAAGACGAATCAGGCAAGCTATATCACAAAGTCAAACTTATTGGAAACGACCAAAGAGAAACCAAAAAACACATCACTTTATCAGATGTTATTGCAAGTATTAATTATTATTTGAATCTTTATGAAAACGTAGGCACTGTTGATGATATTGATCATTTAGGGAATCGTCGTTTAAGATTAATTGGAGAATTGTTAAAAAACCAATTCCGAATTGGTCTTACCAGAGCTGAAAAAAATATCAAAGATATGATTTCCACTAGCAAATTAAGCGAAGTTAACGGTCCAGGCGACCTAGTTAATTTTACTTTTTTAATGAGTGTAATCAAAACTTTTTTCACAAGTTCACGCTTATCGCAATTCATGGATCAAATCAATCCTTTAGCAGAATTAACCCAAAAAAGAAGGGTATCAGCTTTAGGTATCGGAGGAATTAATCGTGATCGTGCAGGCATTGAAGTGCGCGACGTGCACAATTCCCACTACGGCAGATTATGCCCCATTGAAACTCCTGAAGGACCTTCCATCGGACTTATCACATCCCTTTCCACTTATGCCAAAGTCAATAAGTGCGGTTTTATCCAAACTCCTTTCTTTAAGGTTTTGCACCAAGACGGGAAAACTACCCTTTCGCGCCACATAGATTATTTAACAGCTGACCAAGAAAAAGAAGAAATTATTGCCTCAGCTGGGTTTGTTTTGGATGCCAATAATGCTTTTAAAGACAAAAAAATAATTGCTCGTAGCAACGGTGAAACAGGCATTTTTGAAAGAAGCCAAATAACATATGCTGACGTTTCTCCTAAACAAATTGTCTCTGTTGCAACTTCTTCGATCCCCTTTTTAGAACACAACGACGCTTCCAGAGCTTTAATGGGAGCCAACATGCAACGTCAAGCAGTCCCTTTATTAATCCCTGAATCTCCTATTGTAGGAACAGGTGTTGAATATCGCGCTGCCAAAGACTCAGGTTGCTTAATTATTGCCCGCGAATCAGGATTTGTTACTTATGTTGATGCTCAAAAAATAATTATCACTAAAAAACCCAACCAAAATGTTTCATTAAATGGCAAAACCCTTTACGATACTACCCAAGAATTTACCTACGCCCAAGCCAAGGCTTTATACGAGAACAACTACAAAGAACACCAAGCCGAATACACCCTCATCAATTTTGCCAAATCCAACCAAGACACTTTAGTATTGCAAAAACCGATTGTAGTTTTGGGAGAACAAATCAATGCAGGCGATATTTTAGTAAGTGGACCTTCTACATCTCAAGGCGAATTAGCACTTGGCAGAAATGTTACAGTGGCTTTTATGACTTGGGAAGGTTATAACTATGAAGATGCCATCATTATGTCAGAAGAATTAGTCAAACACGATGTCTACACTTCAATCCACATTGATAAATACGAAGTTCAAACTAGAGAATTAAAAAAAGGTAGCGGTCAAGAAGAAATCACTAGAGAAGTTCCCAACGTGGGCGCTGATGCTATTAAAAACCTTGACGAAAGAGGAATTATTATTCCTGGTTCCGAAGTTAAAGAAGGAGATATTTTAGTAGGTAAAATAACTCCTCAAGGAAACATTGAACCTTCTCCTTCTGAAAAATTAATTCAAATTGTAATTGGTGAAAAAGCCCGCGAATACAAAGACTCTTCTTTAAGGGTTCCTTTTGGTGAAGGGGGGATCGTTCAAAGTGTTCATTATTTCTCCAGAAAAAACGGTGATGTTCTTCCTGCTGGTGTCAACGAAAACATCCGTGTTTTCATCGCTAAAAAACGTAAAATCAACGAAGGCGACAAAATGGCAGGACGCCACGGAAACAAAGGTGTAATTTCTCGCATCTTACCTAAAGAAGACCTTCCTTATATGGCAGACGGCACCCCAATTGATATCATGTTAAATCCTTTAGGAGTTCCTAGTAGGATGAACATTGGACAAATTTTAGAAATCCATTTAGGAATGGCTGCCAAAAAATTAGGCATCAAAGTGGCAACTCCTGTTTTTGACGGCGTTAATGACTACGACCTTAAAGAAATCATGAAAGAAGCTAATTTAGATCCTGATGGCAAAATGGTTTTATATGACGGACGCACCGGCGAACCTTATGACAGTCGTATTTCTGTAGGAGTTATGTATATGGTTAAATTATCTCACATGGTAGATGACAAACTCCATGCCAGAAACGTAGGACCATACACTTTAGTGACCCAACAACCTATGGGAGGAAAAGTCCAAAACGGTGGACAACGCTTCGGTGAAATGGAAGTATGGGCGCTTTATGCTTATGGAGCTGCTCATACCTTACAAGAAATTTTAACAGTTAAAAGTGACGATATTGTAGGTAGAAACAAAACTTACAGTGCCATCGTGCAAGGAACTCCACTGCCTAAACCAAGCATTCCTGAAAGTTTCCGAGTTTTCATTAAAGAATTGCAATCTTTAGGATTGTATGTAGAACTAATCAAAACCGATACTAAAGAAAATGAAGTTAATAAATCCTTAATTGATTACAAAAAGGAAGGTTATAATTAAAGATGAGTGATAACAGATTATTTACTTCAGTAGAAACTTTAAATCTTTCATCTCAAGTTTTAGAAAAATTAAAACTTTCTGGAATCAATATTTTGGAAGATTTTAACACTTTTACTTTAGAAGAGTTAAGGCTTTTACTGCAAGAAGCTTTTTTAGAAGTTTTACCTATCCTCAAAAACTTCGCCCTACCTCGCAATTTACAAAATCTAGATTTGAGTGAAGCCGTTATTAACATTCTTACTGAACTAGGAATGGAAGATTTTCAAGATCTTTTACAAACTAAAATGGCTGTCCTTACAAAAGCATTTGAAACCAATCCCCTTGCTTTTCAAAAATTAAACGACCTATTTAAGTTATACAACCACTTCCCTTCTATTTCATCTGACAAAGAATACGGTAGTAGAGATTATGATTATTTTAAAATCCGTCTAGCTGCTCCTGAAGAAATCAGACAGTGGTCTTATGGTGAGGTTACTAGCTACGAAACAATTAACTATCGCACCTATAAACCAGAGATATCAGGATTATTTTGTCAAAAGATTTTTGGTCCAGTAGTTGATTTCCAATGTGCTTGTTCTAAAAAACAAGTCAACATCAAAAGTCAATTTTGTAACAAATGTGGAGTTGAATTTACCGAAACCAAAGTGCGTCGTGAAAGAATGGGACACATCGAATTACAAACCCCCATCGTCCACACTTGGTACCTTAACTCTTCTCCCAGCCGTTTAGCTATTCTTTTAAACATCAAAACTAAACAATTAGAAGAAATAGTTTATTATGTTTCTTACGTTGTAATTGATCCTGGAAAAACCGAATTCAAACCTAAAGAAATTATTACAGAAACCCAATACAGTGAAGCTCTTTATGAATTTGGAAACGCTTTTGTAGCTTTAACAGGTGCCGAAGCGGTTAAAAAATTACTAGAAAATCTCAATTTAGAAAAAACTATCAAAGTCCTTCGCAAATCTTTATCGGAAAATTCCAAACAAAAAAGAGAAAACATTATTAAAAGACTAGAAATCATCGAATCTTTTCATCAATCAGACAACAAACCTGAATGGATGGTAATGGATGTTATTCCTGTATTGCCTCCGGGATTAAGACCGATGGTTCCTTTAGATGGTGGTCGTTTTGCCACTACTGAAGTCAACGATCTTTACCGCCGCATCCTTAATCGCAACAATCGTTTAAAAAAACAAATGCTCCAAAAAGCTCCTCGTTTAATCATTAAAAATGAAAAAAGAATGCTACAAGAAGCAGTTGATGCTTTATTTGATAATGCCAAAACTAGCAAAAAAAACGTTAACAACGTCGAAAAAAATCGCCCGCTTAAATCTTTATCCGAAATGCTACGCGGTAAACAAGGGCGTTTCCGTCAAAATCTTTTAGGTAAAAGAGTGGATTATTCGGGACGATCCGTAATTATTGTAGGTCCTGATTTAGAAATGCACCAATGCGGTGTGCCTCGTGAAATGGCAATTATTTTGTTCAAACCTTTCATTTTGAAAAAACTACAAGAAACCAAAGGCATTGACAAAAAAAACGCCAACACCATTTATGAAAAAATGAATGAAGAAGTTTGGAACGCCTTAGAAGAAGTAGTCAAAGAACACCCGGTCCTTTTAAACCGTGCCCCAACACTACACCGTTTAGGAATTCAAGCTTTTGATCCTAAATTAATTGACGGTAAAGCCATTCGCCTCCACCCTTTAGTTACGCCTGCCTTTAATGCCGATTTTGATGGCGACCAGATGGCAATTTATGTCCCTCTTTCTTTAGAAGCCCAAGCCGAAGCACGCTTATTGATGCTTGTTTCGAACAACATTTTAGACCCTAAAAATGGTAATCCAGTAGTAACACCTTCCCAAGATATGGTTTTAGGAAACTACTATTTAACCATTGAAGAAAAAAAAGATCGCACTATAAACAGCTATGATGCTGCCCAAAGAACTGCAGAACACCAATACAAACATCGCAATGAAGGAGCTTTTTTTGCTGACATCAACGAAGCCAAAACCGCTTATCAAAATAAAGAAATCCACCTTCACACAAGAATTTTTATCAAACCACAAGCAATTAATTTATCATTTACCGAAGAACAACGTCAAAAATATTTAATGACTACTTTAGGAAAATTAATTTTTAATGACATTTTGCCTCCAAGTTTCCCCTACATTAACGAACCAACTCAGTTTAATTTGGATGTCAAAACCCCTGATGCTTATTTTTTAGCTCCAGGAACCAACCCCAAACAATTCCTAAAAAAACTTCCCACCCCTAAACCTTTTAACAAAAAATTCCTATCTATGATTATTGCATGTTTTTTCAAACAAATGAAAATTACAGAAACTTCCAAAATGCTAGATCACATCAAAAACTTAGGTTTCAAGTATTCTACTATCGCAGGAATTACAGTTTCATTTGCAGACATCAATACTTACTCCAATAAACAAGAATTGTTACAAGAAGTAGAAGCCCGCAATATTCAAATTGAGACTTGGTACAACGATGGTTTTTTAACAGATGCCGAACGTCGTCGTTTAGTAATTAATGAATGGAAAACTATTCGTGATGAAATTCAAGAAGGCTTGATGAAAGAATTTCAACAAGACAACCACATTTTTATGATGAGCGAAAGTGGCGCACGTGGTAGTGTTTCTAACTTTACTCAATTAGCAGGGATGAGAGGGTTAATGAATAACCCTAAAGGTGAAATTATTGAAGTCCCTGTTAAAGCTTCTTTCCGAGAAGGTCTGAAAGTTTCTGAGTTTTTCATCTCTACTCACGGAGCCCGTAAAGGTTCAACTGACACTGCCCTCAAAACAGCCGAGTCAGGTTATCTAACGCGTCGTTTAGTTGACGTAACTCAAGATATTGTTGTTATCAAAGAAGACTGCAATAGTGACCGCGGTTTTGTTGTAGAAGCTATGATTAGCGACGGCAAAGAAATTGTTTCCCTCAAACAACGCATTATGGGACGCTTTGCTAGTTGCGACATTTGTCATCCCAAAACCAACGCCCTTATTATAGCGCGCAATGAATTAATTACTGAGTCCAAAGCCCAAGAAGTTATTACTGCCAAAATTAAAAAAGTTCCTATTAGAAGCATTTTAACTTGTAATTGTGAATATGGTATTTGCGCCAAAGACTACGGCGTCAATCTAGCTACCAATAAATTAGTAGAAATTGGCGAAGCTGTTGGTGTTATTGCTGCTCAATCCATTGGGGAACCAGGAACTCAATTAACTATGAGAACTTTCCATACTGGAGGAGTTGCTTCTGCCTCAGATATTACTCAAGGTCTTCCAAGGATCGAAGAATTATTTGAAGTACGCAAACCTAAAGGAAAAGCGCTAATCAGCGAATTAAAAGGAAAAATCAAAAAAATTGATAAAATCCGTTCCCAAAATCCAGAAATTGTAATCACAGAAGAAAATGACCCTGACACAGAGCACCGTTATATTTTGGAACCTAATGTCGATATTTTAGTAAGTAAAAACAACAGTGTTTATCCCGGTCAAAAACTAACTTCTGGTTCGGTTGATCTAAAAGAACTTTTAAGAGTGGCAGGCACAACAGAGGCTCAAAAATACATCTTAGAAGAAGTACAAAAAGTTTATCGTGCCCAAAATGTTTATATCAGCGACAAACACATCGAAATTATTATTCACCAAATGTTTAAACAAATTTTAATTATTGATGAAGGTGATACTCAACTTTTACCTGGCACAGAAATTACTATTAATAACTTTAAAAAAGCTAATTTAAAAATGTTAGAAGAAAACAAACTTTTAGCAGTGGGGCGCCCCATTATTTTAGGAATTACCCGTTCTTCTTTAAGAAGTGATTCTTTACTGTCAGCTGCATCTTTCCAAGAAACTACTAAAATTCTAATCGATGCTGCCATCAAAGGAAAAACCGACCATCTTTACGGACTTAAAGAAAATGTTATTATTGGTGGCTTAATTCCTGCAGGAACAGGTATTTTAGAAACTACTTTATTTAAATATCCAAAAGAACCTGCAACCACTTCTGAACTTGCTGAAAAAACTAACCAAAATTAAAAAAAGAAAGGAAATAAAAAATGTCTACTGTTTCTCAATTAATCAAAAAACGTCGTAGCAGTAAAACTTCCAAAACTAAAGCACCTGCTCTAAGTTACGGTTTTAATGTTTTGCAAAAAAAAGCTAAATATTAAAGTTCTCCTCAAAAAATGGGTGTTTGTCTGCGTGTAACTACCATGACTCCAAAAAAACCAAACTCAGCTTTACGTAAATTTGCAAGAGTGCGCCTAAGTAATGGTTCTGAAGTAACTGCCTACATTCCAGGCGTGGGACACTCCTTACAAGAACATAGCTCTGTTTTAGTTCGTGGCGGACGCGTAAAAGACCTTCCTGGTGTTCGTTATCATATCGTTCGTGGTGCTCTAGATGCTACTGGTGTTGCTAACCGCAAACAAGGGCGTTCTAAGTACGGCTCTAAATTACCTAAAGAAAAAAAATAATTACAATTACAAAGAATAAAAAATAAATAATAAAAAAATCACAAATCCCTAAAAAAATAAATAAAATAAAGAAAGTAGGTGAATTTTTGTGTCCCGTAAAGGTCATATTAAAAAAAGAGATGTACAGCCAGATCCTGTTTACAATTCTAAATTAGTTACTAAAATCATTAACATCATTATGGAAGACGGCAAAAAAGGCAAAGCTCAAACTATTTTTTATCAAGCTTTAAAACAAGTAAAAACTATCACTAACCGCGAGCCTATTGAAGTTTTTCATGAAGCCCTAAACAATATTATGCCTGTATTAGAAGTACGCATGCGTCGTTTGGGTGGTCAAAATTACCAAGTGCCTTCCGAAGTTCGTCCCGAAAGACGCCAGTCTTTAGGATTAAGATGGATTGTTAAATACACTGTTAAATACACTAAAGAAAGCAATGAAAAAACAATGGAAGAAAGACTTACCAAAGAAATAGTAGATGCTTCTTTAGGTAACGGAGTATTAGTTAAAAAAAGAGAAGAAACGCATCGCATGGCAGAAGCTAATAAAGCCTTTGCTCATTATCGTTGGTGATTGTAACTTATAGGAGAATAAAAGATGGCACGTCAGTTTTCATTAGAAAAAACTCGTAATATTGGCATTATTGCTCATATTGATGCAGGAAAAACCACCACTACAGAAAGAATTTTGTTCCACACCGGAAAAATTCATAAAATCGGAGAAACCCATGATGGCGCTTCTCAGATGGATTGGATGGAACAAGAACAAGAAAGAGGAATCACTATCACCTTCTGCTGCTACTACTGCTTTTTGGAAAGATCACCGTATCAATATTATTGATACTCCCGGACACGTTGATTTTACGGTGGAAGTTTCGCGCTCTCTTAGAGTTTTGGATGGAGCAGTAACAGTTATTGATGCTCAGGCAGGAGTAGAACCACAAACTGAAACTGTTTGGCGCCAAGCTAGTGAATATAAAGTCCCAAGAGTTATTTTTGTTAACAAAATGGATAAAGTAGGCGCTGATTTTGCTTATGCAATTGAAACCCTTAAACAACGCTTAGGAGTTCATGCAAGCGCTATTCAATGGCCAATTGGCTCAGAAAATGACTTTAATGGTATCATTGATTTAGTAGAAATGAATGCTTTTGAATATGATAACACTTCCCCAGAAACAGGAAAAGTAGTTCCTATTCCTAGCGATTTAGAATCAATTACCCAAACTAAAAGAAACGAATTAATAGAAACTTTATCTACCCTAGACGAAGAATTAATGATGTATTATTTAGAAGAAAAACCAATCTCTTCTGAAATGTTGAAAAATTCCATTAGAAAAGCAACCTTACAAGCTTCCTTTTTCCCAGTTCTTTGTGGTTCTTCTTTCAAAAATAAGGGTGTTGTTAAAATGTTAGACGCTATTGTTGACTACCTTCCTGCTCCTTGTGATGTTGCAGCTATTGTTGGTTTTGATTCTGACAACCAAGAAATTGTGCGCACCGGATTAGATGAAGAACCCTTCACAGCTTAATTGACGGTAAAGCCATTCGCCTCCACCCTTTAGTTACGCCTGCCTTTAATGCCGATTTTGATGGCGACCAGATGGCAATTTATGTCCCTCTTTCTTTAGAAGCCCAAGCCGAAGCACGCTTATTGATGCTTGTTTCGAACAACATTTTAGACCCTAAAAATGGTAATCCAGTAGTAACACCTTCCCAAGATATGGTTTTAGGAAACTACTATTTAACCATTGAAGAAAAAAAAGATCGCACTATAAACAGCTATGATGCTGCCCAAAGAACTGCAGAACACCAATACAAACATCGCAATGAAGGAGCTTTTTTTGCTGACATCAACGAAGCCAAAACCGCTTATCAAAATAAAGAAATCCACCTTCACACAAGAATTTTTATCAAACCACAAGCAATTAATTTATCATTTACCGAAGAACAACGTCAAAAATATTTAATGACTACTTTAGGAAAATTAATTTTTAATGACATTTTGCCTCCAAGTTTCCCCTACATTAACGAACCAACTCAGTTTAATTTGGATGTCAAAACCCCTGATGCTTATTTTTTAGCTCCAGGAACCAACCCCAAACAATTCCTAAAAAAACTTCCCACCCCTAAACCTTTTAACAAAAAATTCCTATCTATGATTATTGCATGTTTTTTCAAACAAATGAAAATTACAGAAACTTCCAAAATGCTAGATCACATCAAAAACTTAGGTTTCAAGTATTCTACTATCGCAGGAATTACAGTTTCATTTGCAGACATCAATACTTACTCCAATAAACAAGAATTGTTACAAGAAGTAGAAGCCCGCAATATTCAAATTGAGACTTGGTACAACGATGGTTTTTTAACAGATGCCGAACGTCGTCGTTTAGTAATTAATGAATGGAAAACTATTCGTGATGAAATTCAAGAAGGCTTGATGAAAGAATTTCAACAAGACAACCACATTTTTATGATGAGCGAAAGTGGCGCACGTGGTAGTGTTTCTAACTTTACTCAATTAGCAGGGATGAGAGGGTTAATGAATAACCCTAAAGGTGAAATTATTGAAGTCCCTGTTAAAGCTTCTTTCCGAGAAGGTCTGAAAGTTTCTGAGTTTTTCATCTCTACTCACGGAGCCCGTAAAGGTTCAACTGACACTGCCCTCAAAACAGCCGAGTCAGGTTATCTAACGCGTCGTTTAGTTGACGTAACTCAAGATATTGTTGTTATCAAAGAAGACTGCAATAGTGACCGCGGTTTTGTTGTAGAAGCTATGATTAGCGACGGCAAAGAAATTGTTTCCCTCAAACAACGCATTATGGGACGCTTTGCTAGTTGCGACATTTGTCATCCCAAAACCAACGCCCTTATTATAGCGCGCAATGAATTAATTACTGAGTCCAAAGCCCAAGAAGTTATTACTGCCAAAATTAAAAAAGTTCCTATTAGAAGCATTTTAACTTGTAATTGTGAATATGGTATTTGCGCCAAAGACTACGGCGTCAATCTAGCTACCAATAAATTAGTAGAAATTGGCGAAGCTGTTGGTGTTATTGCTGCTCAATCCATTGGGGAACCAGGAACTCAATTAACTATGAGAACTTTCCATACTGGAGGAGTTGCTTCTGCCTCAGATATTACTCAAGGTCTTCCAAGGATCGAAGAATTATTTGAAGTACGCAAACCTAAAGGAAAAGCGCTAATCAGCGAATTAAAAGGAAAAATCAAAAAAATTGATAAAATCCGTTCCCAAAATCCAGAAATTGTAATCACAGAAGAAAATGACCCTGACACAGAGCACCGTTATATTTTGGAACCTAATGTCGATATTTTAGTAAGTAAAAACAACAGTGTTTATCCCGGTCAAAAACTAACTTCTGGTTCGGTTGATCTAAAAGAACTTTTAAGAGTGGCAGGCACAACAGAGGCTCAAAAATACATCTTAGAAGAAGTACAAAAAGTTTATCGTGCCCAAAATGTTTATATCAGCGACAAACACATCGAAATTATTATTCACCAAATGTTTAAACAAATTTTAATTATTGATGAAGGTGATACTCAACTTTTACCTGGCACAGAAATTACTATTAATAACTTTAAAAAAGCTAATTTAAAAATGTTAGAAGAAAACAAACTTTTAGCAGTGGGGCGCCCCATTATTTTAGGAATTACCCGTTCTTCTTTAAGAAGTGATTCTTTACTGTCAGCTGCATCTTTCCAAGAAACTACTAAAATTCTAATCGATGCTGCCATCAAAGGAAAAACCGACCATCTTTACGGACTTAAAGAAAATGTTATTATTGGTGGCTTAATTCCTGCAGGAACAGGTATTTTAGAAACTACTTTATTTAAATATCCAAAAGAACCTGCAACCACTTCTGAACTTGCTGAAAAAACTAACCAAAATTAAAAAAAGAAAGGAAATAAAAAATGTCTACTGTTTCTCAATTAATCAAAAAACGTCGTAGCAGTAAAACTTCCAAAACTAAAGCACCTGCTCTAAGTTACGGTTTTAATGTTTTGCAAAAAAAAGCTAAATATTAAAGTTCTCCTCAAAAAATGGGTGTTTGTCTGCGTGTAACTACCATGACTCCAAAAAAACCAAACTCAGCTTTACGTAAATTTGCAAGAGTGCGCCTAAGTAATGGTTCTGAAGTAACTGCCTACATTCCAGGCGTGGGACACTCCTTACAAGAACATAGCTCTGTTTTAGTTCGTGGCGGACGCGTAAAAGACCTTCCTGGTGTTCGTTATCATATCGTTCGTGGTGCTCTAGATGCTACTGGTGTTGCTAACCGCAAACAAGGGCGTTCTAAGTACGGCTCTAAATTACCTAAAGAAAAAAAATAATTACAATTACAAAGAATAAAAAATAAATAATAAAAAAATCACAAATCCCTAAAAAAATAAATAAAATAAAGAAAGTAGGTGAATTTTTGTGTCCCGTAAAGGTCATATTAAAAAAAGAGATGTACAGCCAGATCCTGTTTACAATTCTAAATTAGTTACTAAAATCATTAACATCATTATGGAAGACGGCAAAAAAGGCAAAGCTCAAACTATTTTTTATCAAGCTTTAAAACAAGTAAAAACTATCACTAACCGCGAGCCTATTGAAGTTTTTCATGAAGCCCTAAACAATATTATGCCTGTATTAGAAGTACGCATGCGTCGTTTGGGTGGTCAAAATTACCAAGTGCCTTCCGAAGTTCGTCCCGAAAGACGCCAGTCTTTAGGATTAAGATGGATTGTTAAATACACTGTTAAATACACTAAAGAAAGCAATGAAAAAACAATGGAAGAAAGACTTACCAAAGAAATAGTAGATGCTTCTTTAGGTAACGGAGTATTAGTTAAAAAAAGAGAAGAAACGCATCGCATGGCAGAAGCTAATAAAGCCTTTGCTCATTATCGTTGGTGATTGTAACTTATAGGAGAATAAAAGATGGCACGTCAGTTTTCATTAGAAAAAACTCGTAATATTGGCATTATTGCTCATATTGATGCAGGAAAAACCACCACTACAGAAAGAATTTTGTTCCACACCGGAAAAATTCATAAAATCGGAGAAACCCATGATGGCGCTTCTCAGATGGATTGGATGGAACAAGAACAAGAAAGAGGAATCACTATCACCTTCTGCTGCTACTACTGCTTTTTGGAAAGATCACCGTATCAATATTATTGATACTCCCGGACACGTTGATTTTACGGTGGAAGTTTCGCGCTCTCTTAGAGTTTTGGATGGAGCAGTAACAGTTATTGATGCTCAGGCAGGAGTAGAACCACAAACTGAAACTGTTTGGCGCCAAGCTAGTGAATATAAAGTCCCAAGAGTTATTTTTGTTAACAAAATGGATAAAGTAGGCGCTGATTTTGCTTATGCAATTGAAACCCTTAAACAACGCTTAGGAGTTCATGCAAGCGCTATTCAATGGCCAATTGGCTCAGAAAATGACTTTAATGGTATCATTGATTTAGTAGAAATGAATGCTTTTGAATATGATAACACTTCCCCAGAAACAGGAAAAGTAGTTCCTATTCCTAGCGATTTAGAATCAATTACCCAAACTAAAAGAAACGAATTAATAGAAACTTTATCTACCCTAGACGAAGAATTAATGATGTATTATTTAGAAGAAAAACCAATCTCTTCTGAAATGTTGAAAAATTCCATTAGAAAAGCAACCTTACAAGCTTCCTTTTTCCCAGTTCTTTGTGGTTCTTCTTTCAAAAATAAGGGTGTTGTTAAAATGTTAGACGCTATTGTTGACTACCTTCCTGCTCCTTGTGATGTTGCAGCTATTGTTGGTTTTGATTCTGACAACCAAGAAATTGTGCGCACCGGATTAGATGAAGAACCCTTCACAGCTCTAGCTTTCAAAGTGATGACCGATCCTTATGTAGGAAAATTAACCTTTTTCCGTATCTATTCAGGTTCAGTTAAAGCTGGTTCTTACGTAACTAACACTACTAAAGGAACCAAAGAACGTTTTGGACGCTTATTACAAATGCATGCTAATTCTCGTGAAGAAGTAAAAGAAGCCTACACAGGCGATATTTTAGCAGTTGTAGGATTAAAAGCAACTACTACAGGAGACACTTTAGCATCAGAAGGACAAACCATCGTCTTAGAATCAATGAATTTCCCAGAACCAGTAATTGAAATTGCAGTAGAACCAAAAACTAAAGCTGACCAAGATAAAATGGGTATTGCCCTTGCAAAATTAGCTGAAGAAGACCCTACATTTAAGGTTTTTTCCAATCATGAAACCGGGCAAACTATTATTGCTGGAATGGGTGAACTTCATTTAGATATCATTATTGAACGTCTTAAAAGAGAATTCAAAGTACAAGCAAATGTTACAGAACCTCAAGTAGCATACCGCGAAACAATCACCCAAGAAACTGAGACAGAAGGAAAATTCATTCGTCAATCAGGTGGTCGTGGACAATACGGACATGTGTGGATGCGTTTTGAACCAAATCCTGGAAAAGGTTTTGAATTCGTTAATAAAATTGTAGGTGGTGTAGTTCCTCGTGAATACGTTCCTGCAGTTCAAAAAGGAATTCAAGAAGCTCTTGCTGGTGGTATTGTAGCTGGATATCAAATTATTGATGTTAAAGCAACTTTATTTGATGGCTCTTACCATGATGTCGATTCTTCCGAAATGGCTTTTAAAATTGCCGCTTCCATGGCATTAAAAGAAACCAAAACCAAAGGAAACCCAGTCATTTTAGAACCTATTATGGACGTTGAAGTAGTTACTCCCAACGATTATGTAGGAAATGTTATTGGTGATCTAACTTCTAGAAGAGGTAGATTAGAAAACCAAGAATCACGCGCCAACGCTGTTGCTATTAGAGCGTTTGTTCCCCTTTCTGAAATGTTTGGATATGCTACTGTTTTGCGTTCCAATACTCAAGGAAGAGCTACTTTTATTATGCAATTTGCTAAATATGAAAAAGCTCCTAAAAGCATCACTGAAGAAATTATTAAAAAACGAGCTTAGACAACCTTACACTAAAAAACATTTTTATTAACAAAATAGTTGTGAAAAGCCAAAAATAAGTTAAAATTTAAATGGTAAATATATTTTTAAAACAAACCTTAAAACATAATAAAAGGAGGCCTTTGAAAAATGGCTAATGAAAAATTTATACGAAACAAACCGCATTTAAATGTAGGTACTATTGGACACGTAGACCACGGTAAAACTACTCTTACAGCAGCTATTACCCAAGTTTTGTCTACTCGTGGCTTGGCTAAAAGTAGAGCTTATGATCAAATTGATAATGCTCCTGAAGAAAGAGAACGTGGAATCACTATTAAAACTTCACACGTAGAATATGAAACAGAAAAACGTCACTATGCTCACGTTGACTGTCCTGGACACGCCGATTATGTTAAAAACATGATTACTGGTGCTGCTCAAATGGATGCTGCTATTTTAGTTGTTTCTGGTGCAGATAGTGTTATGCCTCAAACTAGAGAACACATTTTATTAGCGCGCCAAGTTGGTGTTCCAAAAATTGTTGTTTTCTTAAATAAATGTGATCTTTCCCCAGACGAACAAATTTTAGAATTAGTAGAAATGGAAGTTCGTGAATTATTATCTCAATACGATTTCCCAGGAGACGACATTCCTGTTATTAGAGGATCTGCATTAAAAGCTTTAGAAGGTGACGCTCATTACGTTGCTCAAGTAAACGAATTAATCGAAACTCTAGACACCTACATTGAAGACCCGGTGCGCGAAGTTGACAAACCTTTCTTAATGCCTGTAGAAGATGTTTTCACTATTACTGGTAGAGGAACTGTTGTTACTGGTAAAGTAGAAAGAGGTCAAGTAAAAGCTGGTGATGAAGTAGAAATCGTAGGACTTAAAGAAACTAGAAAAACTATTGTAACTGCAGTAGAAATGTTTAAAAAAGACCTAGATTTTGCTCAAGCAGGAGACAACGTTGGAGCTTTATTACGTGGAATTAACCGTGAAGACGTACAACGTGGACAAGTTTTAGCTAAACCAGGTTCTGTTAAGCCTCATTCTAAATTTGTTGCTCAAGTTTATGTTTTAACTAAAGAAGAAGGAGGACGTCACACTGCCTTTTTCTCTCAATACCGTCCTCAATTCTATTTCCGTACTACAGATATTACAGGAGTAGTTGAATTACAAGGTGATGTTAAAATGGTAATGCCAGGTGACAACGCTGAATTAGTAGTTACCCTTAACAACCCAATTGCTATCGAAGAAGGAACTAAATTTTCTATTCGTGAAGGTGGAAAAACAGTTGGTGCAGGATCAGTTTCCAAACTTCTTAACTAAAAATTCATTATACCCAACCTTATTAATAAATAAAACCCACATAATGTGGGTTTTTATCTTTTTTAACTATTTTTTATTTTGTATTTTGCCCCTTTTTGCCCTTTTGCCTTTTTATCGATTTTTAAAACTCCACAAATCTAACCCAACTCAACTAAAAGATGCAAATTTGGCAATAATGACATTTTAAACACTTATAAAAAAATTAGTTGTGTGCCAAAAAAACGCTATTTATTATCAAATTTCACAACACTAACCAAAAAAACACCACTTTTTGTCATTTTTTGCAATAAAAAAGCAAAATATTTTCCAATTAATTTTTAAAAAAAGGTAAAATATATATGTGCTTGTTTATTAAGCAAGTTAAAAAAGATGTAAATATTTTTTTAAATAATAAGAATAATAAAATAAATTTAATTTTAATAATAAATAAAATTAAAAAAGGTGGTTTAAATGGAATCCAATAAAGTAAATAATTCGTTTACCCAAATTAAAAATAACTTTCTTTCTTTATTTGAAACAACTACTTATAATAATATTGCTACTCGTAAAGGAATTGCTTTAAAAACAATTTTGCTTTTATGTGTTACAGCAATCACTTCAATGTTTTTTTACCCAATTCTAAAACCCGTGATATTAAAAAATCCAAATATTAATGCAATTTGTTTTTCCATGATTGCGTTAGGTTTTATAAATTATGGCATTTATTCTGCAGGATTAAAACAAGTTGAAATTTCTAAAACTTGTGGATTAATTTATTCTTTTATAGAAGGAATAATTTTATCAATTATTTTTGTTGTTCTAAATTTAGTTTATGCCAATTTAGTTGAAATTGCCTTTATGGCTATTTTTGCAACCTTTATCGTCTTTGTTGCAATGTCCCATGCTTATTATAAAGGTTTTATAAAAGTAACAAATAGATTTAGACAAATTATGCTATATTGTTCTTTTGCTTTGGTGGTTTCTTATATAGTTCGTTTAGTGTTGTCTTTATGCGGCATTTGGACAATTGAAAATATTATTTACAATAGCTTTTTAACTCTTCCTATTAGTTTAATTATGTTAGGATTTGTATTTATGTTTTTAGCACTTCATTTTGATTACACCGAACAAATGATTAAACAAGGAATGCCTAAAAAATATGAATGGCAAGTTTCTTTGGCTTTTGCAACAACTTTAATTGAAATTTTTTTAAGAATAATGTTAATTTTGCTAAGGTTATTTGGTAAAGATCAAGAAAGAAAATAAAAAAGATCACGAATATTCGTGATCTTTTTTTTATTATATTACCTTTTTTATTCGGTTTGGAATAATAAATTAGTTCTTGTTCCTAATTGCATTGGTAATTCCAATGTTTTTGCACTAACTAATTTAACTCTTATTTGCTTAATTATCTTTTTGTTAGCTTCTAATTCTTGTTGAAAGTTTTTACCTTTCATAGCAATAAAATAACCCTTTTTTTTCACTAAAGGAACACACCATTTTAAGATAATTTCCAATCTAGCCAAAGCGCGAGCAACAACACAATCATAACTGCCATTTTTGTCTATGTCATATTGTTCTACTCTTTGGTGAAAAAAACATATATTATCTAATTCCAAATGGCTTTCTAATTGTTTTAAGAAATTGATTTTTTTTAAAGATGATTCAATGATTACAATTTTTAAATGAGGAAAAAGAATTTTTAAAGGAAAGCTAGGAAAGCCAGCACCCGAGCCAACATCACAAAGATTAGTTACAGTATTAAAGTTAAATATTTCTTTTAAAATTAAAGAATCATAAAAATGTTTATAGCAAACATCAGATAAAGATATTAGAGAAGTAAGGTTCATTTTTTGGTTTTCTTGTTTTAAAAATTCATAGTAAAAAACAAACTTGTTTAATTGCTTTTCGTTGAGTGCAAATTTGTCTTTTAATGATTCAAAGTAAAGCATGATGTTTTTCCAAATAAACTAATAAAATCGAAATATCAACTTGATTGACTCCTAATATTCTTGTTGCTTGTCCTAAAGTTTGGGGTTTGATTAAATCAAGTTTTTCTTGAGCTTCTTTTGATAAATTTTTAATATCTGCGTAATTGATTTTGCTAGGAATTTTTTTTTGTTCTAACCTTGCTAATTTTTGAGCTTCTTTTTGGGCTTTAGCAATATAACCTTCGTATTTGATTTGTATTTCTACTTGTTCATAAATGGTTTTATCTGCTTTTTCCTGTAAAAAATGTTGTAAAGTGCAAAAATTTAATTCTGATCTTTTTAGTAGTTGTGCTAATGTGGTTTTTTCTCCAAGACTAGCTGAGTTTTGTTGTTTTAAATAAGATAGATTATCTGAATTAACTAAAATTTCATAATTTTTGCTTTTTTCTAATAAAAGGTTGATTTTAGCTTTTTTGTTTTGAAAATTGTTATAATCTTTTTCATCAATCAAACCTAGTTGATATCCGTAATCTTTGAGGCGCAAATCGGCATTGTCGTGTCTTAATAATAAACGAAATTCCGCGCGTGATGTCAAAAGACGGTACGGTTCTTTGGCGCCCTTAGTGATTAAATCATCGATCAAAACACCAATATAGGCTTCATTTCTTTTTAACACAAAAGGAGGTTTATTTTGGAGTTTTAAAGAAGCATTAATTCCTGCCATAAGCCCTTGACAAGCAGCTTCTTCATAACCGCTGGTGCCGTTCATTTGTCCTGCTAAAAAGAGATTTTGGATTTTTTTAGTCTCTAAACTGTGTTTGAGTTGGTTGGGATTAAAAGCATCGTATTCGATAGCATAAGCATATTTAGTGATTTGGGCGTTTTGTAATCCTGGAATAGTTTTAAGGATTTCGTGTTGAACGTGTTGAGGCATGCTGGTAGAAAGTCCTTGTAGATACATTTCATCCAAAGATAGGCTTTCTGGTTCAATAAAAATTTGATGACTGTTTTTATCACAAAATCTTACTACTTTATCTTCGATAGAAGGGCAATAACGAGGGCCTGTGCCTTCAACACAACCTCCATACATAGCTGATTGGTTTAAATGTTTTTGGATAACTTGGTGGGTGGTTTGGTTGGTGTGAGTTAAAAAACATGGTTCTTGGGGTCTTTGATTTGTTTGGGGAACAAAACTAAATATTTGTTCTAAATTATCTCCCATTTGTATTTTGGTTTGGCTATAATCAATGCTGTTTTTTTTAACTCTTGGTGGTGTGCCTGTTTTTAAACGAATAACTTCAAAACCTAATTCTTTTAATTGAGCGCTGATACCGTAAGTTGTAGGAACGCCATTAGGTCCCGAGGATTTTTTGGTATCTCCAATTAAAATTTGGCTTGCTAAATAAGTTCCTGTAGTGATAATGACAGTTTTGGCATTAATTTTTGTTCCATCAATAAGACAGACTCCTTGAACTTGGTTGTTTTGGATGACTAGATTGTTTACGAGCCCTTCCAATAGAGTTAAATTGAGGTTTTTTTGTAATATTTCTAAAATAATTTGAGGATATTCTAATTTATCAATTTGAGCTCTTAAAGCTCTTACTGCAGGACCTTTGGAAGAGTTAAGCATTTTGATCTGAATTTGTGCAAGATCTGCAGCTTTTGCCATAACACCACCTAAAGCATCTATTTCACGTACTACAACACCTTTGGCAGGACCTCCGATAGAAGGATTGCAAGGTAAGGAAGCAACTTGTTTTAAGGAGCCTGTAATGAGTAAAGTATTATGTTTTTTTGCCAATATTAAAGCAGCTTCAACACCTGCATGTCCTGCTCCAATAACAATGCTATCGTAGATCATTTGAGTACCTTTCTTGATTGTTTTTTTGGGTTTTATAATCATTTATTTATCATTTGTTTAATTTAATTCGTTTGTTTCGTCTATTGTGTTGTCTTTGTTTTTGGGGTTGTCTTCATTGGGATTTTGGTCGGATTTGGGTTCAAAAAAAGTTGGATTGAATTGTTTTTGTTTTTCTTTTAATGATTCGTAAAGTTCTATTCCTAATGTTTCTTGGATTTTGTCCAATGTTTCTTGTAATTTTTTATCTCTAAATATGTGTAATTTTTTTTGTTGGTTTTTCATCCAATAATTCATAGAAAAACAAGAAGATATCAATACAACAAAAGCAGGAATTCTTAACCAAACAGAAATTTGTCCACTAAGCAAAAAAGCATTTAATAAAATAGGCACTAAAACTGCCACAAATAACAATTTTATTGTTTTGATTAAAGTAGCTTCTTTTTGGGAAATCTGCCATATAAAATCTAGCCACATATCGTTTATATCTTTTTGATAAAAAGCTCCAAACTCTTCGTAATATTTTTTTTCAACCAAAAGGCGGCACACTCCTTTATCAGCAGTCCAAACAGCAAATTGGCGTGATTGAAAAAGAGTACTATAATATTTGCTTTGATCCAAATAATAAAATTCTACTTTGGTTTCTTTTCCTTTTAATGTTGTTTCTTGGGTTAAAAATGGTTCTCCTTGTAAAGAGTTGTAAATATTAGTTAATAATTTAAATTCTTTTTCTTTTTGAAAAAATGAAAAATTCATATGATTGCTCCTTTTCCTTTATTTTTTAGTTGTGAAATTGTTGTTTTTCGAAAGTTTTTTTGCCAAAATTCATTAATAAAAATTTATTTTTTTGTTTTTTTAATTTTATGCATTGAATTGTTGTTTTAAAAATTGTTTTTTTGGGTCTTTTATATTAAAAATAACCTTTTCAAACCCTATCTTCCACACAATAAAAATAACTTATGGCTGCTTCAATCAAGACCTGACCAAATTCGTCTCTTATTGTTGAATGATAAGGTTTGAAAAGGCTACCTTAGTTTTGTTGGATAAAAATACTTGTCTTTCGTTAATGATTTTTGTGATTTGTAAATTATTTTTTTCTTGAAAACATTTTTAAAAAATTTTGTATTTTTTGTTTTAATTTAGAAATTATTTAGAAATTATTTAGAAATTATTTAGAAATTATTTAGAAATTATTTAGAAATTATTTAGAAATTATTTAGAAATTATTTAGAAATTATTTAGAAATTATTTAGAAATTAAAAATCAACATTATTATTATATACTTTTTTTATGTATTTGTGCAAACTTTTTTTATTTAATAGATATTTAATGACTTTTGGATCGTTTTTTCTTTGAGGATTTAAATAAAGAAACTATCTTCACTACTTTAATTGCTTTTTTTTGTCCAAAACAATGATTTTATAGTATAATATTTGTTGTATGTTTGTTTGAGTAGCTCAGCTGGATAGAGCAACGGCCTTCTAAGCCGTCGGTCGGGGGTTCGAATCCCTTCTCAAACGCCAGTTTATCTTTTATTTTTTGCACCATTTCTCTTAATTTAGTAATTTAGCAATTAGGCATTTATATTTATTTTTAATATTTATTTTTTTGTCCCAAACATTTTCACACATTTTTATTTTATGTATGTTATTTGTTTTTCAAATAAGAAATAAATATTAAAAATATTTAAAGAACAAATCTCAATAATAACCCTTTTTTTATTTTTGTTTTGTTTTTTGTTTTTTATTTTTTGTATTTTTTTATATCAACTTTAATGCATCCAAAGCTAAAAGACATTAAAAAAGAAAAAAAGAAAAAGGAATAACAAAATAAATGCCTCAAGATCAAATTGTTTTTGTATTAATCTTAACTTTATCCGTTATTTTGATTCTTATTTTGGGTGGTGTAACTTTCATTATTTATTTTTTTGTTGCCAAACCGAAAAAAACGCAATTCAATATCCAAGATTTTGTGAAACAAGCTTTTTTAGAGTCAGAATCTAGGGTTGTTTGTCATTTGGATGATAAAATTAACAATTTAACTCATCAAAGTCAAGATAGTTTAACTAAAGAAATTAAAGATACTCGCCAACATTTAACAATTAATCTGGAAAATTCTTTAAAAGTTTTAAGAGAACAAAATGCAAGTGGTTTTCAAGAAGTGCAAAACATTCATAAATTATTGTGCCAAAACGATAAAACAGGACAAGCTGGAGAATTTTTGTTGGCACGCGTTTTGGAAAATGTTTCTCATTTTAAAGATAAATTAGTTTTTGAAAAACAATATTTAATGAAAAAAACAAACAATAACGGTAATCGTCTTAAAGTTGATGTGATGTGTAAAGGTTCTGGTAAATTTGTTCAAATTCCTATTGATTCGAAGTTTCCTACCACAGATTTTCTAGCCTATATTAACGCCACTTTCAACCAAACAGAATTAAAGAGTCGCTTTTTATTTCACATTAAAGAAAGAATTAAAGAAGTTCAAAAATACGTCAGCAAAGAAGACAACTGCCCTTATGCCATTATGTTTATTCCTTCTGAAAGTATTTTTGCCCAAATTAATTGCGATCCTGAAATAATATCATATGCTTTTAAACGCAATGTTATCATTACAAGTCCTTCGATTTTACTTGCTATTCTTAATTCAGTTGATTATTATTTTCAAATTTTCGAAAGTGTTCAAAACAACGAAGAAAAACTTGAATGTATTGAAAATGTGCTACAAGCGATGAAAAATTTTGATAAAGTCTTTATTTATGATTTGAAAGCGGCTTTGGAAAAAGTTCTCAAAGTGATTG
This sequence comes from Mulberry dwarf phytoplasma, assembly GCF_056504655.1. Taxonomy (NCBI): domain Bacteria; kingdom Bacillati; phylum Mycoplasmatota; class Mollicutes; order Acholeplasmatales; family Acholeplasmataceae; genus Candidatus Phytoplasma; species Mulberry dwarf phytoplasma. Next base: position 446,763 of record NZ_CM151418.1, on the reverse strand, counting down.
AAGATATTCAAAAAAAAGAAAAAACCTTAGAGCAACGTTATCAAAAATTGTTAGAAGTTCGCAAAAAAGAAAATAACAATTCCAAAAACAACATCAAAAATGAAAAGATAGATTTTTAAATCATTATTTTAACTCCTTTTTGACATTATTTTAACATTATTTTGCAAATACTTTTTTGAGTTATTATATAATATTTACGGATACTATTTTTTTTATTTAGTATCTTATATATTTCATTAATTAAATTATTAAAATTATCTATATTTTTAAATCCAAATTAAAATTAAAAAATTATGCATTCAAATCCAATTTATATTATTTATTATTCTTTATTTTGATATTTTGAGTTTTGGCATGATTTTTATTCAACAACCAAAGGATATCATTTTATTTTTAAATTTACTTCCAAGCAAATCATTATTACTAGCGTTTTTATTGTGATATTACTTGCCATTCCTATTATTATATTTTTTTCTTTAGAAGAAGAATCTCCTCAAGGGTCATCTTCTGATGAAGTTATTGAACAAATGCAATTTTCTGATGAAACACAAAACCCAAACCCAGCCCCTTCGATTTTAGAAAAAAAATCTTGGAAAGATGTATTTATTGAAAGATCAGGAGAAATTGTTGAAAAAGTTATAAAATCTCCGAAAGTATCTCAATCACTAGAAACTTTTTCTAATAAATTATCAAGCACCGTTAGCAAAAGCCTTTCGCAAAATAAAAACCAATCGCCAAGAAAAGCTTGATTATTAATTATATTAATAAATTCAAATATTTTGCTAGCACATAATAATATATAATAATTAAATATTTTTCATTACAAAAGCTAATCTTTTTAAGGTTAGCTTTTCAGTTTTTTTATTTTTGCCACTATTCATAACAGAACCATTATTTTTTGCATGGTTTTTGCTGAATTTTTTTTCACAAACCAAACTTTATTATTTTTTTTAACCCCAATTTATACATTTTTATTTTTTCATTTCACGATGAAATTTTGTACTGAACAAATTAAAAAAAATAATAAAACTTCCAACCCACCCCATTCAAAATTAATTCTAAATTAATTATCAATATTTAAAAAAACAAACTTATTTATTGTTTTAATGACAAAATTGCATCAAAAAATCTAATCCCCCCCTATTTTTTTATTTTTTGTTTTGCATTACAAATCATTAAACTAAATTCAAAAAGAAAAAGAGGTAAAACAATGATTTTACATTTGTTAACCCCCCCAAAAGAAAGGTATCAAGGATATGAAAGGTGATTATTGGCGAACTCATTGTATAATGGGTTGTTCCCTTCTTGTCTTTGCTTTAATTTGTGGATCAATTATCGGCTATTTTTTGTATTCTTTTTTTAATCAAAAGAAATTAGAAGTAAAAAAACAATCATTTGACAACAAACTAAAAGAAAAAGAAAAAGATTTGCAACAACGCGAACAAGAAATGATGCGTAATGCCAAAATAGAAATAACTTCTTTAAGACAAAAATTAGAACTGGATTTAGAACAAAGAACCAACACAATTGTTGATTTAGAATCCAAAAATAATCGTCGTGAAGAATTGCTTAACAACAGAACTGAGAGCCTCAATAAAAGAGAAGAGCATTTAGATTCTGAACAACAAATAATTAGCCATACTAAAAAAAACCTAGAACAACAAATCAAAGAACAAGAAACAATTTTAAACACCCAAAAACAACAATTAGAAAAAATAGCTTCCTTAACGCAAGATCAAGCCAGACAAATCATAATGAAAGAAACAAGAGACCAAACCACTTATGAAATGATGTCATATATTAAACAAGAAGAAGAAAAAGCAAAAAGCGAAGCATCTAAAAAAGCCAAAACTCTTTTAGTTTTAGCCATGCAAAAATATGCTGGCGATATTACAGGAGAAAAAAATATTAGCGTTGTTAACATTCCTAACGAAGATATGAAAGGACGGATTATTGGGCGCCAAGGCAGAAATATTAAGTCTTTGGAAGTTTTAACCGGAGTAGACTTAATTATTGATGAGTCCCCTTGCACCATTATTTTAAGTAGTTTTGACCCGATTAGAAGAGAAATTGCCAAAAAAACTTTAGAATTTTTGGTCTCTGATGGGCGAATTCATCCTTCTCGCATCGAAAAAGCCTTAGAAACTTCAACCATAGAAGTAGACAATTTTATTAAAGAAATGGGCGAAGAAGCTGCTTTTATTACTAAAATCGGCGAAATGCACCCCGACTTAATTAAAATTTTGGGAAAACTGCACTTCCGCATTAGTTACAGTCAAAATGTTTTGAAACATTCTTTGGAAGTAGCTTTTTTAGCTGGTAAACTTGCCTCTGAAATTGGCGAAAACGAAATTCTTGCAAGAAGAGCAGGACTTTTTCATGACATCGGTAAAGCTCTAGACCACGAAATGGAAGGAAGCCACGTAGAAATTGGCGTTTCTATTGCTTCCAAATACAAAGAAAAAAAAGAAGTTATCGACGCTATTGCCTCTCATCATGAAGACCAAGAACCCCAATCAATTATCGCTGTTTTAGTTGCAATAGCAGACACCTTGTCTTCCGCTAGACCAGGAGCCAGAAAAGAATCAGTAGAAAACTACATCCAAAGACTAACCAAATTAGAAACTATTGCTAATGCAACAGAAGGAGTTGCCAAATCTTATGCTATTCAAGCTGGGCGCGAAATTCGTGTTATCGTTGAACCAGACAAAATCGCAGACAATTTTATTTTCCAAACTGCCCGCACCATTAAAGAACAAATTGAAAAAGACATTAGTTACAATGGTGTTATCAAAGTTACTGTTATAAGAGAAACCAGAGCTGTGGAAATGGCTAAATTATAATCCACCAAAGGAGATAATTAATTCATGAAAATAATGTTTATCGGAGATATTTACGGAAACCCAGGAATTAGTTATTTTGCCGAAAAAGTGGTTTTTTTAAAAGAAACTTACAAACCTAACCTCATTATTGCCAATGCTGAAAACGCTGATAATGGCAAAGGTTTAAGTTTTAAAATTTATAAAAAATTACAAAAATTAGGTGTTGATTTGATGACTATGGGAAACCATGTTTGGAAAAATAAACAAATTAAAAAATTTATTGACAAATCAAATGTAATTCGTCCCATCAATGACACCCAACAATTAGGGCAAGGTTATAAAATTATTGATTGCGAAGATAAAAAAATTTTAGTTATGAATGCTTTAGGACGTGTTTTTATTAACTCCAAATTGCATTGCCCTTTCAAAACTATTGATAATGTTTTGGAACAAAATAAAGCTAAATATGATTTTTCTTTTTTGGATTTTCATGCCGAAGCCACTAGTGAAAAAATTGCTTTAACTCATTATTTTGATGGTAAAATTGATGCTATTGTAGGCACTCACACTCATGTCCAAACTAACGACGAACGCCTTTTCCCCCACAATACTCTTTATATTTCTGATGCAGGAATGACAGGAGCCAAGGACGGCGTCATTGGTAAAGAAAAAGAACCTATAATTCAATCTTTTTTAGGAAATCGTGTTGTTTCAAGACCTAATGCCGAAGGAAAAAGACAATTAAACGGTTTACTTGTCACTCTTAAACCTCACAAAACTATTGAAAAGATTAATTTATCAGAATGAAATAAAATTTGTTTTATGAAAACTAAGCGAAAAAGCATCAAAATTATCTTCTGTATCACTTTAATTTTTTTTGTTTTTTAACGCTTTGCATTTTTTTATTTTATTCTGGTTTTTTAATTATTTAAATTATTAAATTATTATACCAAACATAACTTTTCCATATAAATTTATAATGATTTTATATTTTGGAAAATATTTAATAACCCCAAAACACTTCTACCCTCATAAAGGAAAATTATGAAAAAAGTAATCGCTATTACAGGTCCTACCGCTTCAGGAAAAACTAGCCTTTCTATTAAAATAGCTAAAAAAATTAATTTAGAAATAATTAATTGCGATTCTCTTCAAATGTATCAAAAATACGATATTGGAACTGCTAAAATAACTCTCGAAGAAGCCCAAGGAATTAAACATCATCTTTTAGATTTTCTTGCTCCTGGAACAAATTACAGTATTTATCATTTTCAAAAAGATGCCCGCAAAAAAATCGAAGAAACGCCCCTTCCTTTATTTGTGGGTGGTAGCGGGCTTTATCTTAAATCAGCTCTTTTTGATTATGAATTAACTCCTAAATCTTTGTTTTTGCCACCTACTTCTTTACCTGCAATAGAAAATATGATTGATTTTATTAAACAAAAAGATCCTCAATTAATTGCGAACCTAGATTTAAAAAATCCTCGTCGCATCCTAAGCGCTTATCAAGATTTACTTGCAGGCACTTTAAGGTCACAAAAAAATAAAAAACACAATCCTCTATATTCTTCGCTAATTTTTTATCTCGATATTGATAGACAAATTTTGAAAAAAAGAGTTATTTTAAGATTGGAACAAATGTTAAAACAAGGTTTTATAGAAGAAGTTAACCAAATTCAAATTCATTTTCCAAACGCCAATTTTAATATTATTGGTTATCGTGAAATTAAAGCTTTGTTAGAAGGAAAAATAACTTTAGACCAAGCCAAAACCTTAATTATTCAAAAAACTATGCAATATGCCAAACGTCAAAAAACTTGGTTTAAAAATCAAATTAAGCCCATCATTCTAGATGCCTTATCCCCTGATTTAGAAAAAACCACTATTTGCCTTATTAACGATTTTTTAAAAACTGATTAAACATTAAACAATTAAACCAACGAAAACAATTCCAAAAAATAAGAAAGTAATTAGAAATATGATTAATACAAATGATTTTAAAACTGGACAAACCATTAAATTCAACAACCAAATTTATCAAATCCTAGAATTTTTACATGTCAAACCTGGTAAAGGTGCTGCATTTGTAAGAACCAAATTAAGAAACCTAAGAACAGGTAGTGTCATTGACTACACTTTTAACGCTGGTATCAAAGTGCAGCCTGCCTTAATTACTAAAATTAAGATGCAATTTCTTTATGCTTTGGAAGATAATTATATTTTTATGAATACTCAAAATTACGAACAATTAGAAATTAACAAACATCAATTAAAAGATTTTCTTAAATATCTTTATGAAGGGCTTTTAGTAGATATTATTTTTTATGAAAATGATGAAATTGTAGGTATCAGTTTACCTGACAAAATCTCTATTAAAGTAGCTTACACCGAACCTGGAGCCAAAGGAGATACCAAAACTAATTCTTTAAAAGATGCCACTTTAGAAACAGGTTTAGTAATTAAAGTTCCTCTTTTTATCAATATTGGAGAAAAAATTATTATCAATACTGAAACAGGACTTTATTTATCAAGAGACAACAATAAACAATAAATAAAACACCTTATTTTTGCAGTTTTAAACTGTTTTTTTGTTTTATCCACCACATTTAAGCCTTTTTCTTATATATTTTTATAAATTGTGTTTGTTAATTTCTTTGTTTGTTATATAATTATAGGTAGTTCATGTCATCTACATTTTGCCTTTATATAGTGTTTTGCGATTTGAATCCGTTTATAAAAATTATAAAAAATAAAAAAAGGATGATGATATTGTGTCTTTTTGGGAAAAATTTTTCAACATAACAAAACAATTTGCTTTTTTTAATACTTTCTTTATGGGTATTCTTTCTGGTGTTATTTTAAGCTCTTTTATTTATTGTCTTCTTTCTTTGCGTAGTGTGAAAAAAACTTTAGCAGCTCATAGACTAGAAAAAACAGATGTTAGTCAACAAGAAATAATTAAATTAATTGAAGCTAAGAAAAAAGATTTCAAAGAAAAAATGAAAAAAGATAAAGGCAATTTTGGGCATTTTTTGATAACTTCTACCCAAGAATTAATTTTAGAAATCTCAAGCCAATTTTATCCCAACTCCAAATATCCCTATCTGGAACTTACCATTGATGAAAGTCTTATTTTGATGTTTTACATAAATCAAAGAGTTGACAAAGTATTTCAAAACAAAATTTTGAGAATGTTTCGCAAAATGACTTTAAAAAGAATCTTTGTAATTAGAGAAATGGTTGTTAAAAAAAACATGATTCAAAAGTATCAAAAAGTTGCCAAAGTAACTAATACTTTTAATAATATCAGAAATTTTTTCAATCCTTTTCATTGGTTTAAAAAAATAATTTTTGACAAACCCTTAGAACTTATTTATCATCAAATAGGAGTTTCTTTGATTGCAATTACAGGCGAAGAAGTTTATAAAATTTATAGTAAAAAGATTTTTGAAACTGAAGAAGACCTCGAAAAAGATCTACAAAAAGTTTTAGATACTATCTCTAAAGTAAGTGCAGATCAAAGCGAAAAAGAGTAATTTACTTAACAAAAGAAATAGGTTTAACAATGAAAACATTTAATTGGTTTCCTGGTCATATGAAAAAAACTTTTGACCAAATTAAAAATAATTTATCTTTGGTTGATATTGTTTTAGTAATTTTGGATGCAAGAATTCCTCTTTCAAGCCTCAATTCTCAAATTTTTTCTTTAATTAACCAACGCCAAAAACCCCTCCTTATTTTGCTAAATAAATTTTCTTTAACTGATCCTTGTAAAATCAATAATTTTATCGCTAATTATCACAAAAAACAAATTCCTGTTTTAACAATTGATGCTATCAAATCCCCTAAACTTCAAGAAATATATCAAAAAGCTTTAACAACAATCAAAGCCAAAAAACCCCTTTTTAAATCTAGAAGAATAGCAACCCAAACTCCCAACATTAAAGCTATGATTGTAGGAAATCCCAATGTTGGCAAATCAACTTTAATTAACAGTTTTGCCCAAAAAAAAGTTTTAAAAACAGCTAATTTAGCAGGCACTACCAAACGCATTCAATGGATTGACATTGCTAAACCCAATATCCAGTTTTTGGATACTCCAGGAGTTTTGTGGCACAATTTTTCTGATCCTCGCATAAGTTTGGCATTAGCACTTGCAGGCTGCTTTAAAGATTCCATTTTACCTTTAGAAAAATTAGGCATTCACGCACTTTGCTATCTTATAAAACATTATGGTACCAATTTGCAAAAACGCTTCAATTTAGACCAAAATGATTTATCTAACCCTAATTTAGTTGATATTATCGGACAAAAAAGAAATATTTATACTAAAAATCAAAAAGTTGATCAATCTAGAGTTTATCAAATGTTATTGCAAGAAATAAGACAAGGTAACTTAGGGAAATTAAATTTTGACTTAGATGTTTTACCTCTCTTTGAAAAACTTTTCTAAAACCCAACCAACCACCAAACCAAAAAATAGAAACGCAAAACAATTAATTACCCAAACTAACCATATCTTTTAATTGAGGGAGCCCAAAAAATGAAATCAAAAGTTATTATAGTAGAATCTCCTGCTAAAACCAAAACTTTAAGCCGTTTTTTAAATGACGAATTTTTAATTTTATCTTCCAAAGGTCATATTAGAGATTTGTCGCTAAAAGGCAAAGACAGAATGGGAATTGACATCGAAAAAGGATTTATTCCTAAATACAGCATTATCAAAGAAAAAGACAATATCGTAGAAACTCTTATCCAAAAAACTAAAGGCAAAGAAGTGCTATTAGCAACCGATCCTGATCGCGAAGGAGAAGCAATTGCTTGGCATTTATCACAAATTCTTAATTTAGACCCCCAAAAAACTAATAGAATTGTTTTTCGAGAAATTACCAAAGAAGCAGTCTTAAAAGCTTTGCAACAACCTCGCAAAATCGATGAACTATTAGTGTTTTCACAAGAAACTCGCAGAATGCTAGACCGTATTATTGGGTTTAAACTGTCGCGTTTGGTAAGGAGACTCAAATCACAATCAGCAGGAAGAGTGCAATCAGTTGCCCTTAAATTAATTGTTGATTTAGAAGAAAAAATAAAAGCTTTTGTCTCTGAAGAATACTATATTATTACTGCTTTTTTTAAAGATTTTCAAGCAGAATACCAAAATCCTTACAAAGGCAAAACCAAAGCCAAAGAAGCTTTTAAAATTGTCCAACAAATCACAGATAAACCCTTTTTAGTTAAAGAATTAAAACAAAAAGAAGCCAAACAATCACCCAACCCACCCTTTATTACATCTACCCTGCAACAAGAAGCCATCAACAGCCTAAATATAACTTCTAATCAAGTTATGAGAGTTGCTCAAAAACTTTATGAAGGAGTTGATATTTTAGGTGAATCTATAGGGTTAATTACTTATATGAGAACAGATTCGCAAAGACTTGCAGACAGCTTTGTTAAAGATGCTCAAAAATTAATTAAAACACAATATGGCAAAGAATATTTAGGCACTTACAAAACCAATAAAAAAGCTCAGTCGCAAGACGCTCACGAAGCTATAAGACCCACTGATTTATCCAAAACGCCCGAAAGCCTAGCACCTCATCTTGATAAATACGAAAATAAACTCTATAAACTTATTTATCAAAGAACTTTGGCTTCTTTAATGACACCTGCCATATTTCAAAAAACCCAAGTTTTTTTTGAAGTTGCAAACCATCTTTTTTTAACTGAAGGTTTGATAAAAACTTTCGATGGCTATCAAAAAATTTTGCAAGATGGCACCAAAGACAAAATTATTCCTTCCTTTAAATTAAATGAAACTTATTTGCCTCAAGAAATCCAAAATTTACAAAAATTTACTAATCCTCCAGCACGCTTTTCTGAATCCACTTTGATTAAAACTTTAGAAAAACTAAATATTGGAAGGCCTTCTACTTACTCTCAAATCATTTTTACCCTCAAAAAAAGAATTTATGTTGATTTAGTAGAAAAACGTTTTGTTCCTACCGAACAAGGAATTTTGACTGCTAAAAACTTAGAATTGTTTTTCAAACAAATTATTGATGTTAAATATACTGCCAAAATGGAAGAAAATTTAGATAAAATCTCTTCAGGATTAGTTAATAATAAAGAATTATTGCAAGAATTTTATGATGCTTTCAAACAACTTTATCAAATAGCCGATCAAAAATTAGAAAAACCAAAAGATATCGAAACCGATCAAAAATGTAATTTATGCAATGCCCCTTTACTCATCAAAAAAGGACGCTATGGTAATTTTTTAGGTTGCAGTCGCTTTCCTGAATGTAAAAATATTGTTTCTTTAAAAGAAAAATCAAGTTCTGTAGAAACAAATCCTTCTATGCAAACCGATCAAAAATGTAATTTATGCAACGCTCCTTTACTCATCAAAAAAGGACGCTATGGTAATTTTTTAGGTTGCAGTCGCTTTCCTGAATGTAAAAATATTGTTAAAATTAAAAAAACTTAAGTTTTTTCGATGAAAAACATAAAAAATTTATTTCATATTTACAATATTTTCAAGTCATTTATATAACAAAAAAGACTATCAATCGATAGTCTTTTTTAATTTATGAATTTATTTAAAACTTTTTGGTTGCTTTTCTTTTTTTAATTTATATACAAAACGAACACATACAAAAACGATAAACATTAACATAATGAAATTAGCACTGAAATTGGCAAATCCATATGCATTATTTATTTTAATGCTTGTTTTTTCTTCATTTCCAAACCAAACATTTCTAAAGAAATAAAGGGCAGGTATTCTGAAAAGAAAAACACGACCCAAACTTAACAACAAATCATATTTAGGTTGTTTAGCTGCAATTAAGAAAGTAGAAAAAACTTCTAATTGAGTAGTTAATAGACCAGTTGTTAAAAGAGCACCCAACAAAAAGGACTTAAATTCTGGGTTTTTTGCATGAAACATATCTAATGTCATTTGGTCTTTTTTTTCTTTGCCTAAATTTTTAAAAAATAAGCATAAATCATCACCAAAACCAAGCCCACAATATTCTTTAGGAGCACAAATTAAATAAGTAACTGCAAATACTAAAAAACAACAAAATGAGACAAGCATTAAAGTTTTAATTGCTCTTTTGTTATTTTTGTTCCCTAAGTTTTCAGAAACAATCATTAATTGTCCTTCTTTTAACGAAAACGATATTTGAGCAAATAAAGTAATAATGCTATCAGCAACTCCAATTGCACCTAAGCCGCCCAAACCTTTAAATTCGAAAGGAGTTCCAGCTAAAAATGGTTTATCAAATGTGCTATCTACCATAAATAAGGTAAACATTCTTCCGACTTCATAAATAAATTTGCCTATTGTTAAAGTAATACTTAATTTCAAAATAGTTTTAAGTAATTTTTTGTCTTGGAAAAAAGTTTTAAAAGAAAAATCACCTAAACTTAAAAATAAAGGATTTTTTTTGTTAAAAAGAGTTAAAAAAGCAACTATTGTAATAAATAAATAAGCAAGACATGAAGCTGTTTGCAACCCTAAAACATTGGGACACAACGCTTCTAAACCAATGACTTTGATGCCAAAACATAAAGTACTTAATCCAATTTTTAAACCCATCATAATACAGTTTAGAACCAAAATTTTTTTAAGTTTTCCCAAAATTCTTTCAATTCCTAAAAAGAAAACATTAATAGCAGCTAAAATAGTGCCCAACATTTGTAATCTAAAAGCGTTAATGCAAAGATTTTTTTCCTCAGTTGTTATTGCCTTTGGTACTCCGTTAATTACTTTTTCCTTTAAAAAAAGACTACAAATAGGGCTGGAAAAACCAATCATAACACAAGCTACAACCAAACTTACTATGAATAACAAAACAAAAACGCTAGATGCTATTTTACGAGCTTTTAAAGATTTGACATTTTTATTTTTACCCACTTCGCGCGAAATTAATGCAACTCCTGTAATTCCTAAACAAACTCCTACTGCTTCTACAATGCTTTGAGCGGATTTGGAAAATTGAATGTAGCTTTGGGTTGCTCCTTCTAGACCAGCTCCAAAAAAAGTATCAACACTACCGAAACAAGCTTTAAAAACATTAAAAACAATAATAGGCAAAGAAATAATCCATAAAGTTTTTAATAAGTTTCCCTCCAAAACAAGCCTACTTATTTTATCTTTTTTATTAATTACTTTGTTTTTTGTCATTTATTTAAAAAACCTTCCTTTTGATTTGAAATTAATTGAAATAAATTGATAAATTATTATATTTATTTTTATTGCATTTGTTGTGCAAAAAAGTATAAATTTAAAAAACAAATGGCAGTTATTTTTTGCAGTTTTAAAAGTGTTTGTTTGTATCTTTTTTGTCAAGGCAAAAATTAATTATTTTTCAAATAAACATTTTTGCCTTTATTTTAAGGATTTTTAATTAAGGATTTTTAAAGGTTTTCAAAAAAGATTTTAGGTTTAATTGGTTAAAGTTTTTGTTTTCTTTTAGCAAGCATTTGATGAAAAAACATAACAAAAAAATGCTTATTAAATCTAAAATAACTGCAAATTGTTTTCTTAACTACTCTTTAAGTATAACATATAAAAAAATAAGTGTTAATATTTTTGCTACTCCCAAAGATAAAAAACAACTAAAAAAAGGAAATCCAAATCCAAAAAGCTAATAAAATTATTCCAAAAAAACAACTTCATTATTTTTTTGCAAACTTATTTTTCAATTGTTTTATTTATTTTAGCCAATAAATATTTGTTGCAATATTTTGTTTTATTTTGCGAAAAAGCCCCCAATATCACAAAATTTTTACAAAAAGAACAAAAATAATACGTTTTAATTGCAATATTTGATTAAATCGTATACAATTTAAATGTAGCTGTTAATAAATCAAAAAATTCTAAGACTAGCATAAAAAGTTTTTTCATAAAAATTTTCATAAAAAAAGATTAGTTAGTTTTTGAAATACCTAAAAATTTACTTAAAATAATAATTTATAATTTGGATAAAGACACAAAAAAGACAGTTAAAACAAAAAACCAAACTAATCATATTATATTTTATTATTTTTTTAAACGCTTTGGAACTTTTTCAAGTACACTATTTTTTTACTTATTAACATTTAACAATTATTTATTTCATTTATTTTAATTTTGACTCGCGCACGCGGATTTATTAAAAAACATTCATCAAACTAATCATTTAACAATATTTACAATATTTCAAAAATATAAAAGAGACTTAATTTTAAAATGAAAAATGAAAACCAAAAAGCAAAAACAACAACAAAAGAAAACAAAAAAATTGCTGTGTTAACTTCAGGCGGAGATGCTCCTGGAATGAATGCAGCTATTCGTGCTGTAGTTTTTGAAAGCGCTAAACAAGGATTTGAAGTTTTCGGCGTAAAAGATGGTTATTTAGGACTTTTTAATAACCAAATCGAAATCTTAAATCCTCAAACATTTCCTCGTGTTCTTAATGTGTCTGGTACTTTTTTGGGAACTGCTCGTTTTTTAGATTTTCAAAATAATTTAGATGTTCGCAAGCAATGCGCCCAAAATTTAAAAACTTTAGGAATTGATAAATTAGTTGTAATTGGTGGTGATGGTTCTTATAAAGGAGCATCCAAATTGCACGAACTTGGCATCAAATGCGTAGGACTGCCAGCCACCATTGACAATGATATTTGTGCCACTGATTTTACTATTGGATTTAGCACTGCTCTCAATAATATTGTAGATGCCATCGAAAAATTGCGCGATACTTCTGTTTCTCACAACCGATGCAGTATTATTGAAGTGATGGGACGCCACAAAGGGGATTTGGCTTTATTTGGTGGACTTGCTGCAGGAGCAGATGTTATTGTTACTCGCGAAAATCTTTTATCCCAACAAACTATTTGCCAAAAAATTAAATCTTTGCGCCAAACAAACCAAAGACATGCTATTGTAGTTGTCACTGAACATATTTTTGATGTTGCAAGTTTAGCCAAAGAGGTAGAAAATTACAGTGGTTTCGAAACTAGAGCCCAAGTTTTAGGACACATTCAAAGAGGTGGTAAACCAACTGCAGAAGATCTAGTCCTTGCTTTTAGAATGGGAAGTTATGCCGTTTCTTTATTGCAACAAAACATTTTTAATTGTGCTGTTGGCACTTGCGGACTTAATTTGCATTACACTACTTTTGGTGATCTTTTTGAAAAAACTTATGAAAAAAATGAATTATTTAATGTAGTAGCTAAATTGTTGTAAAATGATTGTAGAATAAAATATTGTATTTATCAAAATTAATTTTTGTACTTCCAAATCCCAAACCCCAAATAAATTACAATTGATTTTGATATAAATACTAAAAAAATAAAACGGAGTATATTTATGTCTACTGAAAAAAATTATTTGCCACACCCTTCCAAACCTGCCAATCAAACCCCTAAATCATTTAAAAGACCTATTTGGATCAATTTAATTATTCTTACTTTTCCCATTGCTATTTATTTGTTATTTCAAAAATTATCCTTATCCATTGATTTTTATATTATTGGGAACCAACCCAATTCCAACACCAATTTAGATAAAACCATCTCTTATATGGCACAAATTAAAAAATTTTTGCAAAGTGTTGCTATAGCTTTAGGTGGAGCAGGTGTTATTTTAGTAGCTAGAGAATACAAAAAAAAGAATGTTACTAAAGCCAAACAATACGCTACCCTAGCTTTTTTATTGGCAATTATTTCTTCTTTATTCTTTTTAGTGGTTTTGGGTTTAGGTGTCCTTTTACCAGCTCCATTTGGAGATATATTTTTAAATAAAAGTTATCATAGCCAAAATGGACTTACATATTATTATCTTATTTTAATTACTTTTGTAGCTATTACTATGAATGCAGTTTTTATTGGATTAGAACGCGCCAAGGAAAAAACTAGATTTGTTTTAATCCTTAATATTTGTCTTATTATTACAAGAATTAGTATTTCTTTTGCTTTTAAAGCAATCAAACAAAACCAAGTTAATTTAATTGATTTAGCCTTAGCTGATTTAATTGCTAATTTATTGCTTACTTTGGTAACTTTTTATTGTATGTTTAGTTCTAAAAATATTTTTAAGTTGCAATTTAAAAACCTAGTCTTTTCTAAACGCACAGTAAAAACTATCCTGAAATTAGCAGGAACATTAATTATTGCCAAATCTACTTATGAAATTGGAAAACTCATTATTCTTGCTATGATAGACAGTTATTTTACCAAAGATCAAGAAAACTTAGTAGATATTTTTGGATTTGTTATGACAGTTAATGGTATTTTTTATGCTATTTCTAATTCTTTTGAAGATAGTCAATCTGCTATGGTATCTCAAAGTGTTACTTTTCAAAGCAATAGCAAAACTTTTAAAATCTTTAAAAATGTTGTTGTAATTACTCTTATTATAGGAATTATTGGAGCATTTATAAATCAATTTTGTGGTGAAAAATTATTGCGTGCCTTAAAAACTGAAAAAGTTTTTACCACACAAGAAATAACATCCTTTAAAGAAATCCTTAATTGGGAACAAACTTCTTTGTTTTTTTCTGTATGGACTACTTTAATGATGGGTTATGTCGCATCTTATAAGAAAAATGCTAATCTTATTTTTGTAATTAATCTTTTAAGAGTTGTTTTAAGAATAACTATTTTATGGTTTTTGCATGACATTTTGCCCCAATTAAAAGATGTTTCAATTCCTGATGCTACTCAATGTGGTTTAAGTACTTTTGGAAGCAATATTATTGTCTTTTTGACAACTACTTATTTATTTGTATCTTTTTTGCGTCAAAACAAAACCAACCAAACCCCGCGTTTTAAGATAAATAAAAATAATGCTTTGCAAACCAAAATTATTAAATAAAAATTAATACAATACTAAAAAACATTTAAAAATATTTAAACATTTAATAAATGAGAATAAAATATTTAATAAATTATAACAAAGCACCAAATAATAAATAATAAAAGGAGTAAAATTACACAATGTTGAAATTAAACCTTGAAGGGATTTATAATTTTTTAGATTGGCACAATTATGCCCAAACTTTTGCCCCTCAAATCAAAGTCATACACCAAAAATTACATCAAGACCAACAACTAAAAGAAAAATATTTGGGTTGGTTAGAACTACCCTTACATTTTGATTTCCAAGAACTTGAAAAAATGAAACAACTAAAAAACTCCCAACCCAATTTAGATGTTTTAGTAGTAATTGGCATTGGAGGCTCTTATTTGGGCGCCAAAGCAGGAATTGAATTTTTGCAAACGACCTTTAAAAAAACTAAGCCAGAAATTCTTTTTGCAGGTCATCAAGTATCAGGCAATTACTTAACTAATTTGCTCCATTATCTTAAAGACAAAAATTGGGCAATTAATGTTATTTCAAAATCAGGTACCACTTTGGAACCAGCCCTTGCTTTTAGAATCTTGAAAAAAGAAATAGAAGAAAAATACGGCAAACAACTTGCCAAAAATCGTATTTTTGTAACCACTGACAGCCAAAAAGGCGTTTTGTTAAATTTAGCCCTTAAAGAAGGTTATCAAACATTTGTTATTCCTGATTCTGTGGGTGGAAGATTTAGTGTTTTTACAAACGTAGGCATCCTTCCTTTTGTTTTTGCTAATTTAGATGTTGTCTCAATGATGAAAGGCGCTTTGCAAGCTTATCACGACACTTTTCAAGAAGACCTTTTTCAAAATCAAGCCTATCAGTACGCTTTAGCAAGGTATTTGCTTCACACCCAACAAAACAAAAAAATGGAACTATTGGTAAGTTACGAACCGCATCTCCTTTCTTTTTCGGAATGGTGGAAACAATTATTTGCTGAATCTGAGGGCAAAGAAGAAAAAGGGCTTTTTGTAGGAGCCACCAACAATTCTACTGATCTACATTCCTTAGGGCAATTTATCCAAGAAGGCACCAAAATGCTTTTTGAAACAGTTTTAAATGTTACATCAATAAAAGATGATTGCGTTGTTCCTCACATTCCAAACGAACTTGATAATCTTAATTATGTAGCTGGAAAAACTTATTCACAAATTAATCAAAAAATTCTTCAAGCCACTAAACAAGCCCACATTGAAGGCAAAGTTCCTAATTTAGAAATTGTCATTCCTACTTTGGATGCATATCATTTTGGATATTTAGCGTATTTTTTCCAAAAAACTTGTGCAATGTCAGGTTTGTTGTTAGGAATTAACCCTTTTAATCAACCCGGAGTAGAAATATACAAACAAAAAATGTTTGCTTTATTAAAGTCATAATTGCAATTATTACAAAAATATTCATTTATTACACATTAAAATACATTTTTTAGCAAAAAAACCATTATAATATTTATGGTTAGTAAATTTAACTATTTGTCCCACAAACAAAAGTTATTTTATTTTTCATTTTATAATTAAAAACCAATTTAAAAAAGGAGTATTAATTATGCCATATATTGAAAGTATTTTAGCGCGCGAAGTGCTAGATTCCAGAGGAAATCCTACAGTAGAAGTAGAAGTTTATACAGAATCAGGAGCGTTTGGAAGAGCTATTGTTCCTTCAGGAGCTTCTACCGGACAACACGAAGCAGTTGAATTAAGGGATGGGGATGCCAAAAGATTTTTAGGTAAAGGCGTTTTGCAAGCTGTTAAAAATGTTACTGAAGTTATTCAACCAGAATTAGAAGGTTATTCTGTCTTAGAACAAACTTTAATTGATAAATTATTAATTAAACTTGACGGAACTCCTAACAAATCTAATTTAGGAGCTAACGCTATTTTAGGTGTTTCTTTGGCTTGTGCTAAAGCTGCAGCTAACTACTTAAATCTTGAGTTTTATCAATATGTAGGAGGTGTTTTACCTAAACAAATGCCAGTTCCTATGATGAATGTTATCAACGGTGGAGCTCATGCTTCTAACAGTGTTGATTTTCAAGAGTTTATGATTTTACCAACTGGACCACAATCTTTTAAAGAAGCTTTACGTTATGGGGCTGAAGTTTTTCACCATTTAGGAAAAATCTTAAAACAAAAAGGACTTCCAACTACAGTAGGAGACGAAGGCGGATATGCACCTGACCTTAATTCTAACGAAGAAGCCTTACAAATCATTTTGGAAGCTATCAAAAGTGCAGGATACGAGCCAGGAAAAGACATTTTTTTAGGAATGGACGTTGCAGCTTCCGAGTTTTATGACCAAAAACTTCAAAAATACGTTCTTGCATCTGAAAATAACAAAGCTTTTAGTAGCCAAGAATTAGTTCATTATTACGAAACTTTAGTTGCTAAATATCCAATTATTTCAATCGAAGACGGACTTGATGAAAATGATTGGGATGGATGGAAATACTTAACCCAAAAATTAGGTAACCAAATCCAATTAGTAGGGGATGACCTATTTGTTACTAACACCCAAAAATTAGCTCAAGGAATTGAAAACAAAATAGGAAACTCTATTTTAATTAAATTAAATCAAATAGGAACTCTAACAGAAACCCTAGAAACAATTGAAATGGCAAAAAAAGCTTCTTACACCGCTGTTATTTCTCACCGTAGTGGCGAAACCGAAGACACAACTATTGCTGATTTAGCTGTTGCTACTAATGCGGGTCAAATTAAAACTGGTTCTTGTTCACGTACTGATCGTATGGCAAAATACAATCAATTATTAAGAATTGAAGACCAATTAGTAGAAACTCCTTTTTTAGGATTAAAAACTTTTTATAATTTGAAAAAATGAAACCCAATTAAACACAAAACAAAAGTGATTTAATAATACAAACAATACAAAAACAAAATAACATTATTATTGACAAGACCATCGTTTAAGATGGTATTTTGAGGTAGGGAGTTTGGGAATATGACTAAAAAATTTGTAGGATTAATTATTTTAGATGGCTTAGGCTTAACCGACCAAAAAGAAAATAACGCTTTTCATTTGGCAAAGACTCCCTATCTAGATTATCTTTTAAAAAACTTTCCCAATACCACTCTTAAAGCCTCAGGTGAAGAAGTGGGTCTTCCCCAAGGTCAAATGGGAAATAGTGAAGTAGGACACCTTAATTTAGGAGCAGGAAGAGTTGTTTATCAATCACTTACTCAAATTAATAAAGCTATTCGTGATAAATCTTTTTTCACCAACAAACAATTTCTCCAAGCCATCGAACATGTTAAAAAAAACAACAGTAAAATGCATCTTTTAGGACTTATCTCTGATGGAGGAATTCATTCTCATTTAGATCATTTTAAAGCTTTATTTGATTTATTAAAAGAAAACAATTTAGCAAACAACACCTTTTTACACGCTTTTACTGATGGAAGAGACACAAGTCCTCATTCAGGTATTAACTACATCAAAGACCTTCTTGATTATGGCTTTAATATTGCTTCTGTTGTTGGTAGATATTATGCTCTTGACCGTGATAACAATTGGAACCGCATTAATTTAGTCTATAATATGCTTACATCCAAACAAGCTCCTGTTATTGACTTGCCATTAGAAAACACTATACAAAATTTTTATAATCAAGGCATTACAGATGAATTTATCACTCCTTTTATTACCAATCCAAATGGTTTAATTGATGATAATGATGCAGTTATTTTTGTTAATTTTCGTCCTGACCGTGCCATGCGTCTTGCAACTGCTCTATCTAATCCTTGTGCTACTAATGCTTTTTGTTCTGAGGGTAAAACCAATTTTTGCGGTACTAAATTATTAAATAATCTTTTTTTAGTAACAATGACTAAATACAGCGCTCAAGTTAAAAGTGTAGTTGCTTTTGAAAAAATAACTCTAAAAAATATTTATGGTGAAGTAATTGCCAATTTAGGAATGCACCAACTAAGAATTGCGGAAACTGAAAAATATCCTCATGTAACTTTTTTCTTTGATGGTGGCAAGGAACTGCAATTAAAAAATGCAGATAGAATCTTAATTCCTTCTCCCAAAGTAAAAACTTATGATCTTAAACCCGAAATGAGTGCTTTAGAAATTACCACCCATGCTAAAACTGCTATTTTATCTGGTAAATACGATACTTTAATTCTTAATTTTGCAAATCCTGATATGGTAGGACATACTGGTTTTTTAGATGCTACCATTAAAGCGATTCAAACAGTAGACAGCTGTCTTAAAGAAGTTTTAAATGCCATTTTTGCAGTTAAAGGCAAAGCCTGTATTGTAGCAGATCATGGAAATGCCGAACAAATGACAGATAACCAAGGAAATCCACACACAGCTCATACCACTAATTTAGTTCCTTTCATCGTTACAGATAAAAATGTTGTCTTAAAACCAGGGTCTTTATGTGATGTTGCAGCCACAATGCTAGATTTATTAGAAATTAAAAAACCTCAAGAAATGACAGGAAATAGTTTAATTAAAAAACTAGTTTAATCATTAACTTTATTATTTAAGAATACCATAATTAATTATTTAAGTGATTTTGATTACTTATTTAGCTAATAATTTTGAAAATAAAAAATCACAAAAAAAATTTATTAACCATTTATTTATAACTTTATTATTTATATTACATCATATTTATAAATTTATTAGTTATTTTATTTTTTTTGTAGAATCGGAGTAAATTATAATGAAAAAAGACAAACAAATAAAGATTTTTGGGTTTCACCCTTTAATGTTTCTTTTTTTTGTAGCTGTTTGTGCTTTACATCTTTTTGCAGTTAAAGAATGGGGAATAACAAAATTATATCACCCTCTTTTAACCCCTTTATTTATTATTTTTGTCTTAGGATACGGTCTTAATTTTATTGGTGATAGTGTCCCTTATTTAAATAAAATAGGATTAGGATTTTTGCTTTGTATTTTTGTTCCTTCTTATTTAGTTTATAAAGGATGGATACCGCAAGATTTAGCAGACAAATGTAATGAAAATTTTTTCAGTACCAAAACACCAAATAATCATTTAGGATCTGATTTTGCTAACTTTTTTATAACTTGTGTTATTGCTGGAAGTATTTTAAGTGTTGATAGAAATTTATTAAAAAGATCGCTTTCTAAGTTTCTTCCTTTAACATTAATTGTTTGTTTAGTAGCTATTTTAAGTGTTGGTTTTGTAGGATTCTTATTTAATTATCAAAAACCAGAAGGGTTTAGCACTCAAGGTTCCTTTTTAGACTCTATTTTTTATGTAGCTGTTCCGTTAACAAATGGAGGAACTAATTTAGGTATTAATGGTTTTACAAATGGTATTTATAAAGATGCTTTTCCTCAATTAGATCAAAAAACTATTAGAACAGCAATTATAGTGCCTTTAATTATGGCTAGATGTTTAAGTATTTTATTTGCTGGCTTAATGTATGTTATTTTTGATAAAACTAAATTTAGTGGTAAAGGAAAATTAGAATACAAAAACAATAAACTTACACCCAAACCAACAGAGAAAAAAACTCCTTTAGAATATAAAAATATTGGTATGGGTTTAATGATGATTTTTGTATTATTTAGTTTAAGTGGTCTTTTAAATAAATTATTATGGGGTTATTTAGAATCGTTAGTTTATTTTATTCTTTTCTTAATTTTGATTAGAGTTTTTAATTTATTATCACAAGAAAATCAAAGTCATATTTCTCAAGCAGGACAAGTAATATCTAAAAATTTCACTACTCCTATTTTAGCAGGTTTGGGAATGACAGTTAAATGGCAACAATTAATGGGAGGAATAAAACAAATACCTGTTTTAACTATGGTTTTAACTGCTTTATTGGTAGTTGTTTTAGTATCCTTTGTTCTTGCTAAAGCTTTGGGTTTTTATCCTTTTGAAACATCTCTTACAGCTGGTTTAGGTGCTTTAAGTGTAGGAGGAACTGGACATTTAGGAATAATGTCAATAAGTAAAAGAGACAATTTATTACCTTTTATTATGATTGCCACTAGAATTATTGGACCTATTATCTATACTTTGGCTTATTTCTTATTTAAATTTTTTTATATGTCATAATGTCATAATTTAACTAATTTTGACAATCATTTTTATATTTTAAAAAACAAAAAAGGATTTAGTTATTCATGAACAAAACTAAAATAATTTGTACCTTAGGACCTGCTTCTTATGATAAAAACATTTTACAAGCCTTAATTCAAACAGGTTTGAATGTAGCAAGATTTAATTTTTCTCACGCTCAATACGAACAAACTAAACTTTTAATGAAAACCATTAAAACTATTAGCGATAAATTAGACAAACACACAGGACTTATGTTAGATACCAAAGGACCTGAAATTAGAACTCACGAATTTGATGGTGTAGTAACAATTCAAAAAGATTCTGAAGTAAAAATATCTATGACAGAAGTTTTAGGTAATGCTAAACTTTTTTCAGTTAGTTATTCTAATTTATACAATGAATTAAAAGTTGGCGATATGGTTAATATTGATGATGGATACTTATCTTTGGAAGTTGTAGGCAAAGACGAAGCCAAACAACAATTAGTTACTAAAGCCAAAAATACTCACTCCATCAAATCTCGTAGAGGTGTAAATGTTCCTAAAGTTAATTTAGAAATGGATTTTATTTCTCCTAAAGATTATCAAGATATTGTTTTTGCTGCCCAACAAGATTTTGATTATATTGCTGCTTCATTTGTTAGAAGAGCTCAAGATGTCAAAGATATTAGAAAAATTTTACAAGAACAAGGAAATTCCAACATCCAAATTATTTCTAAAATAGAAAATCAAGAAGGTGTTGATAATTTAGAAGAAATCATTCAAGAATCAGACGGTATTATGGTTGCAAGAGGCGATTTAGGAATAGAAGTTGATGGTGAATTAGTACCACTTTACCAAACACGTATGATTACTAAATGTTTAGAATACGGCAAACCAGTTGTAGTAGCTACTCAAATGTTAGAATCTATGCAAAGAAATCCGCGTCCAACCAAAGCTGAAACTTCTGATGTCTTTAATGCAGTTAGAGAAGGCACCACCTTTACTATGCTATCGGGCGAAAGTGCTTCAGGTGAATATCCTGTAGAAGCTGTAACTTATATGAAAAAAATTAATTATCAAGCTGAAAAAGTAGTTAATTATCAAGCTTTATCACAAGTATACCAACCTAAAAACTCCAAAGAAAACCTTTTATTAAGTGCTGTGGAATTGGCTTTACGCACCGATGTTAAAGCAATTGTTGTCTATGACTTAAAAGATGCTTATAATGTTTCTAAATTTCATCCATCCGTTCCTGTTTTGGCTTTAGTTAAAACTGAACAAGAAGCTCGTCGTTTAGTACTAAATTTTGGTGTTTGTCCTTTTGTTTCTGAAACCAAATTACAAACTAAATTGGAAGAACTTACCCAAAATCAAAGTAGTAATTGTCTTGTTGTTAAAGATGGGATGCTTTATTTTAAATAATAACATTAAATAACAACGAACCAAACATACATCAAAAAAGCATTCAAATTATAATTTAGGTAGTTATTACCTCATATTTTATATTAAAAAAACAGTAGATTGTAAATTCAATCTACTGTTTTTTTTTAAATTTTGTAATAAAGTGTTTTTGATTGTCCTGTGTGTTTAGAATATACATTAATTTTTCTAAGACTTTTGATATGAGTATTTGATAATAAACCTTCTATTTTGTAGTTATAAAAAGGAAATTTTAACTCTAAATCTAGTCCATCAAGTGAACAAGGCACTTCAATTTTACATTTAACAGGAAAAGTGGCAATAATTTCATTAGTGTTAATATTTTTTAAAGCAATGTGTTTGACATTCAAATAAGAAGGTCCACCTAAAAAAGATCCTTTTTCATAAATAAGGTCAGTGCAAAAGTTGTTTTGAATAAAGTTTTTGTCATTAAAAGGACTTTCATCTTGCCAAAGAATATACATATTTTGAGCACCATTACCTAAAGTTTTTAATGCCTCCAAAGAATAACAATTATTAGCTTTATCTCTTGTGCCTCCATCAAAATAAACTAATAAAAGGTTTTGGGGTGGTGGTTCTTTGATGCGTGAATCAAAAAAAACTGTGGATTGGATAATTTGAGAATTATACAAACCATAAGAAAAGTTAATTTGATAATGTTGATTAGAAAAGTTTTTTCGTAACCATTCTAACGCTATATCTTTATCGCTTTTTTTCCCTAAATATACATTATAAATGTTCATTCCTTGGATTTGAGATTCCAATTGAGGTTTAATTTGATCACTAAATTGATTATCTAGTTCTTTGGGTTTGTTTTTTTCATTTTCCAAAAGTAAGATTTGTTCTTTTAAATCAATAATTTTTTGGTTTTGGTAAACTAGTTTTTTTTGCATCACTTTTCTTTTATTTTTGGCTTTTTGTAAATGAGGATTTTTTTTGATAGTTTGTGTGTTGTTGTTTTGGTTAGGTTTGGGAGTTGCTTTTGGTCTGTATTTGCTTGTTTCTTTTATTTCTTCATTTTCTTCAATTTCTGTTATTTGTGGATACAATGTTTTTTTTCCTTTTTGATTGGGATTATCTAAATTGTTTTCTTTTGCTTCTGGAGCTTGTTCTTCGATTTTTTCATTTTGGTTTTTTGGTAAATCTTGTAAATCATTATAATTAAAATTTTTAGAGGATAAAGAAGTATTTTTAGTAGAATTTTGTGAAGCTTCTAAAGCAAAAAAGTTATTTTGCCATCCTAACCAACCAAATATTATTAAAAGTATAGAAAAGATTATTATTACAATAATTATGTTTTTTTTAAAAGATGGTATTTTCACTTATCTTTTTTTCCAACATTTCTATTTTATTTTTTATAAATTTATAAATATAAAATAAAAAAGAGGCTATAAACCTCTTTGATATTTTTTAATTATGATTGAGTATTTCTTTTTTTAAAAATAACAAAAAGCAAACTTAAAAAAGTGATGGAAATTAATATAATGCAAGCAATAACAATATAAAATCCATAATTTGTATTTTCGTTATTATCTGTTTTTTCGCTTGTTATTTTAGGAGATAATATTGTTTGTGAGTTGTTTTGCAACCCTTCTTTATTGGACATAGAAGTTGTTAATTTTTCAGATAAAGTATTGCCATCATTTAATAAAAGTGCGACTGCTTCTTGAACTTTTTCCATAACTAAGTCTTTAGTTGAATCTGGGTTTCCTACTTCTTCTGCAATTACATTTTCAATTGTTTCATCTAATTGATTTTGTTTTATGGGTGAGTCAAATGGAATATTATATTTTTTTTTAACTTCCGCAATAAACTCTTCTTTATTTATTTTTTTAATTTGATAAGTTAATTTAGCTTTTCCTTTATATTTAGGAGATTTATCCAATGCTTCAATGGTTATATAACCTTTTGAGCGATCTTTTTTAGGAAAATAAATATCTTCTTTTGTAATTACTAAACCATTATTTTTACTTTCAATGGCATTTAATAAATCCTCATTAGAAATCAATGCTTCACTGTGAATTTTATTTAATTCTATATCCCCTAAAGCTTTATTTTGAATTAAAACATTTAGGTCTTCTTTGACATTAAAAATAACTTCTACTTGACCTTTAATTTTTTTAGAATTTTCTTTTGCTTTGACAGTTGCTTTGTTATTGTTTATCGAAACAACTTCTAAATCGTCTCCAATAGCAAGACCACTTATATTTTTTTGATTTTTTACAATTTTTTCAATGATTTTTTTTTCATTTGGTGCACTTTCAAAAGATCCTATATTTTTTTCAATAGTGCTGATATCTATTGGTTCTGTTGGAACAGCTTTTAAAGTGTAATTAAAACTTATTACAAATAAGATCAAAAGTAATAATGCACTTAAACAATAAATAAACCTTTGTTTTAAACAAGGTTGTTTTTGGTAAATATTTTTCAATGATTTTATTTTTGCTTTCTAATATCTTAATCTTTGCAAAATCCAAATGTACAAATTTGTAAAATGCAAAAAGTTTAAGATGAACTAAAGAATTTTAAACGAATTTATTACTAGCGGTTTTTGAAAATTTCTCGAATTCCTTTAAAATCCACTAATATTATAACTGAATCAAAACGAAAAAGAAACACTTTTTTATTTTTTATAAAAAAAATATTTTTCTTCTTTTAAATGCTAAAATAATGTTAAAATTTAAGTATTAAGATGTAGATAAAGTATAAAAATAAATGCAGAATTAATATTTTGTTTTCCGCCTTTTCCTCTTATTTTTGCTCAAATATCTGCTTATTATATGGATTAATATTGATTATTATGACCGAAATTAAAAAAATACCTTATCTACGCTTACATTTTATTTTATTTTGTGTTTGTGTTTTTGATTTTGCAAGTATTTCCAACAAAATATACAAACAAAAAAACAACACAAGCAACAAACAAAAAAATTAAAATTAACAAAATTAACAAAAAAAATAAAAATAATAAAAAAGAGGTTAGAAAATGATTGATTTTAAAAAAGAGGTTTTAAAAAGAAAAGACGCCTTAATTGAGGCTTTGCAAACATTATTAAAAATTAACACTGAACTTACCACCTTTGATCCTAATAGAACAGGCGCTCCTTTTGGCGAAGGAAATCAACAAGCCCTTGATTTTATGCTTGATTTAGGCTCCCAAAGCGGCTTTAAAACCCTGAATTTAGAAGGATACGCTGGTCATATTGAATACGGCAACCAAAAAGAATGGGTTGGTATGATTGGTCATTTGGATGTAGTGCCAGCAGGAACTGGTTGGGACTATTCACCTTATGCGTCTTTAATTGTTGATGGCACGCTTTATGGCAGAGGAACCCAAGACGATAAAGGTCCTACAATGGCAGCTTTCTGGGCTTTGAAAATATTGCACGAACTAAATTTGCCGCTTTCCAAAAGAATTAAATTCATTTTGGGTGTCGATGAAGAAACTGGATTTCGTTGTATGAAACACTATTTTAAACAAGTCCCTGAATTACCTGTATCTGGTTTTGTTCCTGACAGCCATTTTCCTGCTATTTATTGCGAAAAAGGAATTGGGGATTTTACTTTTGAAGGCACAGTTTTAGATAATAGAATTGTAAGTATTCAAAGCGGGCAAGCCTCTAATGTTGTTCCTGATTTGGCACAAGCAGTTCTAAAATTTGATCCTAACTACTCAGATTTATTCCATAATTTTGTTAAAACCAACAGCATCAAAGCCACTTTAGAACCACAAGGCGATTTGTTAAAGCTTGAAGTTCACGGCGTTTCTGCGCATGGTTCGACTCCTGAAACAGGAAAAAATGCCCTTTATGATTTGATGAAAGTTCTTAAAGCATTGGGAATTACAAATGCTTTGGTTGATTTTTTTGATCAATATTTGGTAGATAGTTTGGATGGAAAAAAATTAGGCATTAATCACTTTGATGAAGAAACTTATAATTTGGTTTGTTTTTCTGGAGTTTTAAAATTAGAAAATAATCAAGCTTTTTTCACTCTTAATTTAAGATATCCTAAAGGAATTACATTTGAAAAAATCCTTTTTCAATTGGAAAAAGCAGCCAAGAGCCAACATTTTTGCCTCAAAACTACCCTTCATCATCCCATTATGTATGTTGATCCTAAAAGTGAATTAATGCAAACATTATTAAAAGTTTATCAAAAATATACTAATGATTTAGTTTCCAAACCTATGTGTGTGGGTGGTGGTTCTTTTGCAAAATGCGCCCCTAATTTAGTTCCTTTCGGACCTGTTTTCCCCAATCAAAAGTCTTTAGCTCATCAAGTGGATGAATCTATTTCAATTGACCAATTAATTACCTTAACTGCCATTTACACAGAAGTTTTATATCTTTTGTCCCGTTAAACATCAAACATTTATTCAATTAAAAAACAAGGAGTTATACAATTATGAATACTTATTTAGATTTATGTCGTTTTATTTTTCAAAAAGGCAGTTTTAGAAACGACCGCACTAATACAGGTACCAAAAGTGTTTTTGGCTACCAAATGCGCTTTAATCTTGAAGAAGGTTTCCCTTTGTTAACTACTAAAAAAATGAATCTTAGATCAATTATCCACGAACTTTTATGGTTTTTAAAAGGGGATACTAATATTTGTTATTTGGTACAAAAAAATGTTAATATTTGGAATGAATGGCCTTATCAAAAATATCAACAATCAGCTTTTTTTCAAAATGAAACATTGAAAGAATTTGTAGAAAAAATCAAAAATGATCCTCTTTTTGCCATAAAGCACGGTAATTTAGGTCCTGTTTATGGTAAACAATGGCGCGATTTTAATGGTGTTGATCAAATCAAATTTTTAATTTCTGAAATCAAAACCAATCCCAATTCCAGACGTTTGATTCTTAATTCTTGGAATCCGCCCTTATTAAACCAAATGGCATTGCCACCTTGTCATGTCTTAATTCAATTCTACGTTCATCAAGGCAAACTCTCCTTGCAACTATATCAACGTAGTGGAGATGTTTTTTTGGGAATACCTTTTAATATCGCTTCTTATTCTTTATTACTTATGATGGTCGCACAAGTAACTAACTTACAACCTTACGAATTTATCCATACTTTAGGAGATGCCCACATTTATTCCAATCACCTTGCACAAGTTCAGACCCAAATTCAAAGAACTCCTAAAAAATTACCTCAAATGATTTTAAATCCTGACATCAAAAATATTGATGATTTTAAATTTAGTGATTTTACTTTGCAAAATTATCAATGTGATGGCATTTTGAAAGGCGATATTGCTGTATGATTAATTTAATTACTGCCTTTGACGGCAATTATTTGATTGGCAAAGACAACAAACTACCTTGGCATTATTCCCAAGATTTACAATATTTTAAAAAAATTACCCTTAATCAAAATGTTTTAATGGGGCATGAAACTTATAAATCCTTAAAAAATTATTTCAAAAATAAACCCTTTAATTTTAAAAAAACTTATGTAGCATCTTTAAAACATGATTTGGAATTGCCTAATTGTACTGTTGTTTCTGATTTGCAATCCTTCATGGCAAGTGATGCTGCCCAAGATATTTTTATTATTGGTGGAGAAAAAATCTATCAACAAACCCTACCTTGGGTAACAACTTTATACATCACCCACATTTTACAAAGACATCAAGGAAATGTTTTTTTTCCCAAAATTGACTTATCACAATACCAATTAATCCAAAAAGAAATTCACCCACAATTAATTTTTGCCATTTATCAAAAGAAATTAGATATGCCCAAATGTTAACTTTTATTTTTGTTGTCGTTTGGCTAACATTTGTTTTTTTGCAAACTTCCAAAACTATGCTAGTTGATTTTTCTTTTTGCTACAAACTGACAGTTAATTTAATTTTGGGTTTGTTGTTGGCTTTTTTAATAACGTTTATAATTTTGGTTTTTTGCCTCGTTTTAATGACTTTTTTGCCCCCTAATCATTATTTTAAAGGATTTGTTTCGCGTAGTTTGTCGCGTTTTGTCAACCGTTTTTTAAGAATTAAAGTAGTAGTTCAAAATCCTCATTTAATCCCTTCAAAAGAAAACGTTGTTATTTATGCCAATCACAAGTCATACACCGATCCTTTTGTTATTACAAGCGTTATTCCAAGAACTTTATCATTTGCTCCCAAACAAAATTTTAATTGTTTTTTTGGAACTGCATGGTTTTTAAAATTAGCTTTTTTATCTTTGGATTGTATGGTAATCTCAAGGGATGATATCAGAAAAACTGCCCAAAATTTAATAAAGGCAATGCCTAAAGTTAAAAATGGGATGGCAATGGTAGTTTTTCCTGAGGGAGGCATTAAAGATAGAAATAACGAACAAGCAATGCCACTTTTAGGAGGGGCTTTTAAAATTGCTTGCAAAAGTAAATCTTCTATTTTGCCTTTAACTATCAAAGGAGCCAGTCAAATCAAAAATAAGCGTTTTTGGCAAAAAAAAGTAGTAGAAATAATTATTCATCCTCCTTTAAAATACGATCATTATTGCAATACAAATATGCATCAAGTAGCTATTGATGTGCAAAATATTATCAACTCTAGTTTTAATTAAAATAATTATATTTTAACTTATTTTGATGTTATAATAAAATAGATGCTTAAAGAAATGCATAAAAAAGAAATATTTTTTTAATAAAGAAAGGTTTTATAATATGATTATTTTTAAAACAACTGCTTATTTTAATCCCCATTTAGATGATTTATGTTTTTTTGAAGAAAAAGAAGGAATCACTAAAAAATTAGTTTCAGCTTTAGAACCAAGTAACAAACAATCAGGACCTGTTGATTTATTTTGTCTTTCTTGGGCAATTTGTTTTTATAAAACTTCTAAAAAGATTTTAGCAGAACAAGACTATACAAATAAAGATTTAAAAGTAAAAGTAACTTTAGAAATGCAAAAAGATGATAAAGGTTTTTATTTTAAACCTACTGCTATTTTAGGAATTCAAGATATGACGCTGGAACAAACTGAAATAATCGCAGATACAACTCATAAAAGATGCCCTATTTCTCGTTTAATTAGTGCTGATGAAAATGTTTCTGTTAAAGTTGCAAATTACAATGAATTGATTACAGAATAAAATTTTTCATGATATAATAAAAAAACACCTTTTAAAGGTGTTTTTTTATTATATAACTTTGAAATTATAAATGTTTAAATGATCAAAATTATTCATGGTAAATTTTTTTTAAATCTTTATTTTTGTGAATAATTTTTTTTATTAAAGGGTTAAAAACATAATTATTATATTTAGCACCCGAAACTATTTCTTTTAAAAAAATGATATTCAATTGTAATAAATTTTTGGTAATGTTGGCATCTTTTGTCAAGGGAAAAGTTTTGTGAGGATTTTGCAAAAAACTTTTTAATATTTCTTGTTCTAAATTGCTACAAGACAATAAATAATTTATAATTTTGTTTTTAACATTTTTGCGATAAAAATAATTCATTATAAAAATAACTAAAAGACAAATAAAAACAATAAAAATAAATTTAAAAAAGATACTTTCAAACATTATTTTATTTGCCTTGTTTCATGCTGTTCATAATTTGACGAATTTGTTTTTCAGAAGGGGTACGACCCATTTGGCGAAACATTTCTTTGATTTGTTTTTCACTGATGGGAGGATTTTGTTGTAAATGTTTTTTAAACCAACGAAACATTAAAAAAGCTCCTAAAACCCCGCCTAATAAAAATCCTATAATTGGATTTACATATAACCAAATATTGTTCATTTTGAACTCCTTTTTTCTTTTTCTTTTTTTGTTTTTTCTTTCCTTGGTGAAAGTCTAAATTTTTTGATAAAATTGAATTTTTTTATTACCGTATTGTTTTTCTTTTTGTAAAACAAATTCTTTAATTTGTGTAGGCAAAACAATTTTGCGATGTAATTCACAAATAATAATGCTATTTTGATGTGTTAATTTGTCTAAATATTCAAAAGCAGGTAAATAAAAATCTTTAAAATAAGGAGGGTCTAAAATAATAAAATCAAAAATCAAGTTAGCTTTTTGGAATTTTTTTAAAGCTTGAATAAAATGACCACAAAAAATAATGCTTTGTTCTAAATCCAGTTTTAATTTTTGGTGGTTTTCTTTTAAGGTTTGAAAAGCTTTTAATGAAGCATCCACAAAATAGGCTTGTTTAGCATCTCTGCTTAAAGCCTCAAAACCATAAGAACCGTTGCCTGAAAATAAATCTAAAAAGATTTTGTTTTGGACTGAGGCTCCCAAAGTATTAAAAAGAGATTCTTTGACCAAAGAGCTAGTGGCTTTGGTGTGAGGTGATGGCACTAGTTTGATTTTGTGTCCTTTGAATTTTCCTCCGATGATAATTGTTGTCTTTGTCATGAAAATATTTTTCTTTTGATGGAGTTTTTCAAAGAGGATAAAATTTCTTGGTAATTGTAAGGCAAAGGGGATCCTTTTTGGCTGAAATAATCAAAATTACTTTTAAGAAGTTCATATACGGCTTGATTGAGGTTAAAGTAGGCTAGCTTTTGAAAATATTTTATTTGGGAAAAATTTCGTTGAGGTTCTAATTTGTCACTTAACAATACAATTTTATCGCAATAATTCATTTTTTTATCACCCCAAACATGTTTTTTGATGGCATTAAGAATAGTGACATTTGTGATGCCAAATTCTTTTTTTAAGATGTTTGCAGCAGATAGAGCGTGAAAAATAGCAGGCGTTTTGCTGTATTTTTGGATATTGGCTTGAGTAAGATAGGGTTTTTGTTGTTCTAAGGTGTCGTTTTTGGTGTAATCATGAAATAAAGCTGCAATTTGAATAGGCAACAAAGGTTTGTTATAATGTCTTGCCATTTTGGTAGCAGTGCGATAAACTCTTATAGTGTGTTCTAACCGCAAAGGATAGTTTTTTAATTTATTTTCGACAGCTTGACGAATTTTGTGTAACAACATATTATTTTCATTTTTCTTCAAAGTCTTGAAATTTTTCTTTCCAAAGGTGATAATCTTGTTTTTTGAGATTGGTTAAAAACTTTTTTTCACGATAAAAACGATTGAATTTGGTAAACGCGCTTTCTTGAAAGCGATTTAGGGGTTTTACCAATAAAGAACAAAAACCTGCTTGATTAGCTCCTTTGATATCTGTTTGAAGTTGGTCTCCTATCATCAACATTTGTGTGGGTTCCAATTTGAGAAGTTGGCATGCTTTTTGAAAAGCTGTAGGGGATGGTTTTTTGTTTAATAAATTTAAATATATAAAAGTAAAATCATTTTTTAAAACTTTGTGGAGGCGTTTTTTAGAGGCATTAGAAAGAATAACGACTTTGAAAATAAGAGATAATTTAGTTAAAAGGTTTTTAATTTGTTCATCTAAAATATCTTTGTTACATTCAATTAAAGTATTGTCTAGATCAAAAATTAACGCTTTAATGCCTTGTTTTTGAAACAACTCAAAAGGAATTTGCAAGACACAAGGAAAATAGTGTTGAGGGATGAAAAGTTTGTTGGGGCAAGTCATTTTATTGGACATCTACAATTTTGACTCTAAAAGTGTTTCCAGTTTCGCCGGTAACAAAAACAACATCTCCTATTTGGTGCCCTTTGATATTTTGTCCTAAAGGAGATTCAATCGAAATTTTGTTGGTAAAAGGATCTGCTTCCAAGGTGCTTACTAATTCAATTTCTTGTTGTTGCTTGGTGTGTAAAAGCTCCAAAGATACTTTTTTGCCAATACTTACTTCTCTTTCTTTGGAAACTTTAACTACGCGGGCATTTTTTAAAATATTTTGGATTTCTGAGATGCGATGTTCTATTAAAGCTTGTTCGTTTCTAGCAGCATCATAATCAGCGTTTTCGGATAAATCTCCTTGTTCGCGCGCTTCTTTTAAAGCTTCTAAATTTTCTTTTCTTTTAACTTCTTTTAAAAAAGTTAATTCTTTTTTTAATTTTTCTATTCCTGATTGGGTAAGTTCATAAATTTTATTATTCATAAATAAAAGACCTTCTTTTTTTATTTTTTGATGGTTTTTCAAAATTCCTAAATTATTTTTTGAGATAAGAAATAATCAACCCATCACCTACATCTTGAAAAGTGGTGCAAAAATCTGGGTGATTTGTTAAAAAAGTTTGAAAATTATGCATTTTTTTGAAAATTCCTTGATTATTTTTAGTCGTTTTGGCTTTTTTAAAACAACTTAAATTAAGGTTATCAAAAACGATAATACCTTGTTTTTTGAGTAAAGGAGCATATTTGCAAAATAACTTTTGATATTGGGCTTTGGCAGCATCAATAAAAATTAAATCATATTTTTTTAAATTGCAAGTAGGATAAATTAACGCCTCTGCCCAAATGACATTTATGTGATAGGGAGTTTCTTTTAAAAAGTTTTTAGATAAATTATAATTTATAAAATCTCTTTCTAAAGTATCAATTTTAGTGCTAAGAGAGCTCATAGCCAAAGCGCTATATCCAATGGCAGTTCCGATTTCTAAAATATTTGTGATTTTGTTTTGTGAAATTACATCAAGTAACAAAGCTAATCCTTGGTCTTGGATAATGGGGATTTTGTTTTCTTGGGCGTATTTTTTTAATTTTTGTAAGTTTTTTTCTTTGTTAAAATCAAACATTTCAATGCTCTTTGTTTGGGTGTAATTTGATATAATCGAGATAATTTTGTAAAATGATGGTTGCTGCAATTTCGTCTTTCATTTGTAAAATTTTGCCCTTTTTTTTGTTATTGGTTTTTAACATTTGGATTGCTTGTACGGTAGATAAACGTTCATCCCATAAAATTACTTTTACTTGCTCAAACTTGTTTTCTAGCGTTTTTTTAAAATCACTACTTATTTTGGCTTTAATTCCTATGTCGTTGTTCATGTGTTTGGGGTATCCCAAAACAATTGTTTTAATTTGATATTGAGAAATGATTTCTTGTAAAGGTGCAATCAATCGATCGTATTTGTGGGTGGCAAAAAAAATAGTTTTGAGGTTTTGGGCAATAATTCCTGTTTGTGATAAAGCGATTCCTAAAGTTTTTTCACCTAAATCCAACCCCAAAGATGCATTATTTTGGCAGTTTAACATAATAAAACATTCTCATTTTTCAAAAAATGGTTTGAATGATAAAAATTATTCTTTTTTTCTTGGTTTTGGTTCAACTTCATTTTATCAATTTTTTTGTGTTTTTGGGCAAATAATTTTATTAATAATTGTTTAAAAGATTTGAAAAATAGTGGTTTTGGGGTTTTAAAAAGGTTTAATTTTAATTTTTCTTCCGCTTTGATTATTTTTTTCTTTTTTATTTTGTTTTTTTTTGTCATTTCGAACACCTTTTAACAATTTTTAGGAATTTTTTCCTTGAGGATTTTTTTATTATAAATTTTTTAAACAGTTTAATTTATTTCTAATTTGGTTTTTACAAAATTAAGCACTTGTTCTAAATTTTTAGTTTTTTTGGTGCCCCCTTGAGCTAAACTAGCATTGCCACCACCAGAACCACAAACCAAGGATACAGCTTCTTTAATCAAATTACCTGCATGTAGAGTTTTGCTTTTGCATAAAAAAACAATTTTTTCAGGTTGCACATAAGATAAAAATAAAACTTCTAAATGGTATTTATCAAAAATATGATTCATAAAAAATTTGAGAACTTCTAAAGGTTTTTCTTCTTCAATGGTTAACATAATTTTTTTGGTAATTTGTGGTGGTAAAAAATTAGATTCTGCTTGTACCATATTTTTTTGATGATATTCTAAAACTTTTTTTTCAAAAAGAACTAAGGCTTGTTGTTGTGCTTTGATATGTTTTTGATAATTGAGAATATCTTGATAACTTTGGGTTATTGGAGGAAAATTTTTAACATCAAAAATGAGGTTTTGCGTTTGTAAGAATTTTGCTTTTTGGGTTAGTTGGTGCAAGTCGTTTTGGTAAGGAACTAATTTGGCGTTGAGGCTTTCTTGGCAATTGTTATTACAAACTGCCTCAATGCGGTAGATACCAGAGCTAATGCTGTCGCATGACAAAATAGTAAAATGTTCTAAATCTTTAGTATTTGTGGCATGTGTTCCTCCGCATAAATCCACTGAAAAAGTATCAATACTTACGATTCTTACTTTGTCTTTGTATTTGGCTTTTTGATTTTGTTCTAGAAGAGTGGCGTATTTTTTTTGGGCGTCTGGGATTGAAAGTTGTTCAATTTTGACTGGAACACTTTTTTGAATTAGTTGGTTTACTTCTTTTTCTATTTGTAATAAAGTTTGGGGAGTAATTTTTTCAAAATGATTAAAATCATAACGTAAAGAGCTAAATCCCACTGATGAACCTTGTTTTTTGAGGTGGCTGCCTAATTGTTTTTGCAAAACTGCTTCTAAAAGATGTGTTGCTGTGTGATGATAAGAAATTTGATTGCGTTTAGTCTTTTCAATGCAGGCATAAACTTCTTGACCTTCGCAAAAGTTGCCTTGAACTTCGTGCAAAATTTGTCCGTTTGGTAGTTTAATTATTTTGGTAACTTTGGTGTTGTCAATCCAACCTTCATCTTCTATTTGTCCTCCCATATTAGCATAAAAAGGTGTTTTTTCAAGCACTATTCCTTTGTCAAAAACTTTGATTACTTTGGTTTTGCAAGTAAAATTTGTATAACCTATAAATTCGCTGGGAGTTAAAAATTGGAGAAATGCTTCTTCTTGCTTATTCATGTGTGTTTGCGATGTTTGATTTTGTTTACTTAAATTTTGGTGGTCGTGGAGTAATTCTTGGAATTTTTGGTAGTCTGTTGTAATGTTTTTCTTTTTAGCATAATCCAAAATTAAATCTTCAGGAATGCCGTAAGTGTCGTATAATTTGAAAAAGTTTTGTCCTGATAAAGTGTTTTGGGTGAGATGTTGTAAAAAAGTTTTTTCGGCAGTTTTGAGAGTTTGTTCAAAAATATTTTCTTGTTGCAATAGCACTTTGGCAATCATTTCTTGGTTGGTGCATAGTTCTTTGTAAAAATCTTTCATCATTGCAACTGTTGGAGGCACTAATTGATGTAAAAAAGGCTTGTCTAAACCTAGTTTTTTGCCTTCGTTAGCAGCTCTTCGTAATAATTTTTTTAAGACATAGCCCCTTTTTTCGTTAGTGAGGACTGCTCCGTCATTGATTGCGAAAACCAAAGTTTTTAAGTGATCTGCAATAATTTTAAAACTTTCTTGTCCTGTGTATTTGATTTGTGTCATTTTTTCCAAAGCTTTTATTAAAGGAAAGAAAAGGTCTGTTTCAAAATTGGTTTTGGTGTTTTGCAAAATACAGGCTAAACGTTCTAAACCAGCCCCAGTATCAATGTTTTTGCTTGGTAGTTCTTGATATTTTTCGATAGGTAATTTAGGGTCGCAATTATATTGAGAAAAAACAATATTCCAAATTTCGATAAAGCGGTCGTTTTCTAAATCTTGGATAATTAGTTCTTTGTTGCGAGGGTCAAAAGTTTTTCCTCTGTCAAAAAAAATCTCGGTGCAAGGACCAGAAGGACCAGGACCTATTTGCCAAAAATTGCTCTTTAAAGGAATAAGGTGGTTTTTTTCTACTCCTAAGTCAAGCCAATATTGATAAGTATCTTGGTCTTGAAAAAAATAAGTGATGTAGAGTTTTTCTAAGGGAAAAGCAAACCATTTAGGCGAAGTTAACAACTCAAAGGCGTAGTGGATAGCTTCTTTTTTAAAATAATTTCCGATAGAAAAATTGCCTAACATTTCAAAAAAAGTATGATGGCGCGAGGTTTTTCCTACGTTTTTGATGTCGTTGGTACGAATACATTTTTGCACGTTAGTAATGCGTCTAAAAGGAGGTGTTTGTGTGCCATCAAAATATTTTTTTAAAGGGGTAATGCCTGCATTAACCCATAATAAGTTAGCTTCGTTTCGTGGTATCAAAGAAGATGATTTTGCGATGTGATGGTTTTTGCTTGCAAAAAATTTGAGCCAGATTTGTCTAATTTCAAAAGATGTCATTATAAAAACTCCTTTAATTGGGTGATATTTGGGGTGATATTTGATATTAATTTGGTCTTTGATTTGTTCTTTTGTGATACAAATAATAATTAGTTTATTAAAATGCGTTTTGAATTAATTTTGATTTGCGATATATAATTGATATCTAACATGTGTATAAAATTAAAAAACCGATCAAACTTAATTTTAACATTTTTTTATGGCTTTTCGTTATTTTTTTGCATTTTTTCGTTATTTTTTTGACTTATTTTGGTTTTGCAAAAGCTAAAAATATTATTTTTTAATTGTTGATAATTATAAAAAGGATTGTTTTAAAAAATGATATAATTTAATTGTTGTTTTAAAATAACAAAATAATTTTAATTTAACATTTTTTATTAATTTATTTCGATTTTTTATTAATTTAATTTTTTTCTTTTTTGAGTCAAAAACAAATAATTATAATCATCCAAAAAACAAAAAGTGAAAGTATCAAAAGTGAAAATCACATCTTTTTACAAATTTTTTAATTCTTCATTTTTTTCAATTTATTTTATTAAAATTAAAAAAAATTTAAGCTCGTTATTGTTAGTGATTTTTTCTTCAATAATTTTAATTTTGGGGCTTTTTGATAGTTGTTTGCAAACGCATCTAGACTCATTTGCTTATTGTAAAAATATTTTTCATTATACAAGACAAAGTATTTTTTTAATTTTGGTAGTTGCAATAATTGCTTTAACTAAATATAGAACTACTAAATTTTATCAAATATTAAGTTTTGTTACTTTGGTAAATATTTTAATTATAAGTTTGGTTTTTTGTGATTTTATTGAAGACCACAAACAGCATTTTATTTCTGCAAATTGGCAAATGCAGCTAATTCCTTATTATTTGCAATATGTTTTTGCCCCTTTGATTTATTGTTTTTATGTGTGGAAACAACCAATTACTTTTTTGGGTTGGAAAAAAGTATGGATAGTTTTTGTTCATCCTTTTTGCTATTTTTTGTTATCTGCTATTATTTTTGGTTTTAAAGCGGATTTGAAATCGCATTTTATTAATCCTTATTACCAAAACAATTTAACAGTAGCTTATTTTAAACTTTTTGTCTCTTTTTTGCTTTTGGCAATGGGTTTAATCGGAGTGCAAAAAATAAAAATTCATCCTTTTTATAAAGGTGCACTTTTAGTGCTAGGAGCATTTTTGATTTGTGTTATTCCTAGGGAAACAAGTGATTGGAATCATGCCAAAGAATTGGTGTTTTACCCTCAACAAATGGGTTCTTCTCTTTTTCCTGAATCACAAGATATTGCTAAACAATTAAGTAATTTAGTGCTTGAATTTGAAGAAAAACAAGACACAGGTTTAAAAACAGGTGAAAAAATTTTGGAACTAGGAGCAGGCAGTGGTAATGTTACTAAATATTTAGTACAAAAGTTTGGAGCCCAAAATGTTATTGCTTTGGAATATGATAAAGAATTATGTAATGTTTTGAGAAATAAATTTCCAGGTTTAACAGTTATCGAAGGAGATGCTTGTAATTTTATTGAATTGTTAAAGAAGCAAATTGATGAAACTCAAATAAAACAAATAAAAGGGATAGTATCTACTTTGCCTTTGAGTATTTTTTCCCAAGAACAATTGCAAGAACTAAATAAAAACCTTGCCACAGTAATTAAACAAAATAAGATTAGGTTTGTTGAATATCGCTTTTTGCTATTTTTACGTGAAAAACACATTATTGGAGATGGTGTAGAAGAAATTCAAGATACTAAAAATCAAATTTTTGTTTCTAGTGCAATTTTACCAACCAAAGTTTTTATTTTTGCTGCTACTGATGTTACAAAATAATATCATTTTATAAAATAAAAAGTTAACTTATTTTAAGTTAACTTTTTTATATTTTAGGGATTTGGCAATATTAATTTAATATGCGTTTAATTGCTTGTTCTAAAAAATGTTTATCGATTTGGTCTTTGTTATTTCTGATAGCCAAAATTAAAGCCTCATTGAGAATGGCTGCAAGTTGGGCACCTGATGCACCTTCAGTAATTAAAGCTAATTTGTAAAAATCAACATCCAAAGAAATATTTTTATTTTTAGCATGAACTTTTAGAATAGCTTCTCTAGCTTTTAGATTAGGTAAATTAATTTTGATTTTACGGTCAAATCTACCTGGACGAATCAAAGCAGGATCTAGCATATCTATTCTATTAGTAGCAGCAATAATGATGATTTGTGAAAGTTTAAAAAAACCATCCATTTCTAATAAAAGTTGGTTTAGGGATTGGTCGTGTTCTCGTGATTCTATGATGGAGTTGTTTTTTCTTTTTGCTCCTAAAGCATCTATTTCATCAATAAAAATAATGCAAGGAGTAGTTCTTTTGGCTTTTTGAAATAAATCTCTTATTCTAGAAGCTCCAACGCCTACATAAACTTCGACAAATTCAGAACCAGAAACAGCATAAAAAGGAGTTTTGACCTCATTAGCTAATACTTTTGCAAGTAAGGTTTTTCCTGTTCCTGGAGGTCCTTCTAATAATACTCCTTTAGGAATTGTAAAGCCCATTTTATGATATTTTTGAGGATGTTTTAAGAAATCTATTAATTCTTGGATTTCTTTTTTTTCTTCTTCAAGACCTGCTACATCTGCAAAAGTTATTTTGTCTTTGGAAGAATCAATGTTTGTATTAAATTTATTTATTTTGTTTGATAACATTTGTTTAAGATGAATTAAAATATAAAATCCAAAAATAAAAGAAACAAGATAACTTATAAATTTGAAATATAATTCTAAAAAATTAAATTGGATATTTTCTTTGACTTCTACCAAAACATCTTTATATGAATAAAAAGCATATACTAAATAATCATAATTGGAGGCTGCCATTTTACAATAATATTTTTGATTATCAAAACTTTCTGCTTGGATTAAATAATGTTCTTTGTTCCAAATGCTGTATTGGCTTTTATAAGTATAATGAATTTTTTTAATTTCGTTGACTTTAAATTTTGCAAATAGTTCGTATATATTTATTAAAGAAGCGTTTTTTAATTGATTTTTTTCTATCCAAAAATATGATAATTCTAGACTAATTAAAAATAATAAAATTAAAGATAATGGCAAAATAAAGCAGATAATAATTTTGTTTTTTTTAAAAAGTTTGAAAAACACTAAGTAAGTCTCCATGATGAAATTTATAAAAGAAAAGGTTATAAAAAAATTATTTTAATTAAATTTGTGTGTAATTAAATTAATAAAAGTGAATAGCGCACAAAAATTTATGTTATTTGGGTTTGAAAAAAAGATTTTCCAAAATTTAATTTTCCTTGGAAAAACCATATAAAAACTCCATATTATCTTTAAGACGTAAATTAATTAAATAAAATAAAGCTCCTATGATGGTATTACTTACAATAACTGATGAAAAACTATAAATAAGATTAAGCGACCAAGAATAAGAAGGACTTGGGATGAACCACTTTAAAAAGGTTTTTTTGGCAAAGTTTTCTTGTAATAAATTAATAAATAAAATGCTTGAAATAATTTGAACTACACTAATTAATACTAAAGTTATTATAATAGGTGTTTTTTTGGTGAGATGATTTAAGTTTTTTTGATAAAATAAGCCCGAAAAAGAGCAGACAATATAGGGAAGAAAAAATCTGTAAAGGAAAATAAGGGCTTTGCTTGCATGTTCGTTTTCGTGGTCATGACTATGATTATGATTTTCGTGTGTATGGTGTAATAACACTTCCATAAAAGAAAATTCCAAAACATAATGAATTAAAAGATAAAATAAACTCGCCCAAAATCCGTATTTAGGTCCAAAAAGATAACCTATTAAAATGATAAAAATTAATTCAATGCGAAAAAAAGCATAATTGCAAGGGATTGTTGCATTAATAGTATAACGAGAAAGAAGTTCCAAACCAAAAGCCAAAAATAATAAGAAAGAAATGGCAATGATTTTTCTTAAAACATTTTTTTGATTATTTAACATAAATATACCTTCGATTTTATTTTCATATTTTATTTTGCTAGTTTTTTGTGTAGTTTTTTCGTTGTTTATCTTTTTTTTGATAGTCTATATAAAAATTTTTCAATTTAGAACTATTTTAGTAATTGCTAATAATTTAAATTTTTAAGTTTTTCTTCTAAAATACCTTCTTTAAGTAAGCTTAAAAAATCATCATTAGTAGCATCCAAAATATAAAAACCGATGTTTGTTTTTTCCAAAACTTCTTGTATTTTTTCATTTTGATAAGTTATTCCTTCAAAAAGTTTGCTAAATTGTTCTAAATTATCTTCTTTGTGAAAAAAATCTCCAATCAAAGTCATTTTTTCAATTAAACCAAATCTAATATCTAAAAAAATTTCTAATCCTCCCCAAGAAAAACGTTTTTTAAGTATTTTGGTGTGATGGGGTTGGGTTAAGAATAAAAATTCATTGGAAGCAAATTGGAGAGAATCTTTTTCTATTGATTTTATTTCTTGGTCACTAAGTACATAAGTTTGGTCAGTTAAAGCCTCAGTTAAATACTGCATTAACTTTTCTTGTGACATATCTGGAAGATAGCCTTTGAGGTTAGTTACTCGGGAACGTACACTTGCAATTCCTTTAGAAATTAATTTTTGGTCGTTTGGAGTAATTGTGTTTATCATAGTTTGAAAATCGCAATTATAAAGAAGTGTTCCATGAGTTACCATGCCATTTTGGTTTTGCATAAAGGCATTTCCAGAAATTTTTTTGCCTTCTAGTAAAATGTCGTTTCTGCCACTAAATTCAACATTAAGTCCTAATTTTTGTAATGCAACGACAATTTTAGCTAAAAAAGGTTTAAAACTGAAATTTTTTTCTTTTTTGGCAATAATGCTAAAAAGAGGAGTTTGAGGATCATTATAAACACATCCTCCGCCAGTAGGTCTTCTAAATAAAGGAATTTTATGTTCTTTGAGGTAATCTAAATTAACTTCGTTTTCAATTATTTGATTTTTCCCAACTACAACTCCTTTGATTTTCCAAATAAAAAAGAAGCTTTTTTCAGGGTTTTGCTTTAATAAATGATTAAGGGCGTATTGTTCTAGGGCGTAATAAAAATAAGGTTTAAGGTCGCAGATACGATTAATTTGAATCAAAATCATAATAAAATCCCCTTTTAATAATATTTTAATAATATTATTAAAATATTATAAATGTTTTTTCCAGTAATATTATATCATTTATCAGTTATGTAGACTCATATTAATTTTTTTTGCCTTTTTTCTCTAACTCCAAAATCAAATCATTTAAATTTTTTCCCTCTATTTTCCCCCAAAACTAAATTATAAATTATAGATTAAAAAAACATAATTTTTGCCATTTATAAATGTTATTTTAGTCAAAAAAATATAAATTTATCCAAAATTAGAACTGCTATAAATTAAATAAAATTATTGAGAGGCTCAAAAAGCCTCTTTTTTTAATATATAAAATTGCAATGAAAACACTCATGATCTACAGATTAGTGAGCAAAAAAATTGTTTTTTTGTGATAAAATGATATTGATAGCAGTTTTTTATTTTTAAATTGCTTTTAAAAAATTTTTAAAATAAAGGGGGTCATTTATCATAAAAAAATAATAGTGTAGATTTTTCCATTTTAGTAATATTTATTTTATTTCTTATTTCGTTTTTTATTCTTTTTTTATTTCGTTATTTTTTAAGTTTTTTTGCGTATTTGTATATTTGTATATTTTTTTATTTATTTTGTAAAGTTTTTAAAATTATCAAATATTTAATTATAAGTGTTTGGGATACATCGAGGTTTTGCTTTCTAATAATCACCCATTTTTTATTTTTTTAAAAAAGAAGTTTTTTTAATTATGTTTTTAACCCAAGTTATTTTTTATAATAATTTTAACAACATTAATAATAATAATATTTAATAACAAAACAAAGATAATCATTAGCAAAAAAAATAATATGATAGGAGAAAAACATTGCAAATGAATAATTCAAGCAAACAATCTAAACCATTTAATAATTTAAAATTATCTAAATTTTATTTTTTATTAGTTTTTTCAACTTTCTTTTTTATACTTTTTTTTAATTTAGCTACACAAGTGAAGACTTTTGCAGATGATAAAAAAACTAATTTACAAATTCAATCAGCAACAAGAAACGAAAACCAAGTTACCAATTCAGAAACTAAAAACACCGATAACAATGATAACAATAACACCGAAACCAAAGTTAACGATGATAACAAAGGTAATAATTCAGGAACTAAAGATAAAACTAAAAATTCTAAATTACCTCTAGTATTGA
Organism: Mulberry dwarf phytoplasma; assembly: GCF_056504655.1. Classification (NCBI taxonomy): domain Bacteria; kingdom Bacillati; phylum Mycoplasmatota; class Mollicutes; order Acholeplasmatales; family Acholeplasmataceae; genus Candidatus Phytoplasma; species Mulberry dwarf phytoplasma. The sequence continues at coordinate 404,294 of NZ_CM151418.1, read as the reverse complement.
CTTCTGTAGGACTAACAAGTATAGTTTTCTTACTTTTAGCCAAGAAGTTAAAAAAATAGTTGATTAATGTTATAAAACAGCTAAGGAACTTTTAACAACTAATAAAGTTTTAGTAGAAAAACTAACTAAAGCTTTAATGAAAAAAAATACCCTAAACCAAAGTGAAGTTTATGCTTTAGATGAAGAAGCTCAAACAGAAACAAAAGGAAAAGGTAAGCCAGAAAAAGAAAAACAAGCTGTTGAAAATGAAAAAGAACAAAATGAAAAAGATCAAAATACAAAAGAACAATCCACTAAATCAACTAAATAAAAAGTAAAAAGATAAAGAGCTCTTTTGTGAGCTCTTTTTTTTATTTTAATTGTTATCTTTTTTGCCTTTTTTCTCTAACTCCAAAATCAAATCTCTTAATGTAGCTGCTTTTTCAAAATCAAGGGTTTTGGCAGCTTCTTTCATCATTTTTTGTAAACGTTTAATTTCTTTATTTTTAGCTGTAATATTTGTATGTGTTTGCAACTTTTTTTGTCCCTTAACTTTACCATTTTCATTTTCATTTTGGGCACTTTCTTTTTTTTTGATTGAAATTGTTTCTAAAATAGTTTTGTTAAGAGCAGTTGGTGTTACTTTCATTGTTTCGTTGTATTGTTGTTGGATTTTTTTTCTACGATAAGTTTCTTCAATAGCAATTTGCATAGCAGGAGAAATAAAATCAGCATACATAATAGCTTTGCCTGTAATGTTTCTAGCTGCTCTTCCAATAGTTTGGATAAGGCTTCTTTCGTTTCTTAAAAAACCTTGTTTGTCAGCATCCAAAATAGCTACTAAAGCTACTTCAGGTAAGTCAAGTCCTTCCCTCAAAAGATTAACTCCCACCAAACAATCGTATTTTCCCAACCTTAGATCTTTTAAAATTTCAAGTCTTTGTAAAGATTTAATTTCACTGTGTAAATAAGCTACTTTGATGCCTAAATTTTTTAAATAAGCAGTTAGGTCCTCGCTCATATTAATAGTTAAAGTAGTTATCAAAATTCTTTGATTATTTTTAGTTTGGTGTTTAATTTCAAAGTAAAGGTCATCCATTTGGTTGTGGGTTGGTCTTATTTCAATTTCTGGATCAAGGACAAAAGTAGGTCTTATAATTTGTTCTACAATAGGGATTTTTTTAGTTAATTCATAGTTGCCAGGAGTAGCCGAAAGATAGATAACTTTATTCATTTTGGCTTGGAATTCATGGAATTTTAAAGGTCTGTTATCAAGGGCACTTGGTAGTCTGAAACCGAAATTTACTAAGTTGGTTTTACGAGAAAAATCACCAAAATACATTCCTTTAATTTGGGGAATAGTTACATGAGATTCGTCAATAATGGTTAAAAATTCATTTCCAAAAAAATCAATTAAAGTTGATGGTGCCTCGCCTTTTTCTTTGAGTGCTAAATGTCTTGAATAATTTTCAACACCATTGCAATTGCCTATTTGTTCTAACATTTCTAAATCATGTAAAGTGCGCATTTTAATTTTTTGGGCTGCTAAAAGTTGGTTAGTTTTTTCAAAATGATTAATTTGTTCCTTTAATTCTTGGCGAATTCTTTTGATACTTTCTTGTAATTTTTGGGTATTTGTAGCATATAGACTAGCAGGAAAAAGAGTAATTAATTTAAGATTCGTAATTGCTTTGCCATTTAAAACATCAAAATTTTGAATATTTTCAATTTCATTGCCAAAAAAAATAATGCGGATACCAATTTCTTTGCTAGATGAGGCAATAATTTCTATAATGTCACCTCTTACTCGAAAAGTTCCTCTTTGAAAATTAATTTCATTTCTTTGATATTTTAATTCTATTAACTTGTTAATTAATGCTTGCCTTTCGTACTTATCTCCAATTTGTAAATGTAGTGTTAATTTTTGATAATCTTTAAGGTCGCCTACTCCATAAATGCACGAAACCGAAGCAACTACAATTACATCATCGCGGTTAAGTAATGAACCTGCGGCACTATGACGCAACTGATCAATTTCATCGTTGATTTTGGAGTCTTTTTCAATGTAAGTGTCGCTTGATGCTACATATGCTTCTGGTTGGTAGTAATCATAATAAGAAATAAAATATTCTACGCGATTGTTGGGGAACATGGCTTTTAATTCGTTGTAGAGTTGTCCTGCTAATGTTTTGTTGTGAGCAATAACCAAAGTTTTTTGTTGTAAATGTTGAATAATATTTGCAATGGTAAAAGTTTTTCCAGTGCCAGTAGCTCCCAAAAGAATTTGTTCTTGTAACCCTTGTTTAAAATTATTAACCAATTTTTGAATTGCTTGGGGTTGGTCGCCACTTGGTTTTAAAGAACTTTGCAATTTAAATAAATTTGTTAAACTCATTTGTTGCTCCTTGCGTTTGTTTTTTTATTTTGGTGATTTTTTGGTTTTTAATTTCAAAATATTTAGATGGTTGTTTTTCTGTGTTCCAAAACTTTGGACAACTTTTTATAAATATTTTTAATAAATGTCTATTTACCCACTTTTATAAACTCTTTTTAATTAACAAAAACAACTTTTGATTAATTCCTATTTTTTGAAAATCTTGCAAAGTGGATTTTTTGATGGCTTCTAAATTTTCAAAATGATTTAAGATGGCTTTTTTTCTAACAGCGCCAACTCCTTTTATATTTGATAAAGTAGTTTTATAATCTAGTTTGTTTTTGGTTTTGCGGTGAAAAGCAACAGTGAAACGATGGACTTCTTCGCTTAAACTTTTTAAAAAATAAAATAAATTAGGGTTTTGTTCCAACATTAATTTTTCTTGCAAAGTTACAAGATGAGTTAATTGATGTTTGTTATTTTTTTGCAATGCTCCTAAAGGAATTTCATAGCCTAGTTTCTTTAAAGTTTTTTGGCTTTGTCTTAACTGTCCTAAACTGCCATCAACCAAAATTAAATCTGGTGAATCATTTTTAACTTCCTTGTATTTGTTATAACAACGTGTAAGTGTTTCTTCAAAAGCTTGATATTCGTTAGGAAATTTTCCTTTAATGTGAAAAGTTCGATAAAGTTTTTTGTCAAATTCAAAATGATTAAATACAATTCTTGCTGCCACAAAGGCTTGTCCAAATAGTTGAGAATTATCAAAAACATCAATTCTTTTAATATTTTTATTAAAAATAATTGCCAATTTGTCTAAGGATTCTTGGATTTTTTGGTCTTTGGATTGATAGATTAAATTATTGTTAGTTAAATCATTTTGGGAGTTTTTTAAGGCTAGCAAATAAAGTTTCTTTTTGTCTCCTTTATGAGCAATATTTACTTTGGTTTGCAAGATTTGTTCCAATAAAGTTTGGTTAGCTATCATTTGTTGCAAAATAGTTTCATCTTGGCTTTTGCCTGTAATAATTATGTCTGGTTTAAGGTTTTTTTGATAATAACAATTAAGATAAGTTAAAATGTTTTCCCACACAAAGCCCACATATGAAAAAACGCTATGATAAGAATCAACGATATTTCCTTGGCGCATTTTTAAAATTTGAATTGATATTTGGTCTTGATTAAATGCATAGGCAAAAATATCGCAATTTTTGAGTTTTTGATTGCTGATAAGTTGTTTTTTGGTAGTCTGTTTGATTGAATAGATAATATCTCGATATTCTTGGGCTTTTTCATAAAACATTTTTTCGCTAGCTGTTTGCATTAAATGGTGTAATTTTTTTAAAATATCTTTGATATTTCCTTTTAAAAATTTAGTAATTGCCTCAATGTTGGGTTTATAATTAATTGTTTTTCCTGCGCAAGCACCGAGGCATTGATTGATGTGAAAATGAAGACACGGTTTTTTTGATGCTAACGGACATCTTCTTAAAGGATACAAAAGATGCAACAATTTTAAGGTTTCTTTGGTGTTTTTAAGATTGGGATAAGGACCAAAAATTATTTTTCCTGGAGGAATTTGTTTGAATCGCGAAATTTTTAATTGTGGGTGCTTTTCTTTAGTAATTTCAATATAAGGGTAAGTTTTGTCATCCAAAAGTTTGAAATTATATTTAGGAGTGTGTTTTTTGATTAAGTTAGCTTCCAAAATTAAGGCTTCTTGTTCGTTGTTAGTAATAATGTAGAAAAAATCTTGGATTTCTTCAATTAGCATCGTTGTTTTTAAGTTGTTGCTTTTGGTAAAATAACTTTGGACGCGTTTTTTTAAATTTTTGGCTTTGCCAACATAAATGATGGTATCATTTTTGTTTTGGAAAAGATAACAACCAGGATTGGGCGGTAAAGTTTTTATTTTTTCTAAAAGAATTGACATTTTAAATTACTTCCGTTTATTGAATTGTTTTTTTGATTTTTTACCCAATTTAAGGGTGGTTTTATTTTCTGGTTTGGTTTTGGCGTTTTTTTTATTTTGCTTATTTTTATTTTGCTTCTTTTTTTATTTATTTTTCGTTTGTTTTCATTAACTTTATTATATCAAAATTACCATTCTTTTTTTGAAATGATTAAAAAAAATTGAAGTATTTTTGATAATAAACTGATTTTTTCCAAACTAAAATAATAATTCATAAATAAATTGTAAAATAAGTTTATTTTTGATTTAGAATAGAAGTATAGTTTTAGATTATAAAATAGTAAAATGAAAAAATCAAAACTAAAAGACTTTAAAAACAACCAAATAAAGGAGAGTTCCAAAATGAATATACCCACCAAACCCAAAAGTATTCTTTCTATCCAATCTCATGTAGTATATGGCTATGTTGGAAATAAAGCAGCAGTTTATCCTTTGCAAAATATGAATTTCGATGTTTGGCCTATCAATACAGTTCAATTTTCCAATCATACAGGTTATCAAAAGTGGCAAGGACAAATTTTTAACAAACAAAATATAGTTGATTTGGTAGAAGGTCTTTTTGTTCTTGGAGTAGAAAAACAGTGTCAAGCTATTTTAACAGGATATATGGGATCTTTAGATATTTGCGAAGCTGTTTTGGAAATTGTTGCAAGATTTAAACGAACGAACCCTGATATTTTATATTTATGTGATCCTGTAATGGACAATAACAGATGTTTTGTTAAGCCTGAAATAACTTCTTTTTTTAAAAATAATTTGCAAGCAGATATTATTACTCCTAATCAATTTGAAGCTGAATTTTTGTCTGGTATTAAAATAAATAATGTCTCGTATGCTATTAAAGTAGCAAATCATTTCCATAATTTAGGAGTTAAAATTGTAATTATTACAGGTATTAATTTTCAAGATGAAAAATATTTTCAAGTGTTTGCATCAAATGCTACAAAAAAATATTTGGTGCAGGCTCACAACAAAGAAAAAAACATTGATATTTCAGGTACAGGAGATTTATTTGCTAGTCTTTTTCTGGGTTTTTATTTGAAATATGAAAGAAATATTAAAAATGCTTTGGCTCATGCTGTTTTTTATCTTAATAAAGTTGTTCTAAATACTTTGTTATCACAGCAAAAAGAATTGCAATGTTTATCTGTTTTATATAAACAAGTTAATTTAGCAAAATTGCCTCAAGTCATGGAAATTAACGATTAAATTATTGATTAAAAAAATGCCTTTTTAATAAAAAAGACCAACTTTTTAAGTCAGTCATAATGTTATTTTTGGAAATATTTTATTTTTTTAGTATTTGAACGCAGTTATTTTTTACAACTTCAACTACATCCAAAAAGTAAAATCTTTACAATCCATTCGAAAAGCTTTATTTTTGGGTTTTTCTTTTGATTTCCCAATAGCAACTAATAATACAGGCAAATATCGAACATCAATATTTAACCCTTCATTGATTTTTTTTGCGTTAAAACCTCCCATAGGGCAAACATCATAATCATATTTTTTAGCAGCTAACATCAATTGCAACGCTCCGATGCCACCTTCTAAAAATAACTCATTTTGCAGTTTTACTTGGGAAATTTGTTTGTAATAATCATCAATTTTTGTAATTACTTGTAATTTGGTTGCATCAGATATTTGTTTTTGTAAAACTTCTTGTTGATAAATTTTTTCAGCTAAGGCACTTTTTTGAGCATCGCAACACAACAAAATCATAGCAGAACAAGTTTCTAATTGAGTTTTGTTGCCATATAAAAAAGGAGCTATTTTTTGTTTGCTCTTTTCGCCTTTAAAAACAAAAAAACGCCATGGTTGCAAATTAAAAGCAGAGGGCGCTTGGAAAACTGTAGCCAAAATTGCTTCTAAAATATCATTTGGTATTTCATGATTGGCGCAAAATTGGCGCACACTTTTAATTTTTAAAAAATCCATAAAAAGCTCCTAAGATTTTGTTAATTTCAACTTGATTATTATATTTAGTTAAAATAATTTTAATATTGCATCGTTTTAAAATTTTTTAAGTTAGTATTTGTAATTTTGGAAAGACAACAATTTAAACAGCAAAAAATTATTTTTTCAAAGTTTGCATTTGTGTTTCTTATTTTGTTTTCAAAAAACTCCTATAATCCAAATTATCCAAATATATTATAACATTTTTTATTATTAAAATACTAACTGTTTCATTTATTTAGACAACTTAATATTTTAATATAACATTTAAACCAACTTAACTGAAACGCTCCAATAATTTGCCCCCAGCAAAGAATGAATAATTTTAGTCTCAAACTGTTTATGCAGTTTGGGGTTTTTTGTTTATCTGACAATTTTATTTAATTTTGACAATCAAAAACCTCATTATATTAAAAGAAAAGTAAGGTTTGTGGTAAAATTATATAGTAAATTATTTAATTTTATAAACGCATAATTATTAAATTTTTTATGAAACAAAAAAACTAAATTAACAACAAACACAACTAATAATTACAACAATAATCACAACTTAACAATTCATTAAATAAATGATAAAGTTTTGAAACAATAAATGAAATGAAGGTGCAAAATGGAAAACTTATCGTTTTTATTCTTATTCTTGTTTTTTTATATTTTGGGGTCAATTCCTACAGGCTTAGTTATTGGCAAATTGGTGCAACAAAAAGATTTACGCAACACAGGTTCTGGAAATATTGGAGCAACTAATGCTTTGAGAGTTTTGGGGAAAAAATGGGGAATATTAGTATTTTTGTTAGATTTTTGCAAAGGATTTGTGCCACTTACAATTTGTTTGCATTTCTCAAAATTTTGGCTAACAGAACCATCCACAAAAACTTTTTTACAACCAAACCCCACAATAAAAATCTCCCTTTTGGCAATATCTCCTATTTTAGGACACATGTTTTCTTTATTCAATAAATTCAAAGGCGGCAAGGCAATTACAACTTCGGTAGGTATTATCACTGCTTTTAATCCTTTGATTGGTATTTCTGGTATCATTTTTTTTGCTATTTTTTTAAGACTTTTTGGTTATGCTTCGTTAGCTTCAATTATTGCAAGCACTTTAGTTAATGTTTTTTTATGGCTAAATTATTTGTATTGTGGCAATTTTGGAAATTTGGGACCAATTAAAAACCAGATTCCAAAAACAGAATTATTTTACTTTTCGATCAATTTTGCTACCTTAATTATTATAGCTAAACATTATTCTAATATTTTGCGCCTTATTAATGGAACAGAAAATAAATTTAATTTCAAAAAAGAAAAATAAGCAGCATCAACACAAAATATTTTAAAAAAACAAACAACCCAAACCAAAACCTAAAAAAATCAAACCTAAACTCAAAAATCCTAAATCAAAAACTCTCAACCCCAAAAACATTTTTATTTATAAAAAAGGTGCAAAGCAATGCAAAATTTTGATCTAATTAAACAAAAAATTAAATCCTTGGTAAAACAACTCACCAAAGCCAATTACCAATACTATAATCTAAGCAATCCCGATCTAAGCGACCAACAATACGATTCTTTACTCAAAGAACTAATCAATTTAGAAACCCGATATCCCCAGTTCAAACTTCCTTATAGCCCCACTTTAAAAATTGGTGGTTTTGTAGAAAAAAAATTTAGCACCATTAAGCACAAAACTCCAATGATGTCTTTGGGAAATGTTTTTAATCTTGAAGAACTCAAAGCTTTTTATGACCGTATTGTCAAAAAAATTCCTACTTTTTCTTTGTTAACTGAATTAAAAATTGACGGCGTAGCGATAAGTTTAAAATATCAAAAAGGCATTTTAGTGCAAGCTTTAACAAGAGGAAATGGCATTTGGGGAGAAGACATTACCCAAAATGCCCAGACCATTAAAACCATTCCTTTAAGATTAAAAGAAGATCTCGATTTAGAAGTTAGGGGAGAAATTTATTTATCCCATCCCGCTTTTGAAAAACTCAACGCCCAAAGAAAACAAGAAAACAAACCCCTTTTTTCCAATCCCAGAAATGCTGCTTCAGGAACTTTAAGACAACTTAATTCAGCAATTGTGGCTCAAAGAAATTTGTCTATTTTTGTCTATGGCATTTCAGCTCCTTATTTGACTAAACCTACCCAAAAAGAGACTTTGGATTTTTTAACTGCTTTAGGATTTACCACAAATCCCCATTATTATTGCGTCTCTAATTTTGAAAATTTGCTTAGTGTAATTGAAAAATACAAAACCATTAAGGAACAACTTACCTACGATACTGATGGAATTGTCATTAAAATTAACGAGCTTGCCTTTCATTCTTTAATTGGTTCCACTGCCAAAGCTCCCAGATGGGCAACTGCTTACAAATTTGCAACTATTACAAGCCAAAGCATAGTTCAAAACATCATTTTTCAAGTGGGACGCACTGGTGTTATAACTCCAGTTTGCAAAATTATGCCTGTTATGGTAGATGGAAGTTTGGTCTCAAAAGTGGTTTTACATAATTATGACTACATTTGCAAAAAAGATATCAGAATAAAAGACCATGTCATAGTTCATAAAGCAGGCTCGGTTATTCCTGAAATTTTAGAAGTTATCAAAAGTAAAAGAACTGATTTGCAAAAACCTACTTTAATGATTGAAAAATGTCCTGCTTGTCAAACAATTTTAGAAAAACAACCAGGTGAAGTTGATTATTTTTGCCTCAATCCAAATTGTCGCGAGCAAAAAATCCAAAAACTCATTCATTTTGTATCAAAAAATGCTATGGATATCAACGTTTTAGGAGAACAGACCATCATTGCTTTTTTTGATAAAAACCTAATTGCCAAACCTTCTGACCTTTATTTATTAAAAAAACACAAGCATATTTTGCAAGAAATGCCAGGCTTTGGCGCTAAAAAAATTACTAACATTTTGGATGCTATCGAAGCAAGCAAGCAAAAAGGATTTGAAGATGTTTTATTTGCTTTGGGGATCAAACATATTGGCAAAAAAGTATCTCAAGTTTTGGCAAAACATTTTCAAACTATCGAAAACCTCCAACAAGCCACACCAGAATTAATTACTCAAATAAGAGAAATAGGAATCAAAATTGCCCAAAGCATCCAACAATACTTTTCCAATTCTTGTAATTTAGAAGAGGTTTCCAAACTCAAAACACTAGGAGTTTCTTTTCAAAGCACTAACCCCCAAAATCCAACTACCCAAACTATTTTTACCAACAAAAAAATTGTTTTAACAGGAACTCTCCTAAAATATTCCCGTCTTCAAATCCAACAAATCTTAGAACAAATGGGAGCAATTATAACTAACAGTTTATCTTTACAAACCAATTATTTAATAGTTGGCATCAATTCTGGTTCTAAACTAACCAAAGCCCAAAAACTCCAAATTCCTATTATCGAAGAAAAAGAATTACAACAAATTATAGAAAATAGCCAAATTAAATTATAAAAAATCACCGTTATTTTGCCTAAAACTCCTCACTGAACCCCAAACCCCCAAAACAAATAAAAAAATCCAAGAAGGTGCCAATGTCTTTTAACATTAAAATTAAAGAAGAAATTGCTTGTCAAAAATTCTTACCCATAGAAAATTTTTTTGAATTGACAGCTTTATTACATTTTGGCTGTGAATTAGAAAAAAACCACCAAAAAACTTTATTGTGGTTCCAAACCAAAAGTATCAAAATTGCTAGGCGTTTCCTTATTTTAATCAAAACTTTTTATCCTAATACCAACTCTTTTTTGATGACTAGCAAAGAATATAATTTACCACATTTAAAAAGCATTCATGTAGGAATTGAAAAAGACATTCCCTTAATTTTAGAAAAACATCATTTTTTTACTCAAACTCCAATCGATTTTTTACCTTTGCTCAAAAGCCAAAAAGCCAAAAAAGCATTTTTAAGAGGTATTTTTTTATGCATAGGTTTTGCAAACGACCCCAAAAAAACTAATTATCATCTAGAATTTTTTCACAAAGACCGCCACAAAATTGAATTAATTAAAACTTTGATGCTTCATTTCAGCCTTAACGCCAAACAAATTAATCACAAAAAAGGTTTTTTAGTTTATTTGAAAGAATCTCAAATGATTATTGATTTTTTAAGGTTAATCGGTGCTTTGGAAATAGTTTTTCAATACGAAAAAACAATAATTCAAAAAGACTTAAACCACATTATTAAATCCTCTATTAATTTTGAAATTTCAAATGAAAAAAAAATTCTTACTTCTGCCAATTTACAATTACAACAAATTAATTTGATTGAAAAACACTTTCAAACCCCAAATCTCAAACCCAAAAACACGAACTTAAAAATGAAAAATCCCAAAAATGAAAAATCCCAAAAACAACTTCCCAACCTTGAACCTAAATTATTGCAAATTATGTTATTAAGAAAAGAAAACCCTGATGCAAGTTTACAAGAATTAACTCAAAAATATTACCACAAACACAAGCAACAAATCACTAAATCAGGACTAAATTATTATTTTCAAAAAATCAAAAGACTAGCTTGTGAAATTGAAACTCCCCAAATTTTGGCACCATCTAAGGAAAAAAAATAAATATGGAAAATATCGGCATAGATTTAGTTGAAATTAAAAAAATTAAAAAAATAGGCAAAGACATTTTAGCAGCAAGGATTTTATCCTCAGAAGAACACCAAATTTATCAAATCATTCAAAATCCCCAAAGCCAACTTACCTTTTTAGCAGGAAGGTGGGCTTCTAAAGAAGCTCTTTTTAAAGCTTTTCAAACACCCCAAAAAATCGACCCTACTTGCCAAAACTATTGCAACTGGTCTATTCTTAACGACAAAAACGGCGCTCCTTATGTGAAAAACAACACATGCACCACTTTTTTCAACCCCATTTTAATTTCTATCACTCACACCGATAATTACGCCTTAGCCCTTGTTATTGTAAAAAAGTTGCCACAAAGCACGTCATAATCAAATTCGTTTTATTTTTTTTGATTATCCTACAATTTTATTTATTTTGTCAAGTGTTTTTTAGGTATAATTAAAAGTGTATAGCAAAAATAAAATTAAATAAAAAAAACAAAGAAAAAATCCAAAGGAGTTAATAACAAAAATATGAAAGTTATCGTTGTTGGTTGTACTCATGCAGGAACTGCTGCAGTAAAAACAATTAAAAAAAACAATCCCCAAGCTGATGTTGTTGTATATGAAAGAAACGATAATATCTCTTTTCTTTCTTGTGGAATTGCCTTGTATGTTGGAGGAGTTATCAAAGACAGTCTAGGACTTTTTTATTCAAATCCTGATGAACTGGTAAATATGGATGTTTGTACCAAACTTAAACATGAAGTATTAAAACTAGATTTTGACAAAAAAGAAGTTTTAGTTCAAAGTTTAGAAACTGGCAAACAGTTTAAAGACAACTACGATAAATTAGTAATTGCAACTGGTTCTTGGCCTGTTATTCCTCCTATTAAAGGGATTGATTGCAAAAATGTTTTAATGTCTAAAAACTTTGATCATGCCAAAGATATTATTAATTACAGCAAAAACGTTAATAAAATCACAGTAGTAGGCGCTGGCTATATCGGAATTGAGTTAGCTGAAGCATTTGCGGTACAAAAAAAAGAAGTAGTTTTAGTAGACGCAGAAGATAGAATTATGTCTAAATATTTAGACAAAGAATTTACAGATGTAGCTCAAAAAACCTTAACTGACCACGGAGTTACACTAGCATTAGGACAAAAAATAGCAGGATTCGAAACTAAGGACGGCTTAGTGACTCATGTAAAAACTGATAAAAACACCTTTGAGACCGAAATGGTAATTATGTGTATCAGCTTTAAACCCAACACTCAATTATTTGCTCATCATCTCGAAACATCCTTTAATGGTGCTTTAGTTGTTAACGAATATATGCAAACTTCAGACCCTGATGTTTATGCTTGTGGCGATTGTGTTAACGTTTATTACAACCCTACCCAAGAAGTAAAATACATGCCTTTAGCAACTAATGCTATTAGAATGGGAACACTTGTAGGACTTAACATTGAAAAACCTTGCGTAAAATATTTAGGAACTCAAGGAACAAGTGGCATTAAAATTATTGATTTGAGTATTTCTTCAACAGGACTTACTGAAAATGTAGCCAAAGCTTTAGGTAAAAACTATGGTACTGTTACAATCAAAGATGCTAATAGACCTGAATTTATGCCTGATTATGATGCTGTAATGTTAAAGCTTGTTTTTGACAAAGAAACTCGTAAAATTTTGGGAGGACAAATTGTTTCTCGCGTTGATTTAACTGAAAAAATGAATACTTTAAGTGTTTGTATGCAAAACCAAATGACAGTAGAACAACTTGCTTTTGTTGACTTTTTCTTCCAACCCCATTTCAACAAACCTTGGGGATTACTCAATTTAGCAGGACTTAAGGCTTTAGAAATTAAATCTTAATAACTATTTGTAAACTACCAAATGCGCGACAAAATAAATTAGATAAAAAAACACAAAAGACAAAAACACAACAAAACATTGTTTGTTATAATTACAAACAGTGTTTTTTTATTCCATTTTATCACAATTAACCCCTCATTCCAACACTACCCCCCCAAAAAATCTTTTCATTAACCATTAAAGGAGCAAACAAATGAACTTTACTCTACTTTCTCTTCCTTATCAATATGATGCTTTAGAACCTTTTTTTGATACTCAAACTATGCAATTACATCATCTCAAACACCATCAAACATACATTAATAACCTTAATGATGCTCTCAAAAAACACCCTCAACTAAATTTATCTTTGGAACAAATGCTAACTGATTTATCGTTAGTACCACAAGATATTAGACAAACAGTTAGAAATAATGGTGGCGGACATTTTAATCATTCTTTTTTTTGGAACATTCTAAAAGTAAATAATGGCAATACTCCTCAAGGATTATTAAAAGAAATGATTGACTGCGAATTTGGTTCTATAGATTCTTTCAAAGACAAATTTGCTAATGCTGCTAAAACCATTTTTGGAAGCGGTTGGGCTTGGCTTGTATTAACTCCACAACAAAAACTTGCAATTACTTTTACTCCTAATCAAGATGTAGTTCTAAACCAAGGAACTCCTCTTTTGGGTCTAGATGTTTGGGAACATGCTTATTATTTAAGTTATCAAAATCGTAGAGTTGATTATATTGAAGCTTTTTTTAGTGTCTTAGACTGGGAAAAAGTAAAAAATAACCTTACTCAAACATTAAAATAATTTACCATGAAACATCCTCAAAATAAAAAAGAATCACGGTTATTACGAATTGAAGTGATGAAATTATTATATCAATATGATTTTTACCAAAATAATTTGACTTTGTCACAAACAAATCCCAATCCCATTTTTACTTTTTTTCAAAAAATCATCACCAAGCTTAAATTTATTGATGAAATCATCACAAAAAGTTTATATGATTATAAAATAAATCGCCTTAACAAAGTAGACAGAGCAATCATTCGCTTAGCTACTTATGAATTGTTAGAAACAAACATTTCTCATGCCATTATAATCGACGAGGCAATAGAACTTACCAAACAATTCTGCAATTTAAACGATGAAAAACAACATAAATTCAACAATAAATTATTAGATCAAATATATCAACAATTACAAATGTATAAAAAAACTTATTACCTAATTGAATTGAAAAACTACCCAAATAATAAATAATTTTTTAAAGACTTTTCTAATTGAAAGGTCTTTTTTTATTTTATTTGATAGCATACCTTAAATAATTATGAAAAATTTACAATAATTCTATACCAAAAAAATAAAAACAACAACAATAAAATAATTAACATCTCAGCAAAACAAAACACCAATTTTAGATCGTTTTAAAAAACTTTTAAAATAACAAGTTTAGTAAAAATTCTTTTTTCTTTAGAAAGCATAATTAATGGCTCATTTTTATAATAATTTTTTTGATTTGATAACAGTAGCAAAAAACAAACTTGCCAAATTAAAAAAATATAGATATCCTCCTTAAATCTTTTTAATTACAGAAACATTCAAAAAACTTTAGCTTGAGCAGTTAAAAAAACTACAATAAAATAATTATTTAATATTCATTTAACCCTATTATTTTATTTTTTATTAAGGAAACAAATATTTTGAATATTAAATTATTTAATCAAAAATATAAATTAGTGCCTTTTTTATGTGTTATTTCATCAATAATATTAGTATTATTGTTATTAATATTAAGTTTACAAAAAAGACATTCAACCTTTAGATCATCAGAAAAAATACAATTAACTAATAACCAAACCCAAAAACCCAATCAACAAAATTTCGTCAAAACTCCCAATTTGACAAAACCAAAAACACAAGAATTACACCAAGAAAAAGAAACACTACCTCTTTATATTCAAACAGTAAATGACAAAAAACATTATCATTTTATAGTGCCTGATAGTGAATTTATGCAAGATGGCACACTTAAAAATTCTGAAACCCATGTTTATATGGAAAATCTAAAACCTACTTTAATGCATAAAATTATCTACAAAATACAACCTCAATATGATGGTTGGGTAGCTTGTTTCCCTTCATTTAATGGACAAGATCTTGCAGGCGCTTTTTTATATAGCGTTATGACAGGAATCAAAACTCCTCCTTTAGATTTAGTAGGGATTTATTTTGAATCTCCTTTTGATAAGTTTGATATTAGTGATTGGAACAAATACACTTTAGATGATATTTTACAAATGAAAAATGAAAGCCAAAATATTTATTTTTTTTGGAGAAGCCCAAAAATGACTAACATTTACAAAAAATATCATTTATTTAAACCAGGTAAGGAAAAATACCATCCTACACTTAACAAACCTATAAGTCCTCAAAATGCCTTAATGCTTACCGAAGAATTTATAGATAAATTCATCCCCAATTCACCTTCAAAAAATTTCAAAGAAACTGAACAATAAATTATTTAGTTAGTTCCAATACTTTTCAAAATATTTAAAACTTGCCATATTTTCAAATTAAAAACAAATTAAGATCGACTTTAAGTTGGTCTTTTTTGCTAATTATTTATTATAATTTTGCTTGCTATACTACTTATTTATTCTTATTTTATAATTTTTTTGTCAAAATAAAAATGTGATTTAATTGGATTTTAACATAATTTATAACTTTAATAACTTTAAAATTACAAAAAAACACTAATTTTGCACTTAGAAACTATTTTTTTGTTATAATAACTTTTGAATTAGATATTAAATAATTTAACTTTACAATGATTTATAATAGTTATTTTAAAAAACTTAAAAAAGAATAAAACAACCTTAACAAACTACCAAACCCAATAACCAAAAAAATAATAACTATAAAATATCATTTCACAATCAAAAACCAATAAAAATCATAAAAATTAATTCTACCAAGCACAAACCACATTAAAACCCACAAAATCAAACTAAAACCAACCAACCAAAATATAAAGGAAATAAACAAAAAATGAACATAGAACAATTAAAAGAAAGGCAAAAACGCATACGTAATTTTTCCATTATCGCCCACATTGACCACGGTAAATCAACTTTGGCCGACCGTATTTTAGAATTTACAGGCACAATTGACAAAAGAATAATGAAAGAACAAATTTTGGATTCCATGGACTTAGAACGCGAGCGCGGAATTACTATTAAATTAAATGCTGTAGAAATTAACTACAAGTCCAAAGATGGCAAAAATTATATTATGCATTTGATTGACACACCGGGACACGTTGATTTTAGTTATGAAGTATCGCGTTCTTTGGCAGCTTGCGAAGGTGCTCTTTTAATTATTGATGCTGCCCAAGGCATTCAAGCCCAAACTCTTGCCAACGTTTATTTAGCTGTTGATAACAATTTAACCCTTATTCCTGTTTTGAATAAAGTGGATTTGCCAAGCGCAGATGTTCCTAAAGTTAAAGAAGAAATTAAAGAAATTTTGGGACTTGACCCTGAACAAGCCTTAATTGCAAGTGGAAAAACAGGGCTTGGAGTCATTGATATTTTGGAACAAATAGTAACTAGAATATCACCTCCTCAAGGAGACATTCAAAAACCCTTGCAAGCCTTAATTTTTGATTCTTATTTTGATTCTTATAAAGGAGTTGTGCCTTCCATTAGAATCGTCAATGGCACAGTTAAAAAAGGCGATCAAATTCGTTTTATGGCAAGTAATAGTGTTTATGAAGTAGTTGAAGTAGGAGTTTATAATCCCAAACAAATTGTAAAAGATTTTTTGGCACCAGGTGATGTAGGTTATCTTACTGCTGCTATTAAAAGTATTAATCATGTAAGAGTTGGAGACACCATTACTTCGCAAACCAATCAAGCTTTGCTACCTTTACCGGGATACAAACAAATGAATTCAGTAGTTTTTTGTGGACTTTATCCT
Organism: Mulberry dwarf phytoplasma; assembly: GCF_056504655.1. Taxonomy (NCBI): domain Bacteria; kingdom Bacillati; phylum Mycoplasmatota; class Mollicutes; order Acholeplasmatales; family Acholeplasmataceae; genus Candidatus Phytoplasma; species Mulberry dwarf phytoplasma. The sequence continues at coordinate 387,585 of NZ_CM151418.1, read as the reverse complement.
GTCGAAACTAATAAATATAACATCCTTAAAGAAGCTTTGGAAAAACTAAAACTCAACGATTCTTCCTTAATTTTTGAACCTGAAAGTTCTAATGCTTTGGGACTTGGTTTTAGAACTGGGTTTTTGGGACTTTTGCATATGGAAATTATTCAAGAAAGAATTAGTCGCGAATTTGGAGTAGAAGTAATTGCTACTGCTCCTTCTGTTATTTATCATGTTTATTCTATCAAAGGAGAAAAACTTTTAGTTGATAATCCTTCCAAACTTCCATCCACTCAAATGATTGACCGCATTGAAGAACCCTATATTAAAGCTACTATTATGTGTCCTGAAATCTATATTGGTAAAGTAATGGAGCTTTCCCAAAACAAAAGAGGAGCCCTTCAAAATATTGAATATATTGATAGTCAAAGAGTAATGATTAATTATTTGCTGCCTTTTTCAGAAATTATTTATAGTTATTTTGATAAGTTAAAATCATTAACCAAAGGCTATGCTTCTTTTGATTATGAAATAGATAAATATCGTGTTTCTAAATTACAAAAAATGGATATTTTATTAAATGGAGAAATTGTTGATGCTCTATCTTTAATTGTTCATCATGATTTTACCTATGAAAGAGGAAAGGCTATTTGTGAGACTTTAAAAGAGTTTATTCCTAAACAAATGTTTGAAATTCCTATTCAAGCAGCTTTGGGTAAAAAAATTATTGCCAGACAAACTATCAAAGCTATGCGTAAAGATGTAACAGCTAAACTTTATGGAGGCGATGTTACTCGTAAAAAGAAATTATTAGAGAAACAAAAAAAAGGTAAAAAGAAAATGAAAACATTAGGAAAAGTGCAATTACCTCAAAAAGCCTTTCTTGCTATTCTTGCTACTAAATAATTATTTGTTTCAAAGATATAAAAGAATATTGAAAAAACTCCTTATAATATATAAGGAGTTTTTGTTTTATTTATTGTTGACATTTATATTTATTTTTATTATTTTTTGGCGGTATTTGTATTATTTTTGGATTGATTATTTTTACCATTAGGAGCAATTTGTGGTTTTGAATATATTTTACTTAAAATGAATTGGCTAAATGTTCTTCCTTTCATACTATCTACACCCATCAAAAAAACGAGCAAAAAACAAATGGAAGGGATAAAAGTGCACATATCCAAAAAAATAATTTAACCATAATAAGAAAATTTTTCATTAAAGGGTGTAATGTGGTATTTTGTTTTAAAATACTATCTATATGAAATGAAATAAACCCCGAAGATAACAAAATTACCAAAAAGAAAAGGAAATTAAAAATATTTCTAATTTGAGTTTTCCAAAAATCTATTTACTTTCTTCCTTGTTTATCTAATTCTGGTTTAAAAATAATAAATTTGATTCTAAACATTTACTTGCCTCTTTTCTTTTTATAATATTATAATGATTTTAAAAATAAATATTTATATTATATCAAGTTTTTTAAGTTAATATTTTGATGATGAAATGCAATAAACGAATTAAAAATACTTATTTCAACGTTTTTATGCTTTTATATGCTCCTCTTTAATTGTGTATTTTATTATAACATATAAAAACAAACAAATTAACAAAACAATAATAAATTCATTTGGAAAACTTTTATATAATATGCTTAAAAAGCTTAAAAAAATGATAAAATAAAAGAGATTTACAAACAATATAAAGGAGAATATTATTTGATGTTAAATAAAGAAGATATTCAAAAAATTCTAAATTTATCTTTAGATAAGGGAGCTGATTTTGCAGAATTATTTTTTGAAAATGCTTATTCTCATACCCTTAAAGTAATTGGCAAAGATGTAGTTTCTGCTGATACTTCTAATACTTTTGGAGTAGGAATTCGCTTATTAAAAGGCTTTGATGAAGTTTATGGCTATACCAATAAAACTGATTATCAAAATGTTTTATCCTTGCTTTTAAAATTAAAAAAATCTTTTCAAGGAAAAGCAAATAAAGTTATTGCCTTGCAAACCGAAAAACCCCTAAAAAATACTATCCAAAAACCTTATAACAGCATGACTCAAGAACAAAAAGCCCAAAAATTACTTAAATTATCGGCTATTATTCAAAATTATGATCCTCAAATTATTCAATCCATCACCTCTTTAAGCCAAAAAGAACAACATGTTTTAATTGCTAATACTTTAGGAGTTTATCAAAATGACACACGCAATTATATTAGATGTGGGCTTGTAGGAGTTGCACAAAGAGGACAAGAAATGCAAGAAGCCTTTGAAGGTCCTGGACGCGCAATGGGATTGGAATTCTTGGATGTAATTGATTTAGAAACAATTGCCAAACAAGTAGCAAAACAAGCAGTTGCTTTATTAGATGCTAAATCTTTAAAACCTCAAACTATGCCAGTTGTAATTAATCATGGTTTTGGAGGCGTTATTTTCCATGAGGCTTGCGGACATCCCCTTGAAGCTACTGCAGTTGCTAAAGGCCTTTCTCCTTTTTGTAATAAATTAAATCAAAAAGTTGCTTCTGAAGTTGTAACTGCTTATGATGATGGAACTATTAAAGCGTCTTGGGGCAGTCTTAATTTTGATGACGAGGGAAATCCCACCCAAAAAAATCTTTTAATTGAAAAAGGTATCCTTAAAGGTTATTTAATTGATTTTAGAAACGGACGCAAAATGAAGATGCAATCTACCGGTTCTTCACGTAGACAATCTTATAAATACTCTCCTACTTCGCGCATGAATTCCACCTACATCGAAAAAGGCACAGAAACGCCCGAACAAATTATTGCAGATACTCCTTACGGTCTTTATGCTAAAAGTCTAGGTGGTGGAACAGTTGTTCCTGCTACTGGAGAATTTAATTTTGTAGTTAATGAAGGCTATTTAATCGAAAATGGTAAATTAACAACCCATGTTAAAGGAGCGATGTTAATTGGTCATGGAGCAGATATTTTATTTAAAATTGACCGTGTTGCCAATGATTTAGTTTTAGGTCAAGGAATGTGTGGTTCTTGTTCTGGTTCTCTACCAGTTGATGTAGGACAACCCACTATTAGAGTAAAAGAAATGATTGTAGGAGGAAATCAAAAATGATAAAAGACGTAACAAAAACCCCAAAACCCCAAAGCCAAACCACTCACACAAACCCCACTCCTAACAATTATAAAAAATGGTTAGAAAAAGGAATGCAACAAGGTTTTGAAGCATTAGAAATTGCAATTCATGAAAGTCAAACTTTTAAACTATCTTTGGATAAAGGCAAAATAGATGCTTGTGTTTGGAGCGATGTTGCTTCTGCAGTTATAAGAGGTATTTTTGCCAATAAAAAAACTTCTATTGTTTTAGAACATTTAACTGACAGCGCTTTTGATAATGCTTTTGAAACCCTCAAAGAAAATTGCCAAACAATTACTTCTAAAGAACCTGCTCTTATTTTTGAAGGATCTTCCAGTTATCCTGAAGTATTGGAAAATAACTTTGATTTTGGACAAGTTCCATTAGAACAAAAACAAAATTTGTTGTTGCAGTTAGAAAAAACAATGTTGCAAAGTTCCCATTTGCAAGTTACTAATGGCATTATTTACCAAGAAGTTTGTCATAAAAAAACATTATTAAATTCCAAAGGGCTCAATTTATCGCACCAAAACAGCTTTGCTTATTTGTATGCTTCTGCGGTTTTTCAAAAAGAAGGCGAAATTGAAAGTTATGGCAAAAGTATTTTAGCTAAGGATTTTGTAACCTTCAATCCTGTTAAATTAGGTACTGAAATTGTTGAGATGGGCGAAAAAAAATTAGGAGCTAAATCTTTGGTATCTCAAAAATATCCAGTTATTTTTTCTAATGAAATGTTTGCAGACCTTTTGGAAAGTTTCAGCGATATTTTTACTGGTACAAGTGCTTATCGCAACTTAACTAAATTAAAAGATAAAGTTAATTGTTTAATTGCTTCTGAAAAAGTTAGTATTATTGATGATCCTTTAAACGATGGGGCTTATTTTAAAGAAAAATTTGATGATGAAGGAGTAGCTTGCCAAACCAAACCCATTATTACTAAAGGAGTTTTTCAAGGATTTATCCACAACTTAAAAACTGCTCGCATTTTTAAACAAACTCCAACTGGAAACGGTTTTGATGGCGGTACTTCTATGATTAATTGTTATTTGGTGCCTGGCAAAAAAAGTTTTTCAGAAATGATTGAACCTATTCAAAATGGTATTTATATTACTGATTTAGTAGGGATGCATGCAGGAATTAAAACTGTTAGTGGAGATTTTAGCCTACAAGCTAGTGGTTTTAGAATTGAAAAAGGTAAAGTTACAACTCCTGTTAAAATGATTGTTGTTTCTGGTAATTTTTTTGATATTCTTAAAAATGTAGACACCATTGCTAATGATTTTGAATTTCAAACTTCAGGATTTGGTAGTTCTAGCGTTTATGTAGGGGATTTAAATATTGGAGGAAAGTAAATTTTTCTTTGTAAATGATTTTTTGCCCCTTTATTCTTTTGTAATTTTTATCGAAAAAAATAAATATTAAAATAATAATTGAAGTTTTGAAAACTTTTTAATTATGTATAAAAACAAAAAACACCATCTTAAAGATGGTGTTTTTTATATCTTAATCAAACAAATACTTGCGAAAAAACATCAGAAATGTTTGATACAGGAATAATATTTAATTTAGTTCTTACTTCTTCAGGAATATCTTCAATATCTTTGATATTTTCTTGAGGAATAAAAATAGTGTCAAGACCGCTACGATTAGCAGCAATAGCTTTTTCTTTTAAGCCTCCGATAGCTAAAATATTGCCTCGTAAAGTAATTTCTCCTGTCATTCCCAAACCTTTTTTAACATATTTTTGGGTAATTGCAGAGACAAGGGAAGTAGCAATAGTAATTCCAGCTGAAGGACCATCTTTAGGAATGGCTGTTTCTGGAAGATGAATGTGAAAATCGTTTTCTACAAAAATATTGGCATCAATTCCTAAATTTTGACAGTTAGCTTTGATGAAACTTAAAGCAGTATAAGCACTTTCTTTAAGGACTTCTCCTAATTTACCTGTAAGGACTAATTGTCCTTTACCTTTGTAATAAGTAACTTCTACTGGAAGCAAATCGCCTCCAAAATAAGTATAGGCAAGTCCGTTAGTGGAGCCTATTTTTTCTTTTTGTTCATCTAAAAGATGTAGGTATTTTTCTTTACCTAAGTATTTAGTAACGTTTTGAGGAGTAATAATTACTTGTTCTTTTTTGGTAATTAAACATTCTTTAACTGTTTTTCTAGCTAGTTCTGCAAGGATTCTATCTAACTCTCTTACTCCTGCTTCTTTGGTGTAATGTCTAATTAAATAAAGGATAGTATCATTGTCAATAACTAAATTTGTGTCAGTGATTCCGTGATTTTTGAGTTGTTTTTTTAAAAGATATTTAGAAGCAATGTTAATTTTATCTTTTTCAGTGTAAGAACTTACTTCGATAATTTCCATACGGTCTTTTAAAGCTTCGGGAACATTGTCAAGGTAATTGGCAGTGGTGATAAATAATACTTGGGATAAATCAAATGGTTCGGATAAAAAATGATCCATAAAATTAATATTTTGTTGTGGGTCAAGGACTTCTAATAAAGCTGATGCAGGATCAAAGTTATAATTGGCTACTAGTTTGTCAATTTCGTCTAATAAAAAGACAGGATTAACTGTTTTGGCGTCTCTAATGCCTGCAAGAATGCGTCCAGGCATAGCTCCAATATAAGTTCTTCTGTGGCCTCTAATTTCTGATTCTTCTTTTAAACCGCCTAAGGATTGTCTGACAAATTGGCGTCCTAAAGCTTTGGCAATAGAAGAAGCAAGTGAGGTTTTCCCCACTCCTGGAGGACCTACAAGACATAAAATATTTTGAGGGTTTTTCTTAGTCATTATTTTGACTGCTGCATATTCTAAAATACGTTCTTTGACTTTTTCAAGTCCGTAATGTTGGTTATTTAAGGATTTTTCAATGGCAACTAAATCGTTTTCATCTTGGCTGGTTTTGCCCCAAGGTAATTCCAGTAAAAAATCAAGATAATTTTTAATTACAAAAGATTCTGCCATTAAAGATGATGATGATTGGTAACGTGATAATTCTTGTAAAGCTTTTTTTTTGATTTCAGGAGGTAAAGGAGTTTTTTTGATTTTATTGCGCAATTCTGCAATTTCTTCTTCCTTTTTGGCTTTGTCCCCTAATTCTAGTTGAATCGCTTTCATTTTTTCTCTTAAATAAAATTCTTTTTGGTTTTCATCAATACTTTGTTTTACTTTTTCATTGATTTTTTGTTCTAAATCAAATCCTATAAGTAAGCTTTGGATGTCTTGAAGAATATAAAAAATTCTTTTATTAAGGTGAGCTTCTTTAAGGTATTTATATTTATCTAAATCATCGATTTTTAAATTAAAAACAATGATATCAGTGATATTTTCTGTTTCTGGTTCTGTTTTGATGATATCTAAAAAATTATTGGTGTTTTGAACAAGCAGTTGAAAAGGTTTGTCCATAATTTTTTCTATAACTAGCTTGATTAAGGCTTTTTCTTCTTCAACGTTTCCATAAATGGTGTTGACTTTTTCATATGAGGCTTTTAAAAAAGGTTCTTTTTGCAAAAATTTATCAATTTTTACTCTTTGTAAAATGCGAAATCTCACTTTAAAATCGCCGTGAGGGATTTTTACTTTGGTAATTATTTGTGCCAATACACCGTAACGTTGAAGATTAGTTAGTTTGGGTTTGTTGGGTGATAAATCTTTTTGAGTTAAAAGAATAACAAAAGAATTTGCGTTAGTTTCTGATTCTTTTAAAGCTTTTAAATAAGAATTGTCTGATACTTCAATACGAAAATCAACATTTGGAATAGGCATTACTTCGCTGATAACTACAACTGGAAGTTGTTCAGGAATTTCTTGAAAAATATCTTCAAATGCATCCATAGAAAGATCGGATTTTAATTTTTTGCTTTTGGTTTTCATATATTTTCATCCTTTTGATATTTTTTTAACTTTTAAACTTTTTCATTTTTAAGTTGTGGAGTGATTTTTTGGTGGGGTGATAAATTTATTTAGCAACAACAGCTTTATTAATAACAAGTTCTAAGGCTTCATCCATCAAAAGAGAATGTTTTAGGTTTTTTTCAGGAAGGTTTTGTTTGATATGGTTAACTGGAACTTTGTAATGGTTACTTAAGTTTTGGTATTGTTGTTCGATTTTTTCTTGGAAAATAGTTAGTTTTTCTTGGGCTGCAACTTGTTCCATAATAAGTTGATATTGGAGGTTTTTTTGTGCTTGTTGGCTGAATTCTTTTTCCATTTTTTCATCATCAATACCTAAATATTGTTTGTATTGTTCCAAAGTTAAATTTTGTTGTTTTAATTGTGCTTCAAATTCTTTTTGGAGGCGGATTTGTTCTTGGGAAACAATTTCTTGAGGAATTTCTAATTCGGAATTTTTAACTAATTGTTCTATTACTTGTTTTTCAACGTTTTCTTTGTCTTTGTGTTTTTTTTGAGCTAAAAGAGTTTGTTTAGTGTTGTTTTTTAATTCTTCTACGGTTGAAGCATTGGCAAGTTTAAGTGATTTTACCAAATTATCTGTTAGTTGAGGTATTTTTTTAGTTTTGATTTGGTGTAGAGTTACTTTAAAAACAGCTTTTTGATTAGCTAAACTTTTTTGGTGGTAATCGCTTGGAAAAGTGATATTAATGTCTTTGGTTTGTCCTTGTTTCATCCCTAACATTTGGTCTTCAAAACCATGTAAAAATTGACCAGAGCCAATTTCTAAACTAAAATCTTTGGCAGTGCCGCCTTCAAAAGGTTTGCCATCAACAAAGCCTTCAAAATCAAAAATAGCATTGTCTGTTAATTCCAAAAAGTCGTTTTGGGTTTTGGGTTCCAAAGTTATTTGTTTTTCTAATAAGGAATTTATTTTTTCTTCCACTTCACAATCTGTTACTTCAAGATCGTCTTTTGTAATTTCTAACCCTAAATATTTTTTTAAAGTAACTTTAGGTTTAACGATAAATTCCAGTCCGAAAGTAAAATTTTGATTATCTTTAAGTTTTTTTTCGTCTAAATCAATTACTTGAGGCATTCCCATACTTTCGAAATCTTTTTTTTGTAGGACTTCTTGATATTTGGTTTGCACGATATTTTCTAATGCATCGGAGTATAAATTGTCTTTACCGAAACGATTTTCAAAAATTTTTCTTGGAACGTGCCCTTTTCTAAAACCTTTAATTTCTACTTTTGGTTTAATTTTTTCATAAGCACTAGCCAGTTGGGTTTCTAATTCCTTTGAAGAAACTTCAAAAAAATATTGTACTTTTTGATCGTTGATTTTTTTAATTTCCATTTTTAATACCTTTTCCTTTTTGGGTTGTTGGGGTTTGTTTTATGTTTTGGGGTGTTATTTATTTTGATTATGAAGCATCAATAAAAACTAAAAAATATTTTTGTTGGGGGGGTTATTTGGTTTGATTGGTGCAAATAGTTGCAAATAATTATGAGTTTTTTCATTTATATATTGATTATATAAGCAAATTCCAATTAAATTAGTGTTAATTGTTTTTTGGGGAAACAAGTTGGGTTTTTGCTTTTTTGTTTTACAATTTGGCAACTAATTTATAATTAAGTTTTTTTAACTAAATTAAAAGTTGTTTTTTGGGTTCGCGAGTTTATTTAGTTTAATTTTTTAGCTTTTTTTAATTCATTTAATCTTTTTTATAAATATTTTGTGGTAGAAAAATAATTGTCATTTATAAATTTTGTAATTGTGTAAATTACTTTTCTTTCCTACTATTTATTATACCATAATAACTAAATATTTCTTGAAATTATTAGTAATTTTTGCTTTCTGATTAAATGGTTTTTTGGTGAGGTTGTAATTAAAATATTTTTTTGTAGAAGGATAAAATATTTCCTAAAATTGTTTGGTTGGTGTGAGTTTAAAAGTGGTTTTTGTTTTTGCCCATTTTGCAATTTTACTTAAATATTAGTTTTTTAAATTGTTAAATTGATTTTAATTAGTCCAATGTTTAGGATGTAGTTAGTTGGGATTTATCTAAATTAAAAGTTTGATTGCATCTTTAAATTTTGGATTTATTTTTCTTCGTTAAGAATCTTTTTTAAATATTTACCAGTATAACTTTTTTCATTTTGGCTTACTTGTTCTGGGGTTCCTGTTGCAACTACATATCCGCCACAAGCTCCTCCTTCAGGACCTAAATCAATGATATAATCAGCATTTTTAATTACATCTAAATTATGTTCAATTACAACAATAGTAGCTTTTTGATCTGTCATTTGATGAAGAACTTTAAGCAATTGTCTAACGTCTTCTGAATGAAGTCCTGTGGTAGGTTCATCTAAAATATACAAAGCACCTGGAATAACTTTTTTGTGTAGTTCGCTTGCTAATTTAACTCGTTGGGCTTCTCCTCCGGATAAAGTTGGCGAGGACTGTCCTAATTTAATGTAGCCAAGCCCTACATTTTGTAAAATTTCTAATTGATGTTTAATTTTGGGATGATTTTGGAAAAATAAAACCCCTTCTTCAACACTCATAGCAAGAATATCTGCAATAGTTTTATCTTTGTATTTGATGCTTAAAGTTTCTTTTTGATAACGAGTTCCTTTACAAGCTTCGCACATAACATAGACATCTGGTAAAAAATGCATAGATATTTTTTTAACTCCATCGCCACTACAAGCCTCACATCTACCGCCTTTAACGTTAAAAGAAAAACGCCCTTTTTGATAACCTTTCATTTGGGCTTCTTTAGTTTTGGAGTAAAGTTCTCTAATTTCATCAAAAACACCAGTATAAGTAAGGGGATTGCTGCGAGGAGTTTTACCAATTGGGTCTTGTGAAATTTCAACTATTTTTTTGACTTTGTTAAAATCGTTTACTAAATGACTAAAATCTTTTTGTTGAGTTTTGTTTTTTTTGCTGTATTTTTGTTGTAAACAATCAAGTAAAACATCATTTACTAAAGTAGATTTTCCCGAACCAGAAACGCCTGTAACTACAATTAATTGTTGCATAGGAAAGCAAACATCAATTGATTTAAGATTATTTTTAGAAGCTTTGGTAACTAAAATATGATCTTTATTGCCTTTTCTTCTAGTTTTGGGAAATGTAATTTGGATTTGTTTAGATAAGTATTTTCCTGTAAGGCTGTTTTTGTTTTGCATTACTTCTTGGGGTGTGCCAAAAGCTTGTACTTTCCCTCCCAAAATGCCTGCTTGAGGACCAATATCAATTAAATAATCAGAGGCAAGCATTGTATCATGATCGTGTTCTACTACAATTAAAGAATTGCTTAAATCTCGCATTTTTTGAAGTGATTTAATTAAAAGATCGTTGTCTTTTTGGTGCAATCCAATGGAAGGTTCATCAAGGACATAAAGTACTCCTGAAAGTTGGGAGCCAATTTGAGTAGCAAGTCTAATTCTTTGTGCTTCTCCTCCCGAAAGAGTTGCTCCACTGCGCGATAAAGAAAGATATCCTAACCCAATTTCTTGTAAAAAAGTAAGACGATTAATAACTTCTTTGAGAGCTAAATTAATAATTTTTGTCTCTTCGTTGGACAATTCTAAATTTTGGAAAAAAGCAAGGGTTTGTTCAATTGATAAATCAGTTATTTCATAAATATTTTTATTATTAATTTTAAAAAGTAAAGCCCCTTGATTAAGTCTTTGTCCTTGGCATGTTTTGCATTTTTTTTCCATCATATAATTAGAAAGCCATTTTTTGAGCCATTCGCTGGTTGTTTCTTCAAAACGTCTTTTAAGCATAGAAGCTATACCTTCAAAAAAATCATATTTAGGAGTTTTGGTGGTGGTATTTTTGGAAAAACGAGAAAAACGCAAAGGAGGCGTTAAAGGAATTTGGTCAGGTGAACCATAAAGAATAATATTTAGTTTTTGGGGATCTATTTTTTTTAAAGGAACAGTCATATCAATTTGATAATGATTGCATACAGCTTTTAATTCTTGTTCTTTGCTAGCAAAATTATTATATTCATTATTACTTTTAAAAATTAAAATTGCACCTTTATTTAATGGTTTTTCATAATCTAGAATCATATCGCAATCAATTTCTGCTGTTTTTCCAATCCCTTTACAACTTTGGCAAGCTCCTAAAGGAGTATTAAATGAAAAAAGTCTTGATTCGCGCAAGGGAATATCAAAATTAATGCCTTCTAAATGATAATTGCAATTTAGTTTTAATATTTGATGGTTTTTATTGTTGTTTTCATTCTTATTACTATCATTACTATTTTTACTTTGATAATTCATAATAAAAACTTTTCCTTGAGCTAAATTTAGAGCTTGTTCTAAGGCTTCAAAAAGACGAGTTTGATTATCTGAATTAACTTCAAAACGATCAATTACTACATAAATATTATGATATTGATTTTTTGATAAAGAAGGAATCTCACCCATTAAATAAATAGTATCATTAATCATTACTCTATTAAAACCATCTTTGGCAAGAGCTTCTAAGGTTTTTTGATGGGTACCTTTTTTTCTTTCAATTATAGGAGCAAGAATTAATATTAGTTGCTTGGAAAATATTTGATTAGTTTTAGTAATCATTTGTTCTTTGGTTTGTTTTTCTAAGACAATATTTTTTTCAGGATGAAAAGGAACTGCAATATTGGCATAAATTAATCTTAAATAATCATATATTTCTGTAATAGTTCCCACAGTAGAACGAGGATTATTAGAAGTTGTTTTTTGGTCAATACTAATAGAAGGACTCAAACCTTCAATACTATCTACATCAGGTTTTTCAAAACTACCTAAAAATTGTCTAGCATAAGCACTTAATGATTCTACATACCTTCTTTTTCCTTCTTGATATAAAGTATCAAAAGCTAAAGAAGATTTGCCAGAACCTGATAATCCTGTTATAATAACTAATTTATTTTTGGGAATATCAATATTAATATTTTTTAAATTATTTTGACGAGCTCCGCGAACTTTAATAAATTGATGTTTATTGGTTTTCATTTTAATTCCTTTAATATATTCCTTTATATTTATATCGGCTTATATATATTATTTATAAATAATAATTTCTTTGTTAATTATAACAAAAAAGATTAGCAAAAAGTAATAAAAGATAAGAAAATGATATAAAAGATGAGAAAAGTAATGGAAAATGAGCAAAAAACTTGCAAAAAAAAGAGTAAAATAAAGGTAAGGGAGTTTTTTATTCCCTGAAAACTAAAAGGAGAAAGGAGAGTAAAGGGATGTTTTTTTGGTATGTATGCACTGTTCCGTTTTTTTAGACACTTTTTTATTTCAAAATTACTCTTTAAGACTTAAAATTAAATAGATAATTTCATATCTTTTCAAACTAACAAAGTAATTTCATTACACTTAAAAAGTGTCTAATGTTTTTTAATAATTTGCTAGTTTCAAAAGATATTTTTTTTAAATATTTTATCCCTACATTATATATATAGGCCGAAAAAACGAAAAAGTTGCTATAAAAACAACATGGGTTTCATTTTTTTACACAATAATGCGGAGTTTTTGATTTTTATAGAAAAAAATGTACAACAAAACAACCTTTTTCCAAAGGTTATAAGTTTATATATTATTAACAAATATTATCTATTTTGCAAATACTGTAAGGGAGATAAATTGTTTAATTTAGTTAATAACCATTTATTATTCCAAAAAGAAGGGAATTGGTTGATAATTTTTTTGATTTTACTTGGTGTTTTTTGGAATAAAAAGGGATGTTGGTTGGATAAAATACTTTTCATCTGGCCAAAAAGATTTTCAATGACAGCGTTATCACGTGGGGTTGCTTTACGAGACATACTAATTAAAAACCCTTTTTTAGTTAAAACTTTTTGTACTTTTAGAGATTGATAAACTTTACCTTGGTCTGAATGAATAATACAAGGGTTTTTTAAAGTAGGGATTTTTTTGATTGTATTTAAAATTAATTCTTTATTTTGTCGGTTTGAAGTGTGGGAGGCAATAATTTGATTATTAAAAGAATCAATAATACACGAAAAATAAATAAATCCTTGGGGAGTGGGAAAATAAGTAATATCGGTAAATAGTTTTTTCATGGGTTGGGAGGTAGTAAAGTTTTGATTAATTAAATTTGGGACTACTTTGAGGTTAGATTCTAAATTTTTATAATAATATTTATTTTTTTTAGGCCTTAACTTACAACAAATATTATTTTCTTTCATGATAAGATAAACTTTTTTCTTAGTAATAAATTCATTAAAAATTTCTTGGTATAAATCAGTAGTTTTACGATGACCGTAAAAATATTCATGTTGTAAACATAAAGTTTGAATACGTTGTTGTTGCAAAAAATGTTTTGTTTCTTTTAATTTTAACTTTTTTTCAATTTTTAGCCAATAATAATAAGTACTTCGATTAATACGAATTGTTTTTAAAATGGTAGTTAAATTGAGATCTTTGACAAATTGTTTAACCAGTTTCAAAACTATTTTTTTATTAATAGTTTGAATGTGAGAAACCATATTTTGTAATAATTTTAATTTTTTCTTTAATTTTTGCATCATTAACCCCAAATATCTTAATATTTTTTATTCATTACAAAAATAATTATAACTAAAAAATGCATTAAAAATTAATTTTAAAATATATTTATTAAATTATTATATAATATGATTAGTATTCTAAGACGAGCAGAGCGAACTAGGCGGCCAGCCGAAGTACATTCCATCCATTAATCACCCCCTTTCTTATGAAGTCCCCTTTGGGGATTTAGGGGGTATTTTAATTTGACCGTTAAATTTTTTAATTTGACGGGCACCTGGTTAGATAATATATTTTATCTAAACATTATATGTCATGATATAATATAATAAATTTATTATTTATAATTAAATATAAAAACCTATCAAGGGTTTTTATATTTAATTATTATCTTTTAAAATATTAGGTTAACCCGAATTAAGTATTATCTATCACAACCCAATTCAAAACAGCCTTGGAGGGCTTTTTGAATTGGTGTTTATGTTTACCCACGGGTTAACCTAATAAGAAGGATGTACAATATATATATAGGCCGAAAAAACGAAAAAGTTGCTATAAAAACGACATGGTTTTCATTTTTTTACACAATAATGCGGAGTTTTTGATTTTAGGCTATTTTTGTTAGGTAATTACAGAGTAAAATGGCAAATTCCTCACCATAAACCCTAGCGATTTTGTCTGGAAGAGACAAAAAAATGAAAAAAAGTTGTCAAAAAACGATCAAAAAAATCTCCCTTAAAAATAAAAAAATGACCCCTCATTTGAGGGGGTCTAAATTAGGTTAAAAAAATGATCCGTTTAAATTTATGCCAAAATTGTAAAAATTAAAAGTAAGTGTTTTCCTAAGTTTTTGAGGACTGCTTTTTCATTAAATTGAATTTAAGGGGGGTCTAAATCAAGACTAGTAATAACCCTAATTGGATTTAAATCAAAGCGAGAGGGGCAAAATAATGCGTTTAAGAGGCATTTGGGATTTTGTAGCTTTCAATTTTTAACCACTTTTAGGTTCTGCTTAATCCGCCATTCTTTCGTTTGGCTGACCGACCGTATGACTTAGCGGAATAATCAAGTCCGTGGCAATTGGTTAGGCTGCTGTAATTAAGCGTGTATTTGCTCCCAATTTGTAATAATAGTTCCGTAGATGTCGTTTTTTCAATCTCGGGGTTGATATTAATAATATAAATATTTTTTTAATTCACTGTTTTTTTAAAATCTTTCTTAGCTTACGATGCTTATAAACTAATTTTTGATTTTTATCATAATTTAAATTGCATTGCCCTTTTTAGAATAATATTTTAAAATAACTTCATTCGTAATAGAATTTAAATTCCAATCTTTTGAGATAAAACAATTACACCATGGTGATAGATCTTTATGAGTTAATTTAACTAAAAAACTTGAAGTTCGGCTTCCGTATCGCTTTAATATATGATTTATTATTTTTTTTGTTCAGAAGTAAAACAATCTTCTTTAAAATTTTCTTTTATTTGATCACTTTTTTGAAATCCAGAAGTATAAGATAAAGTTTTTAATATAACTTTGGGGAAACAGGACCATACTCCCATGCTTCGAAATCATTAGGAAATAATTCTTTTTTATAATCTACATAATACTTACAATAAACTAAAAAAACCAACTTTTGAAGTTTCATTTTAGTATAATCACTTTTATTTTGATAATTAATAATATATTGTGCTACATCTAGGATATCAATTTGAGTTTGTTTTTGCATTGCTTGCCCCTTTTTATAATAATTTTGCATATTGGTATTATAACACAATTGTTTAATTAACCCTAATTCTTTTTTTAATTTATTAAGTTGCTTCAATAGTTTTTTAATTTGATATTTCATTTCATTCTCCTTACTTTATTTTTTGATGAACTTTTTTGTTGTAATCAATTTGTTGGGTATTAAATAAAAAAAGGTTCCTCTTAAAGGAACCTTTTTATGGTATTAAATGTGTTTGGTGTTTTTTAAAAATAGTTTTATTCAATTACAAAATATAATTATAATGTTTGTTGTAAAAATTAATCTTAATGGGTGTGTGTTTAATTTATTAGATCGATGAGTTAAAAAATACAATTTTGTTTTATTTTTTTTAAAAATTCTTGAAAACGATGGATATTGAATAAAACATTGGTTTCCGTTAAGGTTTTTTCCAACAAAGATGCGTTTTTTTTCAAACCTGGACCTTCTATCACATAAATAAATTGAATATTTTTGAATTTATTGATAGTTTTACTAAATTCTACCAAACGTTTTAATTCGCTATTAATTTTGGAGCCTGAAGTGTTAAAAAAACTACATTCTAAAAGATAATTTATATTATTATGTTTAAAAACAAAATCCACTCTTTTTGTTTCTTTTAATTCAACACCTTTTAAAATGTCTGTTAAAAGAACTTCTTCTTGAAAATTGAAATTATTTGTTTTTAAAAGAGTTTTAATTAAATTAGGCAACAAAACTCCTGATTTATTTTTTCTTGAGTTAGAATCCAACCCCACCAAAACCCCAAAAATATAATCTTTAATATTTTGATTAAAATTTGAATTTACAAAAACATTAGTTAGAAGTTTTGATTCTTTAATAAAATTAATGACAACTTCTTTATCTTGGTGGTCAAAAGTAATTTCTTGGTTTTGGTTGTTAAAATAAATAAATTTTTCGTTTTTCGCAAAACGATTGTTAGCTAATAATATTGGCAAAAATTCAAAAGTATTTGATAATTCTTGCCATTGCAATTCAAATTTATCATAAAATTCTTGCTCAGTTTTGGATTTAAGTTTATTCCATTTTTTAATAATTTCTTCATTTTGGTTTATAAAATGATTAACTTTTTCCCACGAAACATAATCCTTTAAAAAATAAGATGTAGATTTTAACTCTTTGAAAAACAATAAATTATTTATTTGTTTAATTTGGTCATCTCTTAATGTAAAATTCGTAATAATTGTTTCGTAGGTGTTATTTTTCCGATTGCAGCTTTGGGAATTGATAAAACGATTAACAGGAATTCTTATAAAATTAAAATCTTTGTATAAGTGGTTAATTAATTGGGTGTCGTGATTAGTTAAAACCCATTTAACTCCTCTTAAATGAGCTGCTTTTAAAGATTCAAACAATTCTTTTTGGTTTGTTTGATTAAAAGGGGATGCATTATAGCTGTTAAAAGTTTGAGTATCTGAATCATAAGGAGGATCACAAAACAATAAATCATTTTTTTGTGTTTGAGCAACTATTGTTGCGTAATCTTGGTTTTGGATTTTAATTTCATTCTTTTTTAAGAATAATGTGATATTTTTAAGATTAGATTCGTTAATGATAGTTGATAAACAAACATCATTTTTTCCATTAAACGGAGAGTTAAATTGATTTTTAGAATTAACACGATAAAGACCATTAAAACAAGTTTTATTAAGAAAAATAAAGCGAGCAGTTTTTGAAATATTATCCAACGAAGAGGTTTTTTGGTCGCGCAATTGATAATAAAAATCTTTTTTTTCTAATTTTAAACGTTTAATATATGTTTTTAATAAATTAACAACATCACGAGATTGTGATTTTAAAGTATGCCAAGCAGTTATCAATTCTTCATTAATATCAGACAAAACAGCTTTTTGAGGTTCCAAACTAAAAAATACACTCCCACCTCCTAAAAAAGGTTCAAAATAAGTTTCATATTTAACATTCATAACAACTTTCAAAAAAGGCCAAAGTTGGGTTTTTCCACCCGCCCATTTGACAAATGGTTTTAGTTTTAATGTATTTGACATTTTGATAACCTCTTTCTTGTTTTTTTAACTAATTTTTCTACAACTTAAAATTTTAAGATAAATAGAGGCATTTACCCTACTTAAATTGAAATTAGTTATATAAACTATCCTAATTATACCTCAAATCATAACAATAACATGAAAATTTTGATTAACTCTTTAATAAAATATATTATTAACATCCAAAGTTGCGGTTTAATTTATACACTTTTTAATACTTCCTTAATTAACATCACATAATCAGGGTTTATTTCAATCCCAATATAATTTAGATTTTTCTTTTTAGCAACTAAACATTCTGAACCTGAACCAGCAAAAGGAATTAAAACATTACCTTTTTGATTTTTCATAATCACTGAATCAATTAAATTAGTAGTTAACATTTGGGGTTTTTGAGTAGGATGAATAATAGTTTGATGAGGTTTTTGATGATTTTTTAGTTCTTTAGAACTAAAAATTTTACAATCACAAGTTTTACATAAAAAGAACCGTTCTTTTAATCCTGCACCACCTGCTAAAGCGGGAACTTTAATGATATCACGTGGGAGAGCTCCTTTTTCGTTTACGCGATACAAAGTTTCAGAATTACCAAAACGTCCTAAAGTACCAATTCTTTTTTTTCCATCACACTTCAAAAAATTGGAGGTATAAGGTTCTCTAATTTGATCGATATTAATTTCAGGTTTTTTGTTATTCCAAAGACATAAAATTGATTCATAAGAACGTTGCCAAAAATTACAAGAAGGCATGTTTTTATTAGTATAATGCCAAGCTAAAATTCTTTGTTTTTCGTAAGGAAATTGAGCCGCAACCCGAGCTAAAATTTCGGGATAACCATACATATAAAAAATACCATCTGGAGTCAATAATTTAAGGCATTGTTGAATCCAGTCCAAAGACCATTTTAAATACCCATCTATTTCTAACAAATCGCGGTTATTACCAAAATTTTTACCAATATTATAAGGTGGGTCAGCGATAACAATATTGAATTTAATATTTTGAAGTTGTGGTAAAAACTCACAAACATCGCCTAAAATAATATGAGAAAAAGAATCAATTTTATCAATAAAATTCGTTTTATTTGTTAAAATATTATTTTGAAATTTTACTATATCGATATGTGGATATTCAATTTCAAGTTGATTAATTATTTTTTTTAAGTCTGTATCGTAATTTTTAGGAATAGATTGTTGTTTTTCCCAATGTTTGATAGTACCTTTATGGACTTGGAAATAATTTAACATAAAATCTAAACCTTTGATTTTTTTGATACTTAAAAATGCATCAAAAGAAGTCATATTTTTCATTTTTTTACCCTTCTTTCTTCTTAAATGTTGTATCATAGTTTGTTTCAATTTTAACTTATAACTCCTTTTTTATTTATCCCTCAGTTGGGGTGATTTCATAGAGGGAGTTTAGTTTAGAAATAATTTAATTTTTGCATCATTAACCCCAATTATCTTAATATTTTTTTGATTTTAACAAAAACCCCCAAAATGAAAAAAGACCTTCATTATAAGGTCTTAATATCAATTAATATTTATTTCTTTAGGTTTATTTGGTGGCGGAGTGGTGTGATAAAAATTACAAAAAGTAATGTTTTCGCCAACACAGTTAAACCCATCAACGTACCAACTACCGTACCAATTACCCCAGAAAACTCCTGGATTATAATGATATTGACAACTTTCCCCATTTTGATTATAAATGCCCCTTGATGAACAACCAAATTTATCTCTTATTTCTACAGATGAATAAGAAATGCCAGGTTTAATGTAACATTGGTCTAACCAATTAACATATTTAGAATAATAATTATTAAAAATACAAAATTTTGGTTCTGCATCACAACAAGAAATAATAAATTTTTCCTTTTCGGTTTCAAAAATATTTTTGAAACCCCCAACCCCACACGATAGAGTGTGTTTTTTAATTGAATTTATCAAAAACGAAGACTCTATTATGGGACCAGTTCCGTGTACAAATTCACCTTCATAATCAAATAAATTATTATCTCTTTTCCATGTTCGAATGGCTTGGTAAGGATCAATAGCATCAGGTAATTCGATGCTTTTAATTCTTTTTTGAGTATTGAAAGAAAAAAGATAGATGTTTTTGGCGCCATTGGAGAGTTCCAATAAATCATCAATGCCGTAATTTTGTTCGGGGAGGAGGCGAATTCCATCATCAAAATACATAGCCTCAATTTTTAAACCATTCCAATCATCTGATGGCAAAGGCGCTACCAAGTCCGTATCAGGGGTTATGTTATAACAACCTAATTTAATTAGTTTGGGTTTTTGGATGATTTTCTGTTGGATTAAGTAAGCATTAATCACTTCTTCTTTACTTTGGTCAACAAAAATATTAGAGATGATTACTTCCACATTGACCTTTTCTTCCTGAGTTTTTTGTTGAGCATCCCAAAATACGAAAGCTTCTTCAATAGCTATTTCGTATTTTAAAAGATCTTCTAAGGTGTGTTTTTTGTTTGCAGCAGGATATTTAATTTTAAAGGGATTAGAGCGGGGTTTAAAATAGACATCCATGAGTCCTTCTGGCGGATCTTTGATATGCCAGTAAAAAATACTATCATTGTTAGAATTATAAGAAGGGGTGTTAAAGTTATCATATGCGACAACATCACTTTTAATCCCAGCATATTTTAAAATTTCAGGAATACTTTCTTTGGATAAAACGCTGATATCATACCTTTTCATTTTAGGTTGGAAGGTTAACCACTCTTCTTGAAGGGTTTTATAATCAGCTAGTTTTATAGTTGATTTGGTTTGTCGATGGAAAAAGGAACGCCCGAGGGTTTTACTTGGAGATTGTTTGTTCTGCTTGATTAGCTTCCCTGTTTGGGGATCGGACTCGTTGATGTAGTTGATTGTACCGTCAGAATTGTATAAGGTATACTTGGTTTTATTACCTGTTTGGGGGTCGCGCTCGCCGATTATCTTTGTACCGTCAGAATTGTATGAGGTGCACTTGATTAGCTTCCCTGTTTAGGGATCGTACTCGTTGATGTAGTTGATTGTACCGTCAGAATGGCATACGGTACCCTTGATTTTCTTCCCTGTTTGGGGGTCGTACTCGGTGATTACCTTTGTACCGTTGGGGTGATATGAGATTTGCGCGGCGAAGGTTAAAGGAATAAAACTTAAAAGACCACACACCACCATCATAATGAGCTTCCTAATTTTGAGATTTTTTAACATAATTATTAATTTTTTAGATACAGGGAATTTTAATTACTTTAGACATTATTTAATAACCTCCTAATTCTTTTTTAATTTTTTTTTGCCTGACAAATGGTAAAAAGGGATAAAAAAAGACTCTTGTTTAAAGAAGTCTTGTTATTTGGATGAGTAAGTATGGTTAAATAAAAAAACCCCTTTTGGAAAGGGGTTTTTTATAAAAAAGATAATTTTTATGTTGATAATATTTTTAGTTATTTTCATCATTTAAATTGTTTAAAAGGTTTTTATAAGTTTTTAATTGTTCTTTTTGATTATCAATTAATTGTTTGTAATTTTCTTTTAATTTTAAGAGATTTTCTTTTTGATTATCAGTGATACTTCCTTGTAATTCTTTATCTATGTTTGTTATTTTGGTTGCATTATCATAAATTTTCTGTTTTAAATTAATTATGTTTTCTTCAATAGTAAAGTTCTGATTAACAGGTTGCCTGCTACTAGTTTCTGGAAGTTTTGGATCCGTTGCCATAACTGGATTAATATTGATGAAAGCGAATAATCCTAAAAAACTCATTAAAAATAATGGTAAAAGATGTAATTTATTTTTTATTTGCATCATTTTAACTTATAACTCCTTATTTATTTATTCTTCTAATTGCTTTTTTTTGCAAAATTATTATTTATAATATTTATTTAATTGAAAAAAATTGTTTATCTAAGTCATGGAATTTAACGCGTTTTTCTTCTTCTTGTTTTAATAAATCTTGTGGATTTTGTCTTATGTTTATTGAGGTTATAATTTTTTTTCTAATTTCTTTTAATTCATAAATTAATTTTCCTTGTTGTTCTGTAATTTGAATTAACGAACCTAATTTCATGGATAATGAAAATAATTTTTGATAGGATTCTGGATTTATATTTTTATTCATATTTTGAATCTTTAAAACTACATTTTTCCATGTTCCAGCGAGTTGCCAATTTCGTTCATTAATAAAAACTGATTGCGTTTCTAAAAAAAAATCACAAGAATTATTTAAAATGTAATTATTATTTTGCGATGAAGAACTATTATCATCCATTGCCATGACTTGATTATTATTAGTAATTAAAAATAATCCTAAACAAATGAATAAAACTATTTTAAATAAAAGTAAATGTTTTTTTAATTTAAACATTGATAAATAATCTCCTTTAATTTTTTTATCCCTCAGCTGAGGTGAAGTTGTGGTGGGAGTTGAGGGAGGATAATAAGGGGGGGTTGATTTTGTTTCTTGTAAATAATCTCTATTCAATCCTTCAAATAAACCTTGTTTTTAACCCTTCGGGTACCTTCAAGTTTATTTTCTATTAAATTAGCTTATAATAAACCATATCTTCTTATCATTTTAATTTGATTGCTATGAAAACCAATAAAGTGTGTACAATTTATAATCTCTTTCTCCAAATTGGCTATTTCTTTATTTGTTTTTTTGTTTTTTGGTTGTGATTTTAATTCTTCTATTTGTTTTTCTAATTGTTCTCTTTTTTCAAGATTTTCGTTTATAATAATGATTTTATTTTGAACTAATTCGTGATTTTTTCTTATTCTTTCTTCCTTTTGTTCTTGTATAGTTTTACTATTTTCCATCGCCATAACTTGATTATTATTGTTGTTAATAACAAATAATAATCCCAAAACCAAAAACAAAACTATTTTAAATAAAAGTAAATGTTTTTTTAATTTAAACATTGATAAATAATCTCCTTTAATTTTTTTATCCCTCAGCTGAGGTGATGTCGTAGTGGGATTGGAGAACAGAGATAGTTAAGCCTTTAAAATTTTCTGATAAATAGTTGCGATCTCGAATTAAACTTTCTTTTAATAAGTTGGTGTTAGATAACATTTCTTCGTACATTTTTTGGGTAGATTCTAAGTCGGCGATTTCCCTTTCGACATCTGAAATTTGTCTGACTATTTCAAGTCTTTCGTCTTGTAATTTAGATATTTCCGCTTTTAATCTTTCTGATTCGATTTTATTTGGGGATTTGGGGTTGATAATTTCAATATTACAACTTCTTTTAAGTATTTTTGCATAAGATGGGTCAATTTCGCCGCATTGATATTTAAGGTTTTTGATGGTTTGATTTTTGGCTTCTTTGGCTTGTTCTAACTTGGTTTTTTGTTGTTCTAATGAAGGGAATTTATCTTGAATTTGTTTAATTTCATGATTATAATCATCACAGATTTTTTGATATTCTTCGATCTCTGGGTTACAACTTTGTTTGGTTCTTTCTAAATTATTAATTAATTCGTTTCTTTCTCTATTGATTTCTGATTCTTCTTCTTGGGAAACAATATTTGGTAATAAAGATTTGTCATCGGTTTCTGAAAGAACATAAGCTTTAATTTTGTCGAAATGAGATTGAGTTCTTTTAAATTTAAGCTTTGAGGGTTCAGTTTTGAGATTACTTGAAGGCAATGATGGGGGTTGGTCTAATTTTTGTTCTAATGGTGGCAATTTACCCTTTGGTGCCTCTTTTTTTAATATCGTCTTTTTTTGAAAAATACCAATTAGAACAACAATTGCTAAAAAAGCGATAACACTAATAGTTATTAAATGTTTTTGAAAAAAATTATTATTATTATTCATAAATTTCATTTCCTTTCCGATAATAGTGATAATTATCAAATATTGAAATATGAATACATCACTATTATATAATTTTATATTTTAAAATGTGTAATAAAAAGTTATATGTTAAATTTAATGATTATTTATTAATAATTGGTTGATAAAATTTAGCATATCGTTTTTCTTTTGAGTGTTGTTGAGCGCGAGCAAAACTAGGATTTTTTTGTTTTAATTCTTCTTTTGCGTTTTCGATTTCTACGTTTTTGAATTCTAGTTCTTCTTCTAAATCGGTTTGTTTATAAACTAAATTTCCTGGTTTAGTTTCTTTATGTGCACGTGTTAATTCTTTTGTGATTTTGGAAAATTCGTTGATATCTGCAAATGCTGTTTTATTTGCATTCTTTACGGAGGAACGGATTTGCCTGTTTCCTTCTTGTAATTTTATTTTTTCTTTTTGTAAATTTTCAGGTTGTTGGGACGCTTTATATTCTTCTCGTTTCTTTACATGGGCGTTGTAGTCTTCGGCAAGTTTGGTTTTTTCGCGATCAATATGAGAACAAATAGAGTCATAAGTTTCTTTTGACATCATTTTAGGTGTTCCGTCTTCATTGTGGAACAAATCTTTTGCCATATCAATTATTCGATGGGTTTCATGGACCACTAAACCCGCTTTGGCAATAGTTCCAGCGGTTTTTTCAGGAATTCCACCTGCTACTGCTTTTAGATAACCGCGCGCCCCAAAAGAATCCAGATATAAATCGGCGCCTTTAAAGAGTGCGTCTCGAAGGTTACCAAAACTAAATTCGTGTTTTTTATCATAATCATCTAAGGCAGTTTTAGATGCAATTGCACCTTGGCGTAAAATTTCTAATTGTTCTTTTTCTTTTCCGATAGTTTTTAATTTGTCATCAATTTTATCGATTTCTTTTTGAATTTCAGCTGTACGTTGTTCCTCGTTTTTGATATCGGTTAAAAGTTGTTGTTCGTCTGATGTTAACTTTTGGAAATCACGCGTTAAACTTTCTTTTAATAAGTTGGCGTTAGATAACATTTCTTCGTACATTTTTTGGGTAGATTCTAAGTCGGCGATTTCCCTTTCGACATCTGAAATTTGTCTGACTATTTCAAGTCTTTCGTCTTGTAATTTAGAGATTAGTGCTTTTAATCTTATTTTATCATCAGGGGATGCTGATTTTTCTTCTTCTTGTTTTTGTTTAATTTCTTTTTCTTTAGCTTCTTTGTCTTGTTCTAATTGTAAAAGTTTACCTCTTAAGATAGTGATTTGTTCGGTATTTTTACTTAATTTTTCTTTTATTTCTTTAATTTTTGTTTCATTGTTATCCAATGCCTCTTTGATTTTATCTTTGGCTTGTTGAGTTATTTCTTTTTGTTCGTAAAGGTCTTTGAGTTCTTTTTCACATTTTTCTAATTCTTTTTCCCAATCTTTTTTTAAACCATTGTAGTTATTAATTGTGTCATCGTATTTTTTAATTGCTTCACCAATTTTTTCAATTAATTGACCTGTGTATTTACTTGATGGTTCGGTCTTATGAAAGAAAGATAAGTAAAGAAAACTGAATAAGGCAAGAATAATTAAAAAGTAAATAAAATAACTTTTTAGGGTTGTGGTGTTTTGATTGTGAAAAAATTTGTTTTTGATGAAACAAAAAAGGCCAAAAACAGTAGTAGCAATCAAAAACCACGTTAAATAAGATTTTAAATTAATAAAAACTTTCAGTACGTCTAATGGTGATATCATATTTATTCACCTCCTTTCGGGGTTAGATTGTTTTCAGTTCCTGAATTGTTATCATCTTTTTCGGTTATTGTTGATGGTGGAGTTCCTGAATCGTTAACTTTGTTATCATTGTTTTCAATTTGGTCTAATAAAGTGGTATCTGGTGAAATAATCAATTGATAAGCCTGTTTTAAATCTTCTTTGTTAATTTCATTTCTTTTGTTTTCACCTTTACCACGGTTTTTGGCAAAAATACTAACAGTAGTTTTTAAAAAGTTTTCTAAGGTACGATTAGCTTTTAAGAATTCTTTATTTTGTGGTAAGTTTTCTAAAGATTCGTTAATAACTTCAAATAAGTACTGTTTTGTTTCTTCACTGTAAGGATTTTTTCTTTTCTTAATTAAAAATTCTAGCATTTGTTGTCGTTCAGTTTTATTTCCTGGTTTTAATTCGATATTGTACGCAAAACGGGATTTAATTGCTTCATCAATCAGATGGTATTGGTTTGTTGCCCCAATGACAAAAATTGGTTTTTCAGGGTTATTATCCTGGGAAGTCATTTCCATTTTGAATTGGTTTACAACATTTGCGATTTCTGAACCTGCTTCTAACATACTTAAATCAGTAAAAATAGTTTCACATTCATCTAAAAAGATGATCGCCCCATTACACTCTTCTGCAACAATTCTTGCATTAGTGAATAAATCTTTTACCATTTGTGGCGCTACCCCTTTATACTTTTGGGAAAAAAGGGAACTATTAACTTCAAAGAAAGGCAAATTGGTTTCTTTGGCAACTGCTCGTGCTAAAGTGGTTTTACCTGTTCCTGGGCAACCATACATTAAAATTCCCAACGGTGATTCTACTTCGCCAATACCTTGGTAGTTTTCAGGGTTTTTTAAATAATCAATAAATCCTTGAACTGCTTGTAATTCTTCTTTAAACCCAATTAATTTGTCAAAACCTATAAATTTTTGAGAGTCAGCAGGTTGAAAAATAACTCCTTCTGCTTCTAATTCTTTTGGGTTTGTTGAAGAATTATTATCAATTTCTTCAGTTTGTTCTTTCTTTTTGGTTTCTGCTTGTTGTAATTCTTGCTTTAATATATTTTTTTGTTCTTCACTTAAAGTTTGGGTGGCTTCTAATTTATTTTTAAAAGAAATAATTTCTTTTTCGGTTTGACTTAAAGTTTGGTGATGAATCCAGACATAAGTTGCTAACCAAAATAAAAGAAACAAAATGATGATTGTCATTGTTTTTAAGAAAAGTGGTTGGGTGGAAGTTTGGTTTTTGGTTTTCATAATTTATTTCCTTTCTAAAATAAGACTAAGTTAAGAAAACTTAGTCTTATTTTTTTATTTAAGCTAAATTTGCAATTTTGGTGTTTAGAGTGGTGCCACTACCGCTAAGTGCGTTTCCATTTTTATCCACTAATTCATAGTCAAGAACTAAGGTTAATTGTGGATTTGTTGCTTGAACAAAATCGTTTTGTTCTAATTTAATTTGAATATTGATATTGGATTTGCCATCATTATCGATAACCATTTGTTTGCGATTGGTGTCATCATAGAGTGTGTTATTATTTTTAACTTCTAAGTTAAAGAGTGATTCAGGATTTAAAAAAGTGTTATGAGTGTCATATTTTGGAGTTATTTTTAGATATAAAGGAACACTAATGTCGAATCCATTTGTTTTGAAAATGGCTTGATGATTGATAGTCACTGTGTGATGAAATTTATTTGGATTTAAATTAGGCATAGGTAAAGGGATAAGGGTTTTATCTTCATTATTACCGCTTACTCTATTTACTTCAAATAAAGGGGCATCATTTTTACTCATTAATTTAATGTTTTCTTGTCTTTGGCGTGAGAAATAATTTACAAGTGCAAGGCAAGAACTAATTGCAAAACAAGAACAAATTAAAATTGTCAGGACAATTATAATTTTGTTATTTGGGTTTTGTTTTGTTTTTTTCATGATTATTTACCTCCTAAGGTTGATTTAATGATATCAATTAAATTATTTATACCTGTGGTTAACCAAGGGATTTGGTTTTGGTAATAAATAACGTTTAAGTGTAAAATAAAATATAAAACGATAGTTAAATTTATAAATGATTTTAATAAATTGCTTTTGTTGTTATTGGAAGTTGTTTGAGTTGGTTGTTCTTCTGGGGTGGTTGGTACTTTTACTACCATTGTTTTGCTTGGTGGACTTGATTTTGAATTTATTACTTTTTTATTTTTTAATTCGGTTGGTTGAGGTGTTCCGTTTTTTTAGACACTTTTTTATTTCAAAATTACTCTTTAAGACTTAAAATTAAATAGATAATTTCATATCTTTTCAAATTAACAAATAATTTCATTACACTTAAAAAGTGTCTAATGTTTTTTCATAATTTGCTAGTTTCAAAAGATATTTTTTTTAAATATTTTATCCCTACACTATATATATAGGCCGAAAAAAAGAAAAAGTTGCATATAAAACGACATGGGTTTCATTTTTTTACACAATAATGCGGAATTTTTGATTTTTATAGAAAAAAATGTACAACAAAACAACCTTTTTAAAAAGGTTATGAATTTATATTTTTAAAAAATGTTTTTTAAATATTTTGCAAATATTGTAAGGGTGATAAATTATTTAATTTAGTTAATAACCATTTATTATTCCAAAAAGAAGGAAATTGATTGATAATTTTTTTGATTTTAGCTTGGGGTTTTTGGAATAAAAAAGGATGTTGGTTGGATAAAATACTTTTCATCTGGCCAAAAAGATTTTCAATGACAGCGTTATCACGTGGGGTTGCTTTACGAGACATACTAATTAAAAACCCTTTTTTAGTTAAAACTTTTTGTACTTTTAGAGATTGATAAACTTTACCTTGGTCTGAATGAATAATACAAGGGTTTTTTAAAGGAGGAATTTTTTTAATGGTATTTAAAATTAATTCTTTATTTTGTCGGTTTGAAGTATGAGAAGCAATAATTTGATTATTAAAAGAATCAATAATACACGAAAAATAAATAAATCCTTGGGGAGTGGGAAAATAAGTAATATCGGTAAATAGTTTTTTCATGGGTTGGGAGGTAGTAAAGTCTTGATTAATTAAATTTGGGACTACTTTGAGGTTAGATTCTAAATTTTTATAATAATATTTATTTTTTTTAGGCCTTAACTTACAACAAATATTATTTTCTTTCATGATAAGATAAACTTTTTTCTTAGTAATAAATTCGTTAAAAATTTCTTGGTATAAATCAGTAATTTTACGATGACCGTAAAAATATTCATGTTGCAAACATAAAGTTTGAATACGTTGTTGTTGCACTAAATGTTTTGTTTCTTTTAATTTTAACTTTTTTTCAATTTTTAGCCAATAATAATAAGTACTGCGATTAATACGAATTGTTTTTAAAATAGTAGTTAAATTGAGGTCTTTGACAAATTGTTTAACCAATTGAAAAACTATTTTTTTATTAATAGTTTGAATGTGGCAAATCATATTTTGTAATAATCTTATTTTTTTCTTTAATTTTTGCATTATTAACACCAATTATCTTAATATTTTTTATTAATTCCAAAAATAATTATAACTAAAAAATGCATTAAAAGTTAATTTTAAAATATATTTATTAAATTATTATATAATATGATTAGTATTCAAAGACGAGCGTAGCGAACTAGGCGGTCAGCCGATAAACATTACAATTAACTATTACCCCCCTACTATAAAGTCCCCTTTGGGGATTTAGGGGGGCATTTGACCGTTAAATTGTTAAATTTGACGGGCACATGTTTAGATAATATATTTCATTTAAACATTATAAATGATGATATATTATAATAAATTTATATATACTAATTAAATATAAAAACTCTTGATAGGTTTTTATATTTAATTAGTATCATTAATATTAAATAAAATAATATTAATGATATATGTTTCTAATAAGGTTAAACCCGAATTAAGTATTATCTATCACAACCCAATTCAAAACAGCCTTGGAGGGCTTTTTGAATTGGTGTTTAGGTTTACCCACGGGTTTAACCTTATTAGAAACATACCATTATATATATAGGCCGAAAAAAAGAAAAAGTTGCATATAAAACGACATGGATTAAATTTTTTTACACAATAATGCGGAGTTTTTAATTTTGGGGTAGTTGTGCCATATAATAACGGGGTTAAAGGGCAAAATGCTCACCATAAACACTAGCGAAAATGATGACAGAAGAGATAAAAAATGGAAAAAAGTGAAAAAAATAAAAAAAATATCCCCCTCAAATGAGGGGGTCTAAATTAGGTTAAAAAATGATTCGTTTTAATTTATGCCAAAATTGTAAAAAATAAAAGTACGTATTTGCAAGGGTTTTTGAAGGTCACTTAGAGGCGAAATTGAATATAAAGGGGGTCTAAATCAAGACTAGGGTAATTACCATAATTGAATTTAAATCAAAGCGAGAGAGGCAAAATAATGCGTTTAAGAGGCATTTCTGATTTGGGGGGTATTTAAAATAGGTTATTTGAAGTTAAAATTATGAGTTGTTTTTAATTGTTAATTTTTATTTTATTTTTTTCTCTTAATTAATTTATTTGTTACAAATTAAAATATGAATATTAAGATAAATGAGTATTTGCCTATACTTAATTAAAATTATTTATATAAACTATCCTAATTATGCCTCAAATCATAACAATAGCATTAAAATTTTGATTAACTCTTTAAGAAGATATATTATTTAATTCAAATTTATTAAAAAAGACCAACTTAAAAGTTAATGTGTTCTTGATTTTGATGATTCTTCATTATTTTTAGTATTAAATTTCTTCGTATAAAGGGTTAGGTATTTTTCTTTTTAGAATGAGAGATAATAGTGAGGTTAATTAAATCTTGTTTTAATATTTGTAAAAAGTTTTTAATTTGAGTTAAATCGTTCGGAGTGGTTTTTGTGTTCCAGCCTCCGAATCTAATTTCTTGATTAGTGTCGTTTTTCATTTATTTTCTCCTTTTATTTTCAATTTGGGCATAAAAAAGACTCTCGTAATGAGAGCCTTTGATTTTTTGTTTTGTTTTTTTAATTTGAGTTGCTTTGTTTTTTTAAATAAATTTAATTTTTTTTATTTTTTAATAAATAAATAATTGATTAACTTTTTTAAGTTAAAAATATTTTTCATAATGTATTTCTTTTATCTAGTTTTTGTTTTAATTCATTAAAAATTTTTTTTAAATCAGTTAAATATTTAATTTCGTTTTTTTCTTTTAAATGTCGTTGAAAAGAATAATCAAATTTATATCCTACACCAGTTGAATTTTTCCTACCACTACCTCTTTGATGTAATTTTGGAAAATCAATATCATCATATAAAAAAACTTTTATAAAAATTTGATTAGGCGCTATATCTAAAAATAACAATAAATCATAATTATTAGTTTTTTTAATGCCTTCGTGTTGAAATTTATCATTTACATCTAAAGTAGCGGTTTTAATTTCGATTCTATAATTTTCAAATTTAATATCCCAATCTTTGTTTTTATCATCATCATCTCTTGCTTTAAATCCATTTTTTTAAACCATACATTATAAATTTTTGTCCAAAAGAACCTCTAGCATCAATTTGAAGGTGTCTAATTTTAAAATATAAATCATCTGGTTTAAATTTGCTATTTTTTTTAAAATTATTAACAGTATATTCATATACTTCTTCAAAAAAATAAATAATTTCATCATTATTTTTATTCATTATTATTTTTCTTTCGATATTTTTTATAATTTAAATTTATTTATCATAATAATTAGCATCTGTCAAAACTTTAACAATTAAGCTCATACGCAAATTTAAAGCACTGTTTGTTGATAAAAAAGCTATTTTTTTCCAATCGGTATCCATAAATATTTTTTTTATTTCATGATATTTTTTTAAAATTTTAATACCATAACCTCTTTTGTTTGGTAATTCTAAAAAAGATTGATATATTTTCATTCCTTTAAAACAAGTGCTAGGTAAATATAAGTCGCATTTATCTAACATTTTTTTATTTCGTGTGCTTCCTGGTGTTCCGCCATCAGATAAAGAATAAATTTTAATAAAATTATTAGCAGTTTTGATTTTTGTTTTAACTATTAAATGAGTGTTTATTTTAGTCCAAATTTGAAAACAAGTAGATACTTTAACTTTTTTACCATTAGGATATTCAAAAGAATTTAACGGTAAATTTTGTGAATAAGCTAATTTATATCCTTTTACTCTTGAATTAGGACTTCCTTTTCCATCAGAATTAAAGCAAGGAGGTAAAATAAAAGCTACAACATCAGCAAAATTATAAGAATGATTAATAAATCTTAATGCTAAATTCCCCCTTAAACCGAAAGGAGGATTTCCAAAAACTATATTTTTTGTTTTATTTTTGGGAATAAAATCTAAATAATTTTTAATAATGTAATTTTTATTAATATGGGGGTTAATTTCAACGCCGATTCTTTTGGTTGGAGGCAATAAATTATAAAAGCTTCCATTGCCAGCCGAAGGTTCGATAAAATTATATTCATTAAAATTTAGGTTTAATTCTAACATTTTACTTTTTAAAATTTCAAAACAATTTAAAGCAATTTTATGAGTAGTATAAAATTCATCAAATTTTCTTTCCTTTTTTAAATGATTATTTTGGAATTTTACTATATCAATATGTGGATATTCAATTTCAATTTGTTTAATTATTTTTTTAAGTCTGTATCATAATTTTTAGGAACAGATTTTTGTTTTTCCCAACGTTTGATAGTGCCTTTATGAACTTGAAGAAAATTTAAGATAAAATCTAACCCTTTGATATTTTTGATACTTAAAAATGTATCAAAAGAAGTCATATTTTTCATTTTTTTTACCCTTCTTTCTTCTTAAAAATTGCATCATAGTTTGTTTCTATTTCTGATTTGAATTATATTAGTTTAAAAAATGATTCGTTTAAATTTATATCAAAATTGTTAAAAAAAATTTTGATTATTTATTTAAGAAAATATCACATTTCATTTAAATTAATTAAAAAGACCAACTTAAAAGTCGGTCTTAATATTATTTTATTCTATTGCTCTTTATTTTGATGATTCTTCATCATTTTTAGTATTAAATTTCTTCGTATAAAGGGTAATGTATTGTTTGACTGGATTGATAAAGATTAAACTTTTAAAATTTCACTTTTTTCTTGAATTAATTTTAAAGGAATAGTCCACCATATTTGCCAACTCATACTAGGTGCAATTTTAAATTCTACTCCTTTATTGTTAATTAAAAAATAATCTTTTTTCTTTTTTTTCCAAATATTTAGTTTGCTTATTTTAAAAATGTCTTTCGGTAAATAGCAAATCTGATAAATATGTCTTTTATTTGTTTGTTCTTCGTTTTTATGATATGGAATAGTAATTATAAAAGAATTATTTTGGTTAATAAACTTTGTGATTTGTTATTTTAACTCCTTAATAAATTTTATTATTATTGTTCATAAACAAAAGAAAAACTGAAAGCATAAGGGTTCATTTGAATATAAAAAAAGACCTTCAATTTTGAAGGTCTTATAATATAAAAATAAAATTTAAAATTATAGAATTATTTACAATTTTTTTCTAAAACTATATTTATTTTTTATTTCTAATTCTTTTTTATCTTTAAAAGAATATTTTTTATTAAATTGTTATTTCTTTTTTTAATTAAAATTTGAATATAAAAAAACCTTCAAATTAAAGGCATTAATTATATTTATTTTATCATAATTATTTTTTTGACAATTAAATTAAATTTAGCAAATAATATTAATAAAAACCAAATTCAATTAAATTAGTTTAACATTTTTGCTTTTTTATTTCAAACTTATTTTTAATTTAAAAAGTTTTTGTTTTTTATTTGTGAATAAAATTGATCCAAAAAAAATTGTAGTTCGTTGGAACTCAGAACTTTAAGATTTTGTTGATTTGCTACTTTTTTTAATTCTTTCATTTTATATTCACTATAATAATCGCCATCACAAATGAATAAAATCATTATATTTTTATTATATTTTTGGGTGTCAGTTTTGGCTTCTTCAATAGATATTTTTACATCATTTTTTTGATTATCTTGCGAGCCGCCAGATTCTTTGGTATATTTGTGAAAAACATAAAAAATAATTTCTAAATCTTTATATTTAAAAGAAAAATCAATTGACTTACCTTTTGATGAGATATACTGATTTATTTCTTTTTTTGAACTATTTCTTGTTTTTTTATAAAAATACTTTTAGGTTTACACACTTCGGATATATTATTTATATCATTTTTTAAAAATTCAGCAAATACTTTTTCATAAAAGTTTTGTTTTAAAGGTTCTAAAATAAACCAAGCTTTTAAAAAATTATTATGTTTAATTGATGTTTCTACTTCTTCTTGAATAAAATTAAATTTTTCACAAAATTTTTTAATTTTATTTAAAGTTTTTTTATCTTTAATATTGAAATTTTCCAAATTTTGTTTTAATTGTTCTTTATATTTTGTTTTATAATTTATCTTTTTCATAAATACTATCCTCATTTATATTATTACAACAATCAATAAAAGCCTTTGTTAAAATATTTCTAGCTAAATGAAAATCTAACCTACGTCTACGTTGATTATCTTTGTTATTTCCTTTGAATGGAGACAACAAAACATCCTTAGTTTGTGTTCTAAATGTATTTAAAATTTGATTTGCGTTAATAATTATTTTTTCAATTTTTGAATCATCTAAATATTTAAATTCTTCACTGTTAACTATAGTAATCGCACGAGACGAAGTTTTTATATTTGAAATATTATATTTTAATTTATTTTTATGAATGAATTTAATTTTTTTTTCAGGATTTGTGGAATCTACACCCAACAACGCAATAAATCCATTAACATCGTTAAATCGTAATTTTTTTAAAAACTCACTTTTTTCTTTAACAAAAATTTTTAATTTTTTTAATTCTTGTAAAGAACCAATTTTATCGTCATTTTTATAAATAATTTGTTTTTCTAATTTGGTGCCATTAAAACAAACAATACAAATAGGTACGGTAGTATCTTCAAAAGGATTGGGTTCAATGATAATAATTCTGTTAACATTGGTTTTATCAAATTTTGAATTAATAAAAGTTTCTGGGACAATTGCAAAACCTGGTTGATTTGTGGATATCATCTTACTTAAAGCTAATAAATAAAGATCAGCAAAATTAGATGTTTTAAAATAGTCTTTATAAGTTTGTGTATATTTTTTACGATAACAACTATTCTTTGCTAAATACGGAGGATTTGTTGATATAAAATATTTATGTTTTTTTTCATAAGGTATATTTTTTAAAGAATCATTCATTTTATATTTAACAAATTTCTTATCAATGTCATACCCTATAAAATTTAAATTATTAATTTTATTTTTAAAATAATATTTTAAAAAATTTAAAATATCCCCTTCGCCAGCGAAGGGATCTAAGATAATATGATTTTCTTTTAAATTATCAAAAATAAATTCTTCTAATGGTTTTGTGAACCAATTTTGTTTTTTAGTAAAAAATTGACCGAATTGAATTTTATTTGTCATTTGAAAAACCTATCTTTCTTTTTTTAATTGTTTTTTTCCAATAAAAATAACTAACAATAACACAAGAAGAATTATTTTTTTAATTCATTATTATAAGTATAATAATTTAAGTATTGTATTTTATTGTGATTTAGTTCATATTTACATATTTATTTTATTTCTATTCTTTTTCATTATATATTTTAACACATTTTTTATGATTATTATTTTTTTAGAGTTGATTTAGTGTTATTTTATAATTTGTTTGGAATTATTTTTCATTTATTTTAACTCCTAGTTTTTTTGATTAATAATAAGTTTCTGTTTTATTAACATAACTTTATTTTTTTAAGCCTTGATTGTTAAAAAAACTGTTTTATCGGGTTTTATTAAAAAAACAACAATAAATTCTTTTTAAGAAGGTTTATTGTTTAAAGTTCATTCACAATCTTTTCTAATTCTTTTTTAAAGACGTTTACTTGTTTCTCTAAAGGTTTTATTTTTTGGGATATTTTTTTATATTTTTCGTTAAGAGCTTTTAATGTTAGCGTTGAATAAGGAATTTTAGTTGCTTCAATAGTTTTTTAATTTGATATTTCATTTCATTCTCCTTACTTTATTTTTTGATGAACTTTTTTGTTGTAATCAATTTGCTGGGTATTAAATAAAAAAAGGTTCCTCTTAAAGGAACCTTTTTATGGTATTAAATGTGTTTGGTGTTTTTTAAAAATAGTTTTATTCAATTACAAAATATAATTATAATGTTTGTTGTAAAAATTAATCTTAATGGGTGTGTGTTTAATTTATTAGATCGATGAGTTAAAAAATACAATTTTGTTTTATTTTTTTTAAAAATTCTTGAAAACGATGGATATTGAATAAAACATTGGTTTCCGTTAAGGTTTTTTCCAACAAAGATGCGTTTTTTTTCAAACCTGGACCTTCTATCACATAAATAAATTGAATATTTTTGAATTTATTGATAGTTTTACTAAATTCTACCAAACGTTTTAATTCGCTATTAATTTTGGAGCCTGAAGTGTTAAAAAAACTACATTCTAAAAGATAATTTATATTATTATGTTTAAAAACAAAATCCACTCTTTTTGTTTCTTTTAATTCAACACCTTTTAAAATGTCTGTTAAAAGAACTTCTTCTTGAAAATTGAAATTATTTGTTTTTAAAAGAGTTTTAATTAAATTAGGCAACAAAACTCCTGATTTATTTTTTCTTGAGTTAGAATCCAACCCCACCAAAACCCCAAAAATATAATCTTTAATATTTTGATTAAAATTTGAATTTACAAAAACATTAGTTAGAAGTTTTGATTCTTTAATAAAATTAATGACAACTTCTTTATCTTGGTGGTCAAAAGTAATTTCTTGGTTTTGGTTGTTAAAATAAATAAATTTTTCGTTTTTCGCAAAACGATTGTTAGCTAATAATATTGGCAAAAATTCAAAAGTATTTGATAATTCTTGCCATTGCAATTCAAATTTATCATAAAATTCTTGCTCAGTTTTGGATTTAAGTTTATTCCATTTTTTAATAATTTCTTCATTTTGGTTTATAAAATGATTAACTTTTTCCCACGAAACATAATCCTTTAAAAAATAAGATGTAGATTTTAACTCTTTGAAAAACAATAAATTATTTATTTGTTTAATTTGGTCATCTCTTAATGTAAAATTCGTAATAATTGTTTCGTAGGTGTTATTTTTCCGATTGCAGCTTTGGGAATTGATAAAACGATTAACAGGAATTCTTATAAAATTAAAATCTTTGTATAAGTGGTTAATTAATTGGGTGTCGTGATTAGTTAAAACCCATTTAACTCCTCTTAAATGAGCTGCTTTTAAAGATTCAAACAATTCTTTTTGGTTTGTTTGATTAAAAGGGGATGCATTATAGCTGTTAAAAGTTTGAGTATCTGAATCATAAGGAGGATCACAAAACAATAAATCATTTTTTTGTGTTTGAGCAACTATTGTTGCGTAATCTTGGTTTTGGATTTTAATTTCATTCTTTTTTAAGAATAATGTGATATTTTTAAGATTAGATTCGTTAATGATAGTTGATAAACAAACATCATTTTTTCCATTAAACGGAGAGTTAAATTGATTTTTAGAATTAACACGATAAAGACCATTAAAACAAGTTTTATTAAGAAAAATAAAGCGAGCAGTTTTTGAAATATTATCCAACGAAGAGGTTTTTTGGTCGCGCAATTGATAATAAAAATCTTTTTTTTCTAATTTTAAACGTTTAATATATGTTTTTAATAAATTAACAACATCACGAGATTGTGATTTTAAAGTATGCCAAGCAGTTATCAATTCTTCATTAATATCAGACAAAACAGCTTTTTGAGGTTCCAAACTAAAAAATACACTCCCACCTCCTAAAAAAGGTTCAAAATAAGTTTCATATTTAACATTCATAACAACTTTCAAAAAAGGCCAAAGTTGGGTTTTTCCACCCGCCCATTTGACAAATGGTTTTAGTTTTAATGTATTTGACATTTTGATAACCTCTTTCTTGTTTTTTTAACTAATTTTTCAACAACTTAAAATTTTAAGATAAATAGAGGCATTTACCCTACTTAAATTGAAATTAGTTATATAAACTATCCTAATTATACCTCAAATCAAGATTATAACATTAAAATTTTGATTAACTCTTTAATAAAATATATTATTTCATTCAAAGTGGCGGTTTTAATAAATTGATATTAATTTTGGTCCAGGTTTGAAAAACCCCCAAAATGAAAAAAGACCTTCATTATAAGGTCTTAATATCAATTAATATTTATTTCTTGAGGTTTTTTGGGTGGCGGAGTGGTGCCATAAAAATTATAAAAAGTAATGTTTGAGCCAACACAGTTAATCCCATTAATGTACCAATCATCTATGAAAAATCCTGGAACATAATGATATTGACAACTTTCCCCTTTTTGATTATAAATGCCCCTTGATGAACGACCAAATTTATCTCTTATTTCTCCAGATGAATAAGAAATGCCAGGTTTGATGTAACATTGGTTTAACCAATTAATATATTCAGAAGTATAATTATTGAAAATACGCAATTTTGGTTCTTCATCTTTACAAGAAATAATAAATTTTTCCTTTTCGGTTTCAAAAATATTTATAAGTTGGTGAGGTTCACACGATATAGTCTCTTTTCTATTTGAAGCTATTAACAATTCGTTTTCTACTCTACCAGTTTGGTGTATAAATTCACCTTCATAATCAAATAAATTATTATCTCTTTTCCATGTTCGAATGGCTTGGTAAGGATCAATAGCATCAGGTAATTCGATGCTTTTAATTCTTTTTTGAGTATTGAAAGAAAAAAGGTAGATGTTTTTGGCGCCATTGGAG
This sequence comes from Mulberry dwarf phytoplasma, assembly GCF_056504655.1. Lineage (NCBI taxonomy): Bacteria > Bacillati > Mycoplasmatota > Mollicutes > Acholeplasmatales > Acholeplasmataceae > Candidatus Phytoplasma > Mulberry dwarf phytoplasma. The sequence continues at coordinate 349,749 of NZ_CM151418.1, read as the reverse complement.
AGTTTCAATAAATCATCAATGGTGGAAGTTTGGTTAGTTATCATTTCTTGGTAAAGTGTTTTGGTTGTTTTTTGTAAAAATGCAATTAATATTGCAAAACTCTCTTTTAATTCTTCATTTTTAGTTTGACTTAACTCTTTTAAAGCTTGTTCTAACCTTTGTTCCTGGTGTTCTATTCTACATTTTAAATCTCTAGTATTTTCGTTTTCAGGTAGCAGACGAACCCCATCATCAAAGTAAATAGAAGCAATTTCAATACCATGAAATTCTCCTGAAGGTAAAGGAGCGATTAAACCTGTGGTAGGGGTAATATTATAACAACCTAATTTAATTAGTTTGGGTTTTTGGATGATTTTCTGTTGGATTAAGTAATTATTAATCACTTCTTCTTTACTTTGGTCAACAAAGATATCGAAGCTGATTACTTCCACATTGACCTTTTCTTCCTGAGTTTTTTGTTGAGCATCCCAAAAAACAAAAACTTCTTCAATAGCTATTTCGTATTTTAAAAGGTCTTCTAAGGTGTGTTTTTTATTTGCAGCAGGATATTTAATATTAAAGGGATTAGAGCGGGGTTTAAAATAGACACCCATGAGTCCTTCTGGTGGATCTTTGATATGCCAGTAAAAAATACTATCATTGTTAGAATTATAAGAAGGAGTGTTAAAGTTATCATATGCGATAACATCACTTTTAATCCCAACATATTTTAAAATTTCAGGAATACTTTCTTTGGATAAAACGCTGATATCATACCTTTTCATTTTAGGTTGGAAGGTTAACCACTCTTCTTGAAGGGTTTTATAATCAGCTAGTTTTATAGTTGATTTGGTTTGTCGATGGAAAAAGGAACGCCCGAGGGTTTTACTTGGAGATTGTTTGTTCTGCTTGATTAGCTTCCCTGTTTGGGGGTCGTACTCGCTGATGAAGTCAATTGTACCGTCATAATTGTATGAGGTATACTTGATTCTATTCCCTGTTTGGGGGTCGTACTCGCTGATGGACTTGATTTTACCGTTGGGGTGATATGAGATTTGCGCGGCGAAGGTTAAAGGAATAAAACTTAAAAGACCACACACCACCATCATAATGAGCTTCCTAATTTTGAGTTTTTTTAACATAATCGCGAATTCCTAATTGTTATTTTTTTAACAGCGTTATTATATTTGTCGATGGGTTTCTTGGTGGGGGTTTGGTAATCTGCTAATTTAATTTTGCTTTTGGTTTGATTATGAAAAAAAGAAGAATGAGAATTGATGGAAAGGACAAAATTGAAATTAATAATTAATAACATAATTATTAATTTTTTTAAGTCTTGTTTATTCATTTAAAATTATTTCCTTTCTTTTTTTTAATTTTTTGTTTAATTTGGTTATTTTTGGGTATAAAAAAAGACTCTTGTTTAAAGAAGTCTTGTTATTTGGATGAGTAAGTATGGTTAAATAAAAAAACCCCTTTTGGAAAGGGGTTTTTTATAAAAAAGATAATTTTTATGTTGATAATATTTTTAGTTATTTTCATCATTTAAATTGTTTAAAAGGTTTTTATAAGTTTTTAATTGTTCTTTTTGATTATCAATTAATTGTTTGTAATTTTCTTTTAATTTTAAGAGATTTTCTTTTTGATTATCAGTGATACTTCCTTGTAATTCTTTATCTATGTTTGTTATTTTGGTTGCATTATCATAAATTTTCTGTTTTAAATTAATTATGTTTTCTTCAATAGTAAAGTTCTGATTAACAGGTTGCCTGCTACTAGTTTCTGGAAGTTTTGGATCCGTTGCCATAACTGGATTAATATTGATGAAAGCGAATAATCCTAAAAAACTCATTAAAAATAATGGTAAAAGATGTAATTTATTTTTTATTTGCATCATTTTAACTTATAACTCCTTATTTGTTAAGGTTTTTTCTTGTTTTTTTGTGTTTTCTTCAATGTTTTTCTTGTTTGTTTTTTGATATTTGGCGTAATCCACTTTATAAAAAAAATCATAAATTCCAATATGAATAAAAAAATCTATTTCAGGAAAACGCGTCGGTCTTGTTTTTATTACCCAATCATTATTCTGATATTTTGTTATTGTTTCATGAATTTTATATTCGGAGTTTTCTTTTTCTATAAAATTTTCGATTATTTTAAAAATATTATTAGAATCAAAAACTTTTTTTAAAACAAAAAAAGCAATGAAATTTTATTATCTTTGTCTGTCGTATTATAAAGTAATTGTCGATATTTGTTTTCGATTTTGTTTACTAATGTTTGATTTTCTTCTTTTTTTAGAACGGCGCATTCCGCAACATATTTTTTTGAGTCATCAAAATGTATTACGATATCCGCTTTGCCATGCTTGTTTTGTGTCTCACAAGATACCTGATTCCGAAAAATAGAAGGATAACTGTTTAAATTAAGGGAAATGGTATCTCTATAAATAGCTTCCATATCTTGTTCTTTTCCTTGCGCGTTATTACTTTTTTGTAAATTTTTACTTCTAGAAATGTTAACGCAAATACTGTTAATCGTTTGAATAATTTCATCAAAATTTTTCAAGTTTAATTTTTTCAAAACCGTTTTCGCTCCTTGAAATTGTTAAATTATTTTATTTTTAAAAAAATCTTTTAAAAATGAAGGACTAATAATATTGTTTTTCCATTTTCGGCGAGGATTGTATGCATTTTTCCAAGGACTTTCTTCATGCGTCATAACGCTTAAATTGTATGATGATATCTTGACGTATTTATCGATTACTTTATAAATAATGTTTTTTGCTTCTTCGTTTAATTCGGTTTCGGATGCTTCGAAACAAACATAATTATTAGTTATTGGGCGGTCGACAAATTCGAGAAATTTTCCATAAACATGTGGAATAACTGGTCCAAACAACCAAGCTTCTATTGGCTCATTAAATAATGGTTTATCGTATTTAGCAACATAATATCCTTGGATATAATATAACAATTTATTTATTTTCATATTAGAAACTTTATATTCTTGTGTATCAACATGATTAATCAAACAATTAACTACATTAAAGACATTTATTTCATTATTCTTTTCCATTTTTAATTTTCTCCTTTTTTTTATAATTATATCATAGCCTGTTGGAATTTGTGATTTAAATTGTTTGATTAATTTTTTTAAGTCTTGTTTATTCATTTAAAATTATTTCCTTTCTTTTTTAATTTTTTGTTTAATTTGGTTATTTTTGGGTATAAAAAAAGACTCTCATAGAGAGAGTCTATTAAAATTTAATTGTATTTTGAATTTTATATTAATGCAATAATTTATTTTTTCTTTGTATTTCCTTTATGGTTTGGATCATAGGCGATAATAACAAAATATTTACAACAGTTATACCATAAACGCGTTCTTGCAAATTAAGAGATATTTGAAAAATAGGTTCATCTTCAGAAAGGTTAATGACACGAGCAAACCCTTTTCGAGAAAGGGTGCTAGGTTGGACTACATGATATCTAGGACCTTTATTATGCGATTTTTTGATTTGATGCCATGTATACTCAATATATTTATTTAAAGGTGCGATAACTTTTTCTAAAACTTCTTTAAAACCTTTTATTGTTTTAAAACTTGAAATATCTGTTAAATTTTGATCGAATCGATAACGAAAAAGATTATTAACTGTTTGTTTCATATTAACAAATGTGTTTAGTGTTTTTAGAAAAATATTCTAAAATATCTTTGTTTTTAATAATGTTTTTAGACCAATCGGAATTGATATAATATGTATTTTTCCATGGGTCTTCTTCGTGAGTTTGTTGAGATAAAAAATTGGCTTCTTTGTTGCCGTATAATGAAATAATATCATCAAGGATTTGTTTTTGAGCGGCATTTATTTTAGTTGCATCTCCCATTGATAAAGAATCGGGATTTAACGGTTTATAAGTAAATTCTTTTAGTTGTGCGCACAATTCAGGAAAAACAGGACCATAAATCCAAGCTTGGATTTGTTCTTTTACAAGAGGTTTTTTAGTTTGCACTAAATGTTTTGCTTGAGCGTAATAAATCATTTTATTTAGTTTCATTTTAGTAGTTGGATGAGGATTATTTTCAACAATGTAAAGTGCAACATCAAAAACGTTAATTTGGTTTTGGTTGGGGATGATGGATGTTTTCATATTTATTCCCTTCCTATTTTTTATATTGTATATTTTAACATATTTTTTGATGATTTTTAATTGTTTAATTAATTTTTTTGGTTTTTGATTATTCATTTTTTTGATTTGTTCCTTCTTTATTTGGTTTTTTGCTCTTTTTGTTTGATTTGGATGAATTTGGGTATAAAAAAAGACTCTCATAGAGAGAGTCTATTAAAATTTAATTGTATTTTAAATTTTATATTAATGCAGTAGTATAATTTTTTTTAATTAAAATATCGGCATTTAAAATGTTTTAAAAATACAATTTGAATTAACTTCAAATAACATCTTTAAAACCCCATTATGGGTTAAAATAATGTGTTTTAGGGGTATTTTAGGGTTTTAATTTATAATTAAAATTGGTTTGTTATGAAAAACTCCCTTTAGTTTTCTTCTGGAATTGTATTTAAATCTAATTTTCGTTTTTTATTATTATTTGTTTGTTGTTGGTTTGTGTTAAAAGATAAGAAATTTTCTATTTCTTTTATGGAAGCATTTTTTAAATGAGGGTGTTTTTGTTTTAGTTGTTTGATATTTTCTTGACTTTTTTTTACTAATTTAAAAAAAATATTAATTTCTTGATCGCTCGGTTCATCATTTAAAATTTGTTTTCCTTTGTTGTTTTCCATCGCCATGACTTGATGATTGTTAATAACAAATAATAATCCTAAACAAATAAATAAAACTATTTTAAATAAGTATAATTGTTTTTTTAATTTAAACATTAATTTATAACTCCTTTAATTTTTTTATCCCTCGTCTGAGGTGATGTTATAGAGGGATTGGAGACTAGAGATAGTTAAGTCTTTAAATTTTTCTGATAATTTATCGCGCGATTCAATTAATCTTTTTTTAAATTCTTCGGCACGACCTAGTTGTTCTGTTAGAGTTTTTTGGGTGGTTTCTAATTTGCCGATTTGGGTCGAAACTTGTGCTATTTGTTCCATTATTTCATATTTTTCGCCTTGAAGTTTTTTAATTTCTGCTTGTAATCTTTCTGATTCGATTTTATTTGGGGATTTGGGGTTGGTAATTTCAATATTACATCTTCTTTTAAGGATTTTTGCATAAGATGGGTCAATTTCGCCGCATTGATATTGAAGGTTTTTGATGGTTTGATTTTTAGCTTCCTCTTGCTGTTCTAACTTGGTTTCTTGAGACTTTAATGAAGGAAATTTATCTTGAATTTCTTTAATTTCGCGAACAAAATCATCGCATTTTTGTTGATATTCATCGATCCATGGGTTCCATTCTTGTTTCATCTTTTTTAAACTATTAATTAACTCGTCTCTTTGTTGATTGATTTTTGATTTTTCTTCTTGGGAAAGATTATTTGGTAATAAAGATTTGTCATCGGTTCCTGAAAGAATATAAGCTTTGATTTTGTCAAAATTAGTTGGTGAAATAATTTTTTTATATAAAAAATTATGAGGTAATTTATTATATGTATTTGTTAAATTTTCTATATCTTTTTTTAAATATTCGATATATTGTTTTTCCACAAATTCTTCTTGGTCTTTTTTAGAAAAACTATTAAAAATACCACTTTTTCGACAACTATTAATAACATTTTCTTTGATACAATTATTTTTTTTAAAATTTCTAATATTTCTTTTTTTAAATCTTCTCTACATAAAGGGTTAGAAGAAATATCATTTAATTTATTTTTTTCTCTTTCTCTCAAATCAATTAATTCTTTAATAACTTTTGTACTTGGATTTTTTTTAAAAAATTCTGAATTAGGATCTTCTTGTTGTTCTTGTTTTAAAGAATTATTGGTCTTGTAATAAATACCAATACCAACAATAACTGCGATAATAATGATTATAATTACTAAACATTTTTTAAAAAAATTATTATTATTCATAAATTTCATTTCCTTTCCGATAATAGTGATTATTATCAAATATTGAAATATGAATATATCACTATTATACAACTTTATTTTTTAAATGTTTTAAAAAAATAATTATTTATTTGGAATCATAACCATTTCAGGTATTTTAGGACGACGTTTTTCTTCGTAGCGTTTTTGGGCGCGAGCATAACTAGGATTTTTTTGTTTTAATTCTTCTTTTGCGTTTTCGATTTCTTCGTTTTTTGTTTCTAGTTCTTGTTCTAAACCAGCTTCTTTAACTACTAACTTTGTTACGTTTTTTCCTGAAACTTCTTTTAGCTTTTTTTCTAATTCATCATTGATTTTGGCGTATTCATTGATCCAGTCCTTCCATTCTTGTTCGATTTTGGCGCCATGTTTTTCATTTTGGTCTTCCCAGTTCCTTAACTCCTCTTTAATAGAAACTTCATTGTTAGATTTTTGATATTCCTCTTTTTTCTTTTCGTAATCTTTGTAGTCAGCGTCAAGTTTGGCTAAATCATGGTCAATATCTCGAGTATACATTTCTAAAGCTTCTTTGGTAATCATTAGTGGATGTTCTTTGTTTTCATTAACTACTTCATTATACATATGCCATAAACGATGGCCTTCGTGAAGAACTAAAGTAACTTTAGTCGCACCTTGTGCGAATCTTCTAGTAACGCTCGCAGTTTTACCTAATATTTTCAATCCGTATTTAGCGGGGATTAAGTCAGTAACTTTATCAAAAGCTTTAAAAGCGGCTTTAGTTACGTTACCAAAACTAAATTCGTTTTCTTTTTCATAAGTTAGCGCACGATTATACATTTCTTGATATGTTTCTTTTAGGTGTTGATAAAATTTTTGTTCTTTTTTAATTTGATTCATTTTTTCGTTAATTTCATCAATGTTTTTTTGAATTTCAGCTTTACGTTGTTCTTCGGTTGTAATAATTGTTGATAGTTTTTTAAATTTTTCTGATAATTTATCGAGCGATTGGATTAATCTTTTTTTAAATTCTTCGGCACGACCTAGTTGTTCTGTTAGAGTTTTTTGGGTGGTTTCTAATTTGCCGATTTGGGTTGAAACTTGTGCTATTTGTTCCATTATTTCATATTTTTCGCCTTGAAGTTTTTTAATTTTTGCTTGTAATTTTATTTTGTCATCAGGAGAAGCTAATTTTTCTTCTTCTTGTTTTTGTTTAATTTCTTTTTCTTTAGCTTCTTTGTCTTGTTCTAATTGTAAAAGTTTACCTTTTAAGATAGTGATATTTTCGGTATTTTTACTTAATTTTTCTTTTATTTCTTTAATTTTTGTTTCATTGTTATCCAATACCTCTTTGATTTTATCTTTGGATTCTTGGGTTATTTCTTTTTGTTCGTAAAGGTCTTTGAGTTCTTTTTCACATTTTGTTAATTCATTTTCCCAATCTTTTTTTAAACCATTGTAGTTATTAATTGTTTCATCGTATTTTTTAATTGCTTCACCAATTTTTTCAATTAATTGACCTGTGTATTTAGATGATGGTTCGGTCTTATGAAAGAAAGATAAGTAAAGAAAACTGAATAAGGCAAGAATAATTAAAAAGGAAATAAAATAACTTTTTAGGGTTGTGGTGTTTTGATTGTGAAAAAATTTGTTTTTGATGAAACAAAAAAGGCCAAAAACAGTAGTAGCAATCAAAAACCACGTTAAATAAGATTTTAAATTAATAAAAACTTTCAGTACGTCTAATGGTGATAACATAGATTATTCACCTCCTTTCGGTTTTAATTGATTTTCAATTTGGTCTAATAAAGTAGTATCTGGTGAAATAATCAATTGATAAGCCTGTTTTAAATCTTCTTTGTTAATTTCATTTCTTTTGTTTTCACCTTTACCACGGTTTTTGGCAAAAATACTAACAGTAGTTTTTAATAAGTTTTCTAAGGTACGATTAGCTTTTAAGAATTCTTTATTTTGTGGTAAGTTTTCTAAAGCTTCGTTAATAACTTCAAATAAATACTGTTTTGTTTCTTCACTGTAAGGATTTTTTCTTTTTTCAATTAAGAATTCTAGCATTTGTTGTCGTTCAGTTTTATTTCCTGGTTTTACTTCGATATTGTACGCAAAACGGGATTTAATCGCTTCATCAATCAGATGGTATTGGTTTGTTGCGCCAATAATGAAAATTGGTTTTTCAGGGTTATTATCCTGGGAAGTCATTTCCATTTTGAATTGGTTTACAACATTTGCGATTTCTGAACCTGCTTCTAACATACTTAAATTAGTGAAAATAGTTTCACATTCATCTAAAAAGATGATCGCCCCATTACACTCTTCTGCAGCAATTCTTGCATCAGTGAATAAATCTTTTACCATTTGTGGCGCTACCCCTTTATACTTTTGGGAAAAAGGGAACTATTAACTTCAAAGAATGGTAAATTGGTTTCTTTGGCAAGTGCTCGTGCTAAAGTGGTTTTACCTGTTCCAGGGCAACCATACATTAAAATTCCTAGGGGTGATTCAACTTCGCCAATACCTTGGTAGTTTTCAGGGTTTTTTAAATAATCAATAAATCCTTGAACTGCTTGTAATTCTTCTTTAAAACCGATTAATTTGTCAAAACCTATAAATTTTTGAGAGTCAGCAGGTTGAAAAACAACTCCTTCTGAATTTAATTGTTTTGGGTTTGTTGAAGAATTATTATCAATTTCTTCAGTTTGTTCTTTCTTTTTGGTTTCTGCTTGTTGTAATTCTTGCTTTAATATATTTTTTTGTTCTTCACTTAAAGTTTGGGTGGCTTCTAATTTATTTTTAAAAGAAATAATTTCTTTTTCGGTTTGACTTAAAGTTTGGTGATGAATCCAGACATAAGTTGCTAACCAAAATAAAAGAAACAAAATGATGATTGTCATTGCTTTTAAGAAAAGTGGTTGGGTGGAAGTTTGGTTTTTGGTTTTCATAATTTATTTCCTTTCTAAAATAAGACTAAGTTTTCTTAACTTAGTCTTATTTTTTTATTTAAACTAAATTTTCAATTTTGGTGTTTAGAGTGGTGCCACTACCGCTAAGTGCGTTTCCATTTTTATCCACTAATTCATAGTCAAGAACTAAGGTTAATTGTGGATTTGTTGCTTGAACAAAATCGTTTTGTTCTAATTTAATTTGAATATTGATATTGGATTTGCCATCATTATCGTTAACCATTTGTTTGCGATTGGTGTCATCATAGAGTGTGTTATTATTTTTAACTTCTAAGTTAAAGAGTGATTCAGGATTTAAAAAAGTGTTATGAGTGTCATATTTTGGAGTTATTTTTAGATATAAAGGAACACTAATGTCAAATCCATTTGTTTTCAAAATGGCTTGATGATTGATAGTCACTGTGTGATGAAATTTATTTGGATTTAAATTAGGCATAGGTAAAGGGATAAGGGTTTTATCTTCATTATTACCGCTTACTCTATTTACTTCAAATAAAGGGGCATCATTTTTACTCATTAATTTAATGTTTTCTTGTCTTTGGCGTGAGAAATAATTATTAAGAGCAATGCAAGAACTAATTGCAAAAAAAGAACAAATTAAAATTGTCAGGACAATTATAATTTTGTTATTTGGCTTTTGTTTTGTTTTTTTCATGATTATTTACCTCCTAAGGTTGATTTAATGATATCAATTAAATTATTTATACCTGTGGTTAACCAAGGGATTTGGTTTTGGTAATAAATAACGTTGACATGTAAAATAAAATATAAAACGATAGTTAAATTTATAAATGGTTTTAATAAATTGCTTTTGTTGTTATTGGAAGTTGTTTGAGTTGGTTGTTTTTCTGGGGTGGTTGGTACTTTTACTACCATTGTTTTGCTTGGTGGACTTGATTTTGAATTTATTACTTTTTTATTTTTTAATTCGGTTGATTTTTTATTTGTTTTTTTGGTTTGTATTATTTTTTTGATCATGTTTTTTCTCCTTTGTATTAATTATTTATTTCTTTGTTACTTTCTAAATTGTTTTTTTCTTTTGATTCGTTATTTGGATTTGGAATAATTGAAAATGATTTTTTGGGTTTACTTTCTTTTTGTGTTTCATTTTTTTGATTGATTTCTGGCAATGGTACAAAATTAAAAAATATTTTTTTAATGATAAACATTAAAGCAGTTGTAAATAGAGCGCCAACTATAAAACCGATTGCGAAATTTAGATCATTCATTTTCATCCTCCTTGTTTATAATTGAATTAGATTGGTTTTTATTTGAATTTTTTCTTGCTTTTTTTTCTTTCCATTTCGCAACTTTAACTCTTTGTGCTTCTATTTGGGATTGGAGTTTTTCTTGATTTGCATTGATTTTATCTATTTTTTGTAATAATTGTTGTTCTAGGTATTCTTGTCTGGCACTTTTAATTTCTAAGTTTTGTAGTTTTTTGTTGGGGAAAAAGAAAGCTACAACTAAATCTTTAATAAAAACAATAATATTTGTAATTAATTTAAAAATAGGTTTGAAACCAGAAACAATAAGAATAGTGAAAAGCGTTGTTTGGATTCCATCCATTCTTCGTTCAAGTATTTCGGTAGTGCTAAATCCTTTGGTATAATTTAGAATAAAATTGCTAATTGTTGTAAAAATTGTTATAATAAACATCATTCACCGCCTTCACTTACCTTTATTCGTTTGTTTTCAGCTAATTTCTTTTTGTTTTTAAAAGTTTTATTGGGGCGGTCTAAATTAAGCCATTTGCCTTTGGGTTGGTGGTATTTGTTGATTTTTTTCTTGGTTATTGGTTTGCTACAGTCTTTGAAATAAGTCCCACGGTATGCTTCTGTCATTCCATCACTCATGTTAATTATTCTCCTTATTTTATTTTAATTTGAGTTTTTTAACTTCATCTTTAAGTGTTTTTGACACTTTAAAACTAACTGCGGTTGAGGCAGGGATTTTGAGTTTTTTACCTGTTTGGGGGTTTCTTCCTAAACGGGCTTTTCTTGATTTTAAGATGAATTTACCAAGTTGAGGTGATAAAACTACCTCTTCGTTGGATGTGATTGATTTAATTAAGGTATTTTCAAATGAATTGTAAAATTCTTCGGTTTTTGCAACTGAAGTTTTTAGTTGCTTTGCAACTTCTTTGATTAATTCTTTCTTAGTCATTGTTTTGTTGTCTCCTTTTTTATAATATTTTTTTATTAATTAAAGTTTTAATTATTTGGGCTAAATTATCTTTTTGTGAGTTGGTTGCATTAATTAAAAAAAACTTGCAATTTTGGTGTTTACAATTTGCATCATTACAATATTTATGTTGATTTAAATAATTTTGACGCACATTTTCAAAATAAATTAGTGGTTTTTGTTCGATTAAGTCTAATTTATGATGGGGGATTGATTGTTTTCGGTGTAAGCCAATTTGGGGGTCAATATCTAGATAGAAAGTTAAATGAGGTTTGAGTAAATATTGATTAATAATTTTTGATGTTATTTCATCATCATAATCTATGGAATTACTATTGCTTTGATAAGCTAAAGTAGAATCATACCAACGGTCAACTATAACAAGATGGCCACTAAGTAGATTAGGTATTATTAATTCATCTTGGGTTTGGATCATGTTGGAAAAACTAAGAAAATATTTAGTTTTTGTACTTGTTTTTTTTGTATAAAAACAAATTTCTTATTTCGTTTCCAATAGAACTACTTCCTAAACCTTGGTAAACTTTTACTTTTTGTCCTTTATTAATTAAAGATTTTTTTAATTTATTAATCAAAGTAGTTTTGCCGCTTCCATCTAGCCCTTCAAAAACTATTAATTTATTCCACATTTTAATTATTTCCTTTCGTATTTTTGATTAAATTAATATCTTTAAAAGAAATAAATTGTCTTTGGAATAAGGTATTTACAAAGATATTAGCTTTTTGAGAAAAACAATCAATTACTTTATCAATTCCTTGGACTTTGCCGTTTTTAATTTTATTGTTGAGCCTTTGGGATTCGATAGCATCATTTGTTAATAAGTAATATTCAAAACGCGTATCGAGTTTTTTTAGTTGTTGAGCTTCGATGATAGCTTGTTTGTAACGTTCACGGAGGCAAGTTTTAAAATTAAAAGCAACAATTCGTTTGTTTTGGGTAAACAATACTAAATCAAATTTGATATCAGGAATAAAAAATAAATATGTTTGGGGATATTGTTTGGTGATTCCACGATGTCGAAAATAAATTAAAATTAGATATTCGTTAATTTTACCACGCAGTACTTTTTGCTTTTGGGAAGTTGATTTGGTAATTTGAAAATAATGATTCAAACTTTGATGATTTAATTTCATATATTGATTAAAAGGATATTTAAAGTAATTATCAGGTTTAATGTGGGATAAAATATTTTTTGAAATTAACATTAATTTTCCTCGATTCTTTGGATTTCTTTATCAAAATTAAAATTGCATTGGCCTAATTTACCTGCCCTATTTTTAGCAACAATAAATTGGGTAAAATCTTCTACAACGTTTGTAAATTGATTTTTTTCATAATAACTTTCGCGATGCAAAAACATTACCATATCGGCATCTTGTTCAATTGAACCTGAATCTCTTAAATCTGAAAGATTAGGGATTTTATAGCGATAGATTACACGCGTGTTGGTTATTTACGTGCAGCCCCGCTCCAAACCGTACGAGCAAGTTTCCAAGCATACGGCTTTCCCATTCACAGCCTATTTCTAGGGTCTTCTAAATATCACTATTTAGTTGATTGATTATTCAGTAAGTTTGAAAGCTTAGAAGCTTTATCTGCTTCAGTTGGTTGCATTTGCATCAACCTCCTTTCTCCCGAATTGAATAATCCTGTGAATCTAACTTCTTCGCCTTGTACCTAGCTTTCCTAGGCTCCGTGTGAGGGCAATTATCTTGGTTATTCCAAACCAAGTTTTAATTCCTCCGACTACTAAAAGTCTCTTTTTCCTTGAACCCAGAGGCATTTTAATTTCCCCTGTTTGGGATGGTTTTTAGGAATCTCGAATTTCCGACATCATTATGCCCGATAGTTTTAGGTTCGCTTTCGTTGTTAAAGCTTGTGGCTAGACTAGAACACTTTGTTTCCGTCAACGATATCATGAAGGGTGCTATTTAAAGCGACATGTGATTATATATGAAGACAAATCTAATATCTTCATATCTTCCTTCATTTCAGGGGTTTCACTAACTTGCCCTGACGTTATGAGATTACGATAATTTCCACGATTAGGGTTTTGCACCTTTTCCATGACTATCTTAGTCTTGCGAAAGCATCTTGGCTAGTTATTTCACCTCACTTCGCTTTTACGGTCTGCTGTAATCCGCCATTCTTTCGTTTGGCTGACCGACCGCATGACCTCACGGAATAATCAAGTCCGTGGCAATTGGCTAGATTGCTATAATGGTGCGTTTATTCGCGCCCAGATTCTCTCATTAAAGTTGCGCGGTTCATTTGGCTTAAAGCAATAATAGGAATTTGTAGTTCCATTGCTAACTTTTTCAATTCGCGAGTAATAATCCCAATTGCTTGATTTAAATTAAGAAATTGATCGCCTCTTAAAAGGTGTAGATAATCAATGAAAACTATATCAAGTCCTTGGTGAAATTTTAATTGACGGCATGTTCTTTTAACTTCTTCTATTTTGGTATTTCTGTCATCATCAATTAAAATATTCAATTCAGTTAATTTTTCTTCTGTTTGCAATAATTGTAACTTTTCTTCACGAGTTAATTGTTGTTGTTCCATTTTTTTGATACTAATCTGAGATTCACAACTAATTAAACGTTTAATTAATTCTTCAGATGTCATTTCTAAACTAAAAATCAAAATATTATGTTTTTTGGGGATATTTTGAAAAACTTTAGCAATATTGACAGCCAAATTTAACATAAAGGCAGTTTTTCCCATTCCTGTTCTTGCGGCTAAAATATTTAATTGTCCTGGTTTAAAGCCTCCAATTAAATCATCTATATTATTAAATCCTGTTTTAACTCCAACTAATTTATTTTTATTGTGGTTTTTCAAAATGTCTTTGATTACTTTAGAAACACAACTTTTTAAATCTTTAAACTTGGGGGTGAGTTTTTTTCTTAATTTTGCAGTATTTGTTTCTATTAATTCTAAAATCTCTTGGGGAGCTATTTTACTTCTTGCAATTTGGGATAATTTAGCAATAATACCGCCAATTTCTTTTTTTAAAGATGTTTCTTTAATTAAATCAATGTATGTTTCTAAGTGTCGAGGAGAAGGCATCAAATCAGATAATTCATTTAAATAATTAATTCCTCCTATTTGTTTTAATAATTTTTCATTTTCTAAAATAGCACTTATAGAAGCATAATCAATTTCTTTATTATTTTGATGTAATATTTTCATGGCTTTAAAAATATATTTATGATGAGGACTGTAAAAGTCAGTTTCTGTAATTTCATTAAAAACTGAAGAAATTATTTCGGGGTTTAAAAGGACAACCCCCAACAAAGCACGTTCTGCTTCAATCATCTTTCTAACTCCTTTTTTTAATTTGGGTATAAAAAATACCCCTTAAAAAAGGGGTTTAGTTTCTATATTGATTAAAAAGTTTTTTCTTCTTTAACAGTTCCGTCAGAATTGTATAAGGTTTCTTTGATTGGTTCTTCTGTTATGGGATCATATTCAGTAATACAATCAATTGTTTTGCCATCTTTATTAAACCAGGTTGTTTTAATAAAATTCCATGTATCAGGGTCATGTTCATGAATACCACAAATTGTTTTGCCATCGAGTTTGTAGTAAGTAGTTGTATTTTTTTGATAATTCATATTATTTATTTCCTTTTTATATATTTTTTTGATTTAGCAATTGCTTTGGTTTTGATAAATTTTACTTGTGTTGCAGATAAATTCAACATTTTACCTATGTCTTTGTTGGAATACTCAATTTGAGGGTATTGGTTTTGGATTTTTAAAGGAATCCCAAAACTTAATCTAATAATTTCGAATTCTTGTTTATTTAAATTAGATTTGATTTTTTCAATAAACAATTCATGATTAACTTGGGTTAACCAAATTTGATGAGGGGTTAGATTGTTGGCTTTGAAAGATTGGGTTTGTTTTTCTTCAAAAGGAATATTACTTACTTGTTTTTCTTTCCGAAAAACTTCTCTGGAAATAGAAGTGGTTTGTAGACCTCTAATAAGTTCTATGATTTCACCTTTAATTGTTGGGGTAGCATAGACAATAAAATCACATCCTAAATCTTGGTAATTATTTAAAGCTTTGATTAAACCTAAAATTCCTTCTTGGTATAAATCCTCTCTTTGAAGTGCTTTAGGGAAATATTTAAATTGTTTAACTATTTTTTTTACTAATGGTAAATGCATTTCGATTAATTGATCGCGAATTGCTAAATTCTTTTTATTTTTTAAAAAATCTTTAAATAATTTTTGTCTTAACATTTTATTCCTTCCTAAAAATATTTTTAGAAAAGATAAGAAATTATTTTTTTAGTCTTGAAAAGAAAAAAAGACTAACTTAATAGTTAGTCTTAAAGAATTTTTAGAAAGTAAAAAGTTGTCCAAAGTTTTGGAACACCTCAGTTTTTTATTTGTTTTTTTGGTTTGTATTATTTTTTTGATCATGTTTTTTCTCCTTTGTATTAATTATTTATTTCTTTGTTACTTTCTAAATTGTTTTTTTCTTTTGATTCGTTATTTGGAATTGGGATAATTGAAAATGATTTTTTGGGTTTACTTTCTTTTTGTGTTTCATTTTTTTGATTGATTTCTGGCAATGGTACAAAATTAAAAAATATTTTTTTAATGATAAACATTAAAGCAGTTGTAAATAGAGCGCCAACTATAAAACCGATTGCGAAATTTAGATCATTCATTTTCATCCTCCTTGTTTATAATTGAATTAGATTGGTTTTTATTTGAATTTTTTCTTGCTTTTTGTTCTTTCCATTTCGCAACTTTAACTCTTTGTGCTTCTATTTGGGATTGGAGTTTTTCTTGATTTGCATTGATTTTATCTATTTTTTGTAATAATTTTTGCTCTAAATATTTTGTTAAATTTTTTAATTTGTTTTGTATTTTTAAGTTAAAAAGAAAGTTACAACTAAATCTTTAATAAAAACAATAATATTTGTAATTAATTTAAAAATAGGTTTGAAACCAGAAACAATAAGAATAGTGAAAAGCGTTGTTTGGATTCCATCCATTCTTCGTTCAAGTATTTCGGTAGTGCTAAATCCTTTGGTATAATTTAGAATAAAATTGCTAATTGTTGTAAAAATTGTTATAATAAACATCATTCACCGCCTTCACTTACCTTTATTCGTTTGTTTTCAGCTAATTTTTTTGTTTTTAAAATATTGGGGCAATTAAATTAAGCCATTTGCCTTTGGGTTGGTGGTATTTGTTGATTTTTTTCTTGGTTATTGGTTTGCTACAGTCTTTGAAATAAGTCCCACGGTATGCTTCTGTCATTCCATCACTCATGTTTTTATCTCCTTTTTATTCTAATTTAAGGGTTTTGACTTTATCTTTGAGATTTTTTGACAGTTTGAAAGTTACCACAGTTTTTGCAGGGATTTTGATTTGCTTCCCTGTTTGGGGGTTTCTTCCTAAGCGGGCTTTTCTTGATTTTAAGATGAATTTACCAAGTTGAGGTGATAAAACTACCTCTTCGTTGGATGTGATTGATTCAATTAAGGTATTTTCAAATGAATTGTAAAATTCTTCAGTTTCCACAACTGAAGTTTTTAGTTGCTTTGCAACTTCTTTGATTAATTCTTTCTTAGTCATTGTTTTGTTGTCTCCTTTTTTATAATATTTTTTTATTAATTAAAGTTTTAATTATTTGGGCTAAATTATCTTTTTGTGAGTTGGTTGCATTAATTAAAAAATACTTGCAATTTTGGTGTTTACAATTTACATCATTACAGTATTTATGTTGATTTAAATAATTTTGACGCACATTTTCAAAATAAATTAGTGGTTTTTGTTCGATTAAGTCTAATTTATGATGGGGGATTGATTGTTTTCGGTGTAAGCCAATTTGGGGGTCAATATCTAGATAGAAAGTTAAATGAGGTTTGAGTAAATATTGATTAATAATTTTTGATGTTATTTCATCATCATAATCTATGAAATTACTATTGCTTTGATAAGCTAAAGTAGAATCATACCAACGGTCAACTATAACAAGATGGCCACTAAGTAGATTAGGTATTATTAATTCATCTTGGGTTTGGATCATGTTGGAAAAACTAAGAAAATATTTAGTTTTTGTACTTGTTTTTTTTGGTATAAAAACAAATTTCTTATTTCGTTTCCAATAGAACTACTTCCTAAACCTTGGTAAACTTTTACTTTTTGTCCTTTATTAATTAAAGTTTTTTTTAATTTATTAATCAAAGTAGTTTTGCCGCTTCCATCTAGCCCTTCAAAAACTATTAATTTATTCCACATTTTAATTATTTCCTTTCGTATTTTTGATTAAATTAATATCTTTAAAAAAAATAAATTGTCTTTGGAATAAGGTATTTACAAAGATATTAGCTTTTTGAGAAAAACAATCAATTACTTTATCAATTCCTTGGACTTTGCCGTTTTTAATTTTATTGTTGAGTCTTTGGGATTCGATAGCATCATTTGTTAATAAGTAATATTCAAAACGCGTATCGAGTTTTTTTAGTTGTTGAGCTTCGATGATAGCTTGTTTGTAACGTTCACGGAGGCAAGTTTTAAAATTAAAAGCAACAATTCGTTTGTTTTGGGTAAACAATACTAAATCAAATTTGATATCAGGAATAAAAAATAAATATGTTTGGGGATATTGTTTGGTGATTCCACGATGTCGAAAATAAATTAAAATTAGATATTCGTTAATTTTACCACGCAGTACTTTTTGCTTTTGGGAAGTTGATTTGGTAATTTGAAAATAATGATTCAAACTTTGATGATTTAATTTCATATATTGATTAAAGGGATATTGAAAGTAATTATCAGGTTTAATGTGGGATAAAATTTTTTCTGAAATTAACATTAATTTTCCTCGATTCTTTGGATTTCTTTATCAAAATTAAAATTGCATTGGCCTAATTTACCTGCCCTATTTTTAGCAACAATAAATTGGGTAAAGTCTTCTACAACGTTTGTAAATTGATTTTTTTCATAATAACTTTCGCGATGCAAAAAAATTACCATATCGGCATCTTGTTCAATTGAACCTGAATCTCTTAATATGGATAAATCAGATGCGTTTTGGTTTAGGATTTGCTTTTCTCAACCTTATTACAAACTGGTCCCCATCTAAACCGTACGAGCAAGTTTCCAAGCATACGGCTTGCCATAATTATATCGCTTTCGCGAACTAGTCAGTATTACTACTGATTTCGTGATTTGTTCTCTATAATTACTAGCTACTTTCGCTCTTTAAGAGTCGTTAACTCTCGACTTGGATAGGCGATTTACTAAATTATTCCAAATTTAGTTTTACTCTATCAACTACTAAATAGCTTCTTTATCCTTGAACCATAGGTCTAAACCTATTTTAGTTTTGAGACTGGTTTTTAGGATTCTCAAATTTCCGTCTATAATGGGTCTGATAATTTTAGGTTTGGTTATACTGGCATATTAATAGCCAGGAATGTCATGTGAATTACTGATTTAACAGCTATGAAAAAATGAATTAAAAGCAACAGATTTATTTACTTTTAAGGTTTCACATCTCCCCGTGTCATTAACTTTCGTGGTAGGTTATCTTATTACGACATTTCTTTTCCAATTAGGGTATTTCAACCTTATCCATGATTATCCTGGTCTTGCGTAAACTTCTTGCCTAGTTAATTCGGCTCATTCCGCTTTTATGTCTGCTGTAATTGGTTATTCTTTCGTCTAACCAACCGACACCATTGCTGGCTTTATATGACCTCAGGACTTCATTTCCATCCTGGTAATTGACTAAATTACTCCATTATATCGTGTATTTGCGCCCAATCTGAAAGATTAGGGATTTTATAGCGATAGATTACACGCGTTTTGGTTATTTACGTGCAGCCCCGCTCCAAACCGTACAAGCAAGTTTCCAGGCATACGGCTTTCCCATTCACAGCCTATTTCTAGGGTCTTCTAAATATCACTATTTAGTTGATTGATTATTCAGTAAGTTTGAAAGCTTAGAAGCTTTATCTGCCTCAGTTGGTTGCATTTGCATCAACCTCCTTTCTCCCGAATTGAATAATCCTGTGAATCTAACTTCTTCGCCTTGTACCTAGCTTTCCTAGGCTCCGTGTGAGGGCAATTATCTTGGTTATTCCAAACCAAGTTTTAATTCCTCCGACTACTAAAAGTCTCTTTTTCCTTGAACCCAGAGGCATTTTAATTTCCCCTGTTTGGGGTGGTTTTTAGGATTCTCAAATTTCCGACATCATTATGCCTGATAGTTTTAGGTTCGCTTTCGTTGTTAAAGCTTGTGGCTAGACTAGAACACTTTGTTTCCGTCAACGATATCATGAAGGGTGCTATTTAAAGCGACATGTGATTATATATGAAGACAAATCTAATATCTTCATATCTTCCTTCATTTCAGGGATTTCAATAACTTGCCCTGACGTTATGAGATTACGATAATTTCCACGATTAGGGATTTGCACCTTTTCCATGACTATCTTAGTCTTGCGAAAGCATCTTGGCTAGTTATTTCACCTCACTTCGCTTTTACGGTCTGCTGTAATCCGCCATTCTTTCGTTTGGCTGACCGACCGTATGACTTAGCGGAATAATCAAGTCCGTGGCAATTGGCTAGATTGCTATAATGGTGCGTTTATTCGCGCCCAGATTCTCTCATTAAAGTTGCGCGGTTCATTTGGCTTAAAGCAATAATAGGAATTTGTAGTTCCATTGCTAACTTTTTCAATTCGCGAGTAATAATCCCAATTGCTTGATTTAAATTAAGAAATTGATCGCCTCTTAAAAGGTGTAGATAATCAATGAAAACTATATCAAGTCCTTGGTGAAATTTTAATTGACGGCATGTTCTTTTAACTTCTTCTATTTTGGTATTTCTGTCATCATCAATTAAAATATTCAATTCAGTTAATTTTTCTTCTGTTTGCAATAATTGTAACTTTTCTTCACGAGTTAATTGTTGTTGTTCCATTTTTTTGATACTAATCTGAGATTCACAACTAATTAAACGTTTAATTAATTCTTCAGATGTCATTTCTAAACTAAAAATCAAAATATTATGTTTTTTAGGAATATTTTGAAAAACTTTAGCAATATTGACAGCCAAATTTAAC
The DNA here is from genome assembly GCF_056504655.1 of Mulberry dwarf phytoplasma. Classification (NCBI taxonomy): domain Bacteria; kingdom Bacillati; phylum Mycoplasmatota; class Mollicutes; order Acholeplasmatales; family Acholeplasmataceae; genus Candidatus Phytoplasma; species Mulberry dwarf phytoplasma. The sequence continues at coordinate 329,466 of NZ_CM151418.1, read as the reverse complement.
ATAAAAGCAGTTTTTTCCATTCCTGTTCTTGCGGCTAAAATATTTAATTGTCCTGGTTTAAAACCTCCAATTAAATCATCTATATTATTAAATCCTGTTTTAACTCCAACTAAATTATTTTTATTGTGGTTTTCCAAAATGTCTTTGATTACTTTAGAAACACAACTTTTTAAATCTTTAAACTTGGGAGTGAGTTTTTTTCTTAATTTTGCAGTATTTGTTTCTATTAATTCTAAAATCTCTTGTGGAGCTATTTTGCTTCTTGCAATTTGGGATAATTTAGCAATAATACCGCCAATTTCTCTTTTTAAAGATGTTTCTTTAATTAAATCAATGTATGTTTCTAAGTGCCGAGGAGAAGGCATCAAATCAGATAATTCATTTAAATAATTAATTCCTCCTATTTGTTTTAATAATTTTTCATTTTCTAAAATAGCACTTACTGAAGAATAATCAATTTCTTTATTATTTTGATGTAATATTTTCATGGCTTTAAAAATATTTTTATGATGAGGACTGTAAAAGTCAGTTTCTGTAATTTCATTAAAAACTAAAGAAATTGTTTCGGGGTTTAAAAGTAAAACCCCCAACAAAGCACGTTCTGCTTCAATCATCTTTCTAACTCCTTTTTTTAATTTGGGTATAAAAAATACCCCTTAAAAAAGGGGTTTAGTTTCTATATTGATTAAAAAGTTTTTACTTCTTTAATAGTACCGTCATAATTGTATAAGGTACCCTTGATTTTATTCCCTGTTTGGGGATCGGACTCGATGATTATTTTTGTACCGTCAGAGTTGTATGAGGTATACTTGATTATATTCTCTGTTTGGGGATCGTACTCGTTGATGAAGTCAATTGTTTTGCCATCTTTATGAAACCAGGTTGTTTTAATAAAATTCCATGTATCAGGGGCATGTTCGTGAATACCACAAATTTTTTTACCATCAACATTATAATAAGTAGTTCCATTTTTTTGATAATTCATATTATTTATTTCCTTTTTATTATTTTTTTTAATTTATTAATTGCTTTGTTTTTGATAAATTTTACTTGTGTTGCAGATAAATTCAACATTTTACCTATGTCTTTGTTGGAATACTCAATTTGAGGGTATTGGTTTTGGATTTTTAAAGGAATCCCAAAACTTAATCTAATAATCTCGAATTCTTGTTTATTTAAATTGGATTTGATTTTTTCAATAAACAATTCGTGATTAACTTGGGTTAACCAAATTTGATGAGGGGTTAGATTGTTGATATTAATAGTTTGAGGTTGTGTTTCTTCAAAAGGAATATTACTTACTTGTTTTTCTTTCCGAAAAACTTCTCTGGAAGTAGAAGTAGCTTGTAGACCTCTAATAAGTTCTGTGATTTTACCTTTAATTGTTGGGGTAGCATAGACAATAAAATCACATCCTAAATCTTGGTAATTATTTAAAGCTTTGATTAGACCTAAAATTCCTTCTTGGTATAAATCTTCTCTTTGAAGTGCTTTAGGGAAATATTTAAATTGTTTAACTATTTTTTTTACTAATGGTAAATAGCGATAGATTGCACGCGTTTTGGTTATTTACGTGCAGCCCCGCTCCAAACCGTACAAGCAAGTTTCCAGGCATACGGCTTTCCCATTCACAGCCTATTTCTAGGGTCTTCTAAATATCGCTATTTAGTTGATTGATTATTCAGTAAGTTTGAAAGCTTAGAAGCTTTATCTGCCTCAGTTGGTTGCATTTGCATCAACCTCCTTTCTCCCGAATTGAATAATCCTGTGAATCTAACTTCTTCGCCTTGTACCTAGCTTTCTTAGGCTCCGTGTGAGGGCAATTATCTTGGTTATTCCAAACCAAGTTTTAATTCCTCCGACTACTAAAAGTCTCTTTTTCCTTGAACCCAGAGGCATTTTAATTTCCCCTGTTTGGGATGGTTTTTAGGAATCTCGAATTTCCGACATCATTATGCCTGATAGTTTTAGGTTCGCTTTCGTTGTTAAAGCTTGTGGCTAGACTAGAACACTTTGTTTCCGTCAACGATATCATGAAGGGTGCTATTTACAGCGACATGTGATTATATATGAAGACATGCATTTTTTCTTCATATCTTTCCTTCCTTTCAGGGGTTTCACTAACTTGCCCTGAAGTTATCGGATTACGATAATTTCCACGATTAGGGATTTGCACCTTTTCCATGACTATCTTAGTCTTGCGAAAGCATCTTGGCTAGTTATTTCACCTCACTCCGCTTTTACGGTCTGCTGTAATCCGCCATTCTTTCGTTTGGCTGACCGACCGCATGACCTCACGGAATAATCAAGTCCGTGGCAATTGGCTAGATTGCTATAATGGTGCGTTTATTCGCGCCCATGCATTTCGATTAATTGATCGCGAATTGTTAAATTGTTTTTACTTTTTAAAAAATCTTTAAATAATTTTTGTCTTAACATTTTATTCCTTTCTAAAAATATTTTTAGAAAAGATAAGAAATTATTTTTTTAGTCTTGAAAAGAAAAAAAGACTAACTTAATAGTTAGTCTTAAAGATTTTTTAAAAAGTAAAAAGTTGTCCAAAGTTTTGGAACACCTCAAGCCTTAGAACGCATTAAAGATGCAACTTTTCAAAACCAACAATTACCAGAAATGATTAAAATAGATGATGGAATTAAACACAATAACGACTTAATTAACAACATAGATAAAGATAAATCATTCATTGATAAAGGAAAAAATGAATCAGAAAATAACTAAACAAGCTTGGACCGCAACAAAATTAATGAATTAAAAGAAATAAAAAAAAGAGATTGAAGATTATCAAAGAAAAATTGAAGAATTACAAAGAAAAATTGCTACTAAAGAAAAAGACCCCAAAATAGAACAACATCAAAAGGAATATGATAAACATATTAAAAATTTTAATTTATATCAGCAACAAATGAGGGTAATAACACCAGAAAAGGAATTACAAACTAAAATCGAAGCCGAGTTAGCTGCAAAACAAAAAGCAATTAAGGCAAAAAATAATCTAAAAACTGAAATTAAAAGAGACAAGATAAAATTAGATTATGCCTTAAAAGAACAACAAAATCTTTATAATGTAATATACAAAGAATTATCTCCCAAAGGAAAAGAAGAATTATACAAAAATACTAAATAACAATTGATTAACTAAACAATCCATATATAAAGATAAAAACTATTTTCATTAAGAAAATAGTTTTTTTTATATCTTAGATTAAATTTTAATTATTTCTTTATTTGTTCCCAAACAGTAGCAGATATATAATATAAAGGAATTGAACACAAACAAACAACAACACCCCAAGCTAATAAATTAGAAAAACTAAAGTTAAAACCTTTTTTATTTGATTTAACATTTTTATTATCTTTGGTTAATTTAGTTTTATTATTATATTTCTTACTTTGTTTTAAATCATTATTGTTTTGTTTTTTCTTTTTCTTATTATCATTATTCTTATTATTTTTATTTGTTTTCATTACCCTATTTTCTTTCCTTAATATATGTCATTATAATTTATAATCAAGTCAAAGACTTACTTATATTTTAACTGGAAATAAGTTTTTTTCAACAATTTATTGCAACAAAATTAATTTATTACTAAAATACTTCCAAATTACAAAAATACTGGTATAATATATATGATTTAAGGAGGTTTTTAACTTGCAAAACTATATTCAAAAAAAAATATTACAACTTCAATTCCAAACTTTAACTCCCATCCAAAAAGAAGTCTTTTCACAATTTGAAAAACCAGGTAATCTAGTAGGAATTGCTCCTACAGGAACAGGCAAAACCCATGCTTATCTTTTACCGATATTAAGTAAAATTGATTTCCAAAAACCATTTACTCAAGCAATTATTTTAGTCCCTACCAATGATTTAGTATTTCAAGTATGGGAAATGTTTAAACAAATTGAAAAAACTAATTTTACCAAAATTCTTTACGGAGGAATGGATAAACAAAAAGCAATTGCTACTTTTGAAAAAAAACAACCTCCATTAATTATTGCAACTCCCGATAAGTTATTAGAATACGCGTTTAAACTCAAAAAAATTAACTTAAAATATGTATCTTATTTGGTCCTTGATGAAGCTGATATGATGTTTGATGAGGTATTTTTAACTTCCCTAGACCCTTTAATTAATCATCTTAAAGCCAAAATTTTATTATTTTCAGCTACCATTACCGAACAATTAAAACCTTTTATTAATCGTTATTTTGGTAAATCTACTTTTATTGATGTTTATAAACAAAGTAATCTTAATCGTACTTTTTATTTATTAGAAACAACTACAAGCAGAATGCAGACCTTAATTCATCTTACCAAAGTCCTTAATCCTTATTTAGCACTAGTATTTGTCAATGAAAAAAAAGAACAAGAATTAATATTTCAAACTTTACAAAATGACAGTCTCAAATTGCTTAATTACAACTCTGCTTTATCAGTTAAACAAAGAAAACAAAGCCTTAAAGCTATCCATAAATTAAAATATCAGTACGTAATTGCATCAGATCTTGCAGCTAGAGGAATTGATTTTGATGCTTCTTGTGTTATTCACTACAACTTACCTTCACACCTTGAATTTTTTTTCCACAGAAGTGGTAGAACATCAAGAATGGGCAAAAAAGGTGAAATCATTGTTTTGTACGACTCCCAAGACATTAAACAAAAAGACAAAATTAATAAATTAATTCAATTAGGAATTACTTTTCATCAAGCCTCTTTAAATAAAGATGGTTTTATAAGAACTCAAAATTACAAAACTATTACAACTACCAAAACTGATAAGCCAAATAAAAACAATAAAAATACCAAAAACATTCAAAAAAATCAAAACAATCAAACTAACCAAAAAAACAATTACAACCAATCTAGCCAATCTAGCCAAAAACAATTTTTCAAACAAAACAAATTTACCAAAGAATCCAAACTTCCTAAAAAAGAAAATAATAAAGATTCTACTTTGGAAACACCAAATAAAACTCAAAACACAGTCCAAGAAACAAACAACAACAAAAAAACTAAAAGCAAACAAGTAAAACCCAATTATAAGAAAAAGAACCAAAAAGAAAACCAATCCCCCCAAAAGCAAAAGTACTTTTTTGCAAACAAAATTCAAACCAAAAGCCAAATACAAATCACAAAAGCCATCAAAAAAATAAATTAACGAATTACAAAACTAATTATCAAGAAAAAACTAAACTAATTTATAAATAATAACCAAAAAAAACCAATAAAGGAGCTTTTATCATGTTATTTTTGGGAAGCCATGTTGCTATGAAAAAACCACATAATTTTCAAGGAGCCATCCAAACTGCCATTTCTTATGGTGCTAATGCTTTGATGGTTTATAGCGGTGCTCCACAAAATACGATAAGAACCAAAACCGAAGAATTAAAAATTAAAGAAGCCTTAGAAATTGTCCAAAACAACAATTTATCTTTAAATAATTTGGTAGGGCACGCTCCTTATATTATCAATCTTGCTAATCCCGACGAGACTAAAAGGGCTTTTACAATTGATTTTTTATCCCAAGAATTAGAACGTTTTGCAGCAATGAAAATTAATAAAATGGTTTTACATCCAGGAAACTATCTCAAAACAAACCCCCAAGAAGGAATTGGTTTAATTGCTCAAAGCCTTGATTTAATTTTTGCAAAAACTAAACATTTAAAAACCCAAGTTGCCTTAGAAACTATGGCAGGCAAGGGAACTGAAATTGGTAAAAACCTAGAAGAATTGCAACAAATAAGAACCCAAGTTAAAAACAACACAAGAGTTTCTTTTTGTCTTGATACTTGTCATCTTTTTGATGCTGGCTATGATTTAAAAGAAAACTTAGAAGAAATTATCCAAAAGATAGATTCCATTTTAGGATTTCAAAATATCTCTGTAATTCATATTAACGACTCTAAAAACGAATGTAATAGTCACAAAGACCGCCATGAAAACATCGGTTTTGGCAAAATCGGTTTTGAAACTTTAATCAAAATTATCTATCATCGTGCTTTTGCTTGTATCCCTAAAATTTTAGAAACTCCCTATATCAATGACAAAGCACCTTATAAACGCGAAATTGAAATGATTAAAGCCAAAGCTTTTAACCCCGAATTAAAAAAATTATTTTAAAAAACAAACTAATCATTAAAACAAGTTTGAAAAAATCCAAAATCACTTATAATTAATATTGGTGTTTATTGTTTATTAAAATATTTTCTAAAACTATTTTAGACTTTTAATATAGAATTTTAATAATGTTGAACATCGAAAAATACAATTATTAGTAAGGTTTTAAAATCATCGATAAAAAACAAATTATAAGCAATATATTTTCTTTTTGGAACACATTAAATCCCAATTATCAAATGATAATTATTGCTTTTATCATCGGATTATTTTTTTTCTTTTTACGTAGTATCATCAAAATAATTATTGGTATTATTTTATTAATTTTAATATTAAAATTTGGTTTAAAAGTTGATTTTTTAAGAAATATTAACTAACCTTACCAAACTAGATAAAATATTTACTTTCTAATTAAAAAAATAATTTATTATTTAACAACTCTTTTGCAAATTAAAGGGTTGTTTTTTTAATTTTAATTAGGAATACCAAAATATAAAAAGAGTACTTTTTAACATTTAGGCTATTTTTTAATATTATTTAATAAAATTTTATGAATAAAAAAATGCATAAATGCATTTAAAAACATTTTATTACTAAAATTAACCCAAACCAAACCCAACAACAAAAATTTTTTTGCAATTCTTAATATTTTTCTTTCTAATTTACAAATACCAAAATAAGTATCTTAACTTTTTTCAAACAAAAATTATAAAAAATGCTATAATAGTTTTATAAAATATGTTTATATATCTTAAAATATCAAAAATGTTTATCAAAAATGTTTATCAAAAAATTAACGAGACAAATTTTAGGTAAAAAGTTTTTAATAATTTCATTATTTTATCATTTATTGTCATCATTCAGGAATCATTTTTTATTTTACAATCCAAAAAGAAAGGAACTGCAATCATGAATTTACAAACCACCAAAAGCAAAATCCAAAATGCAATCCAAAAAGTTTTATTAGAAGAATTAATTTTACAAGAACAACTGGAAAATGACAAATTTGATTTTTCTTTACCTTTGTTTGCTTATGCCAAAAAAACCAAAACTAACCCTCATATTATTTTTGAAAATATCAAAAAAAACCTTGTCACAATAAACGAAATCCAAGAATTAATGTTTTTAAACGGTTTTTTAAATATCAAAATTAAAAGAGCTTCATTAGCTTACGAAATATTACTCAAAATCAACGAATTACAAGCTAATTATGGCAATTTTCCCAATCAAAATCAAACCATAGTTATTGATTATTCTTCTCCTAATATTGCTAAAAACTTTTCTGTTGGTCATCTGCGTTCTACTGTTATTGGAAACGCTCTCAAAAATATTTATCAAAAATTAGGTTTTGAGGTAGTAGGAATCAATCACTTAGGAGACTGGGGAACCCAATTTGGTAAAATGATTGTAGCTTATCAAAAATGGGGCAACAAAGAAAAAATCCTAAAAGACCCAATTAACGAACTACAAAAATTATATGTTTTTTTTCATCAACAAGCCAAAACCAATCCTGAATTAAACGAACAAGCCAATTTTGCTTTTTTACAATTAGAACAACAAAACCAAAAATATCTCGATTTGTGGAAATGGTTCCGCGAAGTGTCTTTACAAGAATTTTGCAAAATTTATGATATTTTGGGGATTTCATTTGATTTTTTCTTGGGAGAATCTTTTTATAATGACAAAATCGCTCCTCTTTTTGAAGAATTAGAACAAAAAAAACTTTTAAAAGAAGAAGACCAAGTTTTGCTTATAGAACTTGATAATTTACCTCCTGGTTTAGTGAAAAAAACTAATGGCAGCACCTTGTATTTAACAAGAGATCTAACTACTTTTAAATATCGTTGTAACACTTTTAATTGTCAAAATGTTTTATATGTTGTAGGCAACGAACAAAAACTTTACTTTAAACAATTAGCCCAAATAATTGAAAAAATGGGATACTGTGACACTAAAATAAAACACATTAATTTTGGTTTAGTTTTGATGGATGGCAAAAAAATTTCTACTAGACATCACAAATTTACTACCTTAATTGAAGTAATTAATCAAGCTACTATTTTAGCCCAAAAAATCATTGAAGAAAAAAATCCTCATTTATCAAATCTTAAACAAACTGCACGCAAAATCGCTGTAGGAGCCATCATTTTTAACGACCTTAAAAACGATAGACATCTAGATATTGATTTTAATTTAGAAACTATTTTACAATTTAAAGGACAAACAGGACCTTATCTTCAATACACAGCAGCACGTCTAAATTCCCTTTTAAACAAAGAAAAACTAGACACAAACTTAATTGACAAAACCATTTATCAAAAAGACCATTATTTTATTTTAGTAAAATTATTAGACCAGTTTCCTTTAATTTTGCAAAAAGCCCAAAAAGACAATATGCCAAGTATTTTGGCAAAATATATGTTAAAAATAACTCAAAATGTTAACTTTTTATATTCACAAGAAAAGATTTTAACAGATGATAAAACCACTACAAACACTAATCTTTTATTAATCCAAGCAGTTTTTATCACTCTTAAAGAAAGTTTAACAATTTTAGGGGTTCCTTTTTTAGAAAATATGTAGTAATTTTTAAAAAATACCTTATTTTTCATAAAACAATTAAATCCCAAAGAAAAGTCTGCAAAGACTTTTTTTATTTTGGCTTGGAAAATCAAATCCACAAATCCAAAACTAAAAAACTAAAAAAAGAAAACCCAAACAACCACCCAATAATTAAAAGAAGGAAGTGATTATTTTCATTGATAAAAAACATTTTTTTAAAAACATTTTCCAAAATACCAATAAAAACCAAATGTTAAAAATTACTGCATTATTAATTAGTTTTTTATTTTTAATATGGCTGAATTTATCAATATTTGGATATTTCCATATAAAAAATAATTCCAAAAAGAAAACCATTTTAAAAGTAGGAGTTAACAACAATTCTGCTCCTAATGTTTTTAAAGTTTTAGAACAAAATGAGGGAAAGAAGGCCAAAAAAGCTGTAAACGGTGAATATATAGCGGGTTTTGATATTGATTTAATCAATAATATAGCTGATAAACTAGATTTAGAATTAGAATTTCATGTCTTTGATTTTGCAGGACTTCTTAATGCCTTAGAACAAGAAACAATTGACATCGCAGTTGCGTCTTTGAGTATTACAGACAAAAGAAAAGAAAAATACGATGTTTCTAAAGCCTATATGCAAACTGGAACCAGCATAGTAGTAAGAAACAAAAGATTTGATGATTTATTGGATAATTTAAGAAAACAACAAGAGCCAAACAATAACAAAGAAATAAAAATAAATTATAATGAATTTTGCCAAAAATTAAAAGATTTAGGAAAAGAAAAACCCATTAAATTTATAACATTTCTAAATACTGTTGCAATCCCAGTAATTGAAAAAATCAAATCAGATACTAATAAAGAAAAAGAATATGTCATCAAAAATAACGAATTAACAAGTTCATCTGCATGTTTTACTGATATTTTACAAGGAAAATCAGATATGTTTATAACAGATAATTGTTTAGCTAGATGGGCTTATGAAATAAATCAAGATTTGACATATTTTGATGTGCATTCTGATAACTTAGAACATTCTACTTGTCCCCAAGGTTTAGGAATATTTTTTCCTAAAAAAAATGATGAAGATAGAAGAATACCAAATTTACAAGAAAAGATAAATGCAGCGTTGGTAAAATTGGATTTAGTTAAAAAAGATGAAAAAGGCGAATTCCAAGACATCATAGACTTAAAGAAAAAAAATCATGAATTAAAAGAAACTAGTAAAGAAGAAGTTAGTTCAGAAGATAAAAATAAAATAGAAGAAATAGAAAAAAAAGTAAAAAAACGACTAGATGAAGTCTTTAATGAAAACAAAGAAACAATTGAACTACCAACAAAAAAGATTTTTATCCAAGCCCAAAAAACCATTCCATCTTATCTAAAAGGACTCAAAACTACTTTAATTTTAGCTATTGACAGTCTTATTGTTGGCTTTTTATTAGCTATTATATGCACTTTAATTAAAAATATAAAATTAGATTATCACAAAAATAATTTCTTGATAGTTGCTATAATAAAAATATTAAATACTTCCATAAATGCTTTGTTTTTTGTCTTAAAGGGCATTCCTGTAGCTGCCCAAGCAATGCTTATTTATTACAGTATTACTTTTCTTTTTAAAGGAAATTTTAATCCTTTACACGCAGGAATTTTTGTTTTAATACTTAATTCTTTAGCAAGTATTACAATGATTTTAATGCAAAATATTAAATTCTTAGATAAAGGACAAATTGAAGCTGCTCATTCTTTGGGGATGAACCAAAAGCAAGTTTTTCTCTCTATTGTCTTTCCTCAAACTTTAAAAAGGTCAGTTCCTTTTATTTTGCAACAATTAATCACAAACATTAAGGATAGTTCTTTTTTTGCCATTATAGGAGTTGCCGAACTTTCTTGGCAAGCACAAAGCAATATGGGCTCTACCTTAAATCCAATCTTGCCTTTTGTAATGATATCTTGTTTTTATTTAATAATTATTAGTATGACTGGTTTTTTAAGCAAAATGTTAGAAAAAAATATTAAATTGAAAAAATAAAAGAAAAAGAATAGAAAAGGAAGTGAACAATTTCATTAATTTAATTAATAAAAACTCATTTTTAAAAAATATTTTCCAAAAGAAAAATAATATAAAAATATTCAAAATTATTACATTATCAATTAGCTCTATATTGTTGGTATGGTTGCATTTTTCAGTATTTGGATGGCATTTTTCAACCAAAACAAAAAAAATAGAAAGTGAATCAGAAGCAAGATTAAAAACAGTTTTTGACAACCACAAAGACATGCTTTCTAAAAGCACTACTTGGCATCAAATCAAAGAAACTTTTCCATCTTATCTAGAAGGACTCAAAACCACTTTAATTTTAGCTATTGATGGTCTTATTATTGGTTTTTTATTTGCAACTTCATATACTTTAATTAAAAACTCTCAACCCCATAATAAAATAATATTAAATATTAACAAAGGAACAACTTATTTTTTAGATACTTTATTTTTTATTTTAAAAGGAATTCCTGTAGCTGCCCAAGCAATGCTTTTTTTTTATGGTATTGGTTATCTTTGCAAAGATCTTTTTGAAATTAAACGTTTGTATGCAGGTCTTTTTGTTTTAGTACTTAATTCTTTAGCAAACATTACTGTAATTTTAATGCAAAATATTAAATTCTTAGATAAAGGACAAATTGAAGCCGCTCATTCTTTAGGGATGAACCAAAAGCAAGTTTTTTTCTCTATTATCTTCCACCAAGCTTTAAAAAGATCAGTGCCTTTTATTATCCAACAATTCATCACAAACATTAAGGATAGTTCTTTTTTTGCCATTATAGGAATTGCCGAACTTTCTTGGCAAGCACAAAGCAATATGGGCTCTACCTTTAATCCGATTCTACCTTTTGTTACAATATCTTGTTTTTACTTAATCATTATCAGCATTACTAATTTATCAAACAAATTATTAGAAAAAAATATTAAATTATTACAACCAAAAGCATAATGAAATATTTAAAAAATCAACACTATAAGAAAGACCATTAATAATGTGGTCTTTTTTTATACGATTTTTAGCTATTTTTGTGTATAATAAAAATAAGTGTAAATATTTAATTTTTCCCAAATAAATATTCCAAATATCAAAAACGTCAGGAGATAAAAGCAATGAATGTTAATTTCAAATATAAAACTACATATTTGTATCAACTTTATTGTTTTTATTATTGTTTACAACTCAAATTTTAATTATATTAGGAGATAACGATGGGCGTTGATGTTAGATACAAGACTAAATACTTATATCAATTTTAGCATATATAAATAGCAAAATATTTAAAAAAGAAAACCAAAGAAACAAAGACACAAAAAAGACAAATACAATCCAAAAAAGAACAAAACAATCAAAAAATTATTATAAAAAACAGACTAAAACTATCATTACTATCATTTTTTATTTTTTATCATTTTTTATTTATTATCATTTTTTATTTATTATCATTTTTTATTTATTATCATTTTTTATTTATTACAATTAACTTTTATCATTTAATTTATTTAATTATCAAAATTAACAGTAAAAAAGGATGTAAAAAAACATGAATACAAAACGGTATTTTTTTTCAATGTTTTATCAAATTTTTTTAAAAACGTTTTCAAAAATAAAAAAAATATAAAGATATTTAAAATTTCTACATTATTAATTAGTTTTATAATTCTAATTTGGTTGCATTTCCAAGTTTTTGGAATTAACATTCACCAAGCAAAAAAATCATCCAAACCCAAATTAATAGTGGCAACAACTAACGATTCTGCTCCTAATGTTTTTGGGGTATTAAATCGTTGAACTGTTCCATTTTTTTAGACACTTTTTTATTTCAAAATTACTCTTTAAGACTTAAAATTAAATAGATAATTTCTTATCTTTTCAAACTAACAAATAATTTCATTAAACTTAAAAAGTGTCTAAAAAAATGGAACACCTCAGTTTAATCAAAAAAATAGCTGATAAACTAAATTTGGAATTAGAAATCAATGTTTTAGATTTTGAAGGAGTTTTAGCTGCTTTAAACCAAGAAAAAATTGATGTAGCAATTACATGCATGAGCATTACAGAAGAAAGAAGCAAAAAACTTGATCATTCTAAGGCTTATATCCAAGCCCAAACTAGCATGATAGTAAGAAGGAATGACAAAAGATTTGAAGGTTTAATCCAAAAAGAAGAAATAAATTTTGAAGGTTTTTGCGATGAATTAAAAAAAATAGCAACTCCAAACGAACCAATTCAATTTGTAACATTCCAAAATACTGCTGCAATCCCAGTAATTGAAAAAATAGTAGCGCAAACAAATATGCAAGAATCACAGCCACTTGTTAAAAAAACAACGAATTAAGTAGTCCTCCTGCATACTTTCAGGATGTTTCACAAAAGAAATCCGATATTTTTGTAATAGATAGTTTTATGGCTAGATGGGCTTGTGCCTCAGATAATAATTTAGCTTTTTTTAACATGAATTCCAAAAATTTAAGTCATTCTGCTTGCCCTCAAGGTTTGGGAATGTTTTTGCCTAAAAAAAATGATAAAGATAGAAGAATACCAAATTTACAAGAAAAGATAAATACCGTATTATTGGAATTGGGATTAGTAAAACAAGAAGAAGGCAAATTCCTAGATATTATAGATTTAAAAAATAAACTTAATAGCTTGGAAAACAAATTAGAAAGATTAGCAAATCCAGAAACACAAATTACACATGAAAATGAAGAAATAAAATTAACAACAAAACAAATAGAACAATTAGGAAAAATCATAGATATTGACACACTAAAAGCAAAACTTAAGGAACTTACAAATCCATTAGAACAAAATAAATCAATTTTAAGTGATAATGAAAAACAAAACTTAATAAATGAAATTGCAAAAACAAAAAAACAAATTACAAACATAGAAAAAATAACCAAAAAATGGGTAGACGATATTTTTGAAAACCATCAAGAAACAATTAATCTAGCAAAAAATAATACTTGGTCACAAATTAGAAAAACTTTTCCATCTTATAAAGAAGGACTTAAAACTACTTTAATTTTGGCTATTGATGGTCTTTTTTTAGGCTTTTTATAGCTGTTTTATGCACCTTAATGAAAAATGCCCAATCCAATAATCCTTATATATTAAAAATTAGCAAAGGAATAAGTTGGATCTTTGATATTTTATTTTTCATTTTAAAAACGATGCCAACAGCAGACCAAGCAATGCTTGTTTATTATGGCATTGGAAACCTTTGTAATAAAGGTGTTATTACTTCTCTTAATGCAGGACTTTTGGTTTTGAGTCTTAATTCTTTAGCAAACATTAATGTAATTTTAATGCAGAATATCAAATTTTTAGATAAAGGACAAATTGAAGCGGCATTGAGTTTGGTAATGAGCCAAAGACAAGTTTTTTCTCTATTGTTTTTCCCCAAGCTTTGAAAAGATCAGTGCCTTTTATTATCCAACAATTCATCACAAACATTAAAGATAGTTCTTTTTTTTGCTATGATAGGCATCTCTGAGTTAACTTTAGTAGCTAAAAATAATACTGGAGTGACTTTTAATCCGATCTTGCCTTTTGCTATGATAACTGGTTTTTACTTAAGTATCATTGTTATTACTAATTTATTAAACAAAATATTTACTAAAAATATCCTTCATAAATAAATAATTTTTCAAAGTTTTAACACCGAAACCTGATAAAAGGCTATTAGCTAATGTGGTCTTTTTTTGGGTGGCGAGCATGTAAATATTATTTTGGTTTATGATTTTGAGGAAAAAAAACAAAAATCAAAATAAAACTGATATAATATATAAGTATGATATTTTTATCATTTAAAACAAAAAGCTGATGTGGTGGAATGGTAGACACACTTGACTCAAAATCAAGCGAGCAATACTCATGTCGGTTCGAGTCCGACCATCAGTACCATTAATTTATTTTTATTTATAATTGCATCTATGAAAAGAAATAACAAATAAAAAATTGCATGAATTTCATGTGTTTTTTTATTTGTTTTATTTTTTAAAAAACGATTTGAAACAACAATTTTGATTTCTTGCCTCTTTCTTGCCTCTTTTCCCAATCAACTATTAGGTGGTATTTATTGTGTCTACTCATTCATTTAAACAATTTATCGAACAAAAAGGTTTTTGCAAAAAATATTTTCAAAATCCTCAAGTAAAAAAAATATCAGTTTGCCAAAAAAGCCCAAAATGGGTTTTACAAATCACATTTAAACATTTACCTTTAGTTTGTGATTTAGCATTTTTTTTAGAACAATTACTCCAAGAATTAACTATTTTATGGAAAAACCAAGCGCAAACCAAACCTAATTTGCCCCAAATTGAATACCACATCGATTTTGAAAATTGGGATTATCTAGAATCTTTGGCAGAAAGTTATTTTAATTATATTATAACCCAAGCCAGTTTAATAAAAAAATATCATGATTTAGATTATTTTGCAATTCAAAATCACCAAGTAAATTTTCAAAACGGCAAATTTATCATTTTTGTAAATCCTAATGCATTTAAATGTTTAAATAAAAAAATGGGACTTCTTCAAGATTTTTTTTCTAAATTTTATGGTTTTAAAAATGAATTTATCTTATCAACAGATAGAAAAATTGATATCAATAGAAAAAAATCCACAAATATTGAAATCGAAGAATTGCAACAAAATCCGAATCATCAAACCAACTCCAACGAACAAAATCAAGAAAAAAATCCAAATAACAAATCAGATCCAACTTCTCAAACCGATCAAACAAAAAAAGCAAAAACAACACCCCAAGCAAAAGCATATAATCATAATAAAAGAGCTTATAATAGCAATTCTAAAATGACAACTAAAGATACAAAAATAAAAGATCTTCCTAAAAATAAACAAGAGCTGGAAGAATTCAACCGTCAAAATCCCAATACTTATGTAATTGTTGAAGGTTTTTTGGCTCATCCTATCAAAGAAGCTAATTTTCAGTATTCTTATTTAAAATTTGTTATAGAAGAAAACGACAATGATTTTTCTATCAAAAATAAAGATGCTATTTTAATTCAAAAAAAAGTGTCCAAAGATGAAAAAGAACAATTTTTAAAAGCCAATTACCAAACTGGACAATTATTTAGAATCACAGCTCGAATTAATTATAGTGCTTGGGATGATGTTCATTTAATGATGACACAATACGAAACCCTAGAATCAGATTCAATTTCGCCTTCATTAATCCGCCAAGACTTGGGTTTTCAAGGCAAAAAAAGAATTGAATTTCACACTCACACTAAAATGTCTAATTTAGACGCCATTAACAGTGCTAAAGAATATTTACAAATAGCAGAATCATGGGGACACGAAGCGATTGCTTTTACGGATCATGACGGCATTTATGCTTACCCTGAAATTAACGAACATGCCAAAAATAAAAAAATCAAACCTATTTATGGAGTGGAAGTTGATTTTATTGAAGAAAAACCTATTTATATCACCAATCAAAAAGAAGATAATTTAGAAAAAGATTTTGTTTTAAAAGAAGCTACTTATGTGGTTTTTGACTTGGAAACTACTGGATTATCTAATGTTCGTGACAAAATTATTGAAATCGCTGGAGTAAAAATTAAAAACGGAAACAAAATAGGCGAGTTTCAAAAATTTATCGACCCGCAACAAAAATTAACCAAAACTATCATCGATATTACCAATATTACGGATGAAATGCTTCAAGGACAACAAACAATTGACCAAGTTTTACCACAATTTTTAGCTTTTGCCAAAGACTGTGTTTTAGTGGCTCACAACGCTTCTTTTGATATTAATTTTTTAAAAGAAAAAGCAAAAGAACTCAAAATATCTTTGGAACCACAACCCATTATTGATACCATGGCATTGTCTCAACGTTATTTCAGTAATCTTTTAAAATATTTTTCTTTAAAAAGATTGGCAACTTTTTTCAAAGTCAAATTAGAAGACCATCACCGTGCACTTGCGGATGCCACTGCCACAGCAGAAGTTTTTATCAAAATGATTGATCAATTGGCAGATCTAACCAAAGATCCCAAAGACGAACAAGTAATTACTTTTTTTGACTTACAAGAAAAAATCGATCCCAAATACGAAAGACCTTATCACATCAATATTTTAGTGGCTAATCAAACCGGTTATCGCAATCTTTTTGAACTTTTAAGCAACGCTTTAACTAAGGATTTTAACAAAAGCCCTCGTGTTTTAAAATCTAATTTAGCTAATTTAAGACAAGGTCTTTTAGTGGGTAGTGGTTGCATGAATAGCAATATTTTTGAAATAGCTCTCAATCAAAACATTTCCAAATTGAAAAAAGCTATTTCTTTTTACGATTACATCGAAGTGCAACCTCCCCAAGCTTATAAACATTTAATTCATGATTTAGGCAAAAACGGGCTTCAAATCATTGAAACTACTCTCAAAACCATCATAAAAGAATCCCAAAAACAAGCAAAAATAGTAATTGCCACTGGGGACGTTCATTATATTCATCCTTGGGAAAAAGATTATCGCGAAATTTATATTAGTGCCAAAATGGTAGGAGGCGGCTTACACAAATTATCTAGATACGAAAATAAAAACTTGCCAGAAAATCACCTTTTGACCACCCAAGAAATGATAGATGCATTTGCCTTTTTACAAGATGAAAAATTAATTTATGAAATTGTAATTGAAAATACTCATTTGCTTAATTCCAAAATTGAAAAAATCAAAGCTTTTTCTTCGGAACTATTTTCTTTCAAAGACGAAGCTTTCAAAGCCAACTTACAAATACCAAGCATCAAAGAAGAAATTAAGCGTTTGGTTGATACAAAAGTTAAACAAATGTACGGCGCAACTCCCCATCCTTTAATTAAAGAAAGATTGGATCAAGAGTTAAAAAGTATTATCGGAGAGACAAAAAACGAAAAATCTAATCAAAATATTGCTCCTGTTTATTATTTATCACATTTATTAGTTAAAAATTCTTTGGAAAAAGGTTATTTAGTAGGCTCACGTGGTTCGATTGGTTCTTCTTTAGTAGCAACTATGTTAGAAATTACCGAAGTAAATCCGTTAAAGCCACATTATTATTGTCCACAATGCAACTACACTATTGTCCAATTAAAACCACAAGAAAAAGAACAATATTACAACTCAGAAGAAGAAAAATACCAAAACGAACTTGATAAGGTTTTTTCGGGATACGATTTGCCAAACATGCCTTGTCCCAAATGCAACACTCAGTTCAAAAAAGACGGTCATGACATTCCTTTTGAAACTTTTCTAGGCTTTGAAGGCAACAAAACTCCTGATATTGATCTAAATTTTGCAGGTGATTACCAAAGCCAAGCCCATAATTACATTAAAGAATTATTAGGAGAAAAACACGCTTTTAGAGCAGGAACCATCCAGACTGTTGCCCAAAGAAACGCTTATGGCTATACGATGGGTTTTGTAGAAGAAAAACAAAAACAATGGCGCAAACAAAAAGTAGCCCAAATTGCCAACAAAATCGAAGGAGTTAAACGTTCTAATGGCCAGCATCCAGGAGGAATTGTTGTTGTGCCACCCGATCGCAGTATTTATGAAGTAACTCCTGTCCAATATCCAGCTAATGACACCAATTGGAAAACCACTCATTTTGATTATCATTCCTTTGAGCAAAATCTTTTTAAATTAGACATTTTAGGACATGATGATCCTATGATGATTAAATTTTTGATGGATTATGTTAAAGAAAATCAAAGAATTTTCCCTTTCACAAGAGCCCAAGATATTCCTGTAGATGATCCCGAAGTTTATAAATTGTTTTCCAACGAATTCAAAATTGATTCTTCTGTAAATCCAGGAAATAAAATCACTATTGATTCTTTGGGTATTCCTGAATTTGGAACTATTTTTGTCAAACAAATGTTAAAAGATTTAACAACCGCTAAACAAAATTCACAAAAACAAGCAATTAAAATTAATTTTGCTGCTTTAGTAAAAATCTCAGGACTTTCACATGGAACTGATGTTTGGAACCAAAACGCCAGAGATGCTATCAACAAAACAGGCGAATTTGAAAAATACAAAAATAAAACAATTTCTTTTGATGATATAATTGGTTGTCGTGATGATATTATGTTACAACTACAAGAAAAAGGGCTTGATCCTTTAAAAGCTTTTGATATTATGGAATTTATCCGCAAAGGCAAACCCCAAGATGATTTTCAAACATGGAACAAATACAAACAAGAAATGAAAGACAAAGTAGAAGCTTGGTATATTGATTCTGCTGCTAAAATTAAATATTTATTCCCTAAAGCGCACGCCACTGCTTATGTTATTATGGCTTTGAGGATTGCGTGGTTTAAAATGCATGCACCATTAGCTTTTTATAGTGGTTATTTTTCTAAAAGAACAGAACAATTCGACCACCAAATCATGATTAGTAACGATATAAAAATTATTAAAGAAAAATTAAATAAGCTTGCAGAATTGAAAAAAAGTAAAAAAATTAAAGCCAAAGAAGATGCTTTAATAAATACTTTAAAAATTGCCGAAGAAATGGTACATCGTGGTTTTAAATTTTTAACTGTTGATTTTAATAAATCAGATGTTAGTGTTTTAAAAATAGAAGATGGTGGTTTTTTAAGGATGCCACTGCTTTCGCTTGATGGTCTAGGTTTGATTGCTGCTAATAAAATTGTAGAGGCGCGCCAAGAAAAACCATTTACTAAAGCTGATTTTGCCACTCGTTCTAAAATTAATAAAACCATTTTAGCCAAAGCAAAACAAGAAAACCTTTTAGATTCTTTAGAAGATGAATGAAATTAAAAAAACAAATAATAAATAAATTTGATTAAATCCACAAAAATATTAAAGATGATTTTGCTATAATAAATCATTTTGCAAAAAATAAAAAAGGAGGTGATAAAATTGATACCAAATAAAAGATTAGTGTCAGGGATCAAACCAACGGGCGATCTTACTTTAGGAAATTATATTGGGGTTTTAAAACCTTTGCTATATTTGCAACAAAACTTAAAAAATTTTGATTTTTATCTTTTTATAGCTGACTTGCACGCCCTTACTTTTTATCAAGAACCCCAAACACTAAAACAACAAATCAAAAAAATAGCAGCTCTTTATTTGGCATCAGGGCTTGATCCTGAAAAAATAAATTTGTTTGTTCAATCTGAAGTAACACAACATACTTATTTGGGTTATCTCTTGGAATGCAATTCTTATTTTTCTGAACTACAAAGAATGATTCAATATAAGGAAAAAAGCAAAATTAATGCAGAAGGAATAAGGACTTCTTTATTTACTTACCCCACATTGATGGCAGCTGATATTTTGATGTATGATGCAAATTTAGTGCCTATTGGCAAAGATCAAAAACAACATTTAGAATTAACTAAAAACTTGGCTACAAGATTTAACAATTTATATGGTAATACTTTTGTTGTTCCGGAACCTTTTTTTAATCCTTTGGGTTCGAAAATAAAATCTTTGCAAAACCCTTTGAAAAAAATGAGTAAAAGTGATACGGAAAATCCTAAAAGCTATATTTTACTTTTGGATGATCCTCAAATAATTAAAAGTAAAATTGCCCAAACTGTTACAGATTCCCAAAAAATAATTAAATATGATCCAGAAAATAAACCTGGAATTTCTAATCTTTTAACCATTTATGCTTCTTTAAAGCAAATTAGTATTTTTGAAAGTGAAAAACTTTTTCAAAAAAGTAATTATAAAGAGTTAAAAAATAAAGTCGGTGAAGAAATAATTAATTTTGTTGTACCTTTGCAACAAAAATTTTATCAATTAATTGATAGTGCAAAATTGGATGATATTTTAAATAAAGGAGCTCAAAAAGCTTCCTTGATTGCAGAGAAAAAAATCCAACAGGTACGAAAAAAATTAGGTATTTTAAGATTTTGATGTATAATATTTATAAATAAAAAAGACAACCTTTTTAGGGTTGTCTTTTTTATTTAATAACTTTTTTTATTGTGTGTGCTTTAATTACTTGTTGTAAAGCTTTCCAAGGAAGACTTATACAAGCGACTCTTCCAGGAAAATTAATAAAATGTTTAAATAATAGTAATTCTTTGTCAAGTTGAGTTTCATCATATATTTGATTATTAATCATAGCTAAAAAATGATTTATTTTTTCTAATGTTTGTGGAATTTCTAGATTCTTAAGATGTATAGACATCAAACTTGCTGAAGCGCGACAAATAGCACAAGCTTGAGTTTCGTATTTAATATCTATTAATTTTTGATTTGAGATTTTGATTTGTAATGAAATAGAATCACCACAAGAAACATTTTTATTAGTTATGTTTGTAAAATCAGGGTCTTGGGAAAGTCCCCAATTTTGAGGTTCTTGATAATGTTTAATGATTAAATCACGATATAATTTATTTATTTCTAACATTTTAATGCCTTGAGTTATTTATTAAATTTGGAGAAAAAAGTTTGCGTTTTTTTTAAGTTTTTAATTAAAATATCAACGTCTTCTTGATTGTTGTGAATGCCTATAGAAACTCTAATTATACTTGTTTGTTTTAGTTTTTGAGTAGCTAAAAAAGCACAACATCTACCAGTTCTTACATAAATATTTTCCTGAGCTAAAAAAGCTTCTGCATCATGGGCATGAATTTGATTAAAGTTAAAAGTAATGATATTAGAAAAAGCTTGAGGATTATAAATTGTGATGTTAGGAATTTGTTTTAATTCTTTCATTATATTTTGATAAATCTTTTTTTCATGTTTTTGGATGTTTTCAAAACCAATTTCTTCCACAAATTCCAAAGCTTTTTTAAAAGCAAGAATTCCTGAAATATTAGGAGTCCCTGATTCAAATTTATTAGGACCTTCGTTGAGTAAAAAATGTTTTAAAGAAAATTCTTTAATGGAAGTTCCTCCAAATGAAGGAGGTTGTAATTGTTCTAATAAATGATTTTTGCCAAACAAAATCCCTATTCCAAAAGGACCGTATAATTTGTGGGATGAAAATGCTAAAAAATCTACATCTAAAAATTTAACGTCTATGGGTAGGTGACTTGATGATTGGGCAGAATCTAAAATAACTAAAGCGTTTTTTTTGTGAGCTAAAGTTGTTATTTCTTTAATGGGAGTTTCGTACCCTAGTAAATTAGAAACATGAGTTAAAACAACTATTTTAGTTTTGTTTGTTAAAACCTTAGCAAAATTTTCTACAGTTATTTGATTCTGTTCGTTTAGGGGAACAAAAATTAATTTTGCTTTTTTTAGTTTGGCTTGTTTAAACCAAGGAAACACGGAAGAATTATGTTCTAATTCTGATGTAATAATTTCGTCACCTTCTTGAAGGGTTTCTCCTAAGCTTTGAGCTAATATATTTAAAGAATCAGTAGTTCCTTTAGTAAAAATAATTTCTTCTGATTTGGAATTAATAAAATTAGCTGTTTTAATTCTTGTTTCGTTCATTAGTAAAGTGTTTTGATGAGACAAAACGCCAAAAGATTTGGTATTGAGTCCATTTGTGCTATAAAATCTAGTCAATTCATCTATTACTTTTTGAGGTTTTAAAGAAGTAGCAGCATTATCAAAGTAAACAATCTCGGGGTTGGTTTTGAAAATTGGAAAAAAACAGCGAAAAGGATTATTTTGCATTTTGGAAACCTCTTAATTTGTTAAGACATATTTTTTCATAAATGAATTAATAAAATAAATAAAAAGTTATTAATAATTAAAAGACTATTAAAGCGTTGTTTTTTTTGCCTTTTTTCAAAAGGACATATTTATCAAATAAAGTGTTTTTTTTGGTTATTGCAAAATCAAGGGATTTGATTTTTTGATTAAATAATTTAATAGTGTTGTCTTTGATAAATTCACGAGCTTCACTTTTAGAAGTTGCCAGTTTTGTTTGAACTAAAGC
This sequence comes from Mulberry dwarf phytoplasma, assembly GCF_056504655.1. Lineage (NCBI taxonomy): Bacteria > Bacillati > Mycoplasmatota > Mollicutes > Acholeplasmatales > Acholeplasmataceae > Candidatus Phytoplasma > Mulberry dwarf phytoplasma. The sequence goes on along the minus strand of NZ_CM151418.1, from coordinate 306,825 downwards.
ATCAACTAATAAAATATCTTCTTTTGTGGAATGACAAAACAAAGTTTTTTGCAATAAAATAAAATCTTTTTCTTGGAAAGATTCTTTTTTAGCATTAGAAAATAAAATTTGGTTAGTTTTTATACATTCTTGCAAAATATCTGAGGAATGAATTAAAGTAATAATGTTTTGGGTAAGAGCTTTTTGAGCTAATCTTTGTTGGGGGTTTTCCAAGGTGTTTTTTTCTAATTCCAAAATTTCTTGCTTGGGGATTAAAGTAAGCATTTTTAGATAATTGATTACTTCTTTATCAGAAACATTTAAAAAATATTGATAAATTTCATAAGGGGAAGTCATTGAAGGATTTAACCATAAAGCCCCTTTTTCGCTTTTGCCAAATTTCGTTCCATCTGAATTTAACAAAAGAGGAGTGCTAATTCCTAGGGCATCGGATTTTTTTTCTAATTTTCTGATGAGTTCTAGTCCGCTTGTGATATTTCCCCACTGATCAGAACCGCCTAATTGTAATCTAACTTTATGATTTTTGTATAAATGATGAAAATCTAAAGATTGTAAAATCATATAAGAAAATTCAGTAAAAGAGATGCCAGAAGCAAGTCTTTTGGCTACTGCGTGTTTGGAAAGCATATAGTTAATGTTAAAAAGTTTTCCGTAGTTTCTGAGGAAAGAAATGATATCTATTTGAGAAAGCCATTGATAATTATTAACAAATTCTACTTGTTTGTTTAACAATATGTTTTTAAGTTGACATTCAATACTTTTAGCATTTTGCAATGAATTTTCTAAAGATAATAATTTTCTTTCTTCAGTTTCTTTGGGATCTCCTATTAAACCTGTAGCCCCACCTACTAAAATAACGGGTAGATGTCCTTGTCTTTGCATTAATAAAATCATTGTTATTTGAACTAAATAACCCACTGTTAAAGAATGAGAAGTAGGATCAAGCCCACAGTAAAACTTAACTTGGTTGTTGTCTAATAATTCTTTAACTTGTGTTTCGTTACTACAATCTTTAATTAAATTACGCCATTTTAATTCTTCATAAAAAGACATTTTGAGCTCCTATTTTATTTTTAGAAATAATTTTCTTGGTTTTGAAAAAAATCATTAAAATAGAGTTGTTTTTAATAATTTTCTAAATTTTGTTTATTAAAAAAAGGGGAAAAATATATTTAAAAAATGTTATTAAAAGTTTTTTATTATAAAAAAATGTATTTCTTTAAACAAAAAAACAATTTATCTTTGTTCTTTAATGCGAGAAGCTTTAGAAGAAAGGTTGCGAACATAATGCAATTTGGCGCGACGAACAATACCACGACGAACTACTTCTATTTTCTCGTTAGTAGGGGAATGTACTGGGAAAGTTAATTCAATTCCTACACCAGCAAATATTTTTCTTACAGTAAAAGTTTCTGTAACTAATCTTCCTTGGCGTTTAATAACTAAACCTTCAAAAATTTGAACCCTTTTGCGGTTTCCTTCATCAATTTTGATAAATACTTTAACTGTATCACCAGGTTTGAAAAAAGGGACATCTTTAAGTTGGTGCTGGTTAACTGATTCTATTAAATTTTGTCCTTTTAATTGAGACATAATTTTGCTCCTTTGTTGAATTCAAATAAATAATTCTTGAATTATTTTTGTAATTCTTGTTTAATTTCTGTTAAAAGTTTGGTTTGTTCTAAAGTTAATTTTTTATTTTCCAAAAGATCAGGTCTTTTTTGTAAAGTTGCCTTCAAGCTTTCTTTTTGGCGCCAACATCTTATTTTGGCATGGTTTCCAGATAACAAAACAGCAGGCACTTCGTGATTCAAATAACTTTGCGGGCGGGTGTATTGAGGATATTTAAGCAAACCTTGTTGATGGGAATCTTCAAGATAAGATTGTTCTTTGATAACTTCTGGAAGCAGTCTTGTAATTGCATCAACCAAAACAGTAGCAGCGATTTCTCCTCCTGTCAAAACATAATCACCTATGGAAATTTCTGCATCAATATATTGCAATATTCTTGCATCAACCCCTTCATAATTACCGCATAAAATAATTAAATGAGTTTCTTTTTGAGCAAAATTAGTGGCATGCATTTGATTAAAAATTTGTCCTTGAGGAGATAATAAAATAACTTTGCTTTGGGGAGTTTTTATTTTTTGTAGACAATCAAAAAAAGGAGGGAAAGAAAGCAACATTCCAACTCCTCCTCCATAAACGCTATCATCTACTTGATTATGTTTATTTTTGCTATAAGTTCTTAAATCATGAAGTTTTATTTGAACTTTTTTTTGTTCTAAAGCTCTTTTAATAATGGAAGTTTCGCAAAAACTTTTAAAAAAAAGCGGAAAAATAGTGATAATTTCAATAATCATAAAATTTAGTTTTTAACCGTTAAAGGCGCTTTCATTTATTTTTGAAATTGAGAAAAAAATTATTTTTCAACTTTAGTGTTAGTTTTTGCAAAAAATTTATTTTTTTTAAATACTTTTTTGACTGTTTTAGTTGGTTGAGCGCCATTGGATAACCATTTTTGTACTTTGTTGTGGTCTAATTCAACAATATCTAAAATAGTGTCATAAGTTCCTAAAATTTCTAAAAATTTACCATCTCTAGCATTTTTAGATTCGCTTGCAACTACTCTGTAAAAAGGTCTTTTATGCACTCCGAAACGTTGTAAACGCATTTTTATTGCCATAATAAAAACCCACTTTCTATTTTTTTATTAATCGTTTAATCGTAAATTAAAAAGTTCATCCTAAATATTATCACATAAAATAACTGAATTGTCAAGTGTTTTTGATAAAAAAGATGAGAAAAATGTTTTTTGATAAATTCTTAAAAAAATAAAATCTTTTGAAGATTTTAATTAAGGTGAAAGATATTTCAGTACATTAAAAAATGTTTAAAAATCAACAACAATAAATAATAAAGGGAGTGATTTTAATGAAAAATAGTGTGCTTTGTTGTTTTCAAAAAATAAAATATTAAAATTGTTCTAAGACAAGACAAAAAGAAAACCCAAAACAAATTACTTTGGGAAATTATTTATTCTTTGAAATGCCTTTTTATCTTGGCTTTTCCTATAATTATTTTTTTATATTGGTTATTGATTAAAAAAATAATTAACTTTGTATTTTTATTTTTTATTCATGAGGAGAACTAATAGGTATTTTGGTTAAATATCCATTGATAAATTCGTCGATGTTTCCATCCATTACTTGTTCTAATTGAAAAATTTCTTGATTAGTGCGGTGATCTTTAACCATTTTGTAAGGATGAAAAACATAGCTTCTAATTTGAGAACCCCAACCATTTTCTTTTTGGTCGCTTTGAAATTTTTTAGCATTTTCTTCTTTTTGTTGTTTTGATGCTAATTGAAATAACTTGGTTTTTAGCATTTGCAAAGCTTTTTCTTTGTTTTTGATCTGACTACGTTCATTTTGACAACCCACTACTAATCCTGTTGGCAAATGAGTTATTCTTACTGCTGAATCAGTAGTATTTACGTGTTGTCCGCCTGCACCACTACTTCTAAAAACATCGATTTTAAGATCTTCTGTTTTTAAATTAATTTTGATTTCTTCATTAATTTCTGGCAAAACATCGCAAGCTACAAAAGAAGTATGTCTTTTGGAATTAGCATCAAAAGGAGAAATTCTTACCAAACGATGAACTCCTTTTTCCGCTTTTAGATAACCATAAGCATAAGTTCCTTTAATTAATAAGGTAGCTGATTTGATTCCTGCTCCTTCACCTGGTTGATAATCAAGAATTTCGGTTTTAAAATTCTTTTTTTGAGCATATTTTTGATACATACGGAAAAGCATTTCGCACCAATCTTGCGATTCAGTGCCTCCTGCTCCTGGATGGAATAATAAAATAGCATTGTTAATATCATAAGGTTGATTCAAAAAAATTTTAATTTTGAAATCAAAAACGGCTTTAGTAAGGTTTTTTAATTCTTCTTCTAATAAAGCAGAAGTTTCATTTGGGCTTTCATTTAAATTAAATAAAGTTTCTAGATCCAAATAATTTTGTTCTAAAGTTTCTAAAGTAGTTTTTTTGTCTTGCAAGTCGTTGAATTGTTGGCTTATTGTAACAGCTTTTTGGGGGTCTTGCCAAAAATCTTCTTTTTGCATGGCGCAATTTAATTTTTCAATTGTTTGATTGGTTTTTTTTAAATCAAGGGCTTGTTTTAAATCTTGAAGGTTTTGATGCAAGTTTTGTAAAATTTGATTAATTTCGTATTTTTCCACAAATTAATTCCAAGGTTTTTTAGAAGTTCTTACTTTTCTAGTTCTTCTTTTTTTAGAAGATTCATCATCGCTTGAATCATTGTTTAAAAAAACTTTTTGTTTGGGAGGTGTTTGAAAACTATCTGCGAAAGAAAACTTTAAAATAGTAGCAGTAATGTCGTTTGCAATTTTTGCAATCATGTTATTGAATAAAACTTGTCCTTCTTTTTGATATTCAATAAAAGAATCTTGTTGTCCGTAACTTACAAATCCAATTCCTTGTCTTAAAGAACTCATGTCATTGATGTGGCGTTGGTAGTAATTATCAATTATTTTTAATGTAATCCATTTAAGACCTTTTGCAAAATATTGAGCTTTATCAGGGTCTTTTTCAAAAAAATCTTTTTGAGATTGTAAAGTGGCTTTTACTTTTTGCAATAAATGTTGTTGAAAAGAATCAAGGGAGTTTGTTTTAGGGTTGTTGCATAATTCTTGTACTTCTTCTAAATCAAAGGTTTGTTTAGGGAAAAATTTATTTTCTAAAAAAGTAATTAAAGTTTGGGTTTGACATTGGGTAGGGTTGTTAGTAAAATGTGGCAAAATAGCTTTATTAAGGGTCTTTTGCATTAAATCTTGAACGATTTGTTCTACTCTATTGCTAACTAGAATTTCTTTTCTTTGGTTATAGATAATTTCTCTTTGAATACGTAAAATATCATCATATTTTAAGAGGTATTTACGATAGTCAAAATTGGAAGATTCTACTTTTTTTTGTATTTTGGTAAAAAATTTAGTCACCATTTTAGATGAAGTTTTAGTTTCGGAATCGCTTATTTTTTGGAGCAAAGAAATAATTTTTTCTATTCTAGTGCCACCAAATCTTTGGGCAAGTTCATCTTCGCTAGAAATAAAAAAACGTGAATAACCAGGGTCGCCTTGACGTCCAGCACGTCCTCTTAATTGGTTATCAATTCTTCGTGATTCGTGTCTTTCAGTACCTAAAACAGCAAGTCCGCCTAATTCTTTAATCCCTTCGCCTAAACGAATATCAGTTCCACGTCCTGCCATATTAGTAGCAATAGTAACTGCATTTTTAAGTCCTGCCTTAGCAATGATGTCTGCTTCTTTAGAGTGGTTTTTGGCATTTAGAATTTCGTGTTTAATGGAATGTTTTTTTAATTTTTTAGAAATAATTTCAGAAACTTCTACTGTAGTTGTCCCAATTAAAATGGGTTGTCTTTTTTTGTGGCGAGAAGTTATTTCTTCAATTAAAGCGTCGTATTTTTCTTTTAAAGAAACAAAAATAAAATCGGGATCGTCAATTCTTATCATAGGAACATTGGTAGGAATTTCGATAACTTCCATGTTATAAATGTCTCTAAATTCATCTTCTTCGGTTTTGGCAGTTCCTGTCATCCCTGATAATTTGTGATAAAGACGGAAAAAATTTTGATAAGTAATAGTAGCTCCAATGGAAGTTTCTTCTTTAATTAATACTCCTTCTTTGGCTTCTAATGCTTGGTGAAGACCGTCGCTAAATTGGCGTCCTGGCAAAGCACGTCCAGTAAATTGATCAATAATTAGAACTTGTCCATCTTTGTAATCAACTAAGTAATCTTTGTCTTTGTGCATCGTAAAAGCTGCTTTAAGGGCGTTTTTGACATGGTGGAGCAAAGAGGCGTGTTCTACGTTGTATAAATTATCAATTTGGAAAAAGTTTTCAGCTTTGGTAATTCCTTCTTCGGTAAGTTCAATTGTTTTAGTTTCTAATTCAATAAGATAATGGCTATTTTTAAGGGTGCGAACAAAACGTTGTGCTTCTTTGTATAAATTCTTAGTTTCTTTGACACTTTGGGAAATAATTAAAGGCGTTCTTGCCTCATCAATTAAAATAGAGTCTACTTCATCAACAATAGCATAACTGTAAGGGCGTTTCATTACCAAATTGGAAGCTTCAATTTCCATGTTGTCTCTTAAATAATCAAACCCTAATTCACTGTTAGTAGTGTAGAGAATATCACATAAATAGGCTTGTTGTTTTTGTGCGTGGTCTTTGTCTTTGGTATTAAGTCCTACTGTCATTCCCAAAAAGCGAAAAACATCACCGATGCTACCTTCAAATTCTCTTTTAGCTAGGTATTCATTGACTGTAACAATGTGAACAGGGTTACCACTTAAAGCGTTAAGATAAGCAGGCATGATGGCAGTAAGGGTTTTTCCTTCCCCAGTTTTCATCTCAGAAATATTTCCTTGATGCAAAATTACAGCGCCCAAAATTTGAACGTAATAAGGAGTAAGTCCTGTTACTCTTTTGGTAGCTTCTTTGGCAAGAGCATAGGCTTCGGGCAGCAGTTGGTTAAGGGTTTTTCCTTCTTGAAAGAGTTTTTTTAATTCTGCGGTTTTTGTGGCAAAATCTTTGTCATCTAATAAAGCCATTTGGGCTTCTAAATTTTGTACTTTATTAGCTATGGTTCTAGCTTTTCTTAAAGCTTTTTTGGAAGAATTAAATATTTTTTTTAAAAAATTTAACATAATCGTTTTAATCCTTTATATTTTTTAGTTTTTGAATTTGTAATTGCGGGTTGTTGGTTCGTATTTCAATAATTCTTACTTTGGTTCAATATTAAAAAATGAAAATAAAATGAAGTGAGGTGAAAGTGCAATGAAAATAAAATAATGTTAATTTTTATCAAAAACCTGAGTGAAAAAACAAAAATTAACAATTTTAGGGGGAAACCAAAGTAATTGGAGGGGAAAAATGAAAATAATTGGGATGGTATTTTGGGTAGCAAAAGTCCTTATTTGCAATCCCATTATTATTTATTTTAACATATATTTAGTGGTTTGTAGACATCATTTAATTATTTTTTGCTGTTTGTGGCTTTATTTGCGGATTTGGTGGTGGTGGTGAAAAAAAGCAAAAAGCGCGCGAGGAAAAAATGAAAAAAAGACTACCGCCATTAGATAGTCTTTTTTTAGTTAAAACAATTTATTTTGTGGTTTTAAAAATTGCTTTAAAAATTTGAACAATAAATGCGACCTAGAGAATTTTTTAATAATTTGGATTAATAATTATTTCAATTTATAATTATTTCAATTTATAATTATTTTGAATGTAATAATTGGGAATATATTTTAATTTTTTTCTTAGCAAAGACATTTTGCCTAACAAAATTTAGTTTTGTATGTTTAAGGTTGGGTTTGGTTTTTGTGTTGTAAAAAATCTTTTAAAAAGGTTTTGTCAATTTCCATCATAACATCCATTGGCAAAGAGGCCTCATCAAACCATTTTAGTTTAGCAACTTCATCATCTTGTGGGCTTAATTTTCCTTGTGTTTTAGTTACTACAAAAGCCATAACAACTGGATAGACAACATCTCCGTTAGGATAATTGATAACAAAATGTTTTCCACAATAGGTACGAAAGGGATAAATTTCTAAAGCTTTAAGACCTGTTTCTTCTTCTAGTTCTCTTACGCAAACATCAGCTCCAGTTTCTCCTAATTCCATTGCTCCACCATGAAGTCCCCAAACATTAAAATCTTTGCGGAATTGCAATAAATATTTATTATTTTCATAAACAATAACGGAAGCCCCAGGAGAAAATAAAGGGTCTTTTCCAATTTTTTGGCGCAATTTGTTGATATAGTTGCTCATTTAAAAACCTTTTTTCATTCTTTCTTTTTTAATTTATTTTTTTAATTTTAGCTTTTTAAATTTTAATATTGTTAATATTGTTAAAAAGTTATTTTTGAATTAAGAAATAAATATTTTTGGTAAAATTAGTAAAAAGTGTAGATAGCATAGATAGCAAATAAATGAAAATGCAAATAATAAGTTTTTTGTAAAAATATTTCAAATTATTATTTGATTTATTATAAATAGTTGTTTAATTGATGGCTAAAATTTTGCTAATATTTTTCCTCCCAATATTTTTTTGGATAAATTTTATTTCTGTATTTGTTGGATGGCAAAATTTATGGCTTTAATTTTTTTATTTTTTAAAGCAAACTTTACAAATGAAAGTAAACTTTTAAAATTAAAAACTTAGTGAAATAGGGCTTTAACAACCAAAATAAAAGATGACAAAACTAAAAAAAATTATACTTACTATTTTATTTTAGCATTTTTTTTAATATTATGTTATTTTTTGCTAACTTTTTTTTATTTTTTTGTTGTTTTGTAATTTGAAAAAGGCAATTTTTAGTAATTTGTTAATTTGAGCTACTAAAAATACTTGATTATTCAAAAATATTGACTTTTATATTAGTTGTAAAAAGTGCAAAAATATTATAATAACTCAAAAAGGAAGCCCTTCAACAAAAGGGCTTTTTTATTTCAAACATTTTATTATTAGAAAATTATAAATCTTATTTATTGTAACTTTTTTTTAAAGGATATTTTTTAGTAATTTCATCTAAATCTTTTTGAGATAAAGTTTTTTTAATTAATAATTTACGGGCTATTTCATCTAAAGCATCTTTATTATTTTGTAATAAATGTTCTGTTTTTTGTAAAAAGGCATTAAAATCTTTTTGAGGATAAGGAGAGAATTTATTTAAGTTATGTTTAGCACTATTATGGTCAAAACCAGAGCCTTTTCCTACTTGTAAACGTTTCATTTGATGGTTTTTGGATAAAATATTTTCAGCAGCAGTTCCTCCAAAATTAACGAGTGTTTCTGTTTTGGGATCAGATTTTAAAACTTTGCAAGAAGTATGTCCCAAGGTTCTTTGAGTACGTTTAATTGTAACGTAAGGAACTTGAAAATTTTCAGGATATAAAAGAGCTATAAGAGTATGTCCTGCTTCATGATAACTTGTTATTTCTTCTTCTTCTAATTGTTTTTCTTTTAAAAAATAACTCCATAGATCATATTTCAAAAAGTTTTTAATTTTAGTGTGATTACCAAGATAAATAACAGTTATAAATAAAACATTAATTCCAATTAAACCCCAAAGCCAAATATGGATTAATTGATTTGACAACTTATTATCTAATTTTTGATAATCATTGTTTTTCTTCATAATGATAAACTCCACTCTGATTTAGCCAATCATTTATTTGTGTTATGGCTTGTTCTGGGGTTTTAAAATTTTGAAAAGAATTATTAAACCAATTAAAAGTTTTATTATGTGATTGAAGTGATTCAGAAGAAAGTGTTTTTAATAAATCTGATAATTCAGTTGCATATGTTTGAATTATGTCTTTTAAACCTTGTTTTAGATTTTTTAGTTGATTGTTTAGTTCGTTTAAATGACTTTCATAAGATGCTAAAATTTGTTCTAGATTAAGTTCTAATTTAGGGTAATTGATAACTGGAGGAATTTCTTGTCCTTGGGGTTCTGGACATGTTTCTTTTATTTTATTTATTGTACTTTTTATGTTTTCTTGTTCTTGTTGTTTGTTTTGTTTTTTTTGTTGAACTTTTTCTTCCTCTTCTGAAATTTCCTTTTTCTTCTTTTTTTGTTCTCTTTGATTTGATTTTATTAATTCTATATTTTTATTATTTAATTGTAAAATATCTTTTCCTGTTTGAGTTTGTTTTTCCACATTAGGAAATAAATCTTTCAAAAAATTCATAATTTCATCATGTTTACTTTTAAAATTAGTATAATGTTTTTCTAAGTCATCTTTTAATTGATTTTGGTCTTTTTTACTTTTGTCGGTTTTTTCAGATAAGTTAGTGTGTAGGTTTTGCATAACATTATCAAGCCAAGTGTTTTGGTCTTTAAAAAGATTTTTGTCATCTTCTTTGATAATTTGTTCTGGAGTTTGGATTTTTTGAAAAAAAGTATTAATATCTTTTTTATAACTTTGATATTCATTTTCAATTATTGTTTCATTTTTTTTGTTTGTTGCATCAAAAATGGGTAGATTAGATATTTTTTCTTGTTGTAATTTTTGAATAAAATTATTTATATTTGTGTTATGTGCTTTTAATAAAAGTAATATAGTTTGAATATAAAAATAAGCATTACTGCTTTGTTTAAAATTAGTTTTTGAGTTGTTAATTAATTGATCGTAGTGTGATTCTTTATCTACTTCTTCATCTTGTAATTTTTTTAAGAAACTTAAAAAATTATTTTTTGTTAAAGGAGTTGCAAAAAACCCATTTAATTCATTATGTGGTTCTAAGTTATTAAATTTGGTTTTCATCTCTTCTGATTCTTCCAAAAGAGCTTGATATTTAACAATTAAGTCTTCTATTTTAGCTTTTAATTCAGCTAAACTTTGATCTACTTCTTGTTTAGTTTTGGCTTGTTGTTGGGTGAATTCTTCTCTTTTGGTACAATAATTATTATTAAAAGTATCAAAATCTTTTTTTAAAGAAGTTGTATTAAGATTATTAATTGTAGTTTCTTGGATAAATTTTTTAATATTGGTAATTTCTGTTTGAACCTCATTTTTGGACGTTTCTAAAAGTTTTAATGGTTTATTAACATAAGTATCGATTAATTCATCAATTCCTCGTTGTAATTGTTCTTGTAAGAGATTTTCTTGTTGTAAATAAATTTCATAAGGTTTTCTATCTTTAAAACGATTAGTAATATCTTTTTTTTGGGTTTTTAATTCTTGTAATAAAAAAGTTTGATATTTTTGAATAGTTTCTTTTTGTTCTTGGTATATTTTTTCATAATTAGTATGAAGTTTTTCTAAATCTTTGAGTAATTTTTCTTTCATACCATTTTGATTAGGATTATTGGAATCATTAGAAGTTATTGTTTTTAAAAGAGTATCTTGGTCTTCAATAGTACAACGTTTGTTTAGAATAAATTTAGCATAAACATCTTTTAATTGAGGTAAATTAGTATTTATTTGAGTATCGTTTTGCAAAACAACTTCTTGAGTAGCAGGTTGTATTATTTTTTGAAAATAATCAATGAAATTATTTTTGTTGCGTCCATAAAAATCATCTATTAAAGTATCATCTCCATGAGCCAAAAAACGATCAATTTCTGGGTCTATCTCATGAACTTCAAAATTATTTTTAGTTATTTCATTTGATAGTGTTTTGTGATTAACCGAAGTAAGATAATCATGTGGTTGTTCTTGCAAATGAAGTAGAGAAGAAGTTTTTTGCAATAAATTATTGTGATTGCTTATTTCAGTATAAAACTTTTCTACAATAGAATCGATATCTTGTTTTTGTTTTTCCTTTAATTCTAACAAAGTTTTAAAAAAGAGATTCAAAAACTCAATTCTAAATTGCAAATTAGAATAATCAGTTTGAAAACTTGAAAGTTGGGTTCGTTTTAGATTATCTTCATCTCTTAAAGAAAGTTCTTCTGTTTGGGAAGTTAGCTCTTGGGAATTGGAGTTTTTTTGGATATTGTATTCTTCCAAAACATATTTAGTTGTTAGAACTGCAATAAGATAATTAAAATATCGGTCTAAGGCACTTTCTAAATCAGATACTTGATTAGCTTTACTCAAGGATAAAATTTTTTCAAAAATAGGATTTGGTTTAGTTTGTCTTTGATTCCAATATTTGGTAAAAGTATCTTTATCATAAAAATAATCATATAATTTTTCGTATTGTTGTCTAGTTTCTTTTTCACAAGTTTCTCTTTGTTTGTCTTGTTGTTTTTTGGTTTGTTTATGTCTTTTAAAAACTTCATTTTCTTGGGCTGGTTCTGGTTTATATGGTAATTCTTGTTGTTCGTTTGGATTTGGAACTTCATCAGAAAAGACATAACAACTAATACTTATTTTTAAAAAGATTAATGAAAAAAGGAAAGGAAAAAGCCAATACTTATAAAAGATAATATAATTAGTATTTTTAGTAATAGTTTTTTTGGCAATAAGGTAATTATCCATATCAAATTAACCTCCTTTTAAAATATTTTCTTCAAGTTATGTTAGAGTATAAATTATAAATATTATACCATAATAATTGATTTTAAAAGCAATATTTTTTTAATAAATTATTGTTTTTTTTGTACGTCTTCGTCAATAAGTGGTCCTCGTGTTCCTAAATGATTATTTCTTGTTTCGTTATATAAATAATTATTTATTTTTTCCAATGCCTCTTTAGCTTCTTGGCTTAAATTATTATTGTTTAAATAATCTTGTCTATGACCAAAATATTCACCAAAAGCTTCTTCTAAATCAGAAATTAAAATTTCTGAATGTCCATAGAAACCTGCTTTATTAGCAGCATTAGTAATTAAGTTTTCTAATTTTCTTCCTGATAAAAGGTCAAAGAAATGTTTTTTAATACCTTCTAAAACTTCTATATCATATTTAGGTTTGCCATTTTGGTCAGTTGGAGGATTATATTGGGTGCCTGCTTTTTTCATTTTTTCAAGTCTTTCATTTCTATCAACTACATTATTAACAGGGTCTAAGTTGCCATACAAATATTCTTTGTCTCCAATTTTTGTTCTACCTCTAACACTTTTTTTAGCAACGGAAGGAATAACATAACCATGTTCTATGGCTTCTGCAAACATTTCTGGATGGTCTAGGCAATAGTTGAAATTATCAGCAATAACTCTTAGATAATCATAAGTTTTTTGATTAATTTTGTAAAGTTTTGCCATAAGACGTAAGAATTTAATTCTTTCATTAGGTTCGATGTTCCCGATGTATACAGGTTCTAGACGAGAAACGATGGCAGAATCTATTTTTCCTAAGTGATTAGTTGCAGCCACAAAACAAATTGGTTTGTCAGGATCTGTTTTTACACCATCTAATTCAGCTAAGATTAAAGCGGTTTTTTTAGCATCACCTGGTTCTAAAAAGTCTTTAGAATCTCTGGCTTTAATAGTTTCTTCGGCTTCATCTGCAAAGACAATTGAAGGACTATTTTTTCTTGCTTTGGCAAAGATATTTTCTATTTCTTCCAAAGTGTGAGCGGGAGTAATAATATAGAAATTTAGCTGAGATTCTTTAGCAAAACATTCAGCTAAAAGAGTTTTACCAGTTCCTGGAGGTCCATAAAAAATAACTCCTCTAGGAAGTTTGGTAGGCTTTCCTTCTTTTCCTAAATTATATTTATGTTTAGTTCTTAGGTCAAAACGGTCCCCTATTTCTTTTAATTTTTGAATGGGTTCTTCTAATCCGAAAATAAAACTATAAGGTTTAAAATTTTCAAAATTAAATTCTGGAGGAGTAAGCACATCTAATAAACCAGATAAAAAATCGGAGTTCATAGCAGAAACATTGGATGAATTATTTTGGGATTGGTCGCCGTCTTCATTGGGTTTTCCTGGAAAATTAGAATCTGGAAAAGGTCCGTTTACAAATTGATTTTCATGATCATTTTTAGTATAATTTAAAACCAAAGCAAGCACTAAAGAAAAAAAGGTTACTAAAGTTAGAATAATTAAAGTTAAAGTAAGAGATTTGTTTTTTAGTTGCATTTATTTATACCTTTCTTAATTTAGGATTTCTAATGAATTTTATTTTGAAATATTGCAGGAAGTGTATTTGCTCTTATGTTGTTTGCGTATGTAAAAAGAGATTTAACTGTTGTATCAATGTTTATGTTTAAATTTCGCAAATGTTTTTTTTCTAATTCAGAAACTTTAGAGGAAAGAGTTAGTTGCTTGATTTTGGTTTTAGTATTAAGATATAGATCTAAAATATTTGCAAAAGCTCTTAGATACTCTCTTCCTTTTTGTAATTCTTTATAGCCATATTCAGGTTGTCCTGTTAATACATATTTTCCTGTCGTGCCATCTACTGCTGCTTTGTCTTCCAAATCCTTTTTAACGTTGTCTCTGAATTTACAACATTTTTGAAATTTTTCTACTAATCCAATAATACCTTTAAGTGTGGTTTGTGCTGAATTTGCAGAAGAAGTACTAAGATTTGGGATATTTTTGTATTCTTTTTCAAATTGTTTTCTAGCACTTTCAAAAATATGAGTTGTAACTTGGTCTAGATGATTTTGTAAATTAACTTCTTGAAGCCCTTCAAGATTATTTTCTAATCCTCTTAAGCAATCGTTGTTATCAAATTTCCAATCAGTAGTCTTTTTAACTTGTTCTAATTGTTTTTCCAATTCCTTACAAAATATAGGTACTTCACCTTGAACTTCCTCTAAAGGATTGGGATTTGGAAGTGGAGTTTGGTTTGGTTCTGCTTTTTGTAATTTAGCTAAATCATTTTCTAATTTATTAATTTTATTATTAAATTGATAACATGCAAATACTAAAACAACAGTTATTAATACCAAAGCAACAACTGCTACTTTTTGCCAACGTTCTTTAGACAAATTTACTTGATTATTTTGTGTTAACATGGTTTTTTCCTTTTCTATTTATTTTATATCTTTTATATCTTTATATTTGTATTTCAAATGTAATATTGTCCTTGTGAAGAAATAGTTCTTAAAAGCTCTATAAATTTTTCATAGGGTTTTTTGTCTTTTTCTTGGGGTGTGTTAGGTTCTAAACAATATTGATCTAAATTAAGATATTGACAATTAGGATTGAATTTTTTTATAGTATCCCAATTATTTAATTCAGATTCAGATTTATTTTTATTAAAAAATTGATTTTTTTTAAAAGTTTGTATAAATGCAGGTTCGGGTTTAGATTCGTCTTCTTGAAATTCTTCATCCATAAAGATTTGTTTGAATTTATTTATAAATTCATTTTGTTCTTGTGGATTTCTAAATAGTGGTAAATAACAGTAATTTGCTCTGTCTTTCAACAAATTATCGAGTTTATCTTTTTGCAATTCTTTAATTTGTATGTTTGGTTCTTCTTTTTCAAATTGATGTTTAAGTGAATCATCTTTTGAAAGAGAATCAATTATATTTAAAAATCTAACTGTTTTAGAAAATAAATCATCATATTCAAAAGAAGGTTTTTTTCCTTTATTTGCTTTTTCAATTCCTTTTAACATTGACATTAAAGAAATAAGATGATATTGAGTTTGATAAAAAGTAGTTTCTAAATATAGAATAGAATTTTGGTCTGCAAAATAATTATTTTTTATTTCTTCTTTTTTATAGTCTAATAAATATTTTAATTCAAAGTAATATTTACTTATTTTTTTAATAGCTAATAAAAGATATTTAGTTTTAATAAGGGTTACTTGAAATAATAAAGCATCTCTTTCTTTTTTAACCATAGGATAAAAAGTTGTTTCAAATTCGCTGTCTATACAATTTTTCCATTGTTGACAAGTTTGACATTTTTTAAAATGGTTTTGGGGTTTTTCGCTATGTTGGTATATATCAAAAGATTTAAGTTTTTCATTAAATTCATTTAAACATTTTATTTGTGATTCTAATTCTGTTTTTTCTTCTATTAAATGTTTGTATTCTTTCACTAAAGGACTTAAGCTTTCTTGAAGATTTTTAATTTTAGTTTGAATTGGGGGAAGTTCGTTATTTGTAATATTATTGATTTGAGTTTGATTATATTGAACGTCGCTTTGTTTATTTCTAATTTGTTCTTGAATATTACTATTATTCCTTCTTATTTCTTCTAAATTGCTTTCTGAGTAATTTTGTGATGTAGAACTTGGTTCGTTTTTGATTTGATTTATACAATTTGTAATTTCTCCTTGCAAAGAAGTATTTTTATTTTTTAAAGTTTCTAATTCATTTTCTAATTGTGTTTTTTGGCTTTTTGCTTCTAATTCTTGATTTTCCAAAGGGTTTTTTTGATTATCTAATTCGAATAATTTTTGAATTTTTTGATAATTTTCTATTTTTAAATTTGTTAAGTTTTTTTCATTTTGAGCTTTTTTATCTTCAATATAATCTTTTCTTTTTCTTTCCAAATAATCAGTTTCTAATTTATTTTTAGGAATTTCATTAAAGTTATTTTGAATTATTTCATTATCTGATTTACTTATTCCTATATTATTTTCTTCTAAAATATCATTGACTTTATTAATAGTTTGTTCTACATTTAATTTATCACAATCCAGACTAAATGTTTCTGGTGCAAAAAAAGTATATGGGGGATTATATGTAGGTAGTGTTTTTGTTTTTTTAAACCATCCAAAAGGATCAATAATAAGAATAACTAATAATACTAATAAAAATCCAGATATAATTACAACTAGACATGATAATTGTTTTTGTTTTTGTTGTGTCACTTTTAAAACAACTGCCTTTCTTCTTATCCTAAATAAGAAATTGTTTTTTATTGTAAAAATGTAAAAATAATAAATTTTTAATATGATGATCAGTTTCCAAAAGATAAACAATTTAAAATGTTTAAAAACTTATAAAGCTCAATTTAGCTATTTTTGCAGCATTTGGAAAAACTTAGATATTATGCAAGCCAGTTTGTAAATTAATATAGTAAAATTATTACTTTTACATAAAAAAACCTTTCTTTTATTTTTGTTGTATATTAAGTATTGATAAATTAACAATTTGCAAATATTAATTATAATTATAAAATTACTTATAAATATACTTATATCTATTAATTTATAAATATACAATTACAAATAATATTTTTAATCTAATTTTTAACAAATAACAAATAAGGAAAAAACAAATTGTTAATTAGCTATATTTTAACATCAAAAAAAAAAAAAAACAACAAATATGCTTATTTATTTTAAATATTTGTATTTTTCCATCAATTTACAAATAAAAACTGCTAAAATATTAAAATATTGAGTAATTTTAAAAATATTGATGCAAATAACAATATATGTTGTATAATAAGAGTACTTATTTGTAATCTATGATTTGTGCTTTTGGTTTTAAGATTTAAAGATTTAGCAATGATAATTTGGCAATTTAGCAATTTTATAATTTATAATTTTATAAATAAGTTGTAGCATAAATGGCCATTAATTCACATATTGTGCCTTATTTTAATGGTTATTATAATGTTTTTAAGTTGTTTTATTTTATATAACAAAGAACACAAAGACAAAATATTTACTCAAAAAAAAGAATCAACAAAACTACCAAATCCGATTATCCAAGAAAATAAACCAAATAAAGAAAATAATAATGAAATAGTTAACCAAAATAAATTAATTTCAAACGAAAATAATTTAATTGTTACAAACTCAAACGAAAATACCCAAATGATAAATATATACGATTCAATAACAAACAATTTAATCAAAAAAACTACTTTTTACCCCAATCAAAAAACTATTAATTTCATTGAAAAATACAACCCCCAAACTAAAAAATGCCTCCAAATAAAACACTTTACACAACAAGGAACTTTATTTTGTGTCATATATCTTGATCAAAATACTCAAAAAATAACAAAAATAATTTATTACCAAGACAATAACAAAATAGACAATGAAGCTAAATATAGCCTTCAAACTGGAAAAAAGATTTCTCATACTTACTATCTTAAAAACGGCATTGATATTGATTACATAGATAAATACAACGAAAAAGAAGAAATTTCAGAAACAATCCATTATATTGTTACAAAATACTAAACTAGTTTTGTTCCTTGAAAAAGCCCCAAAATAAATAAAGACCAACTTCAAAGTTGGTCTTTATATTATCATAAATATTTAGTTTTGGGAAATTTAGTCTTGATTTTAGTAAAAATAATATTTATAATTTTAAAAAACTAATTGTTATTTTGTGTTTGCAAAATTTTGAAAAATAAAATACAATATCAAAACAACAAATAATAAAATAAATATTACAAAGAAAAAAAATAAAAAACTATTGGTTACATTAGAATTATTATTTTGAGAAGTATCAGAATCACCACCAGAAGCATCAGAAGAACCGGAACCACCTGAAGGAGTTAAAGGATTTTGATCTTTTAAAATATTAAATTGAGTATTTAATTGATCTACATGAACTTTTTGATCTTTTAATTTGTTAATTCCACCCAATTGGTCTAAAGCTTCTTGTACTTTTGCATCTAAATTAGATGATTCATCAGAAACACTGCTTTTTGAATCTTGTTCATATATTGCATCATTTAATGTGGATATTGATTTCATATATGAAAAAATATTTGTAATTTTGTCTAAAACATTATCGTACTCTTTAGAAACTTCTCTAAATTTTAATGTTTTTGCTGTCAATATTTCAAATGATGTTAAAATACTATTAACATCTGTATTTAATTTTTGTACCCAAATATATATTTGTTCCAAATAATCAATTACTTGTTGTTGGGCTCCTACTTCTTTTTTTTTAATTAAACCTAGGATATTTATAAAAATGGGATCATTTAAATATTTTTGAATTTCTGTTTGATTATTAACTGCTAATTGATTAATTTCAGTTTTGATTTGAGTAATTATCGCGATAGAAACAAAACGCCTTAATTATTAGCTAATAATTAGGTTTTTTTGAGCCTCGCACAACACCGTACAAGCAAGTTTCCAAGCATACAGCGTTTATATAAAATATATTTCTTCTTTCGCCTTGTATTTGGTTTTCCCAAATTCCTTGGTAAGTCAGTCCACTTATGCATTCCAGCTAAGCTTTGAATTTCTTACGACTACTACGATTCTGCTTTTTCCTTGAGACTAAACACTTAAGTTTATTTTAGATGCTTTTATACTTTTAGCAAATAACTTTTAGGAAGATAGAAGTTACTCTAATTTCTTACCTTAATAGTTTTAGGAGAGATAACCACAATTAATATACAAAAATAAAAAAATTATGTGGTTGTGGTGGTTTTAGGTTTAGCAATTTTGCTTGCCGCTTAAATTAATAAGTGTTAGTAAATTTTATATACGCAAAAAATATATAAACTGCCCTAAAATATAAGGTATCAACTGTTTTTCCTTATAGCTACTGCCCGTTTTTTTCTCTTAGGCTTATTGCAAAGCTTTTCCATGACTATTTTCAACTCGCAAATCCAAACGATAAACAGTTTCTCGTTTTTTTGCTTTTATTTTCTGCTATAATCTATCTTGCTTTCACAAAATAGACCAAAAATATGTTGTACTGCATTACTAATTGCAGTTGTAAGTGGTTAATTTACTAAGAAATTAGGCATCTTTCTCGCCCTTTTGCAATAAATCTTGACATTGTATTTTTATTTGTTCTGTTTGATTCTCTTTAGTTTCAATTAGAGTTATCACGTTTTCAATATCATCATCTTGGTCAGCAAAAATTAAATAATTGTGATTTAAAAATAGCAAAATAGCCCAAAAGCCAGCAAATATTAACAGTTTTGCTTTATTTTTTTTGAGTTTTACCATAATTTATATATCACCTGCTTTCTTTATATGATTTTATTTCCAACTTAACATTGAAATAAAATTTAAAAAATTAAAAAGGCAAATACAAAAATAGAAAATAAATAAATTTTAAAAATCATCTTTGTAGAATCATCAAAAAATGTATTTATTCTCATGCTAATTATAACACAAATTAAAGTTAAAAATGTAATATTATAATAAAATCACTGCATTTTATTCAATTTTAACAAACTAAATCTCGATTAAAAATTAATTAAATATTAAAAGAATAATTAATTCAGGTCATTTTAAAACGGTTTTTTAGATACAAAACATTTAAAGTATGATATAATAAACCTACAGGATGATAGTTACTTTAAGTTTGTATATTTTAATTAGGAGGTTTTATAATTGTTAAAAAAATCAGTTAAAAACAATTATTTAATTTTCTTGATAGTAATTACATTTGTGTTTATTTCATGTTTCTTATCAGCATTTATTCCAAGTGCTTTTGCAGATGACAAAAAAGATCCAAAAGAAAAAACAACTCCTGTATCTGAATCACCACAATCACAAGGACCAAAATTAGAGGTAGCAAATTATAATTTAGTTCAAAGCGTTCAAGATTCTTTAAATACAAAAACATCATTATCATGTTCTTACGTGGCTTACAAAACAAAATTATATTTAAAAGTCAAAAATCCTAAATCTCAATCTGAAGTTGGAACACTTGTAGAGTTTCTATATTCTAGCGTTCTAGGAGTTGATTATTGGGAAGATGTAGAAGTAGAAAGTTTTGATAAATGCACATATGATGATGATAATACAAAAGCAAGTTTAATAAGCATATTAACAACTGTTTTTAAAGAAGCTAAAACACTTTTAGCCAATGTAGATGAATCTTGTCTTCCTTTAGTAGAACAATTAAGTGATAAACTTTTTGCAAGTTGGATACAAGATACAATAAAGAATCTTTGGCCAACTAAAGCTTAATAAAAAAATATTAAAATTATAAATTAAATTATTGAAAACAACCATTTACGGCATTCCCGTAAATGGTTTTTATTTTATCAATTTCATTTAACAAAAATATCAAAAAACAATAATTATGTAAAAAAACACCATCACCAAACAAATAATGTGTTATAATAAAGACATTAAAACTTAAATGAAATATTTTTTCTTTTGAAAAAAATTAATAAATTCAATAACTATTAAATTAACTAATTCACAAAGTGAATTTTAAAAAATATTATGAAATTTATTATCTTACATCAAAACCAAAGAAAATAACAAATAATTTAAGTAAAATTGTATAAAATTATATCAAAAAATACAATTAAATATACAAAAAAGGAAGAAACTGTGGAACGATCCTATGAAAAACTGCTATAATTTATTTATAAATAATCTACCCTCATATTGGAATGTAATTTGTACTACTATAACCCTTGCTTTTTTAGGAACATTAGGGGCTTTTTTGTTATCTTTATGGCTCCTTTATATCAAAGGAATCAGAAAAAAGAAACGGATAAGATTTTATGAGAGATATTTTTACAAAACAATAGATATTGTCTTATATTTTTATATCTTTTTTGTTAAAAGTGTCCCTATGATGTTACAAGCAATGCTTGTTTTTTATGGACTTAGAAGAACTGGTTATTTTGAATGGTTAGAACCTTTTCAAGCCGCACTATTTATCCTTATTTTTAATTCTTGCGCTATGTTAGCAGAATTTATGATTAAAAATATGTCCTTTTTTGACCCTGGTCAAATTGAGGCATCCCTAGCTTTAGGAATGACTCGCAAGCAAGCTTTTAAACGTGTTATATGTCCTCAAGTAATCCATCAATCTTTACTGCGAATTATCAATGAATTTATTCTAAATATCAAAGATATTTGTGTTTTTTATGTAATTACAGTTGTAGATATTTTTACTTTTAGCAAAAACAATTATAGAACATCAAATAATTTTGGTTTTTTAATCAACGCATCTTTAATATATATAATTTTAATTTTCATCTCTTCTTATCTTTTAAAAAAATTAGAAACCAAATTAGGTAATAAAAATGCATAATATCATCGAAATTACAAATCTCCAAAAAAAATATGGCACTAAAGTTGTTTTAAAAGACATTAATTTAAAAATCAAACAAAACGAAATTATTACTTTAATAGGGCCTTCAGGAGCTGGTAAATCTTCTCTTTTAAGATGTCTTAATTTATTGGAAGAACCTGATTTTGGCACTATTTTATTTGAAGGCACAAATATCTTAAATCCAAAATATAATGTGTATAATTTAAGAAAAAAAATTGGCATGGTTTTTCAACATTTCAATTTATTTGCCCACAAAAATGTCTTGAATAATTGCACTTTGGCACTCACAGAAGTATTTAAAAAAAGCAAAGAAGAAGCACAAAAAATAGCACGCGAAAAATTACAAAAAGTAGGACTCTTAGATGTAGCATCTCAAAGCATTCAAACACTTTCAGGAGGACAAAAACAACGGGTTGCAATTGCAAGAGCCTTATGTATGAATCCAGAAATAATTTTATTTGATGAACCTACCGCTTCTTTGGATCCACAATTAACTAAAGAAGTTCTTGATATTATGACTAATTTAACTCATGAAAAAATAACTATTATTTTAGTAACTCATGAAATTGCATTTGCTCAAAAAATTTCTGATAGAATTGTTTTTATGGCAGATGGCATAATTTTAGAAGAAGGAACTCCACAACAAATCCTTAACAACCCTCAAAGTGATAAATTAAAAACTTTTCTCAAAGATGCTTCTTTTAATAAATACAAATGATTCAAAAATAATAAATTTAAAATAGGCAAGCCAAAAAGAAAAACTATAATCAAAAAAAATATTAAATAAGGTGTTTTAATAAAAACGAGTAAATAACAAAAGTGATAATTTTATAATTGACTAAATAAATATTATAAGTATAATTTTTTTAATTACAAAAACTTTTATTAATAAAAAACATAATCCCAAAAGAGGTAATAAAATGAAACAGAATAAAAATTTAATTATTAGTTTAGTTGTTGGTGATTTTGTAATTTTATACATAATAGGAGGAATTGTATGGTGGCAACTAACAAAAGATAAAACAACTACTCAAACCACCCCAACCGAAGAAATTGCATTAAATGGCGATTTAGTAGTAGGAATGGAACTTAAATACGCTCCTTTAGAATGGTTTACTATGGGAAACAACGAACAATACAAAGACCAAATACATCCTATTCAAGGAAAAAAAAATGGATTTGCTTGTGGTTATAATGTAGCAATTGCTAAAAAATTAGCTAAAAAGTTAAGTAAAAAATTAATTATTAAAAAAATAGATTTTGATGGATTATTTAATGCTTTAACAAGCAATGAAGTAGATTTAGTTATTGCAGGACATACCAAAACCCCTGAAAGAGAAGAAACAGTTGCTTTTTCAGACCCTTATCATTTTGGATCAGTTAAAGTTATCTTACACAAAGATTTAGAAGTAGAAAAACTTGCAGATTTAAAAGAAAAAAAAATAGCTTACCAAAAAGATTCTGCACACGAAAAAAAAGCAAAAATGATAAGCGATCATCCTCAAGAATTACAAGATTTAAATGCTTTTAATTTAGGATTACTAGCAAAAACAATTGATGGTTATATTTTAGAATCTGATGTTGCAGAATTATTTATATCAAAAAATCCAACATTAGCAAAATCAATTCCAAACATCGATAACCAATTAATGGAAAAAATCAAAGAATATTATGACTCAAACCCTCAACTTACAAAAGAAGAATGCCAAACTTTCCAAAACACCAAACAATCACATATAGCAATCAAAAAAGAAAATGAAAAATTAACAAAAGAGGTCAATAAAGCATTAGAAGAACTACATTTTACACAAGATAACCAAACAACTCAAGCATTAAAATTAAAAGTTGTTCAATATGCAAAAGATGAAAATGCTAATTTATAATAATGTCAAATATTTTTAATTGGTTTAATTTATTAAAAAAATTATTAAAAATATATTATCCATTATATAAAGAAGGCTTTGAAACCACATTTAAAATTGCTTTCTTTGGTACCATAGGAGCTTTTATAGTATCTTTATGTGTGCTTTATATTAAAGGAATCATAACTCTTAATAAACATACAAAAATGAGTTTAAAAAAACAATATTTCTTTAAAATACTTGATAAAAGCATTAATGTTTATATTTTTATTATTAAAAGTATTCCTATGATGTTGCAAGCAATGTTTTTTCATTTCGGACTCAAAGGAACTGGTTATTTTAAATGGTTAACTCCATTGCAATCTGGTTTATTTGTAATTATTTTTAACTCAGCTGCTTATCTTGCTGAAGTTATGATTAAAAATATGGAATTTTTTGACTCTGGACAAATTGAAGCATCATTATCTTTGGGGATGACACAAACACAAACCTTTAAAAAGGTTGTGTGTCCCCAAGTTGTCCGTAAATCTTTATTAAGAATTTCTAATGAATTTATTGTTAATATCAAAGATAGTAGTGTTTTTGGAGTTATTGGCATAAATGAACTTTATAATGCAGGAAGCACAGTAAACGCATCTGTTGCAAGTGCAAATGCAAAAATATTGGCTTTAATAGTGCCTGTCTTTGTTTATTTAGTTTTGGTGTTATTAGTTTCTTTGTTATTGAAAAAAATAGAAAAAATAAGTGATAGAAAATAAAATTATGTTTTTGTACATAATTTTATTTTTCCATTTGTTTATATAATATTAATAGTGAAAGTGTAATTTAAAAAAGTATATAAATATTATTAAATATTTTGCTTTAATACAACAAAGATAAAAAAAGATAAAATATTTAATAATGTAGATATATTTATAAAAAGTTCAATCATAAAAGAGAGGTAAAAAATGTCTTCTAATAAAACAAATATAAAAAAAATAAATTCATAAAAATTGATTCTGGAGAGAAAAAACCTCCTAAAAGTCCAAATGGTAAATACCCAATAATGGGAGGAAATAAAAAAACATATTCAAAAGGTAAAAGTGAAAGAGCAAATCAAAACGCAGGAACCATAACCATAGGAAGAGATAGCGGATATGTTCATTATCACGAAAAACCTTTTTGGGCATTGAGTAATTGTTTTATTATAAATAGAAAAAATATAAAAGATTTAGAATATCAAACTTTATATAAATTATTACAAAAAAATCAAAAAGGCATTAAAAATTTAAAAAACTTAAATAAAAAAGGTAAAAATATTAAAACCAAAGATTTAGAATTTTTTTTGAACAATATATTAAATGTTTTTTAAGTAATATTTCTTTGCAAAAATATTTTACAATTAAAAATATTCACGGAGAACATCAAAAACATGAACCATCTGGCAAATACTTATGGAACCCATGGAGGAAAAGGACAAAAAAAGGAATATTGTAATAAATATAATACAGTCTTTTATAGCGTAATAATTACAAGAGGAGGAAAACAAAAAAATATTTGTTATCACAATGAACCTATTTTTGCCACTAATAATTGTTTTGTAATGATGTGTAAAACCGAAACTATATGTAAACATTTATATAACTTTCTAATACAAAAGCAAGAAGAAATTAATAATTTTAGTTGTGTCCTGAATGCAAATCCATATTATATGGGAAGTAAAAATGATCTGCTTTTTTATCTACAAGATTTTCCTTCATATTTGGAAAATTTAGAAAAACAAACCAAAGAACCTAAGACTAAAGAAATAATAGAAAAAACAATCAAACAAATAGATAAAATAAAAAAATGAACTTTTAGGACGTTTGGAACAAATCAAAAATGTAGACGAATGTTAATTTTAAGTTGTATTTATAATTTATATTAATAAAAAAACCACCCCAAAAGGTGGTTTTAATTTTATATTCTGTAGTCTCATATGGAAATAATTTTAAAATAGTTATAATATTTAATAAAAGACAATATAAAAAGATAAAAGTAGCCTTTTTGGGGATACTCATTTGTTTATTTGGCTTAAGAAAGATATAGTTAAAAAAATAAAATCAGAAAATAATATGGTGGCTCCGGACAGAATCGAACTGTCGACACGAGGCTCTTCAGGCCACTGCTCTACCGACTGAGCTACAGAGCCTATGGCGGTCCGGACGGGACTTGAACCCGCGATCTCCTGCGTGACAGGCAAGCATGTTAACCACTACACCACCGGACCAATTTTGGTTGCGGGGATAGGATTCGAACCTATGACCTTCGGATTATGAGCCCGACGAGCTACCAAACTGCTCTACCCCGCGGTATAATATTTAATTGATGGCGGAGGAAGAGGGATTCGAACCCCCGCGTCCTTTCGGACCTCTCAGTTTTCAAGACTGACCCCTTCAACCGGACTTGGGTATTCCTCCAAAAAAATGGTGGACCCGGTAGGATTCGAACCTACGACCAACCGGTTATGAGCCGGTAGCTCTGACCAGCTGAGCTACAGGTCCATGGTAGCGGCAGAGGGATTCGAACCCTCGACCTCACGGGTATGAACCGTACACTCTCGCCAGCTGAGCTACACCGCCATCATTTTAAGATTAATATATTAATGTTAATGTTTTTATGGTGGAGCTTAGCGGGATCGAACCGCTGACCTTCTGTGTGCAAGACAGATGCTCTTCCAGCTGAGCTAAAGCCCCAAAATGGTACCTGGAGTCGGACTTGAACCGACACGGCTATAAACCATGGGATTTTAAGTCCCACGTGTCTACCGATTCCACCATCCAGGCAAACATATAAACATTTTTTGTATTTTATATAAAAATAAAAAAAGAAAAAGAAAGATTAATAAAAAGTGGTATCCCGTGAAGGAGTCGAACCTTCGACACCTTGATTAAAAGTCAAGTGCTCTACCAGCTGAGCTAACGGGACAATAAAGTGGTGCCAAAAACAGGAATCGAACCCGTAACCTACTGATTACAAATCAGTTGCTCTACCTATTGAGCTATTTTGGCAATAAAATTATTGTTTTTCTATAAAAAAAGAATAAAAAAGATAGTAATTGTTTGGTAGAGGATGAGGGACTTGAACCCCCGACATTCTGCTTGTAAGGCAGACGCTCTCCCAACTGAGCTAATCCTCTTTTTTATTCTTTTTTATAAAGCAAACCTTGGCACTCCCTATCTTCGCTCAATAAAGAACTATTGTCAGTACTAAGGACTTAACTGCTGTGTTCGGGAGGGGAACAGGTGTTGCCCCTTAGTTTTATGCACCAAGGATCTTTCAAAACTAGATAAACGTTGGTATTTAAAAAATCAAAGTCAATGGGTCTATTAGTACTAGTCAGCTGAAAAGATCACTCTTCTTACACCTCTAGCCTATCAACCTGATAGTCTTTCAGGGACCTCATAGGGAAATCTCATCTTAAGGGAGGCTTCACACTTAGATGCTTTCAGTGTTTATCCCTTCTATACATAGCTACTCAGCTGTGGCTCTGGCGAACCAACTGAAACACCAGCGGTATATCCATCCCGGTCTTCTCATACTAGGGACAGTTCCTTTCAAATTTCCAACGCCCACGACGGATAGAGACCGAACTGTCTCACGACGTTCTGAACCCAGCTCGCGTTCCGCTTTAATGGGCGAACAGCCCAACCCTTGGAACCTTCTCCAGCTCCAGGATGCGATGAGCCGACATCGAGGTGCCAAACCGCTTCGTCGCTGTGAACGCTTGGAAGCGATAAGCCTGTTATCCCCAGGGTAGCTTTTATCCGTTGAGTCACGGCCCTTCCATTCGGTACCGTAAGATCACTAAGTCCGACTTTCGTCCCTGCTCGACTTGTAAGTCTTGCAGTCAAGCTCCCTTGTGCCTTTATGCTCTACAAATGATTTCCAACCATTTTGAGGGAACCTTCGAACGCCTCCGTTACTCTTTAGGAGGCGACCGCCCCAGTCAAACTGCCCACCAAACACTGTCCCTCACATTACACATGTGCAGGTTAGAAACTAAAAATAACAAGGGTGGTATCCCAAGGATAACTCCAGAAAAACTAGCGTTTTTCTCTCACAGTTTCCCACCTATCCTGTACATCTTATTTCCAATTTCAATATTAAGTTGCAGTAAAGCTCCATGGGGTCTTTTCGTCCTGTCGCGGGTAACCGGCATTTTCACCGGTAATTTGATTTCACCGAGGCTCTTGTTGAGACAGCGCCCAAATCGTTATGCCTTTCGTGCGGGTCGGAACTTACCCGACAAGGAATTTCGCTACCTTAGGACCGTTATAGTTACGGCCGCCGTTTACTGGGACTTCAATTCAATGCTTCGTTGCCTGACATCTCCTTTTAATCTTCCAGCACCGGGCAGGCATCAGCCCCTATACATCACCTTGCGGTTTAGCAGAGACCTATGTTTTTGATAAACAGTCGCTTGGGCCTATTCTCTGCGGCTTTTAGTTTTAATAAAAGCTCTCCTTATCCCTAAGTTACGGAGTAATTTTGCCGAGTTCCTTAACAAGAGTTTGCTCGCGCGTCTTAGTATACTCTACCTACCCACCTGTGTCGGTTTGCGGTACGGGTAGTTAATCAATTAGCCCTAGAAGCTTTTCTTGAAAGTATGACATCAATCACTTTACTTTCAAACCTTGTCTTTAAATGAGAAAACGGATTTGCCTGTTTTCTCAGACTTAGTTTTTATACCCCAATCCAATAAGGGGCGTGTTTAGCCTGCTTTGTCCCTCCGTCAGTTGATTAACTAGTGCAGGAATCTCAGCCTGCTTGCCATCGATTACGGATTTCTCCCTCACCTTAGGACCCGACTAACCCAGGGAGGACGAACCTGGCCCTGGAAACCTTGGGTTTTTGACGGATAGGATTCTCACCTATCTTTTCGTTACTTACACCGGCATTCTCACTTCTGACCTCTCCACCACTGCTTCCGCTATGGCTTCACTGATGTCAGAACGCTTCCCCTACCATTCAAATAACTTCTTAGTTATTTGAATCCGTAGCTTCGGTATGATGTTTTAGCCCCGGTACATTTTCGGCGCAGAGTCATTCGACTAGTGAGCTATTACGCACTCTTTAAAGGATGGCTGCTTCTAAGCCAACCTCCTAGTTGTTTAAACGTCTTCACTTCCTTTGCCACTTAACATCAATTTTGGGACCTTAGCTGACGGTCTGGGCTCTTTCCCTTTTGACCATGGACCTTATCACCCACAGTCTGACTGCTGATTTTAATTGGTAACATTCGGAGTTTGATTGAGTTCGGTACCCCGAGGTGGAGCCCTTACTCATTCAGTGCTCTACCTTCACCAAATTACTAAATCAACGCTAGCCCTAAAGCTATTTCGGGGAGAACCAGCTATCTCTGAGTTCGATTGGAATTTCACCCCTAGCCACAAGTCATCCAAACACTTTTCAACGTGTCCTGGTTCGGTCCTCCATTTAGTTTTACCTAAACTTCAACCTGCTCATGGCTAGCTCACTTCAGTTTCGGGTCTATGACATGCAACTAAACGCCCTATTAAGACTCGCTTTCGCTACGGCTCCGTTCCTTAAAACTTAACCTTGCTCCATATCATAACTCGCCGGTTCATTCTGCAAAAGGCAAGCCATCACACATTAACGTGCTTTGACTAATTGTAGGCACACAGTTTCAGGATCTATTTCACTCCCCTTTCGGGGTTCTTTTCACCTTTCCCTCACGGTACTAGTTCACTATCGGTCACTAAGAAATATTTAGCCTTAGGAGATGGTCCTCCCATCTTCCGACAAGATTTCTCGTGTCTCGCCGTACTTATTGATACCCTAGATTTTAACTTACGTTTACGGGACTGTCACCTTCTTTGGTGCTTCTTTCCAAAAGCTTCTACTTCGTTAAAATTTTGTAACTAGAAATGGTATCAGGCTGTTCCGGGTTCGCTCGTCACTACTACCAGAATCGTTATTACTTTCTTTTCCTGCGGTTACTTAGATATTTCAGTTCGCCGCGTTTCCTTTCTTCTAACAAGATAAATCGTATTAGAAGAATATTACATCTTCAATGTAATGGGTTTTCCCATTCGGAGACCCACGGATCTTCACTTATTTACAGCTTCCCGTGGCGTTTCGCCGTTAATTGCGTCCTTCATCGGCTCTTAGTGCCAAGGCATCCACTGTGCGCCCTTAGTTCCTTTGATTTTTTAACCTTCGTTTATCTACTTTTCAAAGAGCTTTTTTAAGATTTTGCCTATTTGTGGTTATGGTGGGCCTAAATGGACTTGAACCACCGACCTCACGCTTATCAGGCGTGTGCTCTAACCAACTGAGCTATAGGCCCTTAATCTTAAAAAGATTAAAATGTTGCAAATACAATTTGCAAGCAAGTTACAATGAAAAACTTTCTTAAGTCTCTCAAAACTGAAGATGATAATTGTTTCCTTAGAAAGGAGGTGATCCATCCCCACCTTCCGGTAGGGATACCTTGTTACGACTTAACCCCAATCATCGACCCTACCTTAGACGGTTCCCTCTTCTTGCGAAGTTAGGCCACCGGCTTTGGGTATTGCCAACTTTCGTGGTTTGACGGGCGGTGTGTACAAACCCCGAGAACGTATTCACCGCGACATGCTGATTCGCGATTACTAGCGATTCCAACTTCATGAAGTCGAGTTGCAGACTTCAATCCGAACTGAGACTGTTTTTTTGAGATTCGCCAAAAACTTGCGCTTCAGCTACCCTTTGTAACAGCCATTGTATCACGTTTGTAGCCCAGGTCATAAGGGGCATGATGATTTGACGTCGTCCCCACCTTCCTCCAATTTATCACTGGCAGTCTTGCTAAAGTCCCCACCATTACGTGCTGGTAACTAACAATAAGGGTTGCGCTCGTTGCGGGACTTAACCCAACATCTCACGACACGAGCTGACGACAACCATGCACCACCTGTGCAACTGATAACCTCCACTGTGTTTCTACAGCTTTGCAGAAGCATGTCAAGACCTGGTGAGGTTTTTCGGGTACCTTCGAATTAAACAACATGATCCACCGCTTGTGCGGAGCCCCGTCAATTCCTTTAAGTTTCATACTTGCGTACGTACTACTCAGGCGGAGTACTTAATGTGTTAACTTCAACACTGGTTTTACCCAACGTTTAGTACTCATCGTTTACGGCGTGGACTACCAGGGTATCTAATCCTGTTTGCTCCCCACGCTTTCGTGCCTCAGCGTCAGTAAAGACCCAGCAAGCCGCCTTCGCTACTGGTGTTCCTCCATATATTTACGCATTTTACCACTACACATGGAATTCCACTTGCCTCTATCTTACTCTAGCTAAACAGTTTTTATAGCATCACAATGTTGAGCATTGCACTTAGACCATAAACTTATTTAACCGCCTACGCACCCTTTACGCCCAATAATTCCGGATAACGCTTGCCCCCTATGTATTACCGCGGCTGCTGGCACATAGTTAGCCGGGGCTTATTCATTAGGTACCGTCAGAATGATTTTTCCATCATTTATTCTTCCCTAATAAAAGAACTTTACGTACCGAAATACTTCATCGTTCACGCGGCGTTGCTCGGTCAGAGTTTCCTCCATTGCCGAAAATTCCCTACTGCTGCCTCCCGTAGGAGTTTGGGCCGTGTCTCAGTCCCAATGTGGCCGTTCAACCTCTCAGCCCGGCTACACATCATAGTCTTGGTAGGCCTTTACCCCACCAACTAACTAATGTGACGCAAGCTCCTCCCTAAGCATACCTATTGCTAGGTCTTTTAAAAACAAGAAGATGCCTTCTTGTCTCCTATCCAGTCTTAGCAGTCGTTTCCAACTGTTATCCTCGTCTTAGGGGCAGATTGCTTACGCGTTACTCACCCGTTCGCCACTAAAGTTTAATTGCTTAAACTTCCGTTCGACTTGCATGTATTAGGCACGCCGCCAGCGTTAATCCTGAGCCAGGATCAAACTCTTCGTATGTTACAAAATTGATGCATCAAAAATTGCTTTTTGGTGTCAATTTTAAGGTGTTAAAAAATAATTAAAAATATTCGTTAATTATCATCTTCAGTTTTCAAAGATTAAGGTAGTTTTGGTAAAAATTTGTGAAAAAATAAATTAAGAATAAATAATCAAAATATGCAATTTAGCAAGTTACAAATAATTAAAAAATAATTAAAAGTTGTTGTTTTTGCTTTCAAAAAATGTTTTCAAAGCAAATAAAATCGCAATACCTTTTTTATTATATCACATAAAAAAACAAATAGCAAATGTTTTGTTGCTTTTTTTTCAAAATTAAAAAAATAATTGAAATTTGGCAAAATAATTGCTAAAATAAATGGCAAATGTTTGGATGGTTTTAAGATTGGATTCCGGCAAATTTGGTCTGTCGAAATTGCGCTTCAAAAACGCACAACATAATTACTATAATATTATAACAAACATTTTAGGATTTGGCAAGTAAAAAAATACTTTTGTTAAATTTTGTGCAAAATTATATTTTTTTGTAAATGTTTTGGGATATCGATGAAAAATTTGTTATTAAAAAAAGATCAAAAAGGAGATGGTATATTTTTAAATAAAACTTTGAGAACCACTAAAAGCGTTTTGTTCGTTTTGTTGTTGTCTAACTGTTGCGTTGCGTTTCTTTAAACAAATAAAAAACCTTAAAAATAAAAAAACAATCCATCAATGGATTGTTGCTATTTGAAAGTCTATATTCGTTTTAATTGTGTTTGGAAATAGCTTTTTACTTCTTCCATATTGAGTTGTTTAGGTTTGAGGTTCCCTTTTTCGTTGGCTTGCATAAAGGTTTGTTTGTACCACAATAATAACTTTTGATAGATACAAAAATCTAGATAATAATTAGTGGATGGAGTTGGTACAAAGTTGGGGTGGGGGTTGGTTTGGGATTTGGCTTCTTGTTGTTGTTGTTCTAAACATTTTAATGCCACCAAAAACCAAGATAAAGAAGTGTTGTAAGGCATAAATCCTTTTATTTCCCATTGAATACAACACTCCAATATCAAGATAAAATCAGTGTTAATAAGGCAATATTTGTGTTTATTGGCATAAAACAAATGAAAACTATTAATATAACGCTTTCTTTGTTGCATCTCTAATACCCATAAATCAAATGATAAATAAAAATAATTTCTTTTCATATCTAAAAACGGTTGCATAGCTTTATTATTTTTGCAAGTATTTAAACAATGATCATACATACCAAATTCTTTTCTTAAAGCACATAAAGCAAGATCAGAGGCATAAGGATAAAGTTCATAAGGTATAATTCTCAATTTTAATATCTCCTTATTTTTAAATACTTTCTTTTAATAGTAAAAGTTAATTGTTTTGTTGGTTGTGTGGTTTGGTTGTTTGGTGGTTTTTTGATTTTAATTTATAAAAGAAGTAAAATAAATATTTATTAAAATGTTAAAAAATGCTTTTTTCTTATTATATCATTTTCTTTTTAGTTTTTTTATCTAAATAATTTGTCATTCTTACTAAAAATAAATAAATGATACTTACAATAAAATAAGGAGTAATTTGATCATAATCAAATACTTTATTTCTATCTGCTTGCCAAATAAAGCCCATAAATCCAACAACAGAAAATAATGCAGTGTCTTTAATATTTAGAATAAATTGTTGCCAAATAAAAGGTTTAGTTCTTTGTAATCCTTGTTCAAATAAAATATATTTAAAGACTTGTTTTTGATTCATTCCTAATGAATAAGCAGCCTCAATTTGTCCTTTATCCAACATTTTAATATTATGCATGAATAACCTTAGCAAAATTAGCAATAGTATTTAGAGAAATAACTAATAAAGTAGTAATAAAAGGAGTAGCTAAAAAAGGATAAGGAGGATTTTTTAAATAACCAAATAAGGATAATAAATTCCAACATAACAATGCTTGAACCATAATAGGAACAGCATTTAGAAAAATAAATAACTCATCAATTAATTTAGATAGCCCTTTATAAAGATAAAAAGCTAATAAAGAATTATTTTTTTTATTTTGTTTTTCTGCATAAATCTTAATTTTAACAAAAAGCAAAGTAATTAAAAATCCTACAATAACACTATCAATAGCCACCATAAAAGAAAAAACAAACGGTTTTTTATAAGTTGGTAATGTTTTCCAAACTTTTTGCCAAAAAGTAATTTCAGTTTTTTTATCACCATTAGAATTATTTGATTGTTTTATTTGTATATAATCTTGGGTAGCTGGTTTTAAAAAATTCTCATTATAATATTTTGTTTGTTCTGACTGATCAAAACTTTTATAAACATCTTTAACAGCTTGTTGGAATTTTTCTTCTGATACTTTAGGATTGTGTTGTGCTTGTCTAATGAAAAAACCAAAAGGCTCAAAGGCAGGTTCTGCAAATTCATTATCTACAAATTCTAAAGTGATAAGTTCGCCTGTTGTATCACTATTAGCAATACCTTGAGCAACTGGAGTATCAGTAATAAAACCATCTACTATGCCATCTTTAACTGCATTAACACAAACAGCAGAATCTGGATTAGTTAGTACTTTAGGGTCTGCTTCAGTACCTTCATATTTAAAATTATTTTTATGTTTTATTAGATGGTCTTTTTCTATTTGTATATGAAAAACAGCTCCTTCCATAAGCATTAATTTTATTTTTTCATTGTCTTGTAATTTAACATTATTGTTTTTTAAAGTTATCAATTCTTGATTGGGTAATTTAAATTTTTGAAAAAATTCTTTTTTATTCTTTTTAATTAAAATACTTGCTGTTGCTTTTAAATAATCAATTCCTTTAACAACTTCATTACGTCTAGGAGTATTATTCATAGAACCAATTATAAAATCTACTTGTCCACTTGTTAGAGCATTTAGTACTCCTGTAAAACTACTATAAACTTTAATATCTAATTTATAACCTAGTTTGCCTGCTAAAGCTTTACAAAATAAAACATCAGAACCGTTAACATATTGTCCATCTACAGTTTTTAAACTACCTCCAACACCTTCCTTACCATCAAAAGCTAAAGGAGGCATAATATTAATAGTTCCTAAAACTAAAGTATCTGTTTTGTCACTTGTATTATCATTAGTTACTTTTTTTTCAAAGACCCCAAAAACATAAAGATGCATTAATACCCACGACCAAAAGCAAATATGAATTAAATTAAATCTTAGAATGTGTTTTTTATTTTTTCGTATATATCCAATAATATTGCTGTCTTGCATAAACGAGATACCATAAATCTTTTACTTTCTATTTTTTTATATAACAAATTTAATTTACCATTAACTATAACATAACATAAAAAAGATGCTTAAATAAACTTATTTAATAAATAAATTTTTTGCCTTTAAAATACCTTGCAAAACTGTTAAATTAATTTATTTAAATATTTTTTTATTCACAAAACTTATAAAAATAGAAAACTACCAAATGGTAGTTTTCTATTATAAAGATATTAAATTATTATTTATTTTGTTTTTTAACTTAACGTAAAGAACTGTTCCTACAGTTGAGAAAAGAACAAGTAATACTAAACAAACATATACTAAAACTTCTTTTGTATTAGTGCCTTTAGTTTATTTTTGTGTAGAGTTTTGAGTAGTTTGAGCTTGTTCTTTATTGTTGTTTTGAACTGTTTCTTCAAGAGTTTCAGTAAGTTTGTCTTTGTTTAAAGTTTCGGTTGATTTAGTTTCAACTTGAGTTTTTGCTACTTGAATTGTTGTTGTTTCAGTTGTTAGTTCTGCTCCAACTGTTTGATAAGTATTAAATAAAGAAATAAAAAGTACACTAAAAAAATAAACTAAAAAATAAAGATTTTTTCTTGCCTAAGCTTACTATTTGCATTTATGCTTGTCCTTCCTTTTGCAATATTAATATTAATATAGTAAAACAAAATTGCTATACTTCTATTATAACTCAAAAAGCCAATTTAGAAGTATTTTTTACTCAATAATTGTAA
Source organism: Mulberry dwarf phytoplasma (assembly GCF_056504655.1). NCBI lineage: Bacteria > Bacillati > Mycoplasmatota > Mollicutes > Acholeplasmatales > Acholeplasmataceae > Candidatus Phytoplasma > Mulberry dwarf phytoplasma. Next base: position 271,572 of record NZ_CM151418.1, on the reverse strand, counting down.
AAACCACAAAATAACTAGTTTTTATGTTATAATATGTTGTGATTAAGTTGTATAAAATATCATCTTTTTATCCAAATTATCAAAAACAATAATAAATATTTTACCAAAAATAATGAATTAAAAAATAATTGGTAAATGTTTTTCATAATTAATATTTTGCTATTTGCAAAGTTTTTTATTTATCTTTTTACATGTTTTTTATGTTTTACAATTTTATTTTTATTCTTTATTCTTTAATCTATTTTTAATATTTTATAAATTTCCCAAAAAGGAGCTATTCTTTTGAAAAATTACAATGCCGATAGTATTCAAATTTTAGAAGGTTTGGAAGCAGTTCGCAAACGACCAGGAATGTATATTGGTTCAACTGCTCAAAAAGGACTTCATCATTTAGTCTGGGAAATCGTTGATAATTCCATTGATGAAGCTTTAGCAGGACACGCTAACAACATTACTTTAGAAATCCTACCTGGAGAAATTATTAGTGTTTCTGACAACGGTAGAGGAATCCCAGTTGATATTCATCCCAAAACAGGAAAACCAGCAGTAGAAACAATTCTAACTACTCTTCATGCTGGAGGAAAATTTGACAGTTCTTCTTACAAAGTTTCAGGAGGACTTCATGGTGTAGGAGCCTCTGTGGTAAATGCTCTTTCTACTTGGTTTACTGTAGAAATTCATCTCAATAAGCAAATCTATTTTCAAAAATACGAAAAAGGAATTGCAGTTTCGCCTTTGGAAGTAATTGGAAAAACTAACAAACGAGGAACTACTATCCAATTTTTAGCAGACCCTGAAATTTTCCAAGAAACTACCATTTATAACTTTGATACTCTCAAAGAAAGAATGCAACAATTATCTTTTTTAAACAAAGGTCTTAAATTAAACATTGCTGACAAAAGATACGAAAAAGAAACTGTTTTTAACTTTTGCCATGAAAAAGGTTTGCAAGACTACCTAGATTTTATTAACACTAGTCACAAACAAACTCCTTTTCACGAAATTTTTTATCTGGAAAAAGAATCCCAAAAACTAGCTTTTGAAATTGTCTTTGAATACACTACCCAAATTCGTCCCCCTAAAAAAGATGCACAAGGAAACAAAATAGAAGAAAAAGAAGGCAAAGATGCTATTCCTAACTACACCCAAAGCCAAAAAATCTTTTCTTTTGTTAACAATATTCCTACTCATGAAGGAGGAACTCACGAAGAAGGCTTTAAACTAGCCCTAACCCGTGTTATTTCTAAATATGCTAAGGAATTCAATCTTTTAAAAAAAGACGAACATTTATTAAGTGAAGACATCTTAGAAGGAATTACTGCTATTATTTCTTTAAAACATCAAGACCCTCAATTTGAAGGACAAACTAAAGCCAAACTAGCAAATACTGAAGTAAGACAAATTACATCCCAATTATTTGGCGAATTTTTAGAAAAATATTTATTAGAACATCCCCAAGATTCAAGAAAAATAATTGATAAATGTCTTCTTTCTGCAAATGCCCGTCTAGCTGCTAAACGTGCTCGTGAAGTAGTAAGAAACAAACCCCTTGATTCTTTAGGTTTTGCCTCCAAATTAGCTGATTGTAGAAGTAAAGACCCTCATATTTCTGAACTATACATTGTCGAAGGAGATTCAGCGGGCGGTTCTGCTAAACAAGGAAGAGACTCGCGTTTTCAAGCTATCCTTCCTTTACGTGGTAAAGTCCTTAATGTAGAAAAAAGTCTAGATGCCAAAATTCTTACCAATAAAGAAATTAAATCCTTAATACAAGCAATTGGTGCAGGAATTAACATTGGTAAAGGCAAAGACTTTAATATGGATAAAATCCGTTATCACAAAATTATCATTATGACAGATGCCGATGTTGATGGAGCTCACATAAGAACTTTACTATTAACTTTCTTTTTCAGACATTTCCGTAAATTAATTGAAAAAGGCTACATCTATTTTGCTCGTCCTCCTTTATACAAATACCAAAAAGGAAAAGGCGCTCCAAAATATTTTTATGATGAAAAAGCCAAACAAACTTTTGCAAATAAAAACAACTTAAAAGATGGTTTCCAAAGATACAAAGGACTTGGAGAAATGAATCCTAATCAACTTTGGGAAACAACTATGGACCCAGAAACTCGTACTCTTCTCAAAGCAAGCCTCAAAGATTCCCTTAATGCTTTAAGTGATGAAGAAGCCTTAATGGAAGCAGACCAAACTTTTAACATGTTAATGGGAGAAAAAGTCTTACCAAGAAAAAACTTCATCTTAGAAAAAGCCTTAGAAGCTGATTTAGACGTTTAATTATAAATAATTATTTTATACAACTAAAACTAACAAACTATAACATCAAATAACAACTAATATATATTTAAAAAGAGGTTAAAAATGAGCGACCAAAAAACTCAAAACAATGAAGCCAACAACCACAAAGACCACGATCATGGCAACATTCAAGAAGTAAACTTAAGCGAGGAGATGAAAAAATCCTTCTTAAGTTATGCAATGAGCGTAATTGTATCAAGAGCTTTACCAGACATTAAAGATGGCTTAAAACCAGTCCAAAGACGTATTTTATATAGTATGAAAGAATTAGGCGTCTACAGTCACGCAAGCTACAAAAAAGCAGCTCGTGTAGTTGGGGATGTTATGGGTAAATACCATCCTCATGGAGATTCAAGCATTTATGAGGCAATGGTAAGAATGGCTCAAGATTTTAGTTACCGTTATCCTTTAGTAGACGGTCATGGAAACTTTGGTTCAATTGATGGCGACAAAGCAGCAGCTATGCGTTATACTGAAGTTAAAATGGCAAAAATGGCAATGGAACTAATCAAAAACATTGACAAAGACACAATTGATTTTGTTGATAATTACGATGGTACTGAAAAAGAACCATTAGTACTTCCAACAGCTCTTCCCAACTTATTAATTAACGGAGCTACAGGAATTGCAGTAGGAATGGCAACCAAAATCCCTACTCATAATTTAGGCGAAGTCATTGATGGTTTAATTAACTACATTAATAATAAAGACATTTCCATTGATGAATTAATGCAACACATCAAAGGACCTGATTTTCCTACTGGTGGCGAACTTTTAGGCTTACAAAGTTTAAAAAGCGCTTATCACACCGGACAAGGAGCTGTTATCTTAAAGGCTAAAAGTCACGTTTCGGAAGAAAGAGGAAAAACTTCAATCATTGTTACAGAAATTCCTTATCAAGTCAAAAAAACTGATCTAATTGAAAAAATTGCTTTTCTAGTTAAAAACAAAATAGTAGAAGGAATCACAGACCTTAGAGACGAATCCAGTCGCAAAGGAATGAAAATTGTAATCGAACTTAAAAGAGACGCAAACAGTAAAATTATTCTTAACAAGCTTTACAAACATTCACAATTAAGAATTTCTTTTGGTATCAATATGGTTGTCTTAGTTGGAAAAACTCCCCAATTAGTTTCTTTAAAACAAATCTTAGAAGCTTTTTTCAATTTCCGCATCGAAGTTATTAACCGCCAAAAAAGCTTTGAACTCAAAAAAGCAAGCGCAAGAAAACATTTAGTAACAGCTCTTATCACTATTTTAGAAGACATCGAAACTGCTATTAAACTCATCAAAACTTCTACAGATGTCAAAGAAGCCCAAAGCAAATTAATGCAAAGATACAATTTTGATGAAATACAAAGCAAAGCCATTTTAGAAATGAGCCTCCAAAGACTTGCTAACCAAGAAACTCAAAAACTTATCACTGAAGAAAAAAACCTCACTCAAGAAATTTTAGAATGCCAAAGTATCATTGATTCCCAAAAGAAAAAAGAACGCATTTTAGAAAAAGAACTTCTAGAAACGAAGAAAAAATACCAAGATGACAGAAAAACTACCCTCAATTTTGATGCTCCCCTAAACTTTGAAGACGAAGACTTAATCGAAGAAAAACCTATCATTATTACAATCACTAACAAAGGCTACATCAAAAGCATGGATATTGATACTTACAAACAACAAAAAAGAGGTGGGCAAGGCGTTTCTGGTATGAAAATCTACGAAGAAGACTTTATTGAACATCTAGCAATTACTTCTACTCACGATTATCACTTATTTTTTACTAACAAAGGCAAAGTCTATCAACTCAAAGGCTACGAAATTCCTTTAGGTCAAAGACAATCCAAAGGAAGCCATCTTGTTAATTTCTTACCATTCGAAAAAGACGAATTTTTAACTTCTTTCACCAGTGTTAAAAACTTTGATCAATCCCAAGATTACTTATTCTTTGCTACCAAAAAAGGCATAGTCAAAAAAACACCTCTCAAAGAATACAGCCACATTTCCAAAAGAGGCCTTATTGCAATTAGGTTAAAAGAAAACGATGAAGTCCTTACAGTAAACAAAACCACAGGCACTAAAAATATCATTCTAGCATCTAACAATGGCAATGCTATTTGTTTTTGTGAAACCAAAATTAAAAGTATTAGTCGCAACAGCATGGGTGTAATTGGAATGCGTCTTGGAAGTGATGAATTCTTAGTAGGAGCTGCTTTATTTGACGCTGATTCCAAAGAACAAAACATTTTAGTAATGACTGAAAACGGCTTTGGAAAAATCACCAATGTCAACCAATACCGCATTCAAGCACGTAGTGGCAAAGGCTCTAAAACTATCAAAGTAAACGACCAAAAAGGAAGACTTATTACCCTACAAGTTGTCCTCCCTACAGATGATCTTATTGTTTCTTCTGACAAAGGACAAGTAGTAAGAGTAGCAATTGACCAAATTACCAAAACCAAAAACAAAGCTACCCAAGGAACGCGCATCATCAAATTAAAAACAGGTCATAAAGCAGTTTCAGTAGCAGTTGTCAAAAAAGAAGTAATTGATGTAGATGGTGTAGAAAATTAATTTTAAACCAACAACAAAAGACAAAACACAAAAGACAAAACACCAAAGGAAAAAGAAAAACACTAAAGGAAAAAGAACAAAGGTCTTATCATATTATTTTAATCTCATAATTAAAGGTCTAAACGCATATGAAAACCAAAATATATTTAGAAACAATTACTAATACCCCAAAAGAAACCCAAATATTAGGTTACAATTTAGGAAAAAAACTCATCAATCAAAAAAAAAACACTCCCAAAGAAAAACAAAGCAAAACAATCATTTTATTACAAGGCTCTTTGGGTTGTGGAAAAACTATCTTTACTAAGGGTTTTATTAAAAGTTTTGCCATCCTTCAAAATGTTTGTAGTCCTACTTTTGTCATTTCTAAAACCTACAAGAACAAATTGCACACTATTTATCATCTTGATTTATATCGCACAGACCTTGAGACTGAATTTTTAGAAGAACTATTAGAAGACCTTACTTATCAAGATTTTGTTATAGTAGAATATTTTCAAAATTGCAGTTACCTTTTTCCTGATTTTGCTTTTTTAGTAGAAATGACATTTTTAAATGAAACTCAAAGAAAAATTACTATCTATCAAAATAGCAACCTTGATAATAAAAATAAAAGTGGATCAAAATGATATGCAAAATACTTATTCCAAAATCAACCTTTAAATTTTTTTGCAAATCTCTAATCAAACTTTTGAAAGCGATACGACAATGAATCACAAAAACATTTTAATTCTAGATACTGCCACCAAAAGCCAAATAGTTATTTTAGTTATCCAAGGAAAAATTACTACTTTCAAATCCCGCCTTGGCAAAAACGATTATGTTCCTTGCATGATTCCTTTAATTGAAAGCGTCTTACAAGAAAATAATTTAGGTCTAAACAACTTAGATGCTTTAATAGTTGGTGTGGGTCCTGGTTCTTATACTGGCACTCGTGTAGCAGTTCTTACAGCCAAAATGTTATCCTTCAACTTACAAATCCCTTTATACCAAATAAGCAGTCTATTACTTTTATCTAGTGGTTATTCTTATGCTTCACTTACTCCTTTAATTGATGCTAGAAGTAATGCTTTTTTTGCTTTAAGCCTCAAAGAAAACCACATTTACTTAAACGAAGATAGATTTGAAAGCAGTTTCTTGCAATCTTTTCCTAATCATTTATTAATTGAACCAACTACTATCAAAATAGATTTTTGCACCATCAAACAATTTGCAAAAATTGTTTCCAATTGCCATTTATTAGTTCCTAACTACTTAACCAAAACCCAGGCAGAACGCAATTTAGAAAAAATCGATTGACAAAAAAAGTAAAAATATTTTTAAAAAAAATTAAATAATCCCAAAAAGAGACTTTTGAAGTCTCTTTTTTTTATATATAAAATTGCAAGGAAAGAACTCATGATATACAGATTAGTGAGCAAAAAATTGTTTTTTTTGTGATAAAATGACATTAGTAGCAAGTTTTTTATTTTTTGAACTGCTGTGGCAAATTTGTAAAAAGATGGGGTTAAAAAAATGTAAAAATGTACATACAAAATAACAATTATTTTTTCATTTCAATATTTACTTTTTGGTTTTAAAAAAATATATATTATTATTTAATTTTTTTAGTTTTAATGATTACAATTATTTTTATTTTTTTTTAAAAAACATAAAATAAAAAAGGATCTATATTATAAAAATGAATAATGCAAAAAGAAAAAAATCATTTTATTTAAAAGTATCTAAATTATATTTATTAATTTCTTTATTATTTTTTATATTAAATATTACTTATGTTTTTGCAACAACTAATAAGGAAACACAAACATACACTTCATCCAGTAGAGCATATAAACCTCATAATGAAGGCGAAGAAAAACAAGTAGACTGGGAAAATCCTAATACTTGGGATAAAGTTTATGATTCTAATAATAAACAAATTTCAAAAAGATATTTTAAAGAGGGCAGCGACGAAGATAACAAACAAGTTAATTGGGATCGCGATAAAACTTGGGATAAAACGTATTATGATGGCAACTTTGCAGAAGAAGTTCAAGCTGAAGAATATATATTAACTGAAAGGCATTACACATCAAATAGTAAAAAATATAAAAAAAATAGTTAATTGTGAACTGTTCCGTTTTTTTAGACACTTTTTAAGTTTAATGAAATTATTTGTTAGTTTGAAAAGATAAGAAATTATCTATTTAATTTTAAGTCTTAAAGAGTAATTTTGAAATAAAAAAGTGTCTAAAAAAACGGAACAGTTCAATATTATATAAAAAAAAGGGGTATTATCAAAAATCAAAAAAACAAATTAGGATTTGCTGTAAGATCATATTTTTTAGAAGCTTTAGTAATTTGGTTCTGATAATACGCTGCAATACCTATCATAGCAGCTTGATCAGTACAATATTGCAAACTAGGAAAAATAACTTCCAAGTTAGCAAAAGATGTCATAAACTTTTGTCTTAAACCAGAATTAGAAGCAACTCCACCAGTAACAATTAATTGTTTAGCGCGATATTTGGTTAAAGCTATTTTAGTTTTTTCATATAAAACATCAATAACACTAGCTTGAAAAGAAGCGCACAAATCAGGAATGTTGATATCTTTTAGGTTTTGTTTCATCACTAAATTTACCAAAGTGCTTTTGAGTCCTGAAAAACTAAAATTCAGATTATCATTTTTTAAATAAGGGCGCACCAAATGATAAGTGTCTTTTCCTTGTTGGGCTAATTGATCAATCAAAGGTCCTCCAGGATAAGGCAGATTGAGGTTTTTAGCAATTTTATCATAAACTTCTCCTACCGCATCATCAAGAGTAGTGCCAAGAGGTTTGATTTGGAGGTGGTCCGTAAGATAAAAAAGATCGGTGTGTCCTCCAGAAACTAAAAGTACTAAGGCAGGAAAATTAATTTCATGTTCAATTTGAGCAGAATAGATATGCCCTAATAAATGATTTACTCCCAAAAGAGGCTTTTGATAAGTGTAGGCAAAAACATTAGCGGCGTTAATGCCAACTAGCAACGAACCTACCAAACCAGGTCCTTGGGTAACTGCTACTAAATCAATTTCTTGAGGGGTAAGGTTCGCTTCTTTAAGGGCTTGTTGTAATACCAAAGTCATAAATTGAATATGTTTTCTAGAAGCTATTTCAGGGACTACTCCACCAAAAATTTGATGATCTTTAATTTGGGAAAAAACTACATTAGAAAGTACTTTTTTACCATTTTGAGTAACTGCACAACTCGTTTCATCACAACTAGTTTCGATTGATAAAATATTCATATAATTTCCTTTTTGCAATTTTATTTTTACATTAATAAATATAGTTTAAAATAATTAAGTTATCTAAAAATGAAACAGTTAGGTTTTTTAAAAAGAAGGTTGATACCATTGATTATTTTCAATTATTTTAACTGCATTTTGATCTAATTGGTTTTTCCATTCTAAAATAGTTTTGGTTTGTATTATTTGGTTAGGCAAAATATCTGCTAAGGGGGCAAGGACAAAAATTCTTTCTAACATATAGGGATGAGGAATAGTTAATTTAGGAGTTTTGCAAGTATGATTTCCCAAAAACAAAATATCTAAATCAATAGTACGCGGTCCCCATAATTCCAGTCGTTTTCTTTTGAGTTTCATTTCTACAGATAATAAAAAATCTAAAAAAAGTAAGGGAGGTAGGAAAGTTTTGATAAGAGCAGCAGCGTTTAAAAATAAAGGTTGGTCTGTTTTTCCCCAAGGAAGAGTTTCATACAAAGGAGAAACTTTCAAAACTTCGCATTGAGGATGCAAATTAATCATTTTTAAAGCAGTTTGTAAATTATTCTTTTTAGCTCCCAGATTACTACCAAGTCCTATGGCTGCTACATTGTTATTAAGTTTCATTGTTTTATACGTTCTTTACTTGGGTATAGTTATAAAAAATAGAAAAATGTTTGCAAAATATTTGTTTTTAGAAAAATATTTGATAAGTTTGACAAGTCATAAATTCTTTTTTTAAAAATGTGTTTTATTTGCGTTTTTTATGTTGCAAAAATTAATGTTTTTCATTATTTTAAAAGGGATAATTTTAAAATATATTTAGGATAACAATATTTATATTTTTTTCATTAAAGTATCTGCTAAAAGCAAACTATTTTTATTCATTTTGACATTATGCACTCGAAAAATCGAAGCTCCTTTAGTTCTTAACAAAAAATTAGCAGTAGCAGTAATGGCATCTAATGATTCTACTTGCAAAAGGCTTTCAGTTGGAATTATTGCTTTAAGAAATCTTTTACGCGAAAGACCTACCAATATGGGTAATTCCATTTTAGTTAATTGCTCAAATTCTTTTATAATATCAAAGTTTTCATCAATGTTTTTTTCAAAACCAAACCCAGGGTCAATTACTATTGCCTCTGTTGCAATTTGGGCTTGTTTGGCAATTTCTAAGGAATGATTTAAAAAATAAAATTGGTCTTGTAAGGCATTAGAAAGTTTTTTGCGATTTCTGCCTGTATGCATAATACAAACACCTGCATTTAATGAGGCAATTGTTTGTGCCATTTGAGGATTTTGTTGCAAGCCACAAACATCATTGATAATATGAGCTCCTGCTTTAATGGCTAATTTAGCGGTTTGAAAATGATAAGTATCAACAGAAATAATGACTTTAGGATGACGTGATAATTCTTTAATAACAGGCAAAATGCGTTTTTGTTCTTCTAAAGGAGTAATTGGGATTGCTCCTGGACGAGTAGATTCGCCTCCAATATCAATGATATCAGCACCTTCTTTGAGACAACGAAGAGCATGATTAACTGCTTTTTGATTAGTAAAATGTTGGTTTCCATCTGAAAAAGAATCAGGAGTAACATTAATAATTGCCATAATTAAGGCTTTATGAGAAATTTCAATTTGGCGGTTGTGAGCCAGTTTCCATATTTTAGGGTGTTTGGAATAGAAATTAATTGTTTGATTTTTAAGTCCCATCATAAACTTGGTTACCTTTATATCTATGTTTTATAATTTTAAGAATTGGAATAAAGTTATTTTGCCCAAAGATGTTTATTATTAAAGAGGGTTACCAAAAGACACAAAAAATGTTTTTTCATCAATTCATTTTAGAAAAAAATAATAAGGCTATGGGGGTTATTAAAATAGATATTTTTATAACAAATTAATCTTTTTCTAAAATAAATGTCAAGGAAAAAAAGAAAAGACCGTGCTGATGCGGTCTTCGCTTATTTGAAAATTAAGTATTGAAATAAATAAACAATTTATATAATTTAAAATTTTAAAGGAGCTTAAAATTAAAAATAGTTGTTACTTGCAAATCATAAATAATAAAAATAGCAAAACAATATTATGGTTTTTGTATGTTATATTTTATCTGTAATTTTTTTTCTTTAGTTTGGAATCCAGAAGGAAAAACTTTAGAAGCATAAATGGTAAATTGAACAATAATTTTTTTTAAATTACCGTTTTGATCAATAATAACTGGTTTATTTTTATTGTCATAAGAAACAAAACTTTGTTGAGGTTGTTCTTTGTATTTCCATAAAATCTGAACATTAAAAAAATCTTTTAATTGTTCGTTTAAATCAAGGTTTTCAAAAAAATAATTAATATCTAGTTTGGTATTTTTTCCGTTTATAAAAGTTAATTTGTCATTTTGAGTTTTTAGAGTAGCTTCTTGTTCAAAAATAACTCTATCTGTTTGTTCTGTTGTCATTAAAAAACTATGTTCTGTAGGAACTAAAAATTTTTTATTGGTGTCGTGAAGATCTGCGGGTTTGGAAACTGACAATTCTGCAGGAGCAGCAATTTTTAATCCAAAATTACTATCCTTTTTTAATTTATGCCAATCTTCTATAGCATAAGCGATGGTTGTAATAAAAAAAATTAATACTAAAACCAAAAGTATTTTGAAAAAAAGTTTTTTTCTTTGGTAAAATATAGACACTTATTTGGTTCTTTCTAACATCAAGGATATAAAAATATAATGTAACTAAAATATAGCTACAATTTTATTGTATCTTAAAATAGCCAAAAAGATAATCAAAAAGATTGTTTAAGTGTTTTTTAAAGGCGGGTTTTAAAAGTTTTTGGGATAAAAAGTTTTGACTGTTCTAAAACTTTAAACAAAATCAGGGATTAAAAAATAATGCATTCCATTATAAGTTAATCTGTAATTTCGTTAAGATAAAATCCAAATCCTTTATAGCCAATATGAGCTGCTACTACAGGAGAAATAGCACCATAAATAGTAGCTTTAATTTGGGGGTTAGCTAATTTTGTGATTTGTGCTAAAAGTTCTTTGGCATCTTTGTCATCATCTACATAAATAACTTGAATATCAAGTTTATTATTTGCAGTTTTGTGTTCTAATATTTTTTTAAGAAAATAATTAAAACAGTTTTTTAAGTTTCTTACTTTTTTTTCAATTGATAACACTCCTTGTTGAATTTTTAAAATAGGATGTATTTTCAAAAGATTGCCAATTAAAAATCTAAATTTGGAGATACGTCCATTATAAGCTAATATTTTTAAATTATTAACAGTGCATAACAAAAAGCCTTTTAGTTTTTCTTCATTGATTTTATCAGTGATTGTTTGAGGGCAAACATCAGGGTTTTGAGTAAGCCAATCATTGATTCTTTGTAAGAAAAAATAAACTCCAGGACCAATATTTTGAGTATCAATAACAGTAATATTAGGATTGTTAAGCATTTTTTTAGCTAAAAGAGCACTATTATGAGTACCACTTAGTTTACTGGATAAAGTTAAACAAATAACGTGTTTATATCCTAAGTCAAATTGTTCCTTGAAAGCTTTAATAAAAAGCTCTGGATTGGGTTGGCTGGTAGTTACTTTTTGTTTGTTTTCAATAAAATTTAGTAAAGTGGTATTGTCAATGGCACCATCCATATAGCTAGTTTCTCCAACAATTAATGTTAAAGGCACTACTGAAATATCTTCAAAAAAGTTTTTGCCATAAGTATTTCCGCAAGTAGAATCAACTACAATACCTAATTTTCGTTTATTCATTTATTTGTTTCCTTTTCGTCTTTGATTGGTATATTTGGTTTGGGGGTTGAGGTTAGTTGGGATTGTTTTATTTTATAAAATGGGGTTGTATTTTATTTATTTTGTATTTTAAAGAATTTTTATTTTAATTAATTCATAAAAATAGCTAAATATTCTTTAAGTTTTTCTTGTTCGTTAGTTTGAAACATCATCCCTTCTAAAGCAATAGAAATATTTCCTGTTTCCTCAGAGACAACAATTGTCATACTATCTGTAGTTTCGCTAATCCCTAAAGCTGCACGGTGACGCGAACCAGTTTTTTTGTCTAAGGAATCAGCTGATGAAGACAAGGTAAAATAGGCACTAGCGCACAAAATTTTATCTCCTCTAATAATAACTGCTCCATCGTGTAAAGGTGTGTTGAGAGCAAAGATGTTTAATAACAATTCTTTAGAAACATTACCATCAATTAAGATAGCTTTTTGGGCGTATTGTTCCAAAGTATTATTTTTTTCAATCGTAATTAAGGCTCCTATTTTACGAGAAGCAAGTTCTAAAGTAGCTTTAATAATTTCTTTTTGGGTATTATCTCCACCCATAAAAAAGTTTTGTCGTTTGATGTTCCAATGCTTAGACCAATTATTAAAAGCAACTCTTAAATAAGGAGCTTTGATGATGATGATACTAGTTAGAATAAAATTTAATAGACAATCATAAATGTTTTCAGAAATATCTAAACTAAGATATCTTTTAAAAATAGGTTCAACAAAAGTATCATGGTAGCTTTTCAAACAATAAACAAGGGAAAATAACAGCAAAAATAAAAATACCATATTTAAAACTTGATATTTGCGTAAGAAAAAATGAAAAACAATAAAGATACACAAAAACAAAAAAACTGTCCATAAAGGAGAAGTGCCAAACATAGAAATTCCTTTCAAAAATGATTATGATTGATAAATTGAAAAATTTGGGAGGCGAAAAAAGGGGCGATATTAGAAAGCAAAACAATCAATTTATAATTAATTTTTAGCAAGCAAAAACCAAAGCAAACCATTTTATTTTGAAATAATAAATTTTGAAATAATAAAATAATAAAAGGATAAAATAACGAAATTAGTTAATACAATTTATAATAATTGTTTGTGTTTTTGAATAAAGATTTTTTTAGCCCATATCATAACTAATGAATAAATAACTACTAAAAATAACAAAAAGGAAAAAATTGTAGGTTTTTCAAAAATTGATTTATCTAAATTAAGGGCTTGACTTACAATAGGCATTAAAGGAAGGAAAGTAGTAATTACCAAACCTAAACAACAACATGCCATAATAAGGAAAGAAGGAAGGTTTTTTTGATTGTTTTTAGCAATAATTTTGTCAGTTCGCAGTAAGAAAAGGGTTAATGTTTGTGACCACATTGAAAAAATAAACCAACTAGTTTGAAATAATTGTGGACTTTGGGATAAGTTTTTTAAAATAAATTTCATTCCAATTAAAAAAGCCACATCCAATAAGAAAGAAAAAAAACCAAACCATAACATAAAACTTTTAATACTTGCAAAATCCCATTTGCGTGGTTTTTGTAAATAAATATCATCAACATTATCAAAAGGAATAGCAAAACAAATCAAATCATAGATAAGGTCTAAAAATAAAACTTGTAAAACTATCATAGGTTGAAAATTAAGACATAAACTAGCAAGCAAAATACTGAGGGAATTGGCAAAATTAGAAGATAGAGTAAATTTAATGTATTTAAGGGCGTTAGTATAGGTTTTTCTTCCTTCTACAACTCCTTGTTCTAAAACGATAAGTTGTTTTTCTAACAAAATAATATCTGCAATTTCTTTAGTAATTTCAGCACCACTATCAACACAAATACCTAAATTAGCTTGTTTCATAGCAGAAGCATCGTTAATTCCGTCACCCATAAAAGCAACGATATTGCCTTTTTGTTTAAAAACAGATACAATTCTTGCTTTTTGTTCGGGGGATAATTTAGTAAAAAGATTAGTTTTTTGAGAAGCTTCGTAAAGAGCATCATCACTTAAATTATCGATGATACTCCCTTGAAGACAATAAGTTGTTTGAATATTTAATTTTTGGGCAATAGCTTTGGTAAGAATATCGTTGTCTCCTGTAAGGATTTTAACAATAATACCTTTTTGTTGCAAAGAGGCAATAGTTTGGGTTGAACTTTCTTTAATAGGGTCTAAAAAAGTAAGCAATCCGATTAGAACCATTGATTTTTCTTCAATTTGTCCAGGAGTAAAACAGGGTTGTTGTTTGGGATTTGAGATAAGTTTTTGGGCTACTCCAACTACGCGATAACCTTTTTGATTATAAGTTATGGTTTGTTGCAGGACTATTTGTTTGCTTTGGTCACTTAAAGGAACAACTTTGCCTTCAAGTTCTACATGATCACAAATAGCAAGTATTTCTTCAATTGCTCCTTTAGTAATCATTTGTTGTTTTTGGGAAACATCTTGTATTACTACACTCATTTTTCTTCTTTTAAAATCAAAAGGAATTTCATCAATTTTGGTAAATTGCTCGGTGATTCCTTGTAAAGAAGGATGTAGAGTTTGGACATTATTTGTTTTGGTAATAATGGCTTTATCAATTAAACTTTTAAGCCCTGTTTGAAAAAAACTATTCAGATAGGCATGACGCAAAACACGGATATCTTCGTTGCCATTAAGGTCTAAGAAATTTTCCAAAAAGATTTGGTCTTCGGTAAGGGTTCCTGTTTTGTCAGTAAATAAAATATTCATTGCTCCAAAACTAGAAATAGCATTTAGGTTTTTAACAATTACTTTGCGCTTGGATAAAGCAACAATTCCTTTAGAAAAAGAAGTAGCAACAATTAAGGGAAGCATTTTAGGAGTAAGTCCAAAGGCAATAGTAAGAGCAAAAAGAAATGATTGTAATAAAGTATTTTGAGGTTTTTTAAAGTTGAATAAAAATACTAAAGGCGCCATTAAACAAATACATATCATAAGTAATTTAGCGATGGAATTAATACTTTGATCTAAGTGTGAAAGGGATTTTTTTTTAGTAATTTCCTGGCTGATATTACCTAAATAAGTATCTTTTCCGGTGACTAAAACAATACCTGTAGCATAACCAGAAATAACAGTTGAACCTGCTAAAACTAATTTAGGATCGTCTAAAATAGTTTCACTTTGTAAAAAAGCACACGCCATTTTTTCTACTGGTTCTGATTCACCAGTAAAAGTAGTAGTTTTTACAAAAAAATCTTTAGTTTCTAATAATTTAATATCAGCTGGAATAATATCTCCTGCCGAAAGAATAACAATATCTCCTCTTACTACTTCTTCTAAAGCGATTTCCAATTTAGAATTATTTCGTTTAACTGCAGTTGTATTTTGTACCAAAGTTTTTAATTGAGAAGTAATTTTTAAATGTTTACTTTCTTGACTAAATTGGACAATGACAGAACCCAAAAACATTAAAATAGTAGTTATAATAGTAGCATAACTTCTATTTTCTGGACTGGGAGTAAGAACATCATTAACCAAAGAAATAAGAGTTAAAATTAATAAAACAATATTAAAAGGAGTAATTGCAATTTGGAGTAATTGTTTAGTAAAACTGGTTTTGATTTCTTGGGATAAAATATTTTTACCATACAAACTTTGATGCAACATTACTTGATTTTGATCTAATCCTTGCAAAGAAGAATTAAGGGTTTGTAGAGTTTGTTCTTGGGATTTTTGACTCATAGTTTTTAAAAAATCAATTGTTTCTTGGCGTTTTAAATTTACTTTTTTCATATTAATCAATTCCTTTTTTGAGATTTTTAAAAGTTAAAAGTTAATCAAAAACAATTAAAAACTGAAACTTTAATAATTGATAATTAGGGTAAAATGTTAAATAAATGATATTAGTTTACAAAAATATTATAATATAAAAAGCTATGTTTATTATAGACAATAAGTTTTTTTGGTAGTTTTTTGGGTGGGGGGGTTATGTTAGTTTATATATACTATTATATTTGTTTTATAATTATTATTTTATGTAATTAGTTATCTTAATTATGGATTATTAATAAATAAATTATTTTTGGTTGTTTTTTATTATACAATGACAACTAATTAACTACTATTTATATATTCCAAATACACAAAAAACACCCTATTAAAGGGCGTTTGAGTTATCTATTATAATATTCAACTATTAATTGTTCGTTAATATCTGGTAAAAATTCGTTTCTTTGAGGGTATCTTACATATTTACCCACTAATTCTTTATCTAAAGAAACATAATCTGCGCGAACAAACTTACTATTTAAAGCTTCTTGGACAATATTTAGATTTTTAGATTTTTCTCTTAAAGTAACTGTTTGCCCTGGTTTTAAACGATAAGAAGCAATATCTACTTTTTTTCCATCTACTAAAATATGACCGTGATTAGCTAATTGTCTTGCTTGAGCTCTTGTTTTGGCAAATCCTAAACGATAAACTACATTATCAAGACGAGATTCTAATAGTACTAAAAACATTTCACCATGAATCCCTTTTAGTTTGCTTGCATTATCAAAAGTTTTGCGAAATTGCTTTTCTGATACGCCGTAAGTAAAACGTAATTTTTGTTTTTCTTGCAATTGAAGCCCATAATCACTTAATTTAACTTTTTTTTGACCGTGTTGTCCTGGACCATAAGCTCTTTTGCGTAATTCTTTTCCAGTTTCTGAAACCGAATAATTAAGGCGTCTTGAAACTTTCCAAAGTGAACCTGTATAACGTGACATTTGTAAACTCTCCTTTTTTAAGGTAAGTTTGTGTAACCAAATAATTAATAATCGCCTGCTTTCTTTTCTTTCTTAAACAGCAAAGAATTACTTAGAAAAGCCTCTAAAAGACAAGGGATTAGTTTAATTATTTTAGCTACATCTGTTTTACCATCACTAATATTCTATAAAAAAAAGATGAAATAGTCAAGTATTTTAGTGATTTTCTTTTAATTTTAGTTAATTTGGAAGATGTTTTTTTATTTATAGTTAGTTATTTGGATATAAAAACCCCAAACTAAGTAAATAGTTTGAGGTTGTAATTATAAATGATGTTTTATTATTTTGCAGTTAATGAATTATTTTTTATATTTTGTTTTGATTCTAATTGTTCTTCTAATAATATTTTTTCTTTTAACAATTTATTATTAGGTAAATAAACAAATAGCAAATAGCAACTAACTATCAATACAAAAAGAATAAAATCATAATACATCAATAAATAATTTATCTTGGGAAATATTTAATGTTTATGATGAACCTTTATTAGAAGGCACAATATATAATTATATAAGATGATATGGAACACATTTTATTTCTGTATTTTTTTCTATTATTACATTGTTTTTATTTGGATTACTTATGTTAAGGCAAGAATTACTTTTTAAATGTTTGTTTTTGGATTGCTATTTTGTTATAGGTTTATTGGCTTTTAGGATATATGTAGCTGTAGAAATGTTTGAGGTGTTCCAAAACTTTGGACAACTTTTTACTTTCTAAAAATTCTTTAAGACTAACTATTAAGTTAGTCTTTTTTTCTTTTCAAGACTAAAAAAATAATTTCTTATCTTTTCTAAAAATATTTTTAGGAAGGAATAAAATGTTAAGACAAAAATTATTTAAAGATTTTTTAAAAAATAAAAAGAATTTAGCAATTCGCGATCAATTAATCGAAATGCATTTACCATTAGTAAAAAAAATAGTTAAACAATTTAAATATTTCCCTAAAGCACTTCAAAGAGAGGATTTATACCAAGAAGGAATTTTAGGTTTAATCAAAGCTTTAAATAATTACCAAGATTTAGGATGTGATTTTATTGTCTATGCTACCCCAACAATTAAAGGTGAAATCATAGAACTTATTAGAGGTCTACAAACCACTTCTATTTCCAGAGAAGTTTTTCGGAAAGAAAAACAAGTAAGTAATATTCCTTTTGAAGAAAAACAAACCCAATCTTTCAAAGCCAACAATCTAACCCCTCATCAAATTTGGTTAACCCAAGTTAATCATGAATTGTTTATTGAAAAAATCAAATCTAATTTAAATAAACAAGAATTCGAAATTATTAGATTAAGTTTTGGGATTCCTTTAAAAATCCAAAACCAATACCCTCAAATTGAGTATTCCAACAAAGACATAGGTAAAATGTTGAATTTATCTGCAACACAAGTAAAATTTATCAAAACCAAAGCAATTGCTAAATCAAAAAAATATATAAAAAGGAAATAAATAATATGAATTATCAAAAAAATACAACTACTTACTACAAACTCGATGGCAAAACAATTTGTGGTATTCATGAACATGACCCTGATACATGGAATTTTATTAAAACAACCTGGTTTAATAAAGATGGCAAAACAATTGATTGTATTACTGAATATGATCCCATAACAGAAGAACCAATCAAAGAAACCTTATACAATTCTGACGGAACTGTTAAAGAAGAAAAAACTTTTTAATCAATATAGAAACTAAACCCCTTTTTTAAGGGGTATTTTTTATACCCAAATTAAAAAAAGGAGTTAGAAAGATGATTGAAGCAGAACGTGCTTTGTTGGGGGTTGTCCTTTTAAACCCCGAAATAATTTCTTCAGTTTTTAATGAAATTACAGAAACTGACTTTTACAGTCCTCATCATAAATATATTTTTAAAGCCATGAAAATATTACATCAAAATAATAAAGAAATTGATTATGCTTCTATAAGTGCTATTTTAGAAAATGAAAAATTATTAAAACAAATAGGAGGAATTAATTATTTAAATGAATTATCTGATTTGATGCCTTCTCCTCGACACTTAGAAACATACATTGATTTAATTAAGGAAACATCTTTAAAAAGAGAAATTGGCGGTATTATTGCTAAATTATCCCAAATTGCAAGAAGTAAAATAGCTCCCCAAGAGATTTTAGAATTAATAGAAACAAATACTGCAAAATTAAGAAAAAAACTCACCCCCAAGTTTAAAGATTTAAAAAGTTGTGTTTCTAAAGTAATCAAAGACATTTTGAAAAACCACAATAAAAATAAATTAGTTGGAGTTAAAACAGGATTTAATAATATAGATGATTTAATTGGAGGCTTTAAACCAGGACAATTAAATATTTTAGCTGCAAGAACAGGAATGGGCAAAACTGCCTTTATGTTAAATTTGGCTGTCAATATTGCTAAAGTTTTTCAAAATATCCCCAAAAAACATAATATTTTGATTTTTAGTTTAGAAATGACATCCGAAGAATTAATTAAACGTTTAATCAGCTGTGAATCTCAGATTAGTATCAAAAAAATGGAACAACAACAATTAACTCGTGAAGAAAAGTTACAATTATTGCAAACAGAAGAAAAATTAACTGAATTGAATATTTTAATTGATGATGACAGAAATACCAAAATAGAAGAAGTTAAAAGAAAATGCCGTCAATTAAAATTTCACCAAGGACTTGATATAATTTTCATTGATTATCTACATCTTTTAAGAGACGATCAATTTCTTAATTTAAATCAAGCAATTGGGATTATTACTCGTGAATTGAAAAAGTTAGCAATGGAACTACAAATTCCTATTATTGCTTTAAGCCAAATGAACCGCGCAACTTTAATGAGAGAATCTGGGCGCGAATAAACGCACCATTATAGCAATCTAGCCAATTGCCACGGACTTGATTATTCCGTGAGGTCATGCGGTTGGTCAGTCAAACGAAAGAATGGCGGATTACAGCAGACCGTAAAAGCGAAGTGAGGTGAAATAACTAGCCAAGATGCTCTCGCAAGACTAAGATAGTCATGGAAAAGGTGCAAAACCCTAATCGTGGAAATTATCGTAATCTCATAACGTCAGGGCAAGTTAGTGAAACCCCTGAAATGAAGGAAGATATGAAGATATTAGATTTGTCTTCATATATAATCACATGTCGCTTTAAATAGCACCCTTCATGATATCGTTGACGGAAACAAAGTGTTCTAGTCTAGCCACAAGCTTTAACAACGAAAGCGAACCTAAAACTATCAGGCATAATGATGTCGGAAATTCGAGATTCCTAAAAACCATCCCAAACAGGGGAAATTAAAATGCCTCTGGGTTCAAGGAAAAAGAGACTTTTAGTAGTCGGAGGAATTAAAACTTGGTTTGGAATAACCAAGATAATTGCCCTCACACGGAGCCTAGGAAAGCTAGGTACAAGGCGAAGAAGTTAGATTCACAGGATTATTCAATTCGGGAGAAAGGAGGTTGATGCAAATGCAACCAACTGAAGCAGATAAAGCTTCTAAGCTTTCAAACTTACTGAATAATCAATCAACTAAATAGTGATATTTAGAAGACCCTAGAAATAGGCTGTGAATGGGAAAGCCGTATGCTTGGAAACTTGCTCGTACGGTTTGGAGCGGGGCTGCACGTAAATAACCAACACGCGTGTAATCTATCGCTATAAAATCCCTAATCTTTCAGATTTAAGAGATTCAGGTTCAATTGAACAAGATGCCGATATGGTAATGTTTTTGCATCGCGAAAGTTATTATGAAAAAAATCAATTTACAAACGTTGTAGAAGATTTTACCCAATTTATTGTTGCTAAAAATAGGGCAGGTAAATTAGGCCAATGCAATTTTAATTTTGATAAAGAAATCCAAAGAATCGAGGAAAATTAATGTTAATTTCAAAAAAAATTTTATCCCACATTAAACCTGATAATTACTTTAAATATCCTTTTAATCAATATATGAAATTAAATCATCAAAGTTTGAATCATTATTTTCAAATTACCAAATCAACTTCCCAAAAGCAAATAGTACTGCGTGGTAAAATTAACGAATATCTAATTTTAATTTATTTTCGACATCGTGGAATCACCAAACAATATCCCCAAACATATTTATTTTTTATTCCTGATATCAAATTTGATTTAGTATTGTTTACCCAAAACAAACGAATTGTTGCTTTTAATTTTAAAACTTGCCTCCGTGAACGTTACAAACAAGCTATCATCGAAGCTCAACAACTAAAAAAACTCGATACGCGTTTTGAATATTACTTATTAACAAATGATGCTATCGAATCCCAAAGGCTCAACAATAAAATTAAAAACGGCAAAGTCCAAGGAATTGATAAAGTAATTGATTGTTTTTCTCAAAAAGCTAATATCTTTGTAAATACCTTATTCCAAAGACAATTTATTTCTTTTAAAGATATTAATTTAATCAAAAATACGAAAGGAAATAATTAAAATGTGGAATAAATTAATAGTTTTTGAAGGGCTAGATGGAAGCGGCAAAACTACTTTGATTAATAAATTAAAAAAATCTTTAATTAATAAAGGACAAAAAGTAAAAGTTTACCAAGGTTTAGGAAGTAGTTCTATTGGAAACGAAATAAGAAATTTGTTTTTATACCAAAAAAAACAAGTACAAAAACTAAATATTTTCTTAGTTTTTCCAACATGATCCAAACCCAAGATGAATTAATAATACCTAATCTACTTAGTGGCCATCTTGTTATAGTTGACCGTTGGTATGATTCTACTTTAGCTTATCAAAGCAATAGTAATTCCATAGATTATGATGATGAAATAACATCAAAAATTATTAATCAATATTTACTCAAACCTCATTTAACTTTCTATCTAGATATTGACCCCCAAATTGGCTTACACCGAAAACAATCAATCCCCCATCATAAATTAGACTTAATCGAACAAAAACCACTAATTTATTTTGAAAATGTGCGTCAAAATTATTTAAATCAACATAAATACTGTAATGATGTAAATTGTAAACACCAAAATTGCAAGTATTTTTTAATTAATGCAACCAACTCACAAAAAGATAATTTAGCCCAAATAATCAAAACTTTAATTAATAAAAAAATATTATAAAAAAAGGAGACAACAAAACAATGACTAAGAAAGAATTAATCAAAGAAGTTGCAAAGCAACTAAAAACTTCAGTTGCAAAAACCGAAGAATTTTACAATTCATTTGAAAATACCTTAATTAAATCAATCACATCCAACGAAGAGGTAGTTTTATCACCTCAACTTGGTAAATTCATCTTAAAATCAAGAAAAGCCCGTTTAGGAAGAAACCCCCAAACAGGTAAAAAACTCAAAATCCCTGCCTCAACCGCAGTTAGTTTTAAAGTGTCAAAAACACTTAAAGATGAAGTTAAAAAACTCAAATTAAAATAAAATAAGGAGAATAATTAACATGAGTGATGGAATGACAGAAGCATACCGTGGGACTTATTTCAAAGACTGTAGCAAACCAATAACCAAGAAAAAAATCAACAAATACCACCAACCCAAAGGCAAATGGCTTAATTTAGACCGCCCAAATAAAACTTTTAAAAACAAAAAGAAATTAGCTGAAAACAAACGAATAAAGGTAAGTGAAGGCGGTGAATGATGTTTATTATAACAATTTTTACAACAATTAGCAATTTTATTCTAAATTATACCAAAGGATTTAGCACTACCGAAATACTTGAACGAAGAATGGATGGAATCCAAACAACGCTTTTCACTATTCTTATTGTTTCTGGTTTCAAACCTATTTTTAAATTAATTACAAATATTATTGTTTTTATTAAAGATTTAGTTGTAGCTTTCTTTTTCCCCAACAAAAAACTACAAAACTTAGAAATTAAAAGTGCCAGACAAGAATACCTAGAACAACAATTATTACAAAAAATAGATAAAATCAATGCAAATCAAGAAAAACTCCAATCCCAAATAGAAGCACAAAGAGTTAAAGTTGCGAAATGGAAAGAAAAAAAAGCAAGAAAAAATTCAAATAAAAACCAATCTAATTCAATTATAAACAAGGAGGATGAAAATGAATGATCTAAATTTCGCAATCGGTTTTATAGTTGGCGCTCTATTTACAACTGCTTTAATGTTTATCATTAAAAAAATATTTTTTAATTTTGTACCATTGCCAGAAATCAATCAAAAAAATGAAACACAAAAAGAAAGTAAACCTAAAAAATCATTTTCAATTATTCCAAATCCAAATAACGAATCAAAAGAAAAAAACAATTTAGAAAGTAACAAAGAAATAAATAATTAATACAAAGGAGAAAAAACATGATCAAAAAAATAATACAAACCAAAAAAACAAATAAAAAATCAACCGAATTAAAAAATAAAAAAGTAATAAATTCAAAATCAAGTCCACCAAGCAAAACAATGGTAGTAAAAGTACCAACCACCCCAGAAAAACAACCAACTCAAACAACTTCCAATAACAACAAAAGCAATTTATTAAAACCATTTATAAATTTAACTATCGTTTTATATTTTATTTTACATGTCAACGTTATTTATTACCAAAACCAAATCCCTTGGTTAACCACAGGTATAAATAATTTAATTGATATCATTAAATCAACCTTAGGAGGTAAATAATCATGAAAAAAACAAACCAAAATCAAAATATCAAAATTATAATTGTCCTGACAATTTTAATTTGTTCTTGTTTTGCAATTAATTCTTGCCTTGCACTTGTAAATTATTTCTCACACCAAAGACAAGAAAACATTAAATTAATGAGTAAAAATGATGCCCCTTTATTTGAAGTAAATAGAGTAAGCGGTAATAATGAAGATAAAACCCTTATCCCTTTACCTATGCCTAATTTAAATCCAAATAAATTTCATCACACAGTGACTATCAATCATCAAGCCATTTTGAAAACAAATGGATTTGACATTAGTGTTCCTTTATATCTAAAAATAACTCCAAAATATGACACTCATAACACTTTTTTAAATCCTGAATCACTCTTTAACTTAGAAGTTAAAAATAATAACACACTCTATGATGACACCAATCGCAAACAAATGGTTAACGATAATGATGGCAAATGCAATATCAATATTCAAATTAAATTAGAACAAAACGATTTTGTTCAAGCAACAAATCCACAATTAACCTTAGTTCTTGACTATGAATTAGTGGATAAAAATGGAAACGCATTTAGCGGTAGTGGCACCACTCTAAACACCAAAATTGAAAATTTAGTTTAAATAAAAAAATAAGACTAAGTTAAGAAAACTTAGTCTTATTTTAGAAAGGAAATAAATTATGAAAACCAAAAACCAAACTTCCACCCAACCACTTTTCTTAAAAGCAATGACAATCATCATTTTGTTTCTTTTATTTTGGTTAGCAACTTATGTCTGGATTCATCACCAAACTTTAAGTCAAACCGAAAAAGAAATTGTTTCTTTTAAAAATAAATTAGAAGCCACCCAAACTTTAAGTGAAGAACAAAAAAATATATTAAAGCAAGAATTACAACAAGCAGAAACCAAAAAGAAAGAACAAACTGAAGAAATTGATAATAATTCTTCAACAAACCCAAAACAATTAAATTCAGAAGGAGTTGTTTTTCAACCTGCTGACTCTCAAAAATTTATAGGTTTTGACAAATTAATCGGTTTTAAAGAAGAATTACAAGCAGTTCAAGGATTTATTGATTATTTAAAAAACCCTGAAAACTACCAAGGTATTGGCGAAGTTGAATCACCCCTAGGAATTTTAATGTATGGTTGCCCAGGAACAGGTAAAACCACTTTAGCACGAGCACTTGCCAAAGAAACCAATTTACCATTCTTTGAAGTTAATAGTTCCCTTTTTTCCCAAAAGTATAAAGGGGTAGCGCCACAAATGGTAAAAGATTTATTCACTGATGCAAGAATTGCTGCAGAAGAGTGTAATGGGGCGATCATCTTTTTAGATGAATGTGAAACTATTTTCACTAATTTAAGTATGTTAGAAGCAGGTTCAGAAATCGCAAATGTTGTAAACCAATTCAAAATGGAAATGACTTCCCAGGATAATAACCCTGAAAAACCAATTTTCATTATTGGCGCAACAAACCAATACCATCTGATTGATGAAGCGATTAAATCCCGTTTTGCGTACAATATCGAATTAAAACCAGGAAATAAAACTGAACGACAACAAATGCTAGAATTCTTAATTGAAAAAAGAAAAAATCCTTACAGTGAAGAAACAAAACAGTATTTATTTGAAGTTATTAACGAAGCTTTAGAAAACTTACCACAAAATAAAGAATTCTTAAAAGCTAATCGTACCTTAGAAAACTTATTAAAAACTACTGTTAGTATTTTTGCCCAAAACCGTGGTAAAGGCGAAAACAAAAGAAATGAAATTAACAAAGAAGATTTAAAACAGGCTTATCAATTGATTATTTCACCAGATACTACTTTATTAGACCAAATTGAAAATCAATTAAAACCGAAAGGAGGTGAATAATCTATGTTATCACCATTAGACGTACTGAAAGTTTTTATTAATTTAAAATCTTATTTAACGTGGTTTTTAATTGCTACTACTGTTTTTGGCCTTTTTTGTTTCATCAAAAACAAATTTTTTCACAATCAAAACACCACAACCCTAAAAAGTTATTTAATTTACTTTTTAATTATTCTTGCCTTATTCAGTTTTCTTTACTTATCTTTCTTTCATAAAACTGAACCATCATCTAAATACACAGCTCAATTAATTGAAAAAATTGGTGAAGCAATTAAAAAATACGATGACACAATTAATAACTACAATGGTTTAAAAAAAGATTGGGAAAAAGAATTAGAAAAATGTGAAAAAGAACTCAAAGACCTTTACGAACAAAAAGAAATAACTCAACAAGCCAAAGATAAAATCAAAGAGGCATTGGATAACAATGAAACAAAAATTAAAGAAATAAAAGAAAAATTAAGTAAAAATACCGAAAATATCACTATCTTAAAAGGTAAACTTTTACAATTAGAACAAGACAAAGAAGCTAAAGAAAAAGAAATTAAACAAAAACAAGAAGAAGAAAAATTAGCATCCCCTGATGACAAAATAAAATTACAAGCTCTAATCTCTAAATTACAAGACGAACGAAGAGAAATAATGGAACAAATAGCACAAGTTTCAACCCAAATCAAAGATTTAGAAGCCGCCCAAAAAAAGTATGAAGATATGCTATCTAACGCTATCAAACTAAAAGAGTCAATACAACGCGATTTTAATGAATTATCATCAGGCGAACAACAACTTTTCACTAAAATCAAAAAAGAGGAGGATCGTAGAGCTGAAATTCAAAAAAACATTGATGAAATCGATGTCAAAACAGCAACTATCGAAATAGAAAGAAAACAATTAGAAATTTTACGCCAAGGCGCAGACGCATCCAAAGCTGCTCTTGATGACTGGGATAAAAAACACGAATTTAGTTTTGGCAACCTTCGAGACGCCCTTTTCCAAGGTGCCGAATTATATATGGATGCTTTTGGTGGGCGCGGTTTCTTAAAAGCAGTAGCAGGCGGAGTTACTAAAAAAGTCGCTGGAGACATAGCAAAAGCAGGATTAATAATTCACGAAACTCATCGAGTAATTAATTTAGCCAAAGACCTATTTGTTAATGAAGATGGAACACCTAAAATGATGTCAAAAGAAACTTATGACTCTATTTGTTCGCGTATTGACCGCGATAAAGACAAACTTGATGCCGATTACAAAGACTATAAAAAGAAAAAAGAAGAATATGAAACTCGTCAAGAACCTATAAATTTAAAGAAAGAAATACAAACAGAGAAAAACCAATTAACTGAATTTAAACAACAAGACGAATCTGTAATCAAAGAATACGCAACCATCACAGAAGAACTAACCCGAAAACTAAATGGAGTTTCAGGAGAAAACGTACAAAAATTAAAACAAGAAGAAGATGAACTCCGCGAACTTCACGAAAATAAAGTTGCCAAAATCGAAAACGCAAAAGAAGAATTAAAACAAAAAAATCCTAGTTATGCTCGCGCCCAAAAACGCTACGAAGAAAAACAAAAAGAAAAAAAATATGCTAAATTTTTTCAACCAATTACTAATAAATAATCATTAAATTTAACCTAATAACCTTTTTATTGGATATTTAAAAAATAAAGTTGTATAATAGTGATGTATTCATATTTCAATATTTGATAATAATCACTATTATCAGGAAGGAAATGAAATTTATGAATAATAATAATAATTTTCAAAAACATTTAATAATTCTTGGGGTTATCGCTTTTTTAGTAATTATTGTTTTAATTGGCATTTTTCGAAAAAAAGACGATGTTAAAAAAGTTCAAGATTTAGACAAAACACCATTATCAAAACAAGAATTACCCAAACCATCTCCTCAACATAAAACCCAACTTCCAAAATCTAAATTTAAAAGAACTCAATCTCATTTCGACAAAATTAAAGCTTATGTTCTTTCAGAAACCGATGACAAATCTTTATTACCCAAAAACCTTTCCCCAGAAGAAGAATCAGAAATCGAAACCGCAAAAGAAGAATTAAAACAAAACAACCAACAGATCAATGAATATCAAGAAAAATGTGATAATTATAATCACGAAATTAAAGAAATTAAAGATAAATTTCCTTCATTAAAAACTCAACAAACTAATTTACAAAAAAAACACGATGACAAAGTACAAGAAATCAATCAAGTAAAATCACAATTACAAAATAAAAAATCACAACTACAAACTCAAGGAATATCAATTTATAATAATCCTGAAATCTCTAAATTACAAGCTCAAATTTCTAAATTACAAGGCGAACGAAGAGAAATAATGGAACAAATAGCACAAGTTTCAACCCAAATCAAAGATTTAGAAGCTGCCCAAAAAAAGTATGAAGATATACTATCTAACGCTATCAAACTAAAAGAGTCAATACAACGCGATTTTAATGAATTAACTATCTCTAGTCTCCAATCCCACTACGACATCACCTCATCTGAGGGATAAAAAAATTAAAGGAGATTATTTATCAATGTTTAAATTAAAAAAACATTTACTTTTATTTAAAATAGTTTTGTTTTTGATTTTGGGATTATTATTTGTTATTAACAACAATAATAATCAAGTAATGGCAGCTCCTAATGAAGAGTTTGTTGGTAATATGAGAATCGTTAATGTAACTTTTTCAAATATTAATATTATTAAAAATTTTCAACCATTTTCACAATATTTTGATTTTACACTAACTGGTCCACGTTATAATGGAAACATAGCAGAATTTGCAATGATATGGAAAATTAAAAATCCACCTCATAATTTATTAGGTGTTTTTTTTGATAATAGTACAAGAGATGATGAAGATGATAAATATACTTTAGAAGAATTAAAACAAATGGGTAATGGAGCTGGAAATATGTATATTTTTTGGCAATATGAACAAAAATAATTTTTCTGAATTAATAAAAGGAGTTAAAATAATGTTAAATTACAAAATCAATTTAAAATAATAAGGTATTTGTTTGTTTATTTTCTTGGGATTATTATTTATTATTAAAAATAAACAAGTGATGGCGATGAATAATAGTCATGTTTCGCCAAATAACGGACATGATAATAATCATATTAATCTTGAATTACAATTTAGTATTTTACGAGATTTAAATTTGCAACAAAATAGAATAATTCAACAAATTTTTAATGCTAGAAATAAATAACTCTTCTGAAGAAGTTATTAGCCATTTTATGAGGCAAAATGTTGAATTAAGTAGTCGTATCGCTGTTCAACAAATTATTGTTCCAATGCGATGCCACAACAAAACAATCCAAATCAATCAAATAATCCTAAAAGACTTTAAATAATTTAAAGCATATTTTATTGTTATTATCAATATTAAATGAGAATTAATTAATGTTTAAAATCAAAAATAATTTATTATTATCGAATATATTTTTATTTATTTTATTAGAATTATTATTCATCATTAATAATTATCAAGTTATGGCAATGGATAATAACGATATATCTGAAAATAATTCAATTGTTGATAATAATAATGAATATAATACTTTTAGAAACTTATTATTAAATCAAGGAAGAATATCTTAATAATTGATTAATGCTCTTTTTAATCATAGTCCAGAAACAGAAATTAATGTTTTATTACGTCAATTACAACAAATACATCAACAAATAATAATTTATCAACAAAGACAACTAAATAATCAGGAACGAATGTTAAGAAATTTTGATAATAACACAACAAGAATTCAATTAGAAAGAGAATATTTATCGTTAACACAAAAGGATGATAACAGCTATCAATAATACGCCACTTTATGCTTCAGAAGAACAAATAAATAATTTAAGAAATATTCAATCAGAAATAGACCAAAATCAAAGACAAATTAATATTATAATACAACAAACCCAACTAAACCCAAAAAAATTAATTAAACAATTAAAAATCATCAAAAAATATGTTAAAATATACAATATAAAAAATAGGAAGGGAATAAATATGAAAACATCCATCATCCCCAACAAAAACCAAATTAACGTTTTTGATGTTGCACTTTACATTGTTGAAAATAATCCTCATCCAACTACTAAAATGAAACTAAATAAAATGATTTATTACGCTCAAGCAAAACATTTAGTGCAAACTAAAAAACCTCTTGTAAAAGAACAAATCCAAGCTTGGATTTATGGTCCTGTTTTTCCTGAATTGTGCGCACAACTAAAAGAATTTACTTATAAACCGTTAAATCCCGATTCTTTATCAATGGGAGATGCAACTAAAATAAATGCAGCTCAAAAACAAATCCTTGATGATATTATTTCATTATACGGCAACAAAGAAGCCAATTTTTTATCTCAACAAACTCACGAAGAAGACCCATGGAAAAATACATATTATATCAATTCCGATTGGTCTAAAAACATTATTAAAAACAAAGATATTTTAGAATATTTTTCTAAAAACACCAAACACATTTGTTAATATGAAACAAACAGTTAATAATCTTTTTCGTTATCGATTCGATCAAAATTTAACAGATATTTCAAGTTTTAAAACAATAAAAGGTTTTAAAGAAGTTTTAGAAAAAGTTATCGCACCTTTAAATAAATATATTGAGTATACATGGCATCAAATCAAAAAATCGCATAATAAAGGTCCTAGATATCATGTAGTCCAACCTAGCACCCTTTCTCGAAAAGGGTTTGCTCGTGCCGTTAACCTTTCTGAAGATGAACCTATTTTTCAAATATCTCTTAATTTGCAAGAACGCGTTTATGGTATAACTGTTGTAAATATTTTGTTATTATCGCCTATGATCCAAACCATAAAGGAAATACAAAGAAAAAATAAATTATTGCATTAATATAAAATTCAAAATACAATTAAATTTTAATAGACTCTCTCTATGAGAGTCTTTTTTTATACCCAAAAATAACCAAATTAAACAAAAAATTAAAAAAGAAAGGAAATAATTTTAAATGAATAAACAAGACTTAAAAAAATTAATCAAACAATTTAAATCACAAATTCCAACAGGCTATGATATAATTATAAAAAAAAGGAGAAAATTAAAAATGGAAAAGAATAATGAAATAAATGTCTTTAATGTAGTTAATTGTTTGATTAATCATGTTGATACACAAGAATATAAAGTTTCTAATATGAAAATAAATAAATTGTTATATTATATCCAAGGATATTATGTTGCTAAATACGATAAACCATTATTTAATGAGCCAATAGAAGCTTGGTTGTTTGGACCAGTTATTCCACATGTTTATGGAAAATTTCTCGAATTTGTCGACCGCCCAATAACTAATAATTATGTTTGTTTCGAAGCATCCGAAACCGAATTAAACGAAGAAGCAAAAAACATTATTTATAAAGTAATCGATAAATACGTCAAGATATCATCATACAATTTAAGCGTTATGACGCATGAAGAAAGTCCTTGGAAAAATGCATACAATCCTCGCCGAAAATGGAAAAACAATATTATTAGTCCTTCATTTTTAAAACATTTTTTTAAAAATAAAATAATTTAACAATTTCAAGGAGCGAAAACGGTTTTGAAAAAATTAAACTTGAAAAATTTTGATGAAATTATTCAAACGATTAACAGTATTTGCGTTAACATTTCTAGAAGTAAAAATTTACAAAAAAGTAATAACGCGCAAGGAAAAGAACAAGATATGGAAGCTATTTATAGAGATACCATTTCCCTTAATTTAAACAGTTATCCTTCTATTTTTCGGAATCAGGTATCTTGTGAGACACAAAACAAGCATGGCAAAGCGGATATCGTAATACATTTTGATGACTCAAAAAAATATGTTGCGGAATGCGCCGTTCTAAAAAAAGAAGAAAATCAAACATTAGTAAACAAAATCGAAAACAAATATCGACAATTACTTTATAATACGACAGACAAAGATAATAAAATTTCATTGCTTTTTTTTGTTTTAAAAAAAGTTTTTGATTCTAATAATATTTTTAAAATAATCGAAAATTTTATAGAAAAAGAAAACTCCGAATATAAAATTCATGAAACAATAACAAAATATCAGAATAATGATTGGGTAATAAAAACAAGACCGACGCGTTTTCCTGAAATAGATTTTTTTATTCATATTGGAATTTATGATTTTTTTTATAAAGTGGATTACGCCAAATATCAAAAAACAAACAAGAAAAACATTGAAGAAAACACAAAAAAACAAGAAAAAAACTTAACAAATAAGGAGTTATAAGTTAAAATGATGCAAATAAAAAATAAATTACATCTTTTACCATTATTTTTAATGAGTTTTTTAGGATTATTCGCTTTCATCAATATTAATCCAGTTATGGCAACGGATCCAAAACTTACAGAAACTAGTAGCAGGCAACCTGTTAATCAGAACTTTACTATTGAAGAAAACATAATTAATTTAAAACAGAAAATTTATGATAATGCAACCAAAATAACAAACATAGATAAAGAATTACAAGGAAGTATCACTGATAATCAAAAAGAAAATCTCTTAAAATTAAAAGAAAATTACAAACAATTAATTGATAATCAAAAAGAACAATTAAAAACTCACAAAAACCTTTTAAACAATTTAAATGATGAAAATAACTAAAAATATTATCAACATAAAAATTATCTTTTTTATAAAAAACCCCTTTCCAAAAGGGGTTTTTTTATTTAACCATACTTACTCATCCAAATAACAAGACTTCTTTAAACAAGAGTCTTTTTTTATACCCAAAAATAACCAAATTAAAGAAAAAATTAAAAAAGAAAGGAAATAATTAAAATGAATAAACAAGACTTAAAAAAATTAATAATTATGTTATTAATTATTAATTTCAATTTTGTCCTTTCCATCAATTCTCATTCTTCTTTTTTTCATAATCAAACCAAAAGCAAAATTAAATTAGCAGATTACCAAACCCCCACCAAGAAACCCATCGACAAATATAATAACGCTGTTAAAAAAATAACAATTAGGAATTCGCGATTATGTTAAAAAATCTCAAAATTAGGAAGCTCATTATGATGGTGGTGTGTGGTCTTTTAAGTTTTATTCCTTTAACCTTCGCCGCGCAAATCTCATACTACCCCGACGGTAAAATCAAGTCCATCAGCGAGTACGACCCCCAAACAGGGAATAGAATCAAGTATACCTCATACAATTATGACGGTACAATTGACTTCATCAGCGAGTACGACCCCCAAACAGGGAATAAAATCAAGGGTACCGCATACAATTCTGACGGTACAATTGACTTCATCAACGAGTACAACTACCAAACAGGTAAGAAAACCAAGGGTACCACATACAACTCAGACGGTACAATCAACTACATCAACGAGTGCGATCCCAAAACAGGGAATAGAACCAAGTATACCTTATACAAATCTGACGGTACAATTGACTTCATCAACGAGTACGATCCCCAAACAGGGAATAGAACCAAGTATACCTTATACAATTCTGACGGTACAATCAACTTCATCATCGAGTACGACCCCCAAACAGGCAACGTAATCAAGCAGAACAAACAATCTCCAAGTAAAACCCTCGGGCGTTCCTTTTTCCATCGACAAACCAAATCAACTATAAAACTAGCTGATTATAAAACCCTTCAAGAAGAGTGGTTAACCTTCCAACCTAAAATGAAAAGGTATGATATCAGCGTTTTATCCAAAGAAAGTATTCCTGAAATTTTAAAATATGTTGGGATTAAAAGTGATGTTATCGCATATGATAACTTTAACACTCCTTCTTATAATTCTAACAATGATAGTATTTTTTACTGGCATATCAAAGATCCACCAGAAGGACTCATGGGTGTCTATTTTAAACCCCGCTCTAATCCCTTTAATATTAAATATCCTGCTGCAAATAAAAAACACACCTTAGAAGACCTTTTAAAATACGAAATAGCTATTGAAGAAGCTTTCGTATTTTGGGATGCTCAACAAAAAACTCAGGAAGAAAAGGTCAATGTGGAAGTAATCATCTCTAATATTTTTGTTGACCAAAGTAAAGAAGAAGTGATTAATGCTTACTTAATCCAACAGAAAATCATCCAAAAACCCAAACTAATTAAATTAGGTTGTTATAATATTACCCCTACCACAGGTTTAATCGCTCCTTTACCTTCAGGAGAATTTCATGGTATTGAAATTGCTTCTATTTACTTTGATGATGGGGTTCGTCTGCTACCTGAAAACGAAAATACTAGAGATTTAAAATGTAGAATAGAACACCAGGAACAAAGGTTAGAACAAGCTTTAAAAGAGTTAAGTCAAACTAAAAATGAAGAATTAAAAGAGAGTTTTGCAATATTAATTGCATTTTTACAAAAAACAACCAAAACACTTTACCAAGAAATGATAACTAACCAAACTTCCACCATTGATGATTTATTGAAACTCTCCAATGGCGCCAAAAACATCTACCTTTTTTCTTTCAATACTCAAAAAAGAATTAAAAGCATCGAATTACCTGATGCTATTGATCCTTACCAAGCCATTCGAACATGGAAAAGAGATAATAATTTATTTGATTATGAAGGTGAATTTATACACCAAACTGGTAGAGTAGAAAACGAATTGTTAATAGCTTCAAATAGAAAAGAGACTATATCGTGTGAACCTCACCAACTTATAAATATTTTTGAAACCGAAAAGGAAAAATTTATTATTTCTTGTAAAGATGAAGAACCAAAATTGCGTATTTTCAATAATTATACTTCTGAATATATTAATTGGTTAAACCAATGTTACATCAAACCTGGCATTTCTTATTCATCTGGAGAAATAAGAGATAAATTTGGTCGTTCATCAAGGGGCATTTATAATCAAAAAGGGGAAAGTTGTCAATATCATTATGTTCCAGGATTTTTCATAGATGATTGGTACATTAATGGGATTAACTGTGTTGGCTCAAACATTACTTTTTATAATTTTTATGGCACCACTCCGCCACCCAAAAAACCTCAAGAAATAAATATTAATTGATATTAAGACCTTATAATGAAGGTCTTTTTTCATTTTGGGGGTTTTTCAAACCTGGACCAAAATTAATATCAATTTATTAAAACCGCCACTTTGAATGAAATAATATATTTTATTAAAGAGTTAATCAAAATTTTAATGCTATTGTTATGATTTGAGGCATAATTAGGATAGTTTATATAAATAATTTTAATTAAGTAGGGTAAATGCCTCTATTTATCTTAAAATTTTAAGTTGTTGAAAAATTAGTTAAAAAAACAAGAAAGAGGTTATCAAAATGTCAAATACATTAAAACTAAAACCATTTGTCAAATGGGCGGGTGGAAAAACCCAACTTTGGCCTTTTTTGAAAGTTGTTATGAATGTTAAATATGAAACTTATTTTGAACCTTTTTTAGGAGGTGGGAGTGTTTTTTTTAGTTTGGAACCTCAAAAAGCTGTTTTGTCTGATATTAATGAAGAATTGATAACTGCTTGGCATACTTTAAAATCACAATCTCGTAATGCTGTTAATTTATTAAAAACATATATTAAACGTTTAAAATTAGAAAAAAAAGATTTTTATTATCAATTGCGCGACCAAAAAACCTCTTCGTTGGATAATATTTCAAAAACTGCTCGCTTTATTTTTCTTAATAAAACTTGTTTTAATGGTCTTTATCGTGTTAATTCTAAAAATCAATTTAACTCTCCGTTTAATGGAAAAAATGATGTTTGTTTATCAACTATCATTAACGAATCTAATCTTAAAAATATCACATTATTCTTAAAAAAGAATGAAATTAAAATCCAAAACCAAGATTACGCAACAATAGTTGCTCAAACACAAAAAAATGATTTATTGTTTTGTGATCCTCCTTATGATTCAGATACTCAAACTTTTAACAGCTATAATGCATCCCCTTTTAATCAAACAAACCAAAAAGAATTGTTTGAATCTTTAAAAGCAGCTCATTTAAGAGGAGTTAAATGGGTTTTAACTAATCACGACACCCAATTAATTAACCACTTATACAAAGATTTTAATTTTATAAGAATTCCTGTTAATCGTTTTATCAATTCCCAAAGCTGCAATCGGAAAAATAACACCTACGAAACAATTATTACGAATTTTACATTAAGAGATGACCAAATTAAACAAATAAATAATTTATTGTTTTTCAAAGAGTTAAAATCTACATCTTATTTTTTAAAGGATTATGTTTCGTGGGAAAAAGTTAATCATTTTATAAACCAAAATGAAGAAATTATTAAAAAATGGAATAAACTTAAATCCAAAACTGAGCAAGAATTTTATGATAAATTTGAATTGCAATGGCAAGAATTATCAAATACTTTTGAATTTTTGCCAATATTATTAGCTAACAATCGTTTTGCGAAAAACGAAAAATTTATTTATTTTAACAACCAAAACCAAGAAATTACTTTTGACCACCAAGATAAAGAAGTTGTCATTAATTTTATTAAAGAATCAAAACTTCTAACTAATGTTTTTGTAAATTCAAATTTTAATCAAAATATTAAAGATTATATTTTTGGGGTTTTGGTGGGGTTGGATTCTAACTCAAGAAAAAATAAATCAGGAGTTTTGTTGCTTAATTTAATTAAAACTCTTTTAAAAACAAATAATTTCAATTTTCAAGAAGAAGTTCTTTTAACAGACATTTTAAAAGGTGTTGAATTAAAAGAAACAAAAAGAGTGGATTTTGTTTTTAAACATAATAATATAAATTATCTTTTAGAATGTAGTTTTTTTAACACTTCAGGCTCCAAAATTAATAGCGAATTAAAACGTTTGGTAAAATTTAGTAAAACTATCAATAAATTCAAAAATATTCAATTTATTTATGTGATAGAAGGTCCAGGTTTGAAAAAAAACGCATCTTTGTTGGAAAAAACCTTAACGGAAACCAATGTTTTATTCAATATCCATCGTTTTCAAGAATTTTTAAAAAAAATAAAACAAAATTGTATTTTTTAACTCATCGATCTAATAAATTAAACACACACCCATTAAGATTAATTTTTACAACAAACATTATAATTATATTTTGTAATTGAATAAAACTATTTTTAAAAAACACCAAACACATTTAATACCATAAAAAGGTTCCTTTAAGAGGAACCTTTTTTTATTTAATACCCAGCAAATTGATTACAACAAAAAAAGTTCATCAAAAAATAAAGTAAGGAGAATGAAATGAAATATCAAATTAAAAAACTATTGAAGCAACTTAATAAATTAAAAAAAGAATTAGAAAAGATTGTGAATGAACTTTAAACAATAAACCTTCTTAAAAAGAATTTATTGTTGTTTTTTTAATAAAACCCGATAAAACAGTTTTTTTAACAATCAAGGCTTAAAAAAATAAAGTTATGTTAATAAAACAGAAACTTATTATTAATCAAAAAAACTAGGAGTTAAAATAAATGAAAAATAATTCCAAACAAATTATAAAATAACACTAAATCAACTCTAAAAAAATAATAATCATAAAAAATGTGTTAAAATATATAATGAAAAAGAATAGAAATAAAATAAATATGTAAATATGAACTAAATCACAATAAAATACAATACTTAAATTATTATACTTATAATAATGAATTAAAAAAATAATTCTTCTTGTGTTATTGTTAGTTATTTTTATTGGAAAAAAACAATTAAAAAAAGAAAGATAGGTTTTTCAAATGACAAATAAAATTCAATTCGGTCAATTTTTTACTAAAAAACAAAATTGGTTCACAAAACCATTAGAAGAATTTATTTTTGATAATTTAAAAGAAAATCATATTATCTTAGATCCCTTCGCTGGCGAAGGGGATATTTTAAATTTTTTAAAATATTATTTTAAAAATAAAATTAATAATTTAAATTTTATAGGGTATGACATTGATAAGAAATTTGTTAAATATAAAATGAATGATTCTTTAAAAAATATACCTTATGAAAAAAAACATAAATATTTTATATCAACAAATCCTCCGTATTTAGCAAAGAATAGTTGTTATCGTAAAAAATATACACAAACTTATAAAGACTATTTTAAAACATCTAATTTTGCTGATCTTTATTTATTAGCTTTAAGTAAGATGATATCCACAAATCAACCAGGTTTTGCAATTGTCCCAGAAACTTTTATTAATTCAAAATTTGATAAAACCAATGTTAACAGAATTATTATCATTGAACCCAATCCTTTTGAAGATACTACCGTACCTATTTGTATTGTTTGTTTTAATGGCACCAAATTAGAAAAACAAATTATTTATAAAAATGACGATAAAATTGGTTCTTTACAAGAATTAAAAAAATTAAAAATTTTTGTTAAAGAAAAAAGTGAGTTTTTAAAAAAATTACGATTTAACGATGTTAATGGATTTATTGCGTTGTTGGGTGTAGATTCCACAAATCCTGAAAAAAAAATTAAATTCATTCATAAAAATAAATTAAAATATAATATTTCAAATATAAAAACTTCGTCTCGTGCGATTACTATAGTTAACAGTGAAGAATTTAAATATTTAGATGATTCAAAAATTGAAAAAATAATTATTAACGCAAATCAAATTTTAAATACATTTAGAACACAAACTAAGGATGTTTTGTTGTCTCCATTCAAAGGAAATAACAAAGATAATCAACGTAGACGTAGGTTAGATTTTCATTTAGCTAGAAATATTTTAACAAAGGCTTTTATTGATTGTTGTAATAATATAAATGAGGATAGTATTTATGAAAAAGATAAATTATAAAACAAAATATAAAGAACAATTAAAACAAAATTTGGAAAATTTCAATATTAAAGATAAAAAAACTTTAAATAAAATTAAAAAATTTTGTGAAAAATTTAATTTTATTCAAGAAGAAGTAGAAACATCAATTAAACATAATAATTTTTTAAAAGCTTGGTTTATTTTAGAACCTTTAAAACAAAACTTTTATGAAAAAGTATTTGCTGAATTTTTAAAAAATGATATAAATAATATATCCGAAGTGTGTAAACCTAAAAGTATTTTTATAAAAAAACAAGAAATAGTTCAAAAAAAGAAATAAATCAGTATATCTCATCAAAAGGTAAGTCAATTGATTTTTCTTTTAAATATAAAGATTTAGAAATTATTTTTTATGTTTTTCACAAATATACCAAAGAATCTGGCGGCTCGCAAGATAATCAAAAAAATGATGTAAAAATATCTATTGAAGAAGCCAAAACTGACACCCAACAATATAATAAAAATATAATGATTTTATTCATTTGTGATGGCGATTATTATAGTGAATATAAAATGAAAGAATTAAAAAAAGTAGCAAATCAACAAAATCTTAAAGTTCTGAGTTCCAACGAACTACAATTTTTTTTGGATCAATTTTATTCACAAATAAAAAACAAAAACTTTTTAAATTAAAAATAATTTTGAAATAAAAAAGCAAAAATGTTAAACTAATTTAATTGAATTTGGTTTTTATTAATATTATTTGCTAAATTTAATTTAATTGTCAAAAAAATAATTATGATAAAATAAATATAATTAATGCCTTTAATTTGAAGGTTTTTTTATATTCAAATTTTAATTAAAAAAAGAAATAACAATTTAATAAAAAATATTCTTTTAAAGATAAAAAAGAATTAGAAATAAAAAATAAATATAGTTTTAGAAAAAAATTGTAAATAATTCTATAATTTTAAATTTTATTTTTATATTATAAGACCTTCAAAATTGAAGGTCTTTTTTTATATTCAAATGAACCCTTATGCTTTCAGTTTTTCTTTTGTTTATGAACAATAATAATAAAATTTATTAAGGAGTTAAAATAACAAATCACAAAGTTTATTAACCAAAATAATTCTTTTATAATTACTATTCCATATCATAAAAACGAAGAACAAACAAATAAAAGACATATTTATCAGATTTGCTATTTACCGAAAGACATTTTTAAAATAAGCAAACTAAATATTTGGAAAAAAAAGAAAAAAGATTATTTTTTAATTAACAATAAAGGAGTAGAATTTAAAATTGCACCTAGTATGAGTTGGCAAATATGGTGGACTATTCCTTTAAAATTAATTCAAGAAAAAAGTGAAATTTTAAAAGTTTAATCTTTATCAATCCAGTCAAACAATACATTACCCTTTATACGAAGAAATTTAATACTAAAAATGATGAAGAATCATCAAAATAAAGAGCAATAGAATAAAATAATATTAAGACCGACTTTTAAGTTGGTCTTTTTAATTAATTTAAATGAAATGTGATATTTTCTTAAATAAATAATCAAAATTTTTTTTAACAATTTTGATATAAATTTAAACGAATCATTTTTTAAACTAATATAATTCAAATCAGAAATAGAAACAAACTATGATGCAATTTTTAAGAAGAAAGAAGGGTAAAAAAAATGAAAAATATGACTTCTTTTGATACATTTTTAAGTATCAAAAATATCAAAGGGTTAGATTTTATCTTAAATTTTCTTCAAGTTCATAAAGGCACTATCAAACGTTGGGAAGAACAAAAATCTGTTCCTAAAAATTATGATACAGACTTAAAAAAAATAATTAAACAAATTGAAATTGAATATCCACATATTGATATAGTAAAATTCCAAAATAATCATTTAAAAAAGGAAAGAAAATTTGATGAATTTTATACTACTCATAAAATTGCTTTAAATTGTTTTGAAATTTTAAAAAGTAAAATGTTAGAATTAAACCTAAATTTTAATGAATATAATTTTATCGAACCTTCGGCTGGCAATGGAAGCTTTTATAATTTATTGCCTCCAACCAAAAGAATCGGCGTTGAAATTAACCCCCATATTAATAAAAATTACATTATTAAAAATTATTTAGATTTTATTCCCAAAAATAAAACAAAAAATATTGTTTTTGGGAATCCACCATTTGGGTTAAGGGGAAATTTGGCTTTGAGATTTATTAATCATTCATATCAATTTGCTGATATTGTAGCATTTATTTTGCCTCCTTTATTTGAATCAGATGGAAAAGGGGCGCCCCAAAAAAGAGTTAATGGCTTTAAATTAATGTATTCTCAAAAATTACCTTTATCATCATTTGAATATCCAAGTGGTAAGAAAGTTAAAGTAGCAACAGTTTTTCAAATTTGGACTAAAATCAATATCAATTTATTAAAACCACCAACCATCAAAACAGCTAATAATTTTATTAAAGTTTATTCTTTATCAGATGGTGGGACTCCATCCAGCACCAGAAATAAAAAAATGTTGAATTTATGTGATGTTTATTTACCAAGTACTTGTTTTAAAGGAATGAAAGTTTATAATTCTTTTGATGAACTCCCTAACAAAAGGGGATATGGAATTAAAATTTTAAAAAACGGCACTGAAATTAAAGAAATTTTTCAAAATAATGATTGGACTAAAACAGCTTTTTTATCTACTAATAGTGCTTTAAATTTACGTACAAGTTTAATAATTAAAGTTTTAACTGATGCTGGTTTTGATGATGAAAAGTAATAAAAATCTTATTTCTGATTTTTTTAACTGTGTTTATCAAGAAACTATTAATAATTTAAAAACACCACCCAAATTTAATGAAAAAGATATTTATTATAAATTAAAACTTCTTTCTATTGATGCTAGAGGTAGTTTTGGTCAAAGGTTTTTGGTTAATGCTTTAAAACAAAATGGGTTTAAAGCTTTTAATGACAAAGATAAAAATAAAGATTGGGATATAAAATTAGAAAATTATCGTATTGAATTAAAAACAGCAACTTTGGATGTTAATAATAAATTTCAACATGAAGGAATTCATAAAACTGAAAATTATGATTTATTAGTTTTTTTGGATATTCCTCCAAATAAAATTTTTTTAAAAGGAATGCTTTATGATGAAATTAATTTTAAAAAACTACATCTTAGAGGCGGAGGCAGAAAAACAGCTACTGGCACTGGTTATAAATATGATTATAGTTTAACCAAACATTTAGAAGAAAAAAAATGAAATAGTTATATTAACAGATTTTCAAAGACACGTTAATACTTGGATAGAAAAATTAAATAAAATTAATATATAATCATTCAAGGCTAACTTTTAAAAGTTAGCCTTTTTTAATAACTAAAAAACCAACCAAAAAAAACCAAACACATTTAATACCATAAAAAGGTTCCTTTAAGAGGAACCTTTTTTATTTAATAGCCAAAAAATTGATTACAACAAAAAAAGTTCATCAAAAAATAAAGTAAGGAGAATAAAATGAAATATCAAATTAAAAAACTATTGAAGCAACTTAATAAATTAAAAAAAGAATTAGGGTTAATTAAACAATTGTGTTATAATACCAATATGCAAAATTATTATAAAAAGGGGCAAGCAATGCAAAAACAAACTCAAATTGATATCCTAGATGTAGCACAATATATTATTAATTATCAAAATAAAAGTGATTATACTAAAATGAAACTTCAAAAGTTGGTTTTTTTAGTTTATTGTAAGTATTATGTAGATTATAAAAAAGAATTATTTCCTAATGATTTCGAAGCATGGGAGTATGGTCCTGTTTCCCCAAAGTTATATTTAAAAACTTTATCTTATACTTCTGGATTTCAAAAAAGTGATCAAATAAAAGAAAATTTTAAAGAAGATTGTTTTACTTCTGAACAAAAAAAATAATAAATCATATATTAAAGCGATACGGAAGCCGAACTTCAAGTTTTTTAGTTAAATTAACTCATAAAGATCTATCACCATGGTGTAATTGTTTTATCTCAAAAGATTGGAATTTAAATTCTATTACGAATGAAGTTATTTTAAAATATTATTCTAAAAAGGGCAATGCAATTTAAATTATGATAAAAATCAAAGCAATTCAAGAAAATATTGAAAAAATCCAAATGATATATTTTGTTAACAAATGTTTTTTGTTTAGATTTTGATAAATTAAAAAATAAACTTTTAAAATTTTTTAATAACAAAACGTTTGATGAAATTAAAAAAACCAAACATTGTAAATTGTTAAAAGAACCTTTAAGTAAAATAAAAAAATTTTGTAATTTAACAAACGATATTAAAGATCTTCTTTCTGAACAAAATATTTTTAAAATAAGTATTGATAAATGTCAACGAGTTATTGGTTATTTTATTAAACAACAAGATATTTGGTATTTTAATGTTTTTTTATATGATCCTTTTCATCAATATAATTTTTGTGAATCTAACAAAAATTTAAATCAAATTGCTTTGAAACATCTTTATAAGTTTTTGCAAATTAGTAATTTAACTTATGATACAATTCAAAAATTAGTTTATAAGCATCGTAAGCTAAGAAAGATTTTAAAAAAACAGTGAATTAAAAAAATATTTATATTATTAATATCAACCCCGAGATTGAAAAAACGACATCTACGGAACTATTATTACAAATTGGGAGCAAATAAACGCACCATTATAGCAATCTAGCCAATTGCCACGGACTTGATTATTCCGTGAGGTCATGCGGTCGGTCAGCCAAACGAAAGAATGGCGAATTACAGCAGAACCTAAAAGTGGTTAAAAAATGAAAGCTACAAAATCCCAAATGCCTCTTAAACGCATTATTTTGCCCCTCTCGCATTGATTTAAATCCAATTAGGGTAATAACCCTAGTCTTAATTTAGACACCCTTTAAATTCAATTTAATGAAAAAGTAGTCCTCAAAAGCCCTAGGAAAACACTCACTTTTATTTTTTCCAATTTTTGGATAAATTTAAACGAATCATTTTTTAATCTAATTTATACCCCCTCATTTGAGGGGTCATTTTTTTTACTTTTAGGACTATTTTTTTTGACAACTTTTTTTCATTTTTTTGTCTCTTCCAGGAAAAATCCCTAGTGTTTATGGTAAGCAATTTGCCATTTAACCCTGTAATTACCTAACAAAAATAGCCTAAAATCAAAAATTCCGCATTATTGTGTAAAAAAATTTAATCAATGTCGTTTTATATGCAACTTTTTCATTTTTTCGGCCTATATATATAATGGTATGTTTCTAATAAGATTAAACCCGTGGGTAAACCTAAACCCCAATTCAAAAAGCCCTCCAAGGCTGTTTTGAATTGGGTTATAATAATTAATACTTAATTCGGGTTTAATCTTATTAGAAACATATATCATTAATATTATTTT
The DNA here is from genome assembly GCF_056504655.1 of Mulberry dwarf phytoplasma. Lineage (NCBI taxonomy): Bacteria > Bacillati > Mycoplasmatota > Mollicutes > Acholeplasmatales > Acholeplasmataceae > Candidatus Phytoplasma > Mulberry dwarf phytoplasma. The sequence continues at coordinate 228,161 of NZ_CM151418.1, read as the reverse complement.
ATTTAATATTAAATAAAATAATATTAATGATACTAATTAAATATAAAAACCTATCAAGAGTTTTTATATTTAATTAGTATATATAAATTTATTATAATATATCATAATTTATAATGTTTAAATGAAATATATTATCTAAACATGTGCCCGTCAAATTTAACAATTTAACGGTCAAATACCAACCCCTAAATCCCCAAAGGGGACTTTATAGGAGGGGTGTAATAGATTAATTGTAATGTTCTTCGGCTGGCCGCCTAGTTCGCTCTGCTCGTCTTTAAATACTAATCATATTATATAATAATTTAATAAATATATTTTAAAATTAACTTTTAATGCATTTTTTAGTTATAATTATTTTTGGAATTAATAAAAAATATTAAGATAATTGGTGTTAATAATGCAAAAATTAAAGAAAAAATTAAAATTATTACAAAATATGGTTTGCCACATTCAAACTATTAACAAAAAAATAGTTTTTCAATTGGTTAAACAATTTGTCAAAGACCTCAATTTAACTACTATTTTAAAAACAATTCGTATTAATCGCAGTACTTATTATTATTGGCTAAAAATTGAAAAAAAGTTAAAATTAAAAGAAACAAAACATTTAGTGCAACAACAACGTATTCAAACTTTATGTTTACAACATGAATATTTTTACGGTCATCGTAAAATTACTGATTTATACCAAGAAATTTTTAATGAATTTATTACTAAGAAAAAAGTTTATCTTATCATGAAAGAAAATAATATTTGTTGTAAGTTAAGGCCTAAAAAAAATAAATATTATTATAAAAATTTAGAATCTAACCTCAAAGTAGTCCCAAATTTAATTAATCAAAACTTTACTACCTCCCAACCCATGAAAAAACTATTTACCGATATTACTTATTTTCCCACTCCCCAAGGATTTATTTATTTTTCGTGTATTATTGATTCTTTTAATAATCAAATTATTGCCTCCCACACTTCAAACCGACAAAATAAAGAATTAATTTTAAATACAATCAAAAAAATTCCTACTTTAAAAACCCCTTGTATTATTCATTCAGACCAAGGTAAAGTTTATCAATCTCTAAAAGTACAAAAAGTTTTAACTAAAAAAGGGTTTTTAATTAGTATGTCTCGTAAAGCAACCCCACGTGATAACGCTGTCATTGAAAATCTTTTTGGCCAGATGAAAAGTATTTTATCCAACCAACATCCCTTTTTATTCCAAAAAACACCAAGTAAAATCAAAAAAATTATCAACCAATTCCCTTCTTTTTGGAATAATAAATGGTTATTAACTAAATTAAACAATTTATCACCCTTACAATATTTGCAAAATATTTAAAAAACATTTTTTAAAAATATAAATTCATAACCTTTTTAAAAAGGTTGTTTTGTTGTACATTTTTTTCTATAAAAATCAAAAATTCCTCATAATCTCGTAAAAAAATGAAACCCATGTTGTTTTTATAGCAACTTTTTCGTTTTTTCGGCCTATATATATATTGTAGGGATAAAATATTTAAAAAAAATATCTTTTGAAACTAGCAAATTATTAAAAAACATTAGACACTTTTTAAGTTTAATGAAATTATTTGTTAGTTTGAAAAGATATGAAATTATCTATTTAATTTTAAGTCTTAAAGAGTAATTTTGAAATAAAAAAGTGTCTAAAAAAACGGAACACCTCAGTTTGAACATAAACGCTATTATCCTTTAAAAAAAGAAGAAATAAAAAAATTACAAATAATAGGTGTTTTGCCAAAAGATATTAATCAAATTTTAAAAAAGACTTTATTATTCAATTTTGATAAATTGGAAATAATTGGAGAAGCTATAATTAATTCTATATTTTATATTATTTTACTTTGGCTTTTTTTATTTATACCTAAAAATATAAAATGGTTTACAAATATATCTGATTTTTTTTATTATTTATCTTTAATAATAATATCTGTTGTTTGGGCTGTTATCATTAGATATTTATTAAACAAAACAATTATTAATAAATTTATGAAATTATATCAAAAACAATTATTTAAATAATCATTTATCATATCTTAAATTTCAATCAATAATGAAGGCTAACTTTTTGAAAGTTAGCCTTTTAATAATAACAAATAAATTATAACTAAATATCTTATATTATATAGTTTAAACTTGTCTTACTTTTTCCATTTTTTTCAAAAAGAAAATAACAGTTCCTACAATAATCAAATAAATAATAGAAGAAATATAATAAGGTTTAGGGCTTGCAACACTACTATACAAAGCATTAGAAGCACAAGCAATATCAATAATTCCACCTAACATACTAAAAACAACACAATCTTTTAAATTAATAATAAACTCATTTAAAATAGGAGTTTGTGATCTTTTAATAGCTTGGGGCAAAACAATATAGCGCATTGTTTGAGTATGTGTCATTCCCAAAGACAAGGAAGCCTCAATTTGTCCTTTATCCAAAAAGGAAATATTTTTAGTAATAATTTCTGAAATATAGCCCATAGTATTTAAAATAATTACCATATAAGCAGCAAACATTGGAGTATACCAAGTAGCATTTTGGAAAAAAGCAAACTCTTTTAAGAAAAAATAACTCACAAAAGCTTGCACTAACATAGGAGTACTTTTAATAATCCATATATAAAAATTAATAATTCTACATCCTATTTGATGCAAATAATAAATTAAAAAATGACTTTTCTTTTTGGTAATATTTAACACTTGGAAAAGAACTAACAATAAAGATAAGACAAATCCTCCAAAAGTGCCATAAATCCCAAATTTAAGAGTTGTTAAAATCCCTCTTTTATAAATAGAAAAGTTATTTTTAAAAATAGACCATATATTTAATGTATCTTTTTCTGAGGTTTGTTTATACATGAATTCTTTTCTTTTATCTGAGGTAAGTTCTTTTGTTAAAAAATCTTCAATGTCTTCTTTGGTAATTTGTTTGTTGTTAATAAATTCTTTGTTAATGTCTTTTTGTTTTTGAAATCCAATAGCAAGTATTCCAGCGGCTTGTTTTATTTCTTTATATAAAGTTGTTTCTTTATCTTTTTCGATGATTTGAGCTTGTTTTATTTCTTCATCTTGTTTTATTTTATTATCTAAAATTATTTCTTTTTTAATTTCTATTTTATCTAAATTATTATGAGCTTGTAAATGTTTTTGGGCAACAGTTGCATCAGCTAAATAAAAATATTTGGAATCTGTTTGAACTTTTTGAGCTTGAACATCAAAATTGTCAATTCCTTCTACTTCATTTCCTTTTAATGTTTTTGCTATTTGTTCGTAAAAAGTTCCTCGTTGATATAACATTTTTCCAGGTAATTGAATTTTGTCATTAACTATAAATTCACCCTTATTAGGGTTATTTTTATTTATAACAATAACATAAAATTGATCTTCATCATAATAAGAATTATCAGTAAAATCAATTTGGTCTTGTCTTTCTTTTGTTTTACTCATCCCTGCAATAATTAAATCAATATCTCCATTTTGACAAGCAGGAATTAAACTATCAAAATCTATTTTTTTAATTACTAATTTAATTTTTTTATCATACTTTTCATTTAAATAATCAACTAATTCTTTAGCTACTAAAACATCATATCCAGCAACTAAAATATCACTTTCTTTACCATTTATTGTTAAAGGATGCAAGTCTTTTTTATCTTTATTATTAGAAAGATAATTATAAGGTTTATAATTGCATTCCATTCCTACAACTAAAGTATTTTCATCTTTGTTTTTAGTATTTTGAGGATAAAAATCATCATATAATAAAAAAGATACAATAATAGTTAAAATTGTTAAAAAAAGATATTTAGCTTTAAAATAATTCTTAATTCTTGAAAAAGATAACGTTAGCAAATGATTTTCCTTCCTATAAAACAAAAAACCTTCTTAAAAGAAGGTTTGAGAAAGACTTGATTAAAGCGCCTTTACTGTTAAAACAGCAAGAATATTATAGATATTTTCTATAATCTCATAATAAATTATTGCCATAATTATTATTCGGCGATGGTTACCTTTCTTATGCTTCACAGAATGCCTTCTTCACATAATACTCTTTTACACCGCTACCTCTTTTTGATTTTATATAAAATTTTATTTAGTAATCGAAACATATAATAAAAATTTATTATATAGTAAATTATAACATAATTTTTAAATTAGTTGATTCATTTTTTTGGGGATCAGGGAAAAATCGTTTTTGACATAAATTAATCCAGTGGTAATTAAACTAATTAATCCGAATATACCCCAAATAATAAGTTTTTTTCTTTTTTGGAGTTTTTATTAAAGATATTAGGCCTTTATTTTCATCATTATTACTCCTTTAAATTAGTATTTTTATACAAAAAATTAAATAAATATTTCTTAGCAGCTTCCTTTTTATTATTTTTTTTATTCAATTGCCATTAAATGGCATTTTAAGTAAAAGAAACAACCATTAACTAATAATTATACATTAAAACATTCAAGAAAATGAATTTACTATTTTTTTGCTTGTTTTAATTAAAAAAATCTTTTTTTAGAAAAGGTTTTGCTTTTGCAGATAAACTCTAAAAATATGAAAAAAGAAAATAATAAAGACTATCTTTTACGATAGTCTTTATTATTTTTGTATTTGGTGCAATTTTAATTGAACCTAAAAGTATTTAATAATAATATTTTAATTCACTTACACTAAATCCGGCGGTTTGGCATTCTGTCTTACTATAATTAGCCTCTTTTAATTCATACATACTAAATCCAGCTTGTTTAAATTGTGTTGCTGTATATTTTTCACGAGGTTCATTGCTAAATAAATAAGAAGAATGTTCTTTACCAAGTATGTTTACAATTGAAAATCCAGCTTCTTTTAATTTTTTTAAGTCCATTCCTACGTTTTCAAAAGAATTTACTGTAAATCCAGCTTGTTTTAATTCTTGTAATGTATGAGGTGTTCCGTTTTTTTAGACACTTTTTTATTTCAAAATTACTCTTTAAGACTTAAAATTAAATAGATAATTTCTTATCTTTTCAAACTAACAAATAATTTCATTAAACTTAAAAAGTGTCTAAAAAAACGGAACAGTTCAACGTAACTATATTTTATCAAAAAAAACAAAACAACAATATAATTCGTTATTTTAACCACTTTTTATGTCTTTTTGGCTTTTATTTTTTCTTTATGGGTGGGAATTAATTTTATTTTAAAACGATTATAAATTATTATTTTGATATTTTTTGGGTTATAATAAAGTCATAAGCAATTTAGTTTATTTTAGATTATTATTTATTATGTTAATTATTTTATTTATAGACAAATAGCTTTTATAATTTTAATCAGTTATAGAGTATATTGTTTTTAGCAAAACCAAAGAAATAGAAAAAATATATACTCAAAATGGTGAAAAATATTTTGTTCAAAACAATGGCGATATAGAAAATAAAAATGGCGACAAAGTATTTTTCAAAAAATGCGAGACAATAGAAAAAATAAACCGCAAAAATGGGCAAATAGAATTTTATAAAAAGAATGGCAAAATGCATAAAAAAGAATTGAAAGATGGAACTCTTATTTATTATGACGCAAAGGGAAAAAAATACAAAAATAATAAATGTAAAGTTAATTCAATCTAATCGTATTCTAACCATAGAATAGATCAATATTTTTAATTACAATAAAAAAATAATTCATTTGCAAATTTGCAAAATAAACTTCTATTTTCATCTAATATTATGTTATAATATTTAGGAGATTTTTTTGTATATAAAAATTATTTATGTTCTAATTTATCTAGATTTATTGTTGTAGTTTGGGCATAATTTAATCAAAGGAGTTTTTAGTGTCTTATTTAGTTTTATACAGAAAATACAGACCACAAACTTTTGCAGATGTTGTCGGTCAAGAAATTATTATCCAAACTTTAAAAAATTCCATCAGATACCAAAAAATTAATCATTGTTATCTTTTTAGCGGCAACAAAGGCACTGGAAAAACTACTTTAGCCAAAATTTTTGCCAAAGCCATTAATTGCTTGTTGCCCAATCAAGGAGATGTGTGTTGTTCTTGTCATTATTGCCAAAACTTTACCAAAGCAAACACAGACATCACAGAAATTGATGGAGCTTCTTATAATGGGGTTGACGAAATCAGAGAATTACAGGATAAAGCCCAATACAAAGCTCACACAGGCAAATACAAAGTCTATATTATTGACGAAGTTCACGTCCTTACACCAAACGCTTTTAACGCTTTGTTAAAAATTTTAGAAGAACCGCCCGAACATGTAGTTTTCATCTTGATTACTACCGAAATTTATAAAATCCCTGACACCATTTTTTCGCGCGCCCAAAGTTTTGCCTTTGAAAATTTGAACCTCAAAAACATCACTGCACAATTAACCAAAATTGCTGCTTTGGAAAATATGTTTATCACTGAAGATGCCATCAAAAGCATTGCTTGCCATTCGGAAGGTGGAATGCGAAACGCCCTTAGTTTGTTAGATCAGGTAAGCGCTTATCAAAATAATTTGATTACTTCAGAAGATGTTGCAAATATTAAAGGTACGGTGTCTGCCAGCATTATCAAAAAATTGTTCCAAAATCTACTAAAAAAAGAAGCGATCAAAGCATTGCAACTTTTGCACAAAGCAATTGATTCAGGCAAAAACATCGACCTTTTAATTTTAGATTTAATTGATGCTATCAAAGATTATTTAATTTGGAATGCCAAAAATAAAAAAGATTCCAAAACATCGCCACTTTCCCAAGACCAAAAAATATTATTGCTTGAAGAAACAAACCACATTGATCATTTTTTAAGAATCTTAATTAAATTACAGCAAGACCTCAAAAAAAGCGATCAAAAAAAATCTTTGGTAGAAATTGCCTTTTTGCAAATATGCTCTCTACATTCTTTTCAATTTCAAGCCAATTTACAAGAAACTCAACAATTTGTAACAAATAAAACAAATATTTACAATAATGAGCAAGCATCACTTGCATTAGATGGAACAAACGCCAAAGAAAATTATGAACCAACAAAGCTTACCCAAAACAATACAGAAAAAAAAACCTTTGACAAAACAGAAAAAATCAAACCAACTAAACTTGCGTCAATAGCAAACGAAAAACCACCAAAACCACCAAAAACAGAATATCTGCATCCAGTCCAAGATTTACAGTCTCAAAATAATTTTTCACAAAAAACACCTAACAATTCTACTACCTCCGAATTGACTCAACAAAATAACTTGCCTTCCCAAAACTCACAAGAAAACAAATCCCCAACAAAAAAACACCCTTATTTTTCCAATTCTTCTCTTTGTAATTTGATATCATTTGCAATTAATATTTTATCTAATCAAGACGAGCCAACCAAAAACACAATAACAAATTTTTGGACAAATTTAAAAAATCGCTATTCTACTCACAGTTATTATAAAAGTGTAGCCGAAATTTTGGATAGAGGAAAAATAGTTGCTTTGAGTCAATCCCAAAAAATGATTTTAGTTTTTGAAGATGAAGATGCCTTTGAACTTGTTTTACAAAAAAACATCAAACAAAAAGCTTTAGAAATTTTGAATAACGACACTTTTGCAATTATAGACTACATTGCTTTTTTAAAACAAGATTGGCAAGCCTTAGAAACTTTTTACAACAAAAATCATCCTCAGCCAAACCAGGCATCAATTGCAAAATTCAAAGCTACTTGCAATTTTGATCTTGACTTATATCAAATCAAAGCGACCCAACCAACCAAGCCTGCTATTATCCAACTAGCTTATGATTTTTTTGGTAAAGATATAGTAGAAATAATTAACTAGGAGCAAAAAATTATGAAAACACAATCTAATATGTTTGAAAAATTAAAAAAAATGCAAGAAGCAATTGAAAACGCCCAACAACAATTAGAATTACAAGAATTTATTGGCAAAGCAGGGGATGTAGAAATTGTTTTACAAGGCACCAAACAAGTCGTAGATGTTATTATTTCTCAAATTCACAGCAAAGCAATTCTCCAAGAAAGCGTTTTGTTGGCTTTTAATGCTGCTTTAAAAAAGTTAGAAAGAAAATCCAAAGAACTCATGCAAAAAGCATCTGGAGATTTGATAGAATTCTAAAATTTTTACCCCCCATATTTTGCATTTCTTTATTTTATTTAGCCCTTTTCTTTTCCTTTCTTTTCTTTTTATTTTATCACTTATCATTATTTCCCAAATCCCAAACATTATTACATTAAAAGGAGGTATTTTATGAAAAAAACCAAAACTCCAAAATCACTTTTGGAAACTGCTTATGACATTATGAAAAAACATCACAATCCTGTTTCAGTCTATGATTTATTAAAACAAACATTGCAAAAACACCAAATCCCAAATAACAACCCCAATGTAGCTAATCAGCTTTATTTAGACATCGCTTTGAGCGGAAAATTTGTTTTTTGTGAAGATAATCAATTAATTATTAAAGAAAATAATAAACTTTTTTGGGATAAAGATTTTTTTGAAAAAACTCAAATTTCAAACGACGAACCTCTAGACGAAGATACCAATTTACAAGAATTAGATTTTGAGGATTTCCTTTCTGACAAAGACACTGTCCAAACTGACCCTCTACAGGATGATTTGCTTGATTTAGAAGACTAACCTTCAGAAGAACAAAACAAAGACGATGACAAAATTGAAGATGATATTGTTTTAGAAGACAAAGATGATTATGAAGATCCATTAGAAGAAGAATACGAACATCTTTATGAAAAATAATTACTACTTTACAATTTGCATTTACAAACAACCAATCAATAATTATCAAGTTTTTTAAGTTCATTAATATCCTTTATTCTTGATGGATAAGGGATTTTTCCTTTTTTATTTCCCCCAACTCTAAACAACCAAAAATGGTTTAAGAAAAAACATTAGTAAAACGAGGTTAAATAATATGTTTTTAGGTTTTTACAATTATACAACTTATTTAACTTACCTAAATTTAATGAGTGGTTTTTGTGGCGTTGGCTTTGGTGCTTGCGGCAAATACACTTCTGCTTTAATCTGCCTATTAATATCAGGCGTTTGTGATATGTTTGATGGTGTGGTAAGCCGAACCAAAAAAAATCGCAGTCATAAAGAAAAAAGCTATGGCATTCAAATTGATTCTTTAGCCGATATAATAAGCTTTGGCGTCCTTCCTATTTTTATTAACTATTCTTTGAGTTTCAAAGGTGAAACTTCAACCCTAAAAGAAGAATTTTGGCTATTTGCACTTGTTTGGCTAGTTTGGGGCTTTTATCTTTTGGCAGCCTTAATTAGACTTGCTTATTATAATGTTTTAGCTGAAACCCAAAAATACGACTCTCAAAGCCCTTCTTATTTTACAGGTTTGCCCGTAACTGCAGCTGTTATTTTATTTCCTTTTTTATTTTTAGCTAAGTTTATTTGCAAAACTTGGGATTTCAAAAGTTTAGGATTTATCGAACAAAGACCTACTTTTTTTTGGTTTCATTTTGCCTGCATGTTACTTTTAACTTTTTTATTTCTTTGTAAAAAAATCCATTTCCCCAAGCCAAAAGCCAAAACTACAATAACAATTATTTTATTATTAGCACTAAATTTTATCCTATTTATGTTGCTTAAAATCTTATTAAAATATTTGTTACCAATGGCAATTACAAAGTGAGCGATTTACAATATGAAAATAGTTAATTTAGAAGGAAAAATTATTTGTCAAGACCCAGCAAGTCGCCTGCAAAAATTTTTATACACAAACTTAGAAAAAAACTTTTGGAAAAGATGCCTTCTCAAAATTTTGATCACTAAACCTATTTCTTGGTTAGTTAATCTGTATTTTTATTCTCCTTGGTCACGCCAATACGCTTTGAAAATCATCGAACAACACCAAATTGATTTAAACTTATTTGAAAAACAAAAATTTAGTTCTTATAATGATTTTTTTACAAGAAAATACAAAGAACTTGCTATTCCTCAAGACAACTTTGCTTTTATCAGTCCTTGTGAATCCAAATTAAGCATTTATCCTATCACCAAAAAAGCACTCTATTGCATCAAAGAAACCAATTACAGTTTAGTTGATTTGTTGCAAAATCCCACATTAGCTCAAGAATACGAGGAAGGCTATTTGCTTATTTTCCGCTTAGAACCCCATGATTATCACCGTTATCTTTTTGTAGACGAAGGTTTTTTTCAAATGTTTCCTTGCAAAATCAAAGGAAAATTACATATAGTAAATCCCATTGCCTTTGAAAGTTTTGATGTGTTTAAAACAAACACTCGCGAATATAGTATCTTACAAACCAAAAATTTTGGTAAAATAGTTCAAATAGAAGTAGGAGCCACATTGGTAGGAAAAATCCAAAATCATCCTTTGCAAACGTTTTCAAAAGGTCAAGAAAAAGGCTATTTTGATACAGGAGGTTCAACTATTATTATCTTAGTTAAAAAAAATATAGTTTCATTTGATCCTCGTATTTTAGAACACACCCAAAAAAGATATGAAACCCAAATCCCTATTTTAACTGTTATTGGTAAAAAAATAACTCCTACAAAGCCCCATCCAATCACTTATAAATCCTTCTCTGAACCCATTACACCCCAATCAAAATCAAATCAAAACTCCAATTGCACCACACAAGCCAATCATAAAGAAAGCGAAGTACAAAAACTTGAATAATAAAGATTTAAAAACCAAATTTATTTTTATTACTGGAGGAGTCGTTTCAAGCCTAGGAAAAGGCATCACTGCTGCTTCTATTGGACAAATTTTAAAAAATAGAGGTCTTAAAGTAAGTATTCAAAAACTAGATCCTTATATTAATATTGATCCTGGAACAATGACCCCTTATCAACACGGTGAGGTCTTTGTCACTGATGATGGCGCTGAAACTGATCTTGATTTGGGTCATTATGAAAGATTTTTAGATGAAAACATGAGCAAAAAGTCAAATGTCACTGCAGGGCAAATTTATCAAAGTGTGATCAATAAAGAACGCGAAGGCAAATACTTAGGTAAAACCGTTCAAGTTATTCCACACATCACTGAAGAAATCAAACGCAAACTAATTGATGCTGCTCTTTTTCACAAATCAGATGTTGTTATTGTAGAAATTGGAGGCACCGTAGGAGACATTGAATCATCGCCTTTTTTAGAAGCCATCAGACAAGTGCGCTTTGATTTTGGTTATCACAATGTTTTGTATCTTCATACCACTTTAGTTCCTTATTTAAAAAAAGCTCAAGAAATCAAAACAAAACCTACCCAACACAGCGTTAAAGAATTACGTGCTTTAGGAATACAACCTCAAATTTTGGTCTTACGTAGTGAAGTTCCTATCAACCAAGAAACCAAAAATAAAATTGCTGCTTTATGTGACATCAATCCACAAGCTATTTTTGAAGCCTTAGATGTTGATATTTTATATCAAATGATTCTTAACTTGCATCATCAAGGAATCGATGATTTTATTTTACAACATTTAAAACTTACTAATTTTTCAAACGCCGATTTGCAAGCCTGGCAACAACTAATTACACGCATCCAAAATTTAGAAAAAAAAGTAGTCATTGCTCTAGTGGGTAAATACATTGTTTTACATGATGCTTATTTATCAATCATAGAAGCTCTTAAACATGCTTCTTATCAATATAATTGTAAACTGGAAATTAAATGGATAGACGCTGAAAAAGTAACGCCAGACAATATTTCTTCTTTGCTTGAAGACTATGATGGTATTTTAGTTCCTTATGGTTTTGGCAATCGCGCTATTGAAGGCAAAATTTTAGCCATTAATTATGCAAGAACTAACAATATTCCTTTCTTTGGGATTTGTCTAGGTATGCAGTTAGCAGTTATTGAATATGCCCGCAATGTGCTACATTTACAAGGTGCCAATTCTTTGGAAGTTGACGAAAAGACGCCGCATCCTGTAATTACTAAAAAAATAGTTGACAGCAATTTAGGAGGAACCCTGCGATTAGGTTCTTATCCGTGCCATCTTAAAGCCAACACCAAAAGTAAAGCTATTTATAATCAAGAAATAATTTATGAAAGACATCGTCATCGTTTTGAGATGAATCCTCATTATGTTGCTTTATTTGAAAAAAATAATGATTTTGTTGTTTCTGGAATAAATCAAGAACAAAAGCTTTGTGAAATTGTTGAGTTAAAAAGCCATCCTTGGTTTATTGCAGTACAATTTCATCCTGAGTTTTTGTCAAGACCATTAAAACCACATCCTTTATTTAAAGGGTTTGTTGAAGCGTCTTTATTAAATCAAAAAAATAAATAATTTATAAATAAAAAACACCCTTAATAAGGGTGTTTTTTATTTGGTTAAATTATTAACTTTTTCTTGGAGGTTTTTGGCATTATCGTTTTTAAATAATTTTTTTATATTTGAAAAAATTGTATCATCTGCTTTATTAATCGTTTTTTTTAAATCATCATAAGCATCGTCTTTTGCTTTAACAATTTTTTCGTATAGGTATTTTACTACTTTGTATTCATTGCTAGTTGATTCTTTATAATATTCAATTACGTGTTTATTTACTGCTTCTAAATTAGTTTTAATGCTGGCAAGTTTGGAATTAACATTGCCTTTATTTTCTTCTTTTGTTAACTTTTCAATTGAATTATACAAATTTTGAACTGCTTGTTTTGCCCAAACTTTTTTAGGAGAAAGCCAGTTAACAGGATTAAAAGAAATATAAAAACCTAAACCTACATAAAGAGTAACAGTAATAAAAATAATGCCAGTAATGATTTTTCCTCGTTTAGTTGCTAAAAATTTCATCTTTTTAATTCCTTTACTAGTTATTTTTCATAAATAAAATAATTGAAATACTAAAAAAATAATTACATAAGTAATTATAACACATAAAAAGAGTAAGCTTGACTTTTTGTTTGCCCAAACTGAGTGTTATTTTATTTTTTTAAAAAGTTTTGCTAAGGCTTTGTCTGCTTTTTCATCGGGTATAACTGTCAAAAATTTCTTTTTGCCAAGCAAAGTGTTGATGTAAAAAACAGAGGTTTTTTTAACACAAAGAGCTTCTTCAATTGTGTTTTTAATTTCTTCATGGCTAAATTCTTGGTCTTGATACCAATTTCTAACTAAATCTAATTCGTTAGATGTAAGAGTTTGTCCTTTGTTGTGTTCTAAATATTCAATAGTTTGTTGGATTAAGGTAAGTTGGTTTTGGCGTTTGGATTCGCGAATTTGGTCTTGATAGATTTTTTCTAGCTTGGCAAAAGTGGGGTGTAGTGAAAAAACTTCAATAATTTTATGGTTTTTAGTTTCTTGGGAAAGGTCAAAAAAATTCTTTGACATTAATTGTTCTAAAATATGTTCTACTTCTTTTTTAGTGATTCCTGCTTTTTTGGCTAAGGCGTTGGACGAAAAGACGCGTTTTTTGGAAAAATCTAGTAAGAATAGCAAAATAGTTAGTTCAGGGTAGGTTAATCCTAATTTTTGGTATTCTTGAATTAACATTTTTTCTACTTGTAAAAAACCATCTTCGTAAAGTTTTTGAAACATAACCATATTATTATTGAAGCTCCTTTTCTTTGCCGCCTTTGTTGTTGAGTAGGTCTTTGGGTTTGGCAACTTTGGATAATGCTTGTTGGGCTGCTTTTTGCTCAGCGGCTTTTTTAGTGTTGCCTTCACCTGTTCCTAAAAGATTTTTTTCTAAATAAACTTCTGCTACAAAATTTTTAGAATGAGCAAATCCTTGCTCTTGGACTATTTTATATTGGATAGTTTTTTTTTCTGACTGAACTATTTCTTGTAATTGAGTTTTAAAATCAATAATATAGATAGTTTTGGCTAAGTGAGGTAAGACAATATTATGAAAAACTTTTTTGGCTGTCAAATATCCTAAATCAAGATAAATAGCACCAAATAAGGCTTCAAAAGTATCTGCCATAATACTTTTAGCATTAAAATCTTTGTTTTTTTCTCCTTTGCCTAAAAGAAGATAATTTTGCAATTCAATGTTTTGAGCGTAGATGATAAGTGACCTTCCACACACCGCTTGAGCTCTTTTTTTAGTCATAATGCCTTCGTCTTCTTTGGATTGGGAATAAAGATAGTCAGCCATAAGTAAGCCTACGATGGCATCTCCTAAAAATTCAAGTCTTTCGTTGTCTTCTTGGGGTGGGTTTTGTTCGTTAGAATAAGAGCTGTGGGTAAGAGCTTGTTTGTAAAGGGCAAGGTTTTGGGGAGTGATATTGAGGGTTTGAAAAAGAGTTTGGATGTTTTTCATAGGAATTGGCTTTCTTTGGTGGTTTCAGAATTTTTGGGAGTTTCAGAGGTTTTGGGAGCTGTGTTTGTTGTTGATGCTTGTTGACTTTGGGTTTCTTTGTTTTTTTGAACTTTCTAAGGAATGAGCAATTTTTTGATTTACTTGGGCTTTAATTAGTTTTTGAGCTTGTAAAATAGCTTGGCAAAAAGCGTAAGCTTGGGAAGAGCCGTGAGCTTTAATGACAATTTTGTTAAGTCCTAAAAGCATAGCTCCTCCAATTTGGCGTGGGTCTAGTTGGTTTTTTAATTGTTGTAGTGGTTTTTGAAATAAAGTTTTAGTGATCATTTTTTTGATAAGATTTTTAGTAAGGATAGTTTTTAAGTGGTTCATGAAATTAAGCATTGTGCCTTCATAAGTTTTTAAGGCGATGTTGGCAGTAAATCCATCACTTAATAAAATGTCTGCTGAAGTAGTAAGAAGGTTTTGAGGTTCTTCGTTACCGCCAAAATTAAGATTGGAGTCTTGGGATAAAAGTTGGTAAGTTTCAAGTTCCAAAGCTCTTCCTTTGGTAGGCTCTGTTCCGATGTTAAGTAGTTTTATTTGGGGATTTGGAATTTCTAAAATTTCTTTGGCAATAATGGTGGCATAATTTGCAAAAGTGTGCAAATGCTGGGGTTTTAGTTCGGTGTTAGCGCCTGCATCTAACAAAATTCTTGTGCGATTATCAAAGGAATTAAACATAGGGGCAATGGCAATTCTTTGCATTAAAGGCATTTTTTTAAGAATAAGATGACTTGCTAAGACCAAAGTTTGGGTAGCGCCTGCCGAAACTACTCCTTGAACCTCATCTTGTTTGGCTGCTTCAAGCGCTAAAAATAAAGAAGCGTTGGGAGTGGCTTTTAATTGGTCTCTTATATTTTTGTCGGCTGATCTTAAAAAATAAGGGGTGTGTTTGATAGTAATTTGGTTGTTGCCAAAAAAAGGAGTTTTTTCAATAAGTGGAGTTATTAATTTTTGATTGCCATATAAAACGACATGAAGTTCTTTATTTTTATTTAAGGCAAGCAAGGTTCCTTTGACAATTTCTAATGGGGCAAAATCGCCTCCCATGGCATCTATTGCTATTTTAATCATAAAAAAGCTCCTTTCTTTTGTGTATTTTTTTTGAAATTTGATTTTATTTTTGTTTTTTAGATTAAATTGTTTTGTTGGTAAATAAAACGTTTGAGGTTTTTTAAGTTTGGGGTTCATTAAAAAGTATTTTATTTTTACCAAATCGAAATATAGAGGCAAAAAATAAAAATAGGGCTAAATCATAATTTGATTGTTTCTTTTGTGAAGTGTTGAAAAATTATAATCCATCATAATAAATTACTTTGATAATAATTATCTTCTAGCCTTTTTGAGTTAAAATTTCAAAGCATTTGCAATTAAAAGAAATTTCAGAAAAAGCATTATCAAAATAATTTTCAAGTTGCAATTAATAAGTCTTGGCAAAAATGTGGCAAAAATAAAAAAAATAAAGAGGCAAATAATGATATCAAAAGATTGGTTGACAAATAATTATAGAAACAAAAAGATAATTTAGAACAAATTAATGATAAATTTATTACAAATATTTTTTTATCAAAATAAAATTTATAATAATTTGCTATAATAGTAAATGAAATGTTAAATAAAAAAACTACATTAAACAGTTCAATATTATTTTATCATATTAGGAGATAATTTCATTATTTTAAGTTTTTAAGTAATGAATTAAACTTGAAAAGTAACGATTTTATCAACAAAAAAATTGTAAAAGGAAGCGTTAGAAAATGGAATGCATGCAACAAGCAATCGTTAAAAATTTTTATTTAGAAGTAAAAGTTAGATATTTAAAACAAAATGGTAGTTCAAAAAGACAATGGTTTGCTACTAATGTTTGTGTAGGAACTGATAATTGTAAACAAAAATATGATGAAGTTCTTATGAATTTTACTCATATTGACGCTGATAATCCTGAGTTTTTTTTGCAACCCGGACAAGTTATTAAAGTGTTAGAAGGAAAAGTTAAGCAAAGTAAATGTGATACTATTTCTGAAGTTTGGTTAGATGTAGATAGTTTTCGCCAAACTGATGAAGAAGAAAAAAGCAAAATCAACTTCGTATAAGCGGAGTTGATTTTTTTATTATATAAGGGATTTTTTTGGGTGTGATTTTGAATTATTCTATATTTCAAATATTTTTTTGATATGCCAAAAAGATTAAAAAGAATTTTTATTTAAAAACAACTTAGCTACATTATTGCTTGTTTGAGTAGCAACACATTGCAAAGAAATATTTCTTAATTGAGCAATTTTTTGGGCAATTAATTTGATATGATAAGGCTCATTGGTTTCATTTTGAAACGGATAAGGAGTTAAATAAGGACAATCAGTTTCTAATAAAATTTTATCTAGGGGAATAGTTTTTGCAATTTCGTGGGCAACTTGGGCATGAGGATAAGTAACAACTCCTCCAATTCCAATGTAAAAACCTAGTTCCAAAGCTTTTTTGGCTTCTTCTAAACTAAAAACTAAACAATGAAAAACTCCTCTAACTTGATTGCGATAAGGTAGTAAAAGTTGATAAATTTCTTCAAAAGATTTGCGTGCATGAATAATAATAGGTAAGTTATATTGGATAGCAATTTTAACTTGGGCTTGAAAAAACTTTTTTTGGACAGCTAAATTATCTTGTCTGTGATGAAGATCAAGGCCAATTTCTCCTATAGCAACTGTTTGCGGATGATTGAGGTATTTGATGATGCTTTCGGGCGTTTCTTGGGAAAAATCAGAACAAGGATGAATCCCAAAAGCTACCATTACTTCTTTATATTTATTAGCGATTTCATATGCTTTTTGGTTAGTTTTTTCATCCATGCCTATAACAATCATTTTTTTGACTTCATTATTCCAAGCTTTTTGAAAAACATCATCTAATTTATTTTTATATGTTTTAAGATTGAGATGAGCGTGAGTGTCTATTAACATTTTAATGTATTCCTTTTTTTGATTTTAAGGGGTTGGAAAATGGTTATTTTGTTGTTATTTATAAGTTTTAAAAAATGGTAAATATAAAAGATTAAAGAAGTGATTTTAGATTTGTTAATTTCATAGGGTAAATTATTTTGCAAGGTTAAAAGTAATAATAATTTATAATTAGATACATAAGAAAGCAAAACAAAAATTTATTTAATAAATGTTGGGCTTTTAATCTTTATTTTTCTTATTCTTTTTTGGTTTTCATAATAAAAAATACTAATAGCAAATAAATTATGTTTTTTGATAGTTTTGATAAAATCTTTTTCAAAATAAGCAAAACCTAACCATTTAAAAAATTTAACATATAAAAACCATAAAACACTATATGAATATAAAGTAAAATAGATATAAAAACAAATAAAATAAGTTAAAGAAATATAAAATAAAAATTTTGCCAATGTTTCTTTTTTTAATTCCACACTAAAAAATAGTGCTAAAATCATTAGTATAACAGCTAAAACAAAAGAGCAACAAACTATTTTAGTTTTTTTCTCTTTAGAATTAAAACCTATATTGCCATCATACATGCATGCTTTAAAATCTGGCCTAATAGATTCACCAAAATCAATATTTTGAAGTGTTTCCCCCTTGTTAGGGTCTTTATTAAACAAATTCTTTACCTTGGGATCATTTAAATCCAATATAAAAAGGAATGCCAGAAAGAGTCAAAAATGGCAACAAATAAATAAAAGGTAAACTTAATGCCCAATATTTATTTGTGATTGTAAATATTTTGGCTTTTTCGAGAAAAGCTATGGTAAAATCTGCAAATAATAAGATAAAAAATAAAACTTTTCTAATGGTATATTTAGTAATCATTTATCATCTCCTTTTATTCAAAAATATTTGAGGATTTAATATTTAATGTTGTTCTTTATCTTTATTTTAGTTTTGTTGTTTTATTTCGCTTCGTTTTATTTTTCTTTTTTTGAGTTTTCATAATTGCATCACCCATTTAAGGAAAAAGAACCTATTAAAGGTTCTTTTTTTGTTAAAAGATCAAATAATAATTATGCATGAATTGGTTTGTCAACGGCTCCTAAAAGAGCTTCAAAAGTAAGTTCTGATAAGGTAGGATGAGGATGAATTGCTTGAGATAGTTCATAAGCAGTTCCTTCAAGTTCCATTCCTACAGCCATTTCACTAATTAATTCAGTAGCATTGTAAGCATAAATATGCATTCCTAAAATTTCTAAATGTTTTTTGCAAACAATTAATTTAGCAAAACCTTCTTTTTCGCCATCAGCTAAAGATTTGCCAACAGCTCCCAGAGATATTTTAGAAACTTTATAATCCATTTGTTTTTCTTTGGCTTGTTGTTCGGTAATGCCAATAGAAGCAATTTCAGGAAAACCATAAATACAAGCAGGAACACGGTCATAATTAATGGAATGTGCTTTTTGTTCTAAAGCGTGAGTCACAGCTACAATACCTTCATGACTTGCCACGTGAGCTAACATGTGTTTGCCGTTTACATCACCAATAGCATATACTCCAGGAATTGAAGTTTGACAAAAATTATCAGTTTGGACGCTATTGCGGTTGAGGGCTAAATTTAATTTTTCTAAGCCTGCAAGATTGGCTTTGGTGCCTACAGCCATTAAAATAACATCCGAAGTAATTGTTTTGGCATTGCCTTTTTGAGTGTAGGTAGTTTGATTGTCATTAATTTTAGTTACTTCTACTTGAGTCAAAATTTGGATGCCGTCTGCTTGAAGTTTTTTAGTGTATGCAACAACAACGTCCCTATCCATACCATTTAGAATAGTGTCTTGTCTTTCTAAAATACTCACTTCGCTACCAAAAGAATTAAAAATAGTTGCAAATTCTACTCCAATAACACCGCCTCCTACAACAGTAACTTTGGAAGGATAGCTTTCTAGTTGTAGTAATTCTTTACTAGTTTTAAGAATGCCTTTTTGATAAGCTTCTTGGGCACCTGGAATAGGAGGAACAAAAGCGGTACTGCCTGTTGCAATAATTAATTTTTGGGTGTGCAATAAGTTAGTGTCTACTTGGACTTCGCAAGGAGAAAGAACACTTGCAAAACCATGGTAAAAATCAATTTTATTTTTTTTCAGGAGAAAAGATATACCTGTAGTAAGTTGAGCAACAATTTTATTTTTGCGTGATAAAATGGAGGACCAATCAAAAGAAACGCCGTTTTGAACTTTAATTCCAAAATCAGCACAACGTTTGATATCTTTATACATTTTGGCACTTTTTAAATAAGCTTTGGTAGGAATACAGCCATAATTAAGACAAATACCACCTAATTTATGTTTTTCTACTAAAGCAACTTTAGCACCCATTTGGGCAGCTTTAATGGCAGCAACGTATCCACCAGGACCTCCACCAACCACTAAAACATCATAATTTTTCATAATTTGCCCTTGGTCTTTCTGTTAGGATAAAAGCAATAAAGTAGGAGTATTTAGCAATTCTTTAACGCGTTTTAAAAATCTACCGCCATCAGCACCATCAATAATACGGTGGTCAATTGCTAAGGAAAGAGGAAGCATGTCTGCAATTACAATTTGACTGTTTTCAACTACAGGTTTTTTGGTGATTTTTCCTACTCCTAAAATAGCTAATTCAGGGTAATTGATAACTGGGGTGCCGTAAGTAATATCGATAGAACCAAAATTAGTGATAGTAAAAGTTCCGTTTTGAAGCTGATTTAATTCTACTTTTCTTTCGGTAGTGGCTTTGGCTACTTGTTGTAATTGTTGTGCCATTTCTAAAAGAGTTAATTTGTTAGCATCTTTGATGTTAGGAACGATTAGACCGTCTTTGGTATCAACTGCTACTCCTAAATTAATGAATTTTTTGTAAGTAACTTCTTCTTTAACGTCATCATAACTAGCGTTAAATACTGGGAATTCTTGTAAGGCAATCGCTACTGCTTTCATGATAAAAGCCATAAAAGTTAATTTGATTCCTTGGGATTGTGCTTGATCTTTGGCTTGTTTGCGTAGTGTTACTAAAGCAGTAATGTTTACTTCGTCCATTAGAGTAGTTTCTGGGATTTTGCCTTTGGAAAGAACCATTTTTTGGGCGATGGCTTTTCTGAGGCGAGAAATTTTTACTACTTCTGTTTCTTGGCTAGATGTGGCAAAAGTTGGGGTGGGGGTTGGTTGTTCTTGGACAAAAGGGGTTGTTGGTTGTGGTTGAGTTTGTAAAGGGTTAGTTGCGTTTTGTACATCTACTTTTAAGATTTTTCCATTTACACCTGTTCCTTTAATGGTTGAAAGGTCAAGTCCTAGTTCTTTGGCTAGACTTTTTACTAATGGAGTAGCAAGTACTTTTTGAGGTGGTAAAGAGGTTTGTGCGGATGTTTGTGCTTGTTGGGTGTCGTTTTTTTCTGTAGCAGCAGTTTCATTAGGGTTTTGAGAAGAAAACTTTTTAACATCTGCATCAGTGTCACCTGGTTCTTGGATTAAAACGATAGTATCTCCTACGCAAATAACTTCACCTTCATTAAGGTCTCTTTTTAAGATTTTTCCTGCTACAGGAGAAGTTAGTTCAACGTCTAATTTGTCAGTTTCAACTTTAACTAAAACATCACCTTCTTTTACTTGGTCGCCCACTTTAAAAAACCATCTTGTAATTGTACCTTCATGAATGCCTTCGCCGACATCAGCAAATTTAAATTCAAACATATTTTTATATCCTTATATCTTTTTGTTATCTTATTCGCAAACCACTTTTTTAATAGCATCAGCTATTTTTTCAGGGCTTAAAAACTGATAATGTTCTGCTTTGGCTAAAGGCATTGTGATATCATTTCCAGTAACTCTGGCAGGAGCTGCATCTAGGTATAAGAAAGCTTGTTCGTTAACTAAAGCCATTAATTCTCCTGCAGGTCCATAAGTTTTACATGCTTCATGAACTACTAAAAAGCGTCCAGTTTTTTTAACAGATGTAATTACAGTTTCTCTGTCAATAGGATTAATAGTTCTTAAATCAATTAGTTCTACGGAAACATTAGGATCAAGTTGTTTAAGGGCTAATAGTGTTTCTGGTACCATTGCTCCCCAAGCTACAACTGTAATGTCTGTGCCTTCTTGAACGACTTTGGCTTTACCGATTTGGACTTCGTAATCTGTTTCGGGAACTTCTTGACGGAAACCACGATAAATTCTTTTAGGTTCCATGTAGACTACTGGATCAGGGTCGTTAATAGCAGCCATTAATAAACCTTTAGCGTCGTAAGGATTAGATGGAATAACTACTTTAAGACCAGGAACAGAGCCTAAAATTACTTCTAATGATTCGGAGTGATGTTCTAAGGATTTTACCCCTCCACCAACTGGGACTCTTACTACCATAGGTACTGTGTAATTACCACGACTACGGTTACGCAAACGGGCTGCGTGGGCAAATAGGTCTTCTAGTCCTACAAAAATAAAACCATCAAATTGGATTTCTGCAACTGGTCGCATGCCGTTAATGGCAAGTCCGATAGCACTTCCGATAATAGAAGATTCAGCAATAGGGGCATTAAAAACGCGAGTTTCTCCGTGTTTGTCTTGTAGGCCTTTAGTTACGCGGAAAACGCCGCCTAATTTTCCTACATCTTGTCCAAAAAGAACTACTCGAGGATCTTTTGCTAACTTGCTATCTAAAGTTTGATTAATTGCATCTAGTAATGTCATTGAAGCCATTATTATTTACCTTCCTTTGTGTTGAAAAAAGCTTTGCATTCTTCGTATTGTTCTTCTAATTGAGGAGTCATTTTTTCATAAGTGTATGCAAAAATATCTTTAATATCGATGTTGTTGCCTGTTTGTTCTACTTTTTGGTGTGCTAAAACAACTTCTTCTTGGGCTTTTTTTTCAAATTGTTCTACTTGTTTTTGAGTTAGATAACCTTTATTCATCAAGTATTTTTGAAAACGTACAATTGGGTCTTTTTTGCGCCACTCTAATTCTTCTTCTTTGCTACGGTAAACAGAAGCATTATCATTAGTGGAGTGTGCTTCTAGACGATAAGAAACATTTTCAATTAAAGTAGGTCCGTTTCCTTTGCGCGCTTCGTTAAAGGCTTCTTGGGCTGCTACATAAACAGCTAAAATGTCGTTGCCGTCTACTTGCATGCCAGGAATTCCACAAGCATAACATTTTTGAGCTAAAGTTTTAGCTTTGGATACTTTGTTACGAGGATTAGAAATAGAATACTGGTTATTTTGAATAAATACTACTAATGGTACTCCAAAAACAGCAGCATAGTTAAGACCTGCATTAAACTCTTCGTGTGCGGTTCCTCCGTCTCCAATAGTTGCAATAGTTACTTCTTTTTTATTTTGCATTTTGCTTGCTAAGGCAAGTCCTGCTCCTAAATTAACACTAGAGCCAATAATAATGTTAGCTGGTAAAATACGCAACTTAGGGTCTAGTTGAGAGCCTTTTTCATTGCCATACCAGTAAAGATAAAATTGTTCTAAAGAAACTCCACGGTAAAGAAAAATTCCTGCATCACGATAATAAGGTGATACCCAATCTTGGGGTTCTAAGGCAGCAGCGACACCTACTTGAGATGCTTCTTGCCCTGAGTTAAGTAAATAGTTTCCCATACGTCCCTGGCGTTGATATTTTAAGGCTGCTAAATCAGCTTGTCTACCTAAAACCATTGTTTTATACATTTTTAATAAAACATCTTTAGATAATTTTGGTTCTAATTCAGGTTGAACAAGGTTGCCATTTTCGTCAAGTATTTGGAATTGTTTACCTTTTAGGGGGTCGTACACATTCGTTAACATTGTAATACTCCTTATTTTATTTATATTAGTTTGTTTTTGATTAAATGTATTATATCTTTATTGTGTTACTAAATATAATTAATTTAGTGTTATTTGATAATATACATCTACACTTAAATTGTACTTGAAATTAAGACAAATGATGAAACAAAATAATGAAAATTGCAAGTTTAAGAGATAAAAAAAATACCATATATTATAATATATGGTATTTCAATTAATATTTATTTATTGTTGATGATGTCAACTGGTTTTTTGTTAGACCATTTATAAATAATGAAAGATATAAATAATAGAGTCATGAAAAAGACATAACTAAATGATAATAAATTAAATAAAAGGACTCTTACAAAAGGATTGAAAGCTAAATATGGTGATGTAAACCATAATAAATTTTTTTGCTTTTCCGATTCTACTAAAGAATTAAAGAAAAACATAATGTCATTTTTACTTGCAAAATTGGGCAACGGTTTCATATCGAAAGATGAAAATAATATAGATGCATCTTTAAACCAAAATAAAATACTTAATAATAATACAAAAGTTAAAACCATTTGGAATAAAGCAAAAAAGAATGCTTCAACTAAAAAGATTTTACCAACATTAACACCATTAGAACCTAAAGCTCTTAGAATACCCATTTTTTTATTTTGAAGTTTGGCACTCATAGAAAAATAAAGCATAATCATAGCACCTGGAACAAATAAAATCCAAACCCAGAACATAGGGCTACTTATAATTTGAATAGTTTCAACAGCTATTTTAACAGCCGTTTCCATAAGACCAACAAAAGAATATAATTCAATATTTGTATATCTTTTATATCTTCCAAATAATTTATACATTTGATATATTTTATCACAGATTCCGAACCATTTATAACTCAAAAATGTAAAAGCAAAAAACATAAAAATAAAAGTTGCAATAGCAGTTATTAAAACATTCAATGCCAAGAAAAACTTTTTATTTTTAAAACTCTTTAAAGCAGCCTTAGCAACAAACGAAAAAGGCAAACAACTAGGAAAAGATACAAAATCAGTATCTTGTTGTAATACTTTAGTATAATCAGTTTTATCAAAGTTTTCTAAAGCAGGATTTTTAGTTAAGTTAGTTAAGTTTGCAATCATTTCAGATGTAAGAAATTGACCTTCTTTAAATACTTGTTTTTTTTTAGTAGTGTCTTTTTTTCTTGTCATATCTGATATGAATTTACCATCTTTACATTCTAAAATACGATCAGCATATTTATAAGCACTTTCGCTATCATGAGATACAATAACTACTAATTTTTCTTTACTTAAATTTTGAAGTAAATCAAAAACTTGGGTTCCTGTTTCTGAATCTAGATTTCCTGTAGGCTCATCAGCAAAGACCATTTTAGGATTTTTCACCAAAGCACGAACAATAGCAACACGTTGTTTTTGTCCGCCTGAAAGTTCATTAACTCTTCTATTTAGGAACGAAGCATCCAATCCTACTTGATTCATTAAATCATTAATTAAGGCAATATCTGGTTTTTTATTTTGTAATTGTAATGCTAAGACAATATTTTCAAATACATTCATATCTTCTATTAAGTTGAATTCTTGGAAAATAAAACCAATCATTCCATTACGATAATTATCTAAATATTTTTGATTAAAAGTTGTAATAGGAACTTTGCATACTTCAACTACGCCGCCGTTTGCAACATCAATGCCTGTTAAAACATTTAATAAAGTAGATTTACCAGAACCTGATTTACCTAAGATAAAAACCATACCTTTATCAGGTAATTTTAAAGAAACGTCTTGTAAGGCCATCGTCATATTACCGCGTTTAGTAACGTAATTTTTGCTTAAATGGTTGACATTAAACATTTTTAAAGACTCCTTTAGTTGTTTAGTTGTTTTTTTGTTTTATTGATTAAAAAAATTTATAATTATACAAATGTAAAAAGGCAAAAAGATAAAAAGGGTAAAAAACTAATTTAACTACCCTATTATTTTACCACAATTATTATATTTGCATATACACTTAAAAAGCAATATTTTTTTTATCTATTTTTATCTAATTTCAATATGAAAGTGTTTAATCAAATTAGAAGTAATTTTTTCCATACAATGTTCTACATCTTGTTTTTCTAAGTTTTTATCTAAGTTATTGAAAAAAAGTCTAAGGGCAAGAGAATGTTTTTCTTTGGTTGTAGGTATTTGATAAACATCAAATAATTCACATTTGATTAAATCAAAAGGGGTAGTTTGTTTAATGGTTTGTTCGATTTGATAAAAGGAATATTTGGTATCTACTAAAAAGGCTAAATCACGAATAACAATAGGAAATTTAGGAATTGGTTGGAAGGTAAACGTTTTGGTAGTGTTAAGAATTTCATCCGTTAAAAAAAGTTCACAAAGAAAACTTTCTTTTAAGTGGTATTTGGTATTAAGTTGAGGATGTGTTTTTCCGATAACTCCTATTATTTGATTGTTAAATAACAAATTGGCTTGCATTCCTGGATGAAAATTACTATGTTGTTGTGTTTTTTGATAAGTAAGGGTAATGCCTAGAAAAGCACTAATTTTTTCAAGGATGCCTTTGGTAACAAAAAAAGAACTTGAAACATCTTGTTTGTGCCACAAGGAATTTAAGAAATGACCACTCAAAGCAAAAGCAAGACTTAATGTTTCTTGGTTGGGAAAATAAGTTTTTCCAATTTCAAAAAAAGCAGTATCAAAAGTTTGTCGTTTGTGCTGATAGCTTAAAACTTCTACTAAACTACTTAGCAAACTTTGTCTTAAAATCATTTTGTCTTGTGACAAAGGATTCATTATTTTGATAAAGGGTTTTTGAGGAGTAAAAGCTTCAAACATCTCAGAGCTAATTAAACTGTAAGTAATAGTTTCATAAAATCCTAAATTAACTAAGAGTTTGCGCAATTCTCTAATATTTTTTTGTTTTAAGGTTAATTTTCCTTGAGTAGGGACTTGAATTGTTTGGGGAGGTAATTTATGGCAACCATAAAGTCTAGTTAAATCAGAAATGACATCTTCTTTAATTTTGACATCATAACGACGTAAAGGAGCTTGGAGGTTTAATTGTTCGTTTTTGTTCTGTGGTCCTAAATGTTTGGATGTATGTATCTGATAATCTAGGTTTAATAACCAATTTTTGATTTGAGTAGGGCACAAAGAAACGCCAATTTTTCTTGTAACAAAATCAAGATTCAAAGAAATAGTAGGATTGGTACGGTTTTTTTGTTTTGTAATTATAGGTTGGTAAGTAATTTTGGCATCTGCTAAAGTGACTAAAAGTTGGCATGCTTTTTGAAAAGCTAAAGGAATAAGACTTTGGTCAATACCTCTTTCAAAACGTAGGGAACTTTCAGTTTTGGTTTTGAGTTTTTGACAAGTTTGGGCAATAGTTTGGGGCGAAAAATAAGCAGCTTCAAGAATAATTTTAGTAGTTGTAGGTTTAATGCTACTTTCTAAAAGTCCTACAATACCAGCTAGAGCAATGGCTTTTTTGCCATCTGTAATAACTAAATCATTTTCATCTAAAACAAAATCATTTTGGTTAAGAGTTGTAATATTTTCTTGTGGTAAGGCTTTTCTAACTTTGATTTGTTTAATGTTTTCAGAATCAAAAGCGTGTAGGGGAATACCGTATTCGATTAAAATTAAATTAGTGATGTCAACAACATTGTTGATTGGGTTGATGCCTGATTGTAAGAGGGCGTTTCGCAACCATAAAGGAGAAGGTTTGATTTTGATGTTTTCCAGGATACAAGCGTTGTATTCATAACAACTGTCGTTTTCAATTTGGACTTTTAAAGGAGATTGAGGCAAGTTTGCAAAAAAATCGGGGTTTAATTGGGGGAGCGTTTTTGGGGTTGTTTGGTCTTCGCTGTTTTTTGTTTTGTAGTTGGTTGCTTTTGTTTCTTGATTGTTATTGTAACTTTGAGAAGACAAAACTGCTTTGAGATCTTTGGCAAAACCTAGGTGAGATAAAAGGTCACCACGATTGGGTGTAAGCCCTAATTCTAAGATAAAACAATCAAGTCCTAAAGGAATTAAAGCATCACTTCCCAAAGCAATTTGGTCGTTGGGGTCATCAAAAAGATAAATTCCTTCTTGTTCTTGGGGAGTTAAAAATTTGGTACTAATTCCCAATTCTTCCAAAGCACAAAGCATTCCTTCTGAAAAAACTCCATAAATTTTTTTGTTTTTAAGGGTGGCGTTGATGCCTTCCAAAAAAGAACCTTCTGAAGCTACAATAACTTTTTTGCCATTTTGTAAATTAGAAGCTCCACAAACAATTTTGACTACTTTTGTGCCAGTGTTAACTTCTACTAAATTTAATTTTTGGGAACCTTGAATTTTTTGAAAGTTAAGAATTTGCCCCACCACTAAATTAGTGTTTTTGGATAGGGGGAAAAAATTTTGCACTTCGGTAATATAATTGTTAGTTAAGGCAGAAATATTTTGGGAAAGGGGTTGCGAAAAATGGTTTTTTAAAATATTTTCAATAATTTTCATTGTTGGCGGTGTTCCTTGCAAATTGTTTTAAAAAGCGAATATCATTAGTATAAAAATGTCTAATATTGTCAATTTGATATTTAATCATAGCAATTCTTTCAATACCTATTCCAAAGGCAAAACCTTGATATTTTTCAGGGTCATAATTAGCGTTTTTAAGAACTTGGGGATGCACTAAACCAGCTCCTAAAATTTCTAAATATTCTTTGTTGCCATCTTTTTTGGTAATTACTAAATCAACTTCAATGCTAGGTTCGGTAAAGGGAAAATAAGACGGTCTTAAATGAATTTCTTGGGAAGTGCCAAATAATTCTTTGGTAATGAGTAAAAGAGTTTCTTTGAGATGGGAAAAATTAATGTTTTTGTCAATGACAAGTCCTTCGAGTTGCATAAATTGATGGCTATGAGTGGCGTCATCATCGTCTTTGCGGTAAACTTTTCCAGGAGAAATAATTTTGAGGGGTCCTCCTTGGCGAGCTTTCATTTCTTTGACTTGGACGTTGGAAGTGTGGGTGCGCAAAAGTTTTTGGGGATCAATATAAAAAGAGTCTTGCATTGCTCTTGCGGGGTGGCCTTTGCCCATGTTGAGCATTTCAAAATTATAAAAATCAGTTTCAATTTCGTTGCCTTCTTTAATTTCATAGCCTAAAGATAAAAATAAATCTTCAATTTGTTCAATGATTTGATTAAGGGGGTGGGTGCTTCCTTGGAAAAATTTCAATCCTGGTAAAGTAGGATCAATTTCTTCTTGGAGCAATTTGGCGTTTAGTTGGTTTCTTTGTAAAATTTCTTTTTCTTTTTGTAAAGTGAAAATAATTTCTTGTTTTAAAACGTTAATTAATTTGCCTGCAACTGCTTTTTGGGCATGAGGAAGGCTTTTTAGCTCTTGGGTAAGTTCAAACAAGATGCCCTTTTTGCCTAAAAATTCTTTGTCTAAGTTCATTAATTGGTCTAAATCATGTTTGTTTTTTTGTAAACTGGTGTGAAATTGTGCGGTTAGATTTTTGATTTTGGTTTGCATAAAAATGATAACACTTTCTTTATTTTGGAAATGAAAAATATTGGGGTTGGGGTTAAAATTAAAAACTACATTTGAATTATCGAAATAATGTTTCCTTTAGTAAGTAACGATAGCCACATTCCTAAGGTAGCTCCTAATAAAACTCCTAAAGAAACGCCAAAAAATCCTTTTTTTAATCCTAAAATAGTACCTCCTAAAAACATTCCTGCTACCATTGCTGTTAAATGTAGTTGGGTGGTTTTTTGGTAAATATCTGTTTGAGTAGGTTTACTTAAATAAATTGCTAATACAACAATGACAATAGAGTTAAAAATAATGCAATTGCTTAATAGTTTGCTACTTAAAAAAGGTTTTTTGGGTGTGTTGGTTTGGGGCAAATTGTTTTTTTTAATTAAGGCTTTTCTTGGTTTTTGGTTCATATAAATATCCTTTCTGGGATAAAGTTGTAAAAATTTGGAGTTGCAAAATGGGTGTTAGAAATGTTTGCAAAAAATATAATTTGTGATTTGTGATTTTGGATTAGTTTTTTTATTTTATTATTTGTTTTTTATTATTTGTTTTTTATTATTTGGTTCGCACAAAACAATTAAAAGCAAAAAATAAAGTTAAGTTAAACTGGGGATTGTTGAATAAAATTTATTTGTCCTTATAAGCTTCATTATGCACCCCTAATGCAGCGCGTCTTGAAGGGTCGTTTATTTGTTTAAAAGCTTTGTCCCATTCGATAGCTTTTGCAGTACAGCAAGCAATTGAAGGACCACCAGGAACAAGACTTATTGCACTTGGCAAAGGAAATAAGGTTTCAAAAATTTCGCGATACATGTAGCCTTCTTTGTTTGTAGGAGTATTGTAAGGGAAACGAACATAAGCATTTTTTAATTGTGTATCTGTGATTTTGGTTTGGGCAAGTTTTTTTAAAGCATCAATCCAACTGTAGCCTACTCCATCAGAAAATTGTTCTTTTTGGCGCCATACAATCTTTTTGGGTAAATAAGATTCAAATGTTTGTCGTAGAATATGTTTTTCTATTTTGCCATTTGTGCCACACATTTTATCTTTGGGATTAAGTCTCATAGCAACATCTAAAAAGTTTTTATCTAAGAAAGGCACTCGCGCCTCTACTCCCCAAGCACTCATTGCTTTGTTGGCTCTTGCACAATCATATAAATGTAATGAAGCTAATTTACGGACTGTTTCTTTGTGGAATTCTTGAGCATTAGGGGTTTTATGAAAATATAGATAACCTCCAAAAATCTCATCAGCACCTTCACCAGAAAGAACCATTTTGATGCCCATAGCTTTAATTTTGCGATCCATTAAATACATAGGAATTGATGCGCGAATAGTTGTAATATCATACGTTTCAATGTGATAAATAACATTTTTTAAAACATCTATGCCTTCTTGAATAGTAAAATTAATTTCATGATGGACTGTTCCTAAATGATTGGCTACTTCTTTGGCAGCTTTAAGATCAGGAGCGCCTTTAAGACCTACAGCAAAAGAATGAAGTGAAGGAAACCAAGCCTCTTTTTTACTTGATTCTTCTATGCGGTGTTTGGCAAATTTTTTAGTGATTCCAGAAATAATAGAAGAGTCAAGGCCACCAGATAAAAGTACGCCATAAGGAACATCAGACATTAAATGTTTTTTTACTGATGCTTCAAGAAAATTGCGTAATTGGGTTGTGTTGGTTTGGTTGTTGTAAACATTTTGATAATCCATCCAATTGCGTTTATAATATTTCACCATTTTGCCAGATTCACTAGATAAATAATTTCCTGGAGGAAAATTAGAAAGGGTTTGGCAAATGGGAATTAAGGCTTTCATTTCAGAAGCTATATAAAAATTTTGGTTAAGGTCATATCCCATATAAAGTGGAATTATTCCCATATGATCGCGTACTATAAGATATGTGTTTTTTGTAAGATCATATAAAATAAATGCAAACATTCCTTGTAATTCATCTAAAAAATTAACACCTTTTTCTTGATATAGTGCTAGAATAACTTCACAATCTGATTCTGTTTGAAATTCTTATTTATCTTTGTATTGTTGGCGTAATTCTAGGTGGTTATAAATTTCTCCATTTACTGCAAGTACTAAGGTTTTGGTTTTATTATAAAGTGGTTGAGCTCCAGCATTAACATCTACAATTGATAGTTTTTCGTGTTCTAAAATGGCTTTTTGAGAGGCAAAAATTCCTGACCAATCAGGTCCTCGATGACGCATCAAACTGGAAAGTTTAAGAGCTTGGTCACGCAACATTTGTGGATCGGTTTTAATATTTAGTATTCCAAAAATTAAACACATTTTATTCTCCTTTTAAACGCATTGAAAACACATTTTATTTTTTCTTCGATAAACAACTTCATAACAAATTATAATCTTTAAAAAAATCATATAAAGCGTTTTTTTCGATGTGAGGAACAGTTAAATTGGCAACTTTGTGAAGAGTTTCATAATGAGTATTTGCCATGACGATTCCTATATCTGCAAATTGAAGCATTTCAAAATCGCTGCAACCATCTCCCATGCAAATTAATTGGCAGTCTTTTTGGTCTTTCATAATTGCTTGGATAACATAAGCTTTATTAACTTGTTTGGCACTTAAACTTACAACACCATTTTTCCAATAATAAGCATGGAGTTGTTCAAAATCTTTTAAAAAATCAACAACAAGGGAGGTATTTGGATGAAATAAATTAATTTTGTAAATAGGTTTTTCTAAATGAAGATTGCTTTTGATGGGATTTTTTTTGCAACATTACATTATCAAACAAACTTTTAGAATCAGGATCTGTTGTTTGGGTTATGCCCTTTTCTTCTAAACTGAAATTGAGAACTATGATTCCTTTTTTTTGGGCTTGGCAATTTAGTTTAATTACAAGTTCTTGGGGGATGCAAGTTTGTTGGACGATATTTTTGGCTTTCCAAGTAATAGCTCCATTTAGAACAACAAAATACTTAAATAAAGAAGTAAGTTCTTTTAAAACGCTTAAACCTTTGTAGCTTCTTCCTGTAGCAATTCCTAAAATATTATTGGGGTTTTGCACTAGGGTTTGTAAAAGTTTTGTGGTTTGTGAAGGAATTTCTTTGGTTTTGCCGTTGTATAAAGTTTGGTCAATATCAAAAAAGAATAGTTTTTTCATATTTGTTTCTTTATTCCTTGATATATTATAATCAAAAGATAAATAATTAATACAAAAATGATGAAAAAAATAAATGACATAAAATATTATACAAATCAAATATTTTTATTTTGTCATAAATAAACTTTTAAACTTTGATATAAATAAAAGCATTCCCAAAAATCACTTTTTTGATAATAAATTTTTTGGGCTGATATGCATTTGTTTTTTTGATATTCAAAAGGATTGTCAAAAAAGATTTTAGCTAAACGATGAAAAATAATTTCTGCTCCCTTTTTGCCAACTTCAGGATGTAAAGGGTTTTTGGAATAATCACAAATTTTTAAATGCAAAAGAAAATGTTCTAATAAATTACAATACAACAAATTAATGCCTTTTTGGCATTAAAAAGGGTGGTGTTTGGCGTATTTGGGAATTTGATAATCCTCTTGCTTGATATTCTTTTATGTGGTGTATTTCTAAGCCTTCAGCTGTTTTTTTGATATTTGGGTTAGTTTGAGTAAAACTTGCATCCATAAAATAAGAGCCACTTACTAAACCATATTTTTGTTTTAAAAAAGTTACTGATTGATCGTATGTTAAAAGCATCATAATTTCAATATCAGTTATTTTTTGGTCTTGTTGTAATTTATCAAAAATGGTGTGAATGTCTTGTAAATGTTTTAATATATTGTTGCATTTACGATTGGAGTTCCAAAGAAATTTCATCAAAAAGAAATTATTTATTTTTTTTAATTCACAATAAATGGCATGATAAAAATAAAATGTTTACATCCATAAACTGATTTTTTCTGATAAAAAGACAATATTTTTTTTGATGTTGACTTTTTGTTTAAAATGTATTGCGCAAAAAATGATTACTAATATTGTTACAATTAATAATTTATTCATTTTTATCCTCTTTTATTTATTTTTATTGATTGTGTAATTGTTTAAAAAACAGATTTAATCAAATTAAAAACAAAAAAATGAAAAGCAAAGCAAAAAATATGAAAAAGGCAAAAGGAGAAAAATATAGAAATATAATAATTTTAAATAATTTAATAATGTGTTTGTATTTACAATAATTTTGAATAATAAAATAATATTTAAGATTTATTTTTTTGATTAATTAATAAATTATGAAGTCCAAAACCTAATGTTTTTTTTTGTTTAATGACAAGTTCTTTTAAAGGTAATTCGGGGTGTATTTTAGGTTCGTAATCAGAATATGGATAATATTTAACTTCTTTTAAATCTTTGTTTTGTTCTAAAGTATTGCGGTTTAGCCCCATTTTATCAAGGGTGCCTGCAAAAATTAAATTAGTTAATAAAGGTTCGGTGAGGAAAGGAAACAATTGTTGTTTAAAGGTTTTAAAAGAATAATAAAGGGGCATTTGGGCAGTTTTAGTTAATTTTTGGTGTTCTTTAATTAATTTTTTTTGTTCTTTCATTAATTCTTGGCAAAAAGCAACATTTATTCCTTTAATAATAGTTAGAGGCAAAAATAATTTATTGTCTTTGAAATAATATTTATCTTGGCTACTAAATATATGGGGTGGTTCTATAATGATACCTTTTTGGATAACTTCTTTGAGCAAAATTTCTGTCTGGGTTGCATCTCCAATAGCATCATTTAATAAAGTAATTACAAAAGCAATAAAATGATTAGCTTTCAAATAAGCCATACGATAACTAATTAAAGAATAAGCGACACTGTGACTTTTGTTAAAACCGTAATTGGCAAATTTTAAAATATAATCATAAAGTTTGTTAGCTATTGTAAGGTTGCGTCCTTGTTCTTTGCTTTGGGCAATGAAGTTGTTTTTTTCTTGCAATAATAAATCTTTTTCCTTTTTGCTAATAGCTCTTATAAAAAGGTCTGCTTGGGCAAGACTGTATTTGGCAAAGACAGCTACAATTTGCATAATTTGTTCTTGATAAAGAATAATGCCATAAGTGGGTTGGAGGATAAAATCAATTAAGGGGCTAAAAAAAGTGGTAGTTTTTTGATGGCGGTTTTTTAAAAACATATTAAAAGAATCAATGGGCCCTGGTCTATTTAAGGCAAGTAAGGCAATTAGGTCTTCGAACTTTTGGGGCATCATTTTTTGTAAAAAGTTTTGGGCGTTATAAGATTCTAATTGAAAAATCCCTATTGTTTTTCCTTGTTGCAACAGCTCGAAAGTTTTTGTGTCGTTTAAAGGGATTTTAAAAAGACCAAAATGGGGATTAGTTTTTTGAATGGCTAAAACCATTTTATTCATCAAAGTAAGACTTCTTAATCCTAAAAAATCTATTTTGAGAAGTCCGATTGATTCAAGGAAAGAAGTTTCCCATTGGGTTTGTTGTAAGTTATTATGAGTGCCTTTTTGTAAGGGAATAATTTGATCAAGGGGCATTTGGCTTAAAATAATTCCTGCTGGATGGGTTCCTGTAAACCGTGGTATTCCTTCGATATAAGATGCCATTGTAAGTAAGTTTTTCATTTGCAAATCCAAAGTTTCTTTTTGATAAGTGCTTTTTTTATCCAAATATGCCAAATCCAAATATGCCAAAACGCGTTTAGTTTGGAATTCCTTTACTGTGGGCATAAATTTAACTAATTCATTGATAATGGCTTTTTGGCTTACAAATCTACCAAAAGTAATAATACTTGCTACGTGTTTGGTGCCGTACTTTTGACAAACATATTGAATAATTAAATCTCTTGTATTGTCTGGAAAATCAAGGTCAATATCTGGCATAGTTTTTCTTTGAGGATTTAAAAAACGCTCAAAAATAAGGTCATATTGTAAAGGGTCAATCTCTGTAATTTGTAAACAAAAACACACCAAAGAACCCGAAGAAGAGCCTCTACCAGGACCTACTAAAATACCTTGTTTTTTGGCGTATCTTACAACATCACCTACAATTAAAAAATAATTGTCATATTCCATATCAGCTATAATTTGTAATTCTTGATCTAGCCTTTGTTGGTATTTGGTATATTTAGGGTTTTTAAAATCGATGTATTGGCGCAAACCTTCATAAGAAATTTGTTTTAAGTACTCTTTGGCAGTTATTTTTTGGGGTTGTAAAAAATCAACAAAGGAAGGCAACAACATTTTTTGTGGTAAATAATTTTGATATTTAATAGAAAAGATTAATTTTTTTAAATAAGCAAACATTGCTTTATGTGTTTGGGCGTTGTAGGCGCTATCAAAATTATCTTTGGTTAAAAAAGATAAATCAGTTTGGTCGTCGTTTTTTTTATTTTCCATTTTTGCAAGTATTTGATAGGTTGGTTGGGCTTGAAAAGTATCATAGCAAGTTTTGTTAATTGGTACATAAGGAATTTGGAAGTGGTTTGCAAAATCAATGATGTTTTCAGAAAGCAATTCCAAAAAGGAGTTTTGATAAGAAATACCTAATACAAGTTCGTCAAATATTTTTTGTAATTGAGTAGCTATTTGAAAAAATTTATCTTTTTGGTCGCGAAAAAACATATCATCAAAAAAGGGATTTTCTCCAGGAATCAAAGCAAACAAATCTTTACCTAAATGAGCAATTTGATTTAAGGTAATTTGGGGTGTTTCTTCATTTTTAATAATAGTTGAAATTCGAATTAAATTTTTGATTCCTTGGTCGTTTTTGGCATAAATTAAAAGTGTTGCTAGTTGATTGTTGTGCAAAAAATTTATTTTTAGTCCTAAAATAGGTTTGATTTGATAGTTATGGCATAATTTTAAAAAAGTTGGCATGCCATATAAATTATCATCGCTCAAAGCAACAAAATCATAATCATTTTCTTTGGCTTTTTGTACCAAAGTTTCTAAAGAATTAAGACTTTGTAATAAGCTATAAAAACTTTGCAAATAAAAAACGCCTCTCATAATTGCACTTCCTTGCTGGCTGAAAAATAAAAGTATTGTTGTTTTGGATGTTTGTTTGTTTGGATGTTTGTTTGGATTTTCTAATTTTATTTATTTTTTGTGATTTGCAAAAACTTTATTCATCTTCCCAATCTGTTTGGAACTCTTTTTCCCAATTTTCTTCTAATTCGTCTTCCCAATTTTGGCTTTGCCAATTTTGCAAATTTGGCGAACCATCCCAGTTTTTCTGTCTAGTTCTTGATGACGACGAATTTATTATTGCATCTCTTTGTTTTGGTTCTGCTTGCGAACCATCTTTTAACCAAAAAAAGGTATAAATTTTTAATACCTAATCGAGAATTTTAAATCTTCGATTCTATGAGTGTTATTGCCATAGCCGTATTTGGATAAATCAATGTCTTTTTGATAGACATATATTAATTTCTTTGGGGCATTTTTGAGGCAAAAAGGCTTTTTTGAATTTTGCAAAGAACACAAATAATAACAAAAAGAAGGGTAGTTAATGCAAAAAGGAAAAGAATCGGGGAATTTTTCTTTGATATAATTTTGGACTTGTTCGGCTGAATCTAGATAAATATCGTGAACTTTGGGTTTTGGGAATGTTGCATTATGATTTGAGTTTGGTATTTTGGCAAAAGTAAAGTTAGTTAAAAAATAAACTCCACAAATTAAAATTAAGGAAAAAAATGTAAAAATTGCTCCTAAAATAATTATAATTATCTTTTGTTTAATTTTTTTGCTCCCTTCGGTTGTTTTTGCAACACAAAATATTTAATTATCATTAACCCATTTTATATAAAATATTTTTTACCCTTTTTTATTTTCGGATTTTTGGGCTTTGGTGATTTGGAGATTTTTGCTTTTGGGAATAATTTATTTTTGGCTTGTTGGTTTTTGCTTGCTTTATTCGTTATCGTTATTCGTTAGGACTTTATTTGCTGTTTTGTTTTGACTAAATTTATTTTGATTTTTACAATGTGGAAATAAAATAACATCACGAATATTTGCAGTATCGGTTAAAAGCATAACCAAACGATCAAGTCCCATTCCAAGACCACCAGTTGGAGGCATGCCATAATTAAGGGCGTTTAGGAAATCATAGTCCATGTCATTGGCTTCGTCGTTGCCTAATTGTTTTTGTTGTAATTGATTTAAAAAACGTTTTTCTTGTTCGATAGGGTCGTTAAGTTCGCTAAAAGCATTAGCAAATTCCTTACCTACAATAAAAAGTTCAAAACGGTCAGTAAAGCGAGGATCAGCTTCGTTTTGTTTTGCCAAATGACTTATTTCCAGTGGATGTCCGTAGACAAAAGTAGGCTGAATGAGAGTGTTTTCTACGTATTTTCCAAAAAAAGCCTCAATGATATGTCCTTGACTAAAATGGGGCATAACTTCAATTTGGTGTTTTTTTGCCAAAGAAAGGCATTGTTCCAAGGTAAAATTATCTGTAAAATCAATTCCTGTTTTTTCCTTGATTGATGCAACCATACTTACTTTTGCAAAATGGGAAAAATCAATTTCTTGGTTTTGGTAAGTAAATTGCAACTTGCCAAACAATTTTTGGGCCAATTCTTGCAAGCATTGCTTTGTTAAGTCCATAATATCTTGCATATCAGCATAAACCAAGTAAGCCTCAATAGTGCTAAATTCGGGATTATGTGTGGCATCAATTCCTTCATTTCTGAAAAGACGTCCGATTTCATAGACTTTATTCATTCCACCAACAATTAATTTTTTAAGGGGCAATTCGGTAGCAATTCTCAAGTAAAAATCACAATTAAGAGCGTTGTGATGAGTGATAAAAGGTTTGGCAGAAGCGCCTCCCAAAGTTGGTTGTAAAATAGGAGTTTCTACTTCTAAAAAGCCCTGATTATCAAAAAAATTTCTAATGTATTTCATAATCAAACTGCGAGTTAAAAATACTTGTCTTGTTTTTTCGTTTACGATTAGATCAACATAGCGATTTTTTCTCATCTCTTCGCGGTTTTGCAAGCCATGAAATTTGTCAGGTAAAGGTTTTAGGGCTTTGGTAAGATGAATAAATTCCAAGGCTTTAATGGTTAATTCTTGCGTTTTGGTTTTAAATAAAAAACCTTTGATGCCTATGATATCTCCTAAATCACAATTTTGATAAATCTGAAAAGCATCTTTGCCCACTAAATCCAGTTTTATATATGCTTGCATTCGGAAATTAAAATCTTGTAAATGCAAAAAACCTGCTTTGCCTTGTCCTCTTTTTAAAACGATTCTGCCAGCTACACAAACATTGATTTGTGATTGTTCGAGAGCTAGACTATCTGCTTTTTGGTATTGCAAAAGAATTTGTTCGATGGAATGAGAAAGGACAAATTTTTTTCCAAAAGGATCGATGTTTATTTTTTTTAATTCATTCATTTTTTGATGTCTAATAATTTCTTGTTCGCTTAATTTTGTTGCCATTTATATGCTCCTTGCATCATTTAATTTTTTTAAACATTTAACCTTTATTATACCAAAAAAACTTGGGTTTTGGTGATGTTTTTGGAGGGGTTGGGGATTTTTTTATGGGGAAATGCAATTTTTTTTATTTGGTGGTTTGAAAAAGCAAAAAAAGTTAATTAGTTTGGATAAAATAAAAAAAGACACTCATAAAGAATGCCTTTGGGTTTGTAATTGAATTTTACAAAATTAAAATTGCTTTTTGTTTTTGATTGATGAATTAAAATTTGAAATCAAAATAGTTTTAAAAGAGATGATTTGCAAAAAAGATAATTTTTAAAAGGATGTTTTTAATAAAATAAGTAAATATTAAAAATTATTTATATCGTGGTTTTGGTGGTGTTTTTTTTATTAGTTCCAACCAAATAACCGATAAGAAATAAAAGAATAACGCCTAATAAAAAAGTAACTATTAAAGGCAATACAATGCTTTTGCTATTCATTCCGCAACTATATCCCCATTTGTAAAAAAGGACAATAAAGAAAACTGCTAAAGCTACTAAAAATACAATTGATCCTGTCATCATTCCTGATGAAGTATCAAACATTCCTTCGTTATACATTTTAAACCTCCATTTTTTTACTATAATAAAACTTACTATACTAAAACTTTTACAAATAAAACAGTTTTGCGACATGCCAAGGTCAAAAGAAACAAAAGAATGAGGTGTTCCAAAACTTTGGACAACTTTTTACTTTTTAAAAATTCTTTAAGACTAACTTAATAGTTAGTCTTTTTTTCTTTTCAAGACTAAAAAAATAATTTCATATCTTTTCTAAAAATATTTTTAGAAAGGAATAAAATGTTAAGACAAAAATTATTTAAAGATTTTTTAAAAAGTAAAAACAATTTAACAATTCGCGATCAATTAATCGAAATGCATGGGCGCGAATAAACGCACCATTATAGCAATCTAGCCAATTGCCACGGACTTGATTATTCCGTGAGGTCATGCGGTCGGTCAGCCAAACGAAAGAATGGCGGATTACAGCAGACCGTAAAAGCGAAGTGAGGTGAAATAACTAGCCAAGATGCTTTCGCAAGACTAAGATAGTCATGGAAAAGGTGCAAATCCCTAATCGTGGAAATTATCGTAATCTCATAACGTCAGGGCAAGTTATTGAAATCCCTGAAATGAAGGAAGATATGAAGATATTAGATTTGTCTTCATATATAATCACATGTCGCTTTAAATAGCACCCTTCATGATATCGTTGACGGAAACAAAGTGTTCTAGTCTAGCCACAAGCTTTAACAACGAAAGCGAACCTAAAACTATCAGGCATAATGATGTCGGAAATTCGAGATTCCTAAAAACCATCCCAAACAGGGGAAATTAAAATGCCTCTGGGTTCAAGGAAAAAGAGACTTTTAGTAGTCGGAGGAATTAAAACTTGGTTTGGAATAACCAAGATAATTGCCCTCACACGGAGCCTAAGAAAGCTAGGTACAAGGCGAAGAAGTTAGATTCACAGGATTATTCAATTCGGGAGAAAGGAGGTTGATGCAAATGCAACCAACTGAAGCAGATAAAGCTTCTAAGCTTTCAAACTTACTGAATAATCAATCAACTAAATAGTGATATTTAGAAGACCCTAGAAATAGGCTGTGAATGGGAAAGCCGTATGCTTGGAAACTTGCTCGTACGGTTTGGAGCGGGGCTGCACGTAAATAACCAACACGCGTGTAATCTATCGCTATAAAAGCCCTAATCTTTCAGATTTAAGAGATTCAGGTTCAATTGAACAAGATGCCGATATGGTAATGTTTTTGCATCGCGAAAGTTATTATGAAAAAAATCAATTTACAAATGTTGTAGAAGATTTTACCCAATTTATTGTTGCTAAAAATCGTTCAGGTAAATTAGGCCAATGTAATTTTAATTTTGATAAAGAAATCCAAAGAATCGAGGAAAATTAATGTTAATTTCAAAAAATATTTTATCCCAAATCAAACCTGATAATTACTTTCAATATCCCTTTAATCAATATATGCAATTAAATCATCAAAGTTTGAATCATTATTTTCAAATTACCAAATCAACTTCCCAAAAACAAAAAGTACTGCGTGGTAAAATTAACGAATATCTAATTTTAATTTATTTTCGACATCGTGGAATCACCAAACAATATCCCCAAACATATTTATTTTTTATTCCTGATATCAAATTTGATTTAGTATTGTTTACCCAAAACAAACGAATTGTTGCTTTTAATTTTAAAACTTGCCTCCGTGAACGTTACTTACAAATTGGGAGCAAATACACGCTTAATTACAGCAGCCTAACCAACTGCCACGGACTTGATTATTCCGTGAGGTCATGCGGTTGGTCAGTCAAACGAAAGAATGGCGGATTACAGCAGAACCTAAAAGTGGTTAAAAAATGAAAGCTACAAAATCCCAAATGCCTCTTAAACGCATTATTTTGCCCCTCTCGCTTTGATTTAAATCCAATTAGGGTAATAACCCTAGTCTTAATTTATACCCCCCCTTAAATTCAATTTCTTGAAAAAGCAGTCCTCAAAACCCTAGGAAAACACTTACTTTTAATTTTTACAATTTTGACATAAATTAAAACGAATCATTTTTTAAAACTAATTTAGACCACCTCATTTGAGGGGTCATTTTTTTATTTTTAAGGGAGATTTTTTTGATCGTTTTTTGACAACTTTTTTTCATTTTTTTGTCTCTTCCAGACAAAATCGCTAGTGTTTATGGTAAGCAATTTGCCATTTAACCCTGTTATTATATGGCACAACTACCCCAAAATCAAAAACTCCGCATTATTGTGTAAAAAAATGAAACCCATGTCGTTTTATAGGTGAGTTTTTCATTTTTTCGGCCTATATATATATTGTACATCTTTCTTATTAGGTTAAACCCGTGGGTAAACCTAAACACCAATTCAAAAAGCCCTCCAAGGCTGTTTTGAATTGGGTTGTGATAGATAATACTTAATTCGGGTTTAACCTAATAAGAAAGATTTATCATTAATATTATTATATTTAATATTAAATATAATAATATTAATGATAATAATTAGATATAAAAACCCTTGATAGGTTTTTATATTTAATTATAAATAATAAATTTATTATATTATATCATGACATATAATGTTTAGATAAAATATATTATCTAACCAGGTGCCCGTCAAATTAAAAAATTTAACGGTCAAATTAAAATACCCCCTAAATCCCCAAAGGGGACTTCATAAGAAAGGGGGTAATAGTTAATTGTAATGTACTTCGGCTGGCCGCCTAGTTCGCTCTGCTCGTCTTAGAATACTAATCATATTATATAATAATTTAATAAATATATTTTAAAATTAATTTTTAATGCATTTTTTAGTTATAATTATTTTTGTAATGAATAAAAAATATTAAGATAATTGGGGTTAATGATGCAAAAATTAAAGAAAAAATTAAAATTATTACAAAATATGGTTTCTCACATTCAAACTATTAATAAAAAAATAGTTTTTAAACTGGTTAAACAATTTGTCAAAGATCTCAATTTAACTACCATTTTAAAAACAATTCGTATTAATCGAAGTACTTATTATTATTGGCTAAAAATTGAAAAAAAGTTAAAATTAAAAGAAACAAAACATTTTTTGCAACAACAACGTATTCAAACTTTATGTTTACAACATGAATATTTTTACGGTCATCGTAAAATTACTGATTTATACCAAGAAATTTTTAATGAATTTATTACTAAGAAAAAAGTTTATCTTATCATGAAAGAAAATAATATTTGTTGTAAGTTAAGGCCTAAAAAAAATAAATATTATTATAAAAATTTAGAATCTAACCTCAAAGTAGTCCCAAATTTAATTAATCAAAACTTTACTACCTCCCAACCCATGAAAAAACTATTTACCGATATTACTTATTTTCCCACTCCCCAAGGATTTATTTATTTTTCGTGTATTATTGATTCTTTTAATAATCAAATTATTGCCTCCCACACTTCAAACCGACAAAATAAAGAATTAATTTTAAATACAATCAAAAAAATTCCTACTTTAAAAACCCCTTGTATTATTCATTCAGACCAAGGTAAAGTTTATCAATCTCTAAAAGTACAAAAAGTTTTAACTAAAAAAGGGTTTTTAATTAGTATGTCTCGTAAAGCAACCCCACGTGATAACGCTGTCATTGAAAATCTTTTTGGCCAGATGAAAAGTATTTTATCCAACCAACATCCCTTTTTATTCCAAAAAACACCAAGTAAAATCAAAAAAATTATCAACCAATTCCCTTCTTTTTGGAATAATAAATGGTTATTAACTAAATTAAACAATTTATCTCCTTTGCAATACTTTCAAACTTTTAGATAAATATTTAATTATGGATATATAAAATTATAACCTTTGGAAAAAGGTTGTTTTGTTGTACATTTTTTTCTATAAAAATCAAAAAATTCCGCATTATTGTGTAAAAAAATTTAATCCATGTCGTTTTTATGGTGAGTTTTTCATTTTTTCGACCTATATATAGTGTAGGGATAAAATATTTAAAAAAAATATCTTTTGAAACTAGCAAATTATTAAAAAACATTAGACACTTTTTAAGTGTAATGAAATTACTTTGTTAGTTTGAAAAGATATGAAATTATCTATTTAATTTTAAGTCTTAAAGAGTAATTTTGAAATAAAAAAGTGTCTAAAAAAATGGAACAGTTCATCATCAGATTGCACACAAACAGGACCCATTCCTACAAAAATACCTCCTTTAAGAGCATGAGGATTGGAATGTTTCTTAGCAAAAACTTTAATATGCAACCACAA
Organism: Mulberry dwarf phytoplasma; assembly: GCF_056504655.1. Taxonomy (NCBI): domain Bacteria; kingdom Bacillati; phylum Mycoplasmatota; class Mollicutes; order Acholeplasmatales; family Acholeplasmataceae; genus Candidatus Phytoplasma; species Mulberry dwarf phytoplasma. The sequence continues at coordinate 185,277 of NZ_CM151418.1, read as the reverse complement.
TAACAAAAAAATACAAACAGCTACCAAAAAATAATTAAAATACCAAAATACCTTATTTTTAATTAAATATTGCTTTACTTTCGACAAAAAAGATTTTACCTTATTAAAAAAATTAATACAAATATCACTAATATCGCTAATCATAAGTCAAGTTCGTTATCTCCTTTTATACGGTTTTATATGTTTTTTATGTTTTGAAAATATCTTTATATTTTTAAATATACAATCATTTTAAATAACTATTAATAATTTTCTTTTTGCTATATTGCTATGTTGGTTTTCTTTTTTTCTTGTGTTTTTGGGTTGGTATTTATTTATAGATAAAAAAAATAGCATAACAACGACAACAAATAAATGGTTTTGTTAAATAGTTTTTAAAATAAAACTAAAATAGGCAAAATGAAAAATTGGAAAAATAAACAAAAAAGTAAGTTAGGACAAAATATAAAAAATAATTAAAAATCTAATAAATTAAAAATAAAACAGTTGTAAATATAAAAAAGATTGTGAAATGAAATAATAAATGAATAAATATTTAGCTTTCCCAAAATAAGTAAAAAAATGCAAATAATGAAAATCAACATTAAAATAAAAAAATTAAATAAAATAAATTGATATTATAAATAAATGTTATAAAAATAGCCAATTGATAAATGGCTTTTGGGCTTTATTAAAATAGTATCATAATTATAAATAATTACTTACTAAACAAATGAATTTATATAATTATCTAATAATTAATTTATAAGACCGTATAATCGATAATTAATCATTGATAAAAAGATTTTGAATATTAATGTTTTTACGCAATTTATTGCTCCCTAAAGCTTTTTAATATCATATAAGCGATTGTTGGGGGTTTTGTTGTCATAATTATTATAAAATGTATCAAAAAAGATAAATATTTTTGAAATTGTTTTTAAAATAAATGATTATTGTTATTTCTACAAATCATCAAAGTATTTATTACTAGATATTATACAATAATTTTTGTCTTTTTGCAAATATTAATTAATTATGCAGTTTTAAGGGATATAAAAAAATAAAAAATATAAAGTAAACAAAATAAAAAAACCCATCAATTAAGACGGGTTTATTAGGGTATTAAATTGTAAAAAAGTATATAAAAGATTTGTTTTTTGTAATGTAATTATTGATTATTATCCCTAGAGGAAGTTGGTTGTGGAGTTGAAGTTTCTTCTTTAAATTCTAATTTTATTTTGTATTCTTTTTTCTTATTTGATTGTGTTTCTTTAACTTCATTAGTTTCTTTAACTTCATCAATTGAAATTGTTTTTGTATAAAAATATTTACTTTCTGCAACAACAAAAGCATCTTTTCCTAAATTTTGTGTAGCAAGTTTGTCACTTAAAGTTTGCCATTGTGAATTAGGATTTTTGTTATCTTTATCATTTGGTTTTTCTTTATATTTTTCAATAATTTCTTTAGCTGCATTATAACTAGCTTGAATAATTGCATTAATTTCTTTAGCTTGAGTATCATTATCCAAACTAAAATCCATACTTTCCGAACCTAATGACATTCCAAACTCTTTTACCATTTTAGTAGCAATAGTACGCACCTTTTTCAAATCATCACAACAACCAACACTAACACTAGTTTCAAATACTTCTTCAGCTGCACGTCCTGCCAAAGTAGTAATCATTTGTTTTAATAAATCTTGTTTAGTTAAAAGTTGATCGGCTTGTTCGTCTTCATTACTAGCAGAAAAAAAGATAGTATATCCTGCTGCTTGTCCTCTTGGTTTAGCAGTTACACGATGCACATCAAACCCTAGAGCATGAGCTACTATGGCATGTCCTAATTCATGATTAATAACTCTTTTTTCATCTGCTTTAGAGATACTTTGTTTTAATTCAGGACCCATTAAAATTAAATCCATAGCATCATAGATATGCAAAGGTGTAATTTTGTTTGGGGAATTAGTATCTTTGGAGGCTATCTTTTTAGCTTCTTTCACTAAAGAATTAATATCTGCAGGAGTAAATTTAGATCCGTGCAAAGTTTTTGCCACTTGTTTTAATTCATCATCTGAAGGATAATTTGTTTTTTCAATGTTTTCTCGTTTCATAAAAGCTATAAGTAAGGCTTCGGTTGTTTTTAAATCTGGAGTACCTAAATAAATGTGCTTCCCTAAACGCCCTTCTCTAATTAAGGCATCATCTAAAAAATCTTTACGATTAGTTGCTCCAATAACAATAGCTTGCGGAGTTTTTTCATCTGAATCTACTCCATCAAGTTGAGTTAACAAAGCATTAAGAGTGCCTGAATGTTCTTGAGCGCTTTTTTCTTTGCTTCTTTCAGCTCCAATAGCATCAATTTCATCAATAAAGATAAAATAATAACTCTGTCCACTTTGTTTGGCAGTTTCTTGAGCTACTTTAAACAATCCTCTTACACGAGCTGCTCCAACTCCTATATATTTTTCGACAAAATCAGAGCCAGTAGTAACAAAAAAAGGAGCTTTACCTTTAACAGAACCCGCTAAACATTTAGCTAAATAAGTTTTTCCTGTTCCTGGAGGACCGTACAATAAAACTCCTCTTGGTAAATCTTTACGAGGCAAAGGGTTCACTTTATTTGCATCATCATCTACTGCTGAAATATATTCTCTTAACTCGTTTTTGACTTCATCATATCCAGAAAAGCTATCAATATCAAGATTGCCTTTGGGCATGTATTCTTTTTCTTGTGCCCACATAGTATCTTCTTGGGTTTCTTTTCCCATAGTCTTAGAAAAATTTTCAGATCCTTTATCAGATCCTTTAATTAAAACAAACAGAAAGAAAATCACCATAATATTTACAATAATAGTGCTTAAATTAGTAGGAATTGCAAAATAATTTTTAGGTTTTTTGGGCGGAATTGGATAATTTGGCGGATTTTGCGGTTGATTATCTGGTTCAGGATATTCAAATCTTTGCGGTTCCCATTTCATAATATACCTTCCTTTATATTTTTATATATTAATTAGTTAGTTTAATTGGGTTTATTTTTTTAGTGCATTTTTTTAGTAAATTAATTTGAAATGATAAAAAAATTCCAACATAAAATTTTAATGAAAATAAACAAATTGACAAATACCAAAAAATAAACATAATAAGAATCTTTATAAGCATTTATCCAACAATTTTTAATTATTTGAATCAATATTTGCAAAAAAATCATTTTACTATAATTTTCTTAACACATTTATTTTAACAAAATTTATAGATATTATAACAATATCAGCAAAAAAAGCACTTTTTATGATTGCAATTTATTAATTTTATGATAAGTTAAAATTAGCAATAAATAAATTTGAAATATTAAGAGATTTTGGTCCTTTTTGATTGTTTGTTGTTGTAATTTTAATTACTCCTTTTTTATTTTGTTATAAATTGATTATTTTGCTTTATAATTATTTTATTGACTAACTTATTACATTTAGTTTATCGACTATTTTTTTATATTTGATAATTGCTAATTAAACAACAATTTACAACTTAAACTTATAAATTATAAACTTAATTACAAATTACAATTGCAATTACGATTATAATTATAATTATTAACTTTATTTCTCCAAAAAAGATAGGTATCAAATCATGAAAACATTAATTATTTTAAAAGATTTAACCAAAGTATTTGACAATCAATTAATTTTAAGAGGCATAAATTTAGAAATTAAACAAAATGAATTTGTCACTTTATTAGGTCCTTCAGGTTGTGGAAAAACTACTATTTTACGTATTTTAGGCGGTTTTGAAAACCCTAGTAGTGGAGAGGTTTTATTTCAAGAAAAAAGCATTTTAAATGTAGCTGCTCACAAAAGACCAATTAATACTGTTTTTCAAAAATACGCTTTATTCCCTCATTTAAATGTCTTTGAAAATGTAGCTTTTGGTTTACGTTTAAAAGATTTTAACTCCAAGATTAAAGCTAATTTAGCTCTTAATAAAACTCATTATCAAACTAACAAAGCCAATTTATCAAAAACTTTTCATCAAGAATTAACCAAAGATTTAACGCAAGAAAAAACTACCCAAATTACACATAACTTTAACAATCAAATTGAAACTTTAACCAAAGATTTTGAAGCAAAACAAACTGCTCTTAAATGCAAAAAAATAAACAAGAAAGAGCAAGAAGAACAAATCCAAAAAGAAGTATTAAAATACCTTAAAATTATGGGTTTACAAGGACTTGAAAAAAGAACCATTGAACAATTATCAGGCGGACAACAACAACGAGTAGCAATTGCAAGAGCTTTAATTAACAAACCCCAAGTTTTATTACTTGATGAGCCTTTATCCAATCTAGATTTAAAATTAAAACAAGAAATGCAATACGAACTTAAAGAAATCCAAAAAAACTCAGGAATTACTTTTTTATTTGTTACTCACGACCAAGAAGAAGCATTTACTATGAGTGATAAAGTAGTTGTCATGAATCATGGCGAAATTCAACAAATAGGAAGTCCTGAAGATATTTACAACGAACCTGCTAATCGTTTTGTAGCTCAATTTGTAGGAGAATCCAACTTAATTAAAGGAGTGATGAAAGATGATTTTTTAGTTCATTTTGACAATCAAACTTTTAATTGTGTAGATAAGGGTTTCCGCAAAGAAGAAAATGTAGATATTGTTATTCGTCCCGAAGACATTGATATTGTCTCCCAAGGAAAAGGCTTAATTACAGGTATAGTACAATCAATTATTTTTAAAGGCGTTCACTGGGAAATTGATGTTAAAACTGCCCAAAGAACCTACACTATTCATACTACTGACCATGTTGAATTAAACAAACAAGTAGATATTACTTTTAATCCTGAAGATATTCATGTAATGGAGATTTGGTAATGAAAAAAACCTATACTTGCAAGGACAATCAAAAACTATACAGACTATTAATTTCGCCTTATTATATTATTTTATTAGGATTAATTATTTTACCTATGGGTTTTATTTTATTTGATTCTTTTCAAGATACTAACCAACAAAACGCATTTTTTGCAACCCGTTTTACTTTACAACACCATCAAGAATTTTTATCCAATCAATCATTTTTATACGTCCTTGCTAGATCAATTGCAATTTCTATTATTGTTACTTTTTGTGTCTTTATCATTGTCTATCCTCTATCCTATATGATTTCTCGCCTCAAAATGAAATGGCAAAGCTTTCTTGTCATTCTTATCAATGGCACTATGTGGATTAATATGATTATCAAAACCCAAGCATTAGTCCAAATATTTCATTTATTACAAAAAACTTTTAATATCAATCTTTTAGAAACTAATTTTGCTATGATTGTAGGACTTATTTATTTATTTTTACCATTTATGTTTTTGCCTATCTACACTGCAATTATCAAAATAAATCCCCAACTTATTCAAGCCTCCAAAGATCTAGGAGCAAACGAATGGCAAATATTGCAAAAAATTATTTGGCCCTTATCACTTTCAGGAGTACTTGCAGGCATTTGTCTTGTCTTTTTACAAACAGCAACTAATATTGTAGCTCCACGTTATCTCGGAGCAACTACCCAAATTACTATTGCTGAATTAATCGAAAACAAAGCTTTATTAAGTGGCGAAATCAAACAAGCTTGTGCAATTGCTATTCATCTTTCTTTAACAATGTTTTTGATTTTTCAAATGTTTAAAAAATTAAGTTTAGGAGAAAGCAAAGATGTCAATTAAATTATCTGGGGCAACCCCCCCCCAAACTGCTTCTACCAAAATCCCAAAAAAACCCAAAAAAACCATTACTAACACCTTATATATCATTTTAGTGTTAAGCTTTATTTATATTCCTATTTTATCTTTAATTATTTTTTCTTTTAACAAAAGCGAAGGCAGAATTGCATCTTTAGTTAATTGGCAAGGTTTTAGTTTTCAATGGTATTCTAAACTTTGGACTGACCAAACAGTTAAAACTGCTATCAAAATAACTTTATACATTGCTTGCCTAACTACTTTAATTTCTACTTTTTTAGGTACTTTTGCAGCTATTAGTCTTGCTCAAAGTCTTAACAAAAAATGGCGCAACATTGTTCTTAATGTAAGTAATTTTTCTATTGTTATTCCTGAAATTATTACTGCTTTAACATTATTTGTTGTCTTTGGTTTTATGGGTTTGGAATCTGGTTTTTGGAAAATGCTTTTAGCCCACATATCTTTTTGCACTCCTTTTGTAGTTATTACTGTCTATCCTAAAGTAATAAATCTTGACCCTCATTCTTTAGAAGCAGCCTATGATTTAGGAGCAACCCCACTCAAAGCTTTAACCAAAGTAATACTACCTCAACTTAAAGGAGCTATGCTTTTAGGATCCACTCTTGCTTTTAGTCTTTCTTTTGATGACTTTATGATTTCTTATTTTGTAGGTGGTTCTGAATGCCAAAATATTTCTGCTTATATCTACAGCCTCAAAGGAACTATTAACCCAACTGTAAATGCTTTATCTACTATTTTAATTATTATTGCTAGTTCTAAAATTATCCTTAATTTCATCAAATACAACAACCAAAAACAAAACCAAAGGAAAAATGCCAAAATAGAAGCAGAGGCAAATAACAATGAAAATGAAAGTACAAATGGAGCTACAACAATAACTACAAACAAAACCACAACCACTAACACAAAAACAAGCGCAAAGACAAACACCAATGAAAACGAATTTAATACCAAATGAAAAAGACAATTAAAACTGTAGCAACAACATTGCTTTTCATTTTAACAACAACTTTTGTTATTCTTATTATTCTTAATCTTAAAAACAAAAATATACTTCCCCAACACCAAGAAGAACAAACATTAACATTATTTAATTGGGGCGAATACTTAGAACCTAGCATTATTGAAAAGTTTGAAAAAGAAACTCAAATCAAAGTTAAACAAGTTCTTTTTTCTTCTAACGAACTTGCAGTTACCAAAATTAAAAGTAAAAACCAATATGATCTAGCTATTTTAAGTGAATATGCAATTGATCAATTAAGACAAAGCAAAATGTTAGAAACAATAGATGATGGTGAATTAATAAAAAATGATAAACATTATTATGAATTAAACAAAGCCCTCCAAGACAAAATCCCTTCTGAATTTAACAATTACGCCGTTCCTTATTTTTGGGGCAAAGTAGTTATTCTTTATAATAAAAACAAAATAACTCAAGATCAAATTAATGAACTCAAAGATCAAAATAAAGGTTTTAAATATTTAAAAGACACCAATTTAAAAGTAGCTTTATGCAATAACGCTCGCGACGGTTTAATGGTAGGTCTAAAAGCTACTGAAGGAAAAATTGCAAACCCTTCCCCAGATGAATTAAATGAAGCCAAAAAATGGCTCTTAGAACTAAAAGAACAAAAACCTAACTTAGCTTTTATAAACGACCAATTAATGGACCGCATGAAAAATAAAAATAACGAATACTATAATATAGTTATTGCTTATTCAGGAGATGCTAATTTTTTAAAAGAACAAAATAATAATCTAGATTATTTTTCACCTACAGAAGGAACCAACATTTGGGTTGATGCTTTGGTAATGCCTAAAGGAAGCAAAAAAACCCTAGCTTATAAGTTCATCAATTTTTTAAGACAAAAAGAAAATTACAAAAACAATTTAGCTTTTACTAAATATAATTCTCCTTATGTTGGATTAGAAACTTTTCCAGGAATTCCCCAAATAGAAATCAAAGATAACGATGAAGTTTACAAATACGACCAAACCACCCAAAAAACCATCAATACTTATTGGAACGACATTATTGCTTTTCCCAGTCAAAAAGATTATTGGCTATTTATCTTAAGTTTTTTCATTTTTTTAGCTATTTTTATCATATATTTCCATCATAAATTCAAAAATAAATTACGTTTAGACCAATTGCCCCAAAAAATAAAAACTTTAATATAATTTGTTCTAACCCCAAATATTAATCAATTAATATTCAAAAAACCAACTTTTAAGTTGGTTTTTCCTTTATAAATGAAACAATTAAAACTAATTTGGTATTCAATTAATTATTTTTTTCCATTTTTTTTATATAAAGATAAATTGCAATAATAAAAACAGCCAACAACAAAATAAATAATATATAGGCAAATATTTTTATATTGTAAATGTGTGTGTCATAAGTTTGAGATTGTAAATCACCCACATCAGCTACTTTATTATTGGTGTGGGGCAAATAAACTTTATTTTTTTGAGTATTTTTATTCACTAAAACATTTGTAAGAGGCAATATTGGTTCTACATTACTACTTTTACCCCAAGTATAACGATGTTGCCAATCAACTACTTTATTATTTTCGGTACTTGTTTCTAAATAATGTCTTTGGGATGTTTGTCTACCATTTTTATCATAAGTAGCATCCCAAGTATCATAATGTTGCCAATCAACTACTTTATTATTTTCGGTACTTGTTTCTAAATAATATCTTTTAGAAGTTTGTCTACCATTTTTATCATAAGTAGCATCCCAAGTATCATTATTTTTCCAATCCACTAATTTATCTTTTTCAGTACTTCCTTGCAAATAATGCCTTTCTAATAATTGATTATCATTTTTATCATAGGTTTTATCCCAAGTATCATGATGTTTGTAATTAACTAATTTATTATTTTCGGTGCTTTGAGCTAAAAAATATCTTTTAGATGTTTGTCTGCCATTTTTATCATAAGTAGCATCCCAAGTATCAGGATTTTGCCAATCAACTAATTTATTATTTTCGGTGCTTTGAGCTAAAAAATATCTTTTAGATGTTTGTCTACCATTTTTATCATAAGTAGCATCCCAAACATTATAATGTGTCCAATCAACTACTTTATTATCTTGCGTACTTTCTAATTTGTAATGTCTTTGTGCTATTTGATTTCCGTTGGTATCATAAATTGCATCATAAGTATCAGGATTTTGCCAATCAACTACTTTATTATCTTGAGTGCTTTCTTCTAAATATTTTCTTTTTTCTATAACTCCAGTAGCTAAATTTTCTTTTAATGGATTATTTGCCCAAACTGTAATTATATTTCCTAATAATAAAATAAAAATCCATAATGCCAATAACAACAAGCACACCTTAACCAATAAAAAATGCTTGGGTTTTTCTAAATTATTCACTTTGTAAAAAAACTCTTTTCTAATATGGCAATTATAAATAATTCCAACTTGAAAAAATTGCTATTATTTATTTTAATTATACAATTATCTCTTATTTTGTTTTTTATAATTGTAATAGTATTAAATACTATGTAAAATTATTATATCGCAAAATAGATAAAAATATACTTAATTTTTATTAATATTTCTTTGTTGTAATGCTTTATAAATTATTATATATATTATTTTATTGTGGGATAAAACCTAAAACTGATAAACAAACTTCTTTTAAGTCTTGAACTTCAATTTGTGTGTGTTTGTTTCTACACATATTAATACAAGCATCATTAACAAGTGTTTCGATTGAGGTGTTCCATTTTTTTAGACACTTTTTAAGTTTAATGAAATTATTTGTTAGTTTGAAAAGATATGAAATTATCTATTTAATTTTAAGTCTTAAAGAGTAATTTTGAAATAAAAAAGTGTCTAAAAAAATGGAACACCTCAATGATCTGGTTTGCTAGTTTGTATTAATGAATAGTCAGCTTTAGAAATTTGACAACCATATTTTTCTTTAGGTTTTGCATTTTCGTATTCTAAATTATATAAATTATTTTTACCTTCAGTCCAAATGATATAATATGATGGCAAAATTTTACTTAATGTTTCAAAATCTTTTTTTCAAAGAAATTTATTTTTCCATTAATATCTTTTTGAGTGGGTTTCATTCCTTCAAAAAAACAATACTCTCTTATGATATTGTTTTATAAATCTGGATAAATTAAATAAGGGGTAACAGTTATTTTATTAATATTATATTTTTTTAATTGGGATGGATTTTGTTTCGGCATTTCAGAATTTATAATTTGTTCTTTTATATTTGGAGGTTTTTCAAAAAAAGAATTAAATGCAAGTTCATTTTTATTTTCTAATTTTTGATTTTCTTCTTTGATTTTTATTTTGTGTTTTGCGTCCAAATATGTCCAAATAATTATTAAAATAGATAAAACAGTAATTATGGATATTGTAATAGTAATATTTTTTTTATTTAGGGTTTTCATTTTTTAGTTACCTTTCATTATAAATTTACCTCCTTACCTTTATTTTACTCTTTTTTTGCGTAAAAATCGCTCAAAAACAGTTAAAAAGTGAAAAAAAAGATACTTTTTGCCATATTAAAGGAGGTGATTTCAATTATATAATAAAAATAAGACTCTCATTTGTTGAGAGTCTTATTGATTTAGATTAATTTTTAATATTGTATATTTCTTTTAAAGCATTTTGGTAAGGTTGGATGTCTATTTGACTAAATTTATTTTTAGTTTGTAAATTTTGAAATAAATTGTTATGCCTTGTAATTGCTAAAGTTTGATCATTTTCTAATTGTTTGTTTTGTTGACTTAATTGTTGTAATGTATCACCAATGCGATTCATTTTATCTTCTATTTTTCGTTTTTCTTGTTCGTTTGCTGCTTCGTATTGTCTTTCTAAAACTTTTATATCTTTATTTATTTTTTTGCTGCTCAATGATATGTCATCCATTTTGCTATTTATTTTTAAAATATTTTCGTATGATTCTTTTTCGTCTTTAGACATGAAAGACATTTGTTGTTGTTGGTATTGTTTGCGTAGTTCTTTTTCTTTTGCTTTTATAGGTAGAATTTTTGGTAGTTCTTTAAGTTCATTATTGGTAATATATTTTAGTCTTTTGTTAAAATTTTCTTGTGAGACTTCTATTTTATTATTTATTTCAGTTTTATTGTTATTTTGTGATGAGGTTTTTAATAACATCGCATCAGAAGTGAATAATTGAGGTGTTACAAAGAAATAAAAAGTTGTAATTCCAATTAAAATTAAAAAGATAGTTGTAATAAGGATATATTTTTTGTTGCGGGTCATTTAGTTTGCTTTCTATTTTAAAAAGTGCTATTGTGTTTATCTTTGGTTCTTAATTTTATTTTATCATTTTTTTATTATTTTAATAATTTATTATTTTAAAAGTTTTTTTATATTATAAAGTTTTTCGGGTTGTAAAAAGATGAGTTAATGTTTTAAAATATGGGGTTGTCAGTAATTAAATAAATGTCTGATAATTGTAAATTGAGTATAAAATTTAGTTCTTTGGTGTACATTTCTAACATTTTTTCTTGAAATTGTTGAGTATAATGGATTTTATCTATTGTGTGTTTTTGGTTTTTTTGGATATTTAAATAACTATTATAAATAGAGCCTAATCCTTGTTTTTCAAAAAGTGGAGTTGTAGGATGATTACTATATTTGCTTTTACAATCTTTCCAAGTTTTAGTTAATAAATCATGGAGTATTTCATTTTTTATTAAGTCATAATTGTTTCTTGTTGTCTTTATTAAAATATTAGAATTTATTTGAGGATGATATTTTAGTTCTTTTTCTTTGGATAGTTGTAAATTGAGTGTTTTTGGTTCTTCTTGGTTTATTTCTAATGCTATTTCTTGTTGTATATGTGGATATAGAATTAAACCTAATAACAATATACTTATAATTACTAAGAATAATAAAACTTTAATATTTATTTTCAAATTATTTATTTTCTTTTATATATTGAAGGGACAAGTGTTTCCCCACATTTATATTATAACTATTATTATGTAAAAAGTCATTATATAAACAAAAAAGACTATCATTTAAGATAATCTTAATATTGTTTAAGTAATTTTTTGTTAGTTTGGGATGGGGGATTGTGTTTAAATTCATTGTTATACCTCCTTTCTTTTATATTTTAGGTATATTGGTTGGTTGGGGGGTGGGTTTTATGCCTAAAATATGTTGGGAGGGTAAAATATTTTGGGTATGTTTTAGTTTTTGAGTAGTTCGTTTATTTTGGATAGTTTGTTTTGGTAGTCGGAAAGGGATTTTGGAGACGGTCTATTATTCTATTAAATTGTGTTTCAAACATTTCAACTGATTTAATTTGCCCATCTAATATACCAATTTCGCGTTCTAAACTTTCAATTTCAATTTTGGATTCGGCAAGTTGTAATTCAATTGCCGTTTTTTGTTCGTGGGTTAGGTTTGGTTTGCTTTTTTGTGTTTGTTAGTTTGGTTTTATGTTCGTTTAAACGTGTTGTTTTTTCATCTCTTTGTTGTTGTGGTTTTATTTGGGTGATTTTTTCTTTTTCAGTTTGATAATTTTTAATTGAATCTTGGGTGGTTTTAATACTTGCTTCAATAGTGGTTTTAAAGTTAAGGACCATTTCTAAATCATAAAGTTCCCCTTCGTATTCGTATTTCTTTTCGTTTTTTGTTTGTGGTTGTGATGTGGGTGTAAATGTTTGAGAAGGTAAGTAAGGATTTTGGTTGCTTTGACTTCCTGTATAAATTCCTTCGTTATTACTGTAATCAGGTTTGTAAGATTGTGTGGGTTTGGGGGATGTTGGTGTGTCATCAGGTTTAGTGTTTTGATTAAATAAAACTAAAACTTACCCCTATTTAAGGATGCTTTTTTCTTTTTTATATTATTATTATTAATTATTTATAATCACATTAAAATTAATACAAAATACATAATTATTAATATAAAATTAATAAAAATATAACAAAATGAAAATATAGGGTTGACATTCAACAAAAAAAGTAATACAATATTATTGGCAATCGTTAATGTGAGTGCCAAGAGGTGATGAATATGCTTTCAGATAGAAAAAAATTAATCTTAAAGGCTGTAGTGGAAAACTATTCACAAAAAGGACAACCCGTAGGTTCTAAACTGCTTACTCATTTGCCTTATCTTAAATTTGCAAGTGCTACTATTCGTTATGATATGGTGCAATTAGAAAAAGAAGGGTTTTTACAAAAAAATCATACTTCTAGTGGTAGAGTGCCTTCTTTTAAGGGATATACTTACTATCTAAACCATTTATTAACACGTGATCATGATGTTGCTTGTATGTTTGAAAGCATTGACAAAGTGATTCAAAAAAAGCGTTTTTGTAAAGGACAAGTAATTAAAGAAGCTCTTAATTTGTTAAATAATTTAACTAATTATACTACTATGGCAATTGGTTCTGATATTTTTAATAATAGTAAAATTACTAAAATTGATTTTATTCCTTTAAATAGTACTCAAGCTGTTATTTTGATTATTACTGATAAAGGAAATGTACAACATCAAAATATTTCTTTGGATCAAACAAAAGAAATTAGCATTTATGACCTTAAAGATGTAGTGCAAGTAGTAAATGATTTGTTGACAGATAAGTTTTTATCAGAAGCAGCCAATATTATTCAAAGTGATTTTTTTAAACAAACTATTGCTAAATATATTTGTTTTCAAGAACAATTAATTGCTTTGTTTATGGAAGCTTTTAGTAGTTTTGCCTCAGAGAATCTTTATTTTTCGGGGGTTTCTAAAATGCTTGAAAAACCTGAATTAAGTAATCCTGAAATTATTAAAAAATTTATGGGTCTTTTAGAGCGTAAAGAATTATTAAAAATTATGTTAAATCAAGATAGTTTGTCTTTTAAATTTTCTGATGGCTTGCAACTTACCCCTTTAAAAGATTGTATGATTCTTTCTATTCCTTTTGATGTAAATCCTAATGAGAAAGGAAGAATTGCAGTTGTAGGACCTTCGTGGATGAAATATCCTAAAGTTATTCCTATTTTGGAATATTTGGCAGTTCATTTATCTAAATTAAACGATCAAGAATAACAAATAAAAGAATAAATAATACAATAAATAATTGTAAGATAAAATATAAGTAATAATTACAATTACAACAAATAACAAATAATAAGTAATAAGTAATAATGAAATAATTTATAATTTATTAAAAAAATAACTAAACAGGCTGCCAAAATACTTGTAAGTAACGTAATAAAAACATAATTATATCAAGAAAAGAGGTTTTAAGATGTTTTTAGAAAAAGACCAAGATAACTTAGATAATTTAGAAACACAAGCAAAAGAATTGCATAAAAATTGTAAAGAATGCAAAAATTGTCAAAAAGAAGAAACTAAAACAACAAATAAAGACAACCAAAAGGAAGATGAAACTGTTAAAAATCAATCAAATCAATCAAATCAAACTAAACAAACAAATACCAAACAACAAAAACATCAATCAAAAGAAAACAGTCATCTGCAAATTACTAAATTACAAACTCAAATTAAAGAATTAAAACAACAACTTACCCAACAAAAAAAAACCTTTGATGAAGAGTTGTTAAAAAATCAAGCAGAATTGATTAACTTTAAGAAAAGAGCCCAAACTCAAAAAGCAAATGAATTAAAATATGCATCAAGTAATTTTATTACTAATTTATTAATGCCCTTGGAACAATTAGAAAAAGTCATTGATATGCCTACACAAAATGAATTGTTGCAAAAATATTTATTAGGATTTAAGTTGTTACAACAACAAATAAAAAAAGTGTTGCAAGATGAAGGAGTAGAAGAAATTGAGGCTCTTAATAAGCCTTTTGATCCTGCTTTGCACCACGCTTTAGAAACAGTGTGCGACCCTAAAAAACCTGATAAAACTAATTTAGCAGTTTTACAAAAAGGTTATTTATATAAAAAAAGAATTTTAAGACCAACATTGGTTAAAGTAAATGAATGGAGTGATAAAAATGACAAAAACGAATAAAATTATAGGTATTGATTTAGGAACAACTAACTCTTGTGTTGCTGTAATGGAAGGTGGCGAGGCAAAAGTTATTCCTAATGCTGAAGGTGGAAGAACAACTCCGTCTGTAGTTTCTTTTAAAGGTGATGAAATTATGGTAGGAGAAATTGCCAAACGTCAAGTAATTACTAATCCTAATACTATTAGTTCTATCAAAAGACACATGGGAGAAGCTAATTATACTGTTAATGTGGGTGGTAAAAAATACACTCCGCAAGAAATTAGTGCAATGATTTTGACAAATTTGAAAAAAACTGCTGAAGATTATTTAGGAGCTCAAGTAAGTGAGGCAGTAATTACTGTTCCTGCTTATTTTAATGACGCTCAAAGACAAGCTACCAAAGATGCAGGTAAAATTGCAGGCTTAAATGTTAAACGTATTATTAATGAACCAACTGCAGCTGCTCTTTCTTATGGCGTTGACAAAGGTGATAAAGAACAGACCATTTTAGTTTTTGACTTAGGAGGAGGAACTTTTGATGTTTCTATTCTAACTTTGGTTGATGGTACTTTTGAAGTTCTTTCTACTTCTGGAGACAATGCTTTGGGAGGCGATGATTTTGACTTACGTATAGTAGATTTCTTAGTGCAAGAATTCAAAAAAGAAAATAGTGTTGATCTTTCCAAAGATAAAATGGCAATGCAAAGATTAAAAGATTCTGCTGAAAAAGCTAAAAAAGAATTAAGTGGTGTTGCTTCTTCACAAATTTCTTTGCCTTTCTTAACAATGAGCGAAGCAGGTCCACTTCATTTAGAATACAATATGACTCGTGCTAAATTCAATGAACTTACTAAAGATTTAATTGATCGTTGTTTGCCTCCTGTAAAACGTGCTTTAAGTGATGCCAAATTAGATATTGAAAAAATTGATCAAGTGCTTTTAGTGGGTGGTTCTACTCGCATTCCTGCAGTACAAGATTTAGTTAAAAATGAATTGAAAAAAACTCCTAATAAGAGTATTAATCCTGATGAAGTAGTTGCTATTGGAGCTGCTATTCAAGGAGGAATTCTATCAGGAGACGTTAAAGATATTTTACTGTTAGACGTAACTCCGCTTTCTTTAGGAATTGAGACTTTGGGTAATGTCTTTACTAAATTAATTGAAAGAAACACTACCATTCCAACTTCCAAAAAACAAGTCTTTTCAACTGCCGCAGACAATCAACCAGCAGTAGATATTCATGTTTTACAAGGAGAACGCCCTTTAGCAGCTGATAATAAAACTTTGGGAAGATTCCAATTAACAGATATTCCACCAGCACCGCGCGGAATTCCTCAAATTGAAGTTACTTTTGACCTTGATGCAAACGGAATTGTATCAGTTAAAGCCAAAGATTTAGGTACTAACAAAGAACAAAAAATTACTATTTCAGGAAGTGGTGCCCTTAAAGAAGAAGAAATTCAAAGAATGATTAGAGAAGCTGAAGAAAATGCTGAGGTAGATCGTGCGAAAAAAGAAAGTATTGATGCGCGTAATGAAGCAGAAAATATGATTTTCCACACTAAAAAATCTTTAGAAGATCTAAAAGCTGACGTTACACCAGAAGAAAAAGACAAAGTTGAGACTCAAATTAAAGAATTAGAAGAAGCTCTAAAAGGAGACGATACTGCTTTAATTAAAGAAAAAACTGCAAGTCTTACTAAAGAATCTCAAGGAATTGCAATGAAAGCTTACCAAAAAGCTCAAGAAAAACAAGCACAAGAAAAAGGTACGCAAGAAAACACTACTGCTAAAAATGAAAAACCTCAAGACGAAGTAGTAGACGCTGATTTTGAAGAACAAAAATAATCAATAATAAAAACAAAACTAAACAAAAACAACCATAAAAACAAACAAAAAATATACAAAAACAAAAACAACCACAAAAAACAAACTATAAAGAATAATGAAATCAAAGGAAACCCCCCCTTAGTTTTATTATTAGGAGAAGTTAGCTACAATGACAAAAAAAGATTATTATCATATTTTGGGTCTAGATAAAGACGCAAGTCCTGAGGACATCAAAAAAGCTTATCGTAGTCTTGCTAAAAAATATCATCCTGATATTTCCAAAGAAGCTAACGCCGAGAGCAAATTTAAAGAAGTTCAAGAAGCTTATAGTGTTTTAGGAGATGCTTCTAAAAAAAGTAATTATGATCGTTTTGGTGATGCTTCTGATAACGGTTTTTCTGGCTTTGGTGGCGGTGGTTTTGATGGTTTTGATTCTTTTGGGGATTCTTTTTTTAGTTCCTTTGGAGATATTTTTGGTAATCAACAAACTAAAAAACCTTCTTATGATAAAAAAGTAGAAATGACTATAAGTTTTATGGATGCTGTTTTAGGAGCTAACAAAACTATTGAAATTACTGTAGAAGCTGATTGTAGAGTTTGTCATGGTAAAGGAGCAGTTTCCAATCAAGATGTTATTACTTGTAAACGTTGTGGCGGAACTGGACAAATTATTACTGAGCAAAGAACTTTTTTAGGTAATATTCGTTCTCGTCAAGTTTGTCCTAATTGTAGTGGTAAAGGACAAGAAATTAAAAATAAATGTTATGCTTGTCACGGACAAAAACGTCAAAAAGTTAAGCAATCAGCTACCTTTAATATTCCTGCAGGGATTCAAGAAGGAATGTCTTTGCAAGTTCCTGGGAAAGGAAATTTTATTCCTTTAAGCAATAATCAAAAAGCAGGAGATCTATATATTACTTTTAAAGTGCGTCCTCATGAATCTTTTGTAAGACGTGAATATGATATTATTTTAGAAATCTTTATTACTTTTCCAGAAGCTGTTTTAGGAACTAATATTTTGATTCCTACTATTTATGGTGAAGTAGCTTTAAAAATTCCTGCAGGGATTCAATCAGGCAATAAATTAAGAATGAAAAATAAAGGAGTTGCACATCTTAATTCTTCTTATCGTAAAGGTGATCAGTATGTTGTTGTTCATATTAAAACTCCTAACCAATTAAGTTTAGAAGAAAAAAGATTATATCAAAAATTATTAGATTTGCAATATCGTAGTTAATATAAGTAAATAATATAAGTAAATAATATAAGTAAATAATATAAGTAAATAATATAAGTAAATAATATAAGTAAATAATATAAGTAAATAATATAAGTAAATAATATAAGTAAATAATATAAGTAAATAATATAAGTAAATAATATAAGTAAATAATATAAGTAAATAATATAAGTAAATAATATAAGTAAATAATATAAGTAAATAATATAAGTAAATAATATAAGTAAATAATATAAGTAAATAATATAAGTAAATAATATAAGTAAATAATATAAGTAAATAATATAAGTAAATAATATAAGTAAATAATATAAGTAAATAATATAAGTAAATAATATAAGTAAATAATATAAGTAAATAATATAAGTAAATAATATAAGTAAATAATATAAGTAAATAATATAAGTAAATAATATAAGTAAATAATATAAGTAAATAATATAAGTAAATAATATAAGTAAATAATATAAGTAAATAATATAAGTAAATAATATAAGTAAATAATATAAGTAAATAATATAAGTAAATAATATAAGTAAATAATATAAGTAAATAATATAAGTAAATAATATAAGTAAATAATATAAGTAAATAATATAAGTAAATATAAAGTAAATAATATAAGTAAATAATATAAGTAAATAATATAAGTAAATAATATAAGTAAATAATATAAGTAAATAATATAAGTAAATAATATAAGTAAATAATATAAGTAAATAATATAAGTAAATAATATAAGTAAATAATATAAGTAAATAATATAAGTAAATAATATAAGTAAATAATATAAGTAAATAATATAAGTAAATAATATAAGTAAATAATATAAGTAAATAATATAAGTAAATAATATAAGTAAATAATATAAGTAAATAATATAAGTAAATAATATAAGTAAATAATATAAATAATATAAAATAATATAAGTAAATAATATAAGTAAATAATATAAGTAAATAATATAAGTAAATAATATAAGTAAATAATATAAGTAAATAATATAAGTAAATAATATAAGTAAATAATATAAGTAAATAATATAAGTAAATAATATAAGTAAATAATATAAGTAAATAATATAAGTAAATAATATAAGTAATATAAGTAAATAATATAAATAATATAAGTAAATAATATAAGTAAATAATATAAGTAAATAATATAAGTAAATAATATAAGTAAATAATATAAGTAAATAATATAAGTAAATAATATAAGTAAATAATATAAGTAAATAATATAAGTAAATAATATAAGTAAATAATATAAGTAAATAATATAAGTAAATAATATAAGTAAATAATATATAAATAATATAAGTAAATAATATAAGTAAATAATATAAGTAAATAATATAAGTAAATAATATAAGTAAATAATATAAGTAAATAATATAAGTAAATAATATAAGTAAATAATATAAGTAAATAATATAAGTAAATAATATAAGTAAATAATATAGTAAATAATATAAGTAAATAATATAAGTAAATAATATAAGTAAATAATATAAGTAAATAATATAAGTAAATAATATAAGTAAATAATATAAGTAAATAATATAAGTAAATAATATAAGTAAATAATATAAGTAAATAATATAAGTAAATAATATAAGTAAATAATATAAGTAAATAATATAAGTAAATAATATAAGTAAATAATATAAGTAAATAATATAAGTAAATAATATAAGTAAATAATATAAGTAAATAATATAAGTAAATAATATAAGTAAATAATATAAGTAAATAATATAAGTAAATAATATAAATAATATAAGAAGTAAATAATATAAGTAAATAATATAAGTAAATAATATAAGTAAATAATATAAGTAAATAATATAAGTAAATAATATAAGTAAATAATATAAGTAAATAATATAAGTAAATAATATAAGTAAATAATATAAGTAAATAATATAAGTAAATAATATAAGTAAATAATAAAATATTAATAGTAAATAATAAAATATTAATAGTAAATAATAAAATATTAATAGTAAATAATAAAATATTAATAGTAAATAATAAAATATTAATAGTAAATAATAAAATATTAATAGTAAATAATAAAATATTAATAGTAAATAATAAAATAATAAGGAGACCAACTTAAAAGTTGGTTTTTTTGTTATGTAGCAATTTAATGTTTAAGTTTTTAGAGTTTTACATAGTTAATTTTAATTGTATTATGATGAATAATAAATTAATATTTTTTAATATAAATGTTGAATTGTAATATAGTTTTTATGTTATATTATAATTAATAGTAGATAAATAGTTTTGTTATTTGCTATTTTATTAATATTTATCATATTAAATTAACTACTCATTAAATATTTGAGTTATAATAAAGGCATAAAGTCTTTTATTATATTTAAGTTAGAGGCTTTAGAACTTTAACAAATTTAATTTGATAATTCAATTTAATAAAGAGGTGAAATAACATGTTTTTATTAGATAATCTTAAAGAAAAAATTAAAGATAATAAAAAATTAAGTTCGGTTGCAGTTTATCGTAGAGCAAACCATAAAAGAGTTATTCAAAAAACTTTATTATGGATTAGTTTAATGCTTTTATTTTTGGCACTTTCTTATGCAGTTGTATGGCATGAATTAGTTTTTTTGCCCAAATTTAGGTGAAATAAAAAAACAATTATTTTTAAATATTTGTATCTGCCTGCTATTATAAGTATTATTGCTTTTGTATTTGTTTGTTTTTCTTCAAGTATAACACGATTGACAGCTCCTGTTTGTCTTATTGCTTTGGGGATATTTTTAGGGATGTTTATGGGTTATTTATATGTTTGTTTGAATATATCACATACATTCGATTTGACTGATAAATTACTAATACATAAACATTTATGCCTAACTATGTTGCTTTCGTTTATTTTTATTTTGATGAGTAATTTTGCAATTACTATTTTACTTTATTATAAAAAGTTTAAAAAACAAAATAATCAACAATTAATTAATAAATTTGCTTTTGTAGTTTTTAATTTCTTTGTAATTACTATGTTTTATTTTATGGGGTTGCTTTCCTTTGGTTGGCATCAGTTTCGCAATTAAGTCAACTTTCATCCTTATTTGACCCTTATTTTATGTTAGTGCTCCTATTTGTAAGTCTATTTATTTCGTGGGCGTCTGTTTATATTGCAGGAGCTTTAGTTGTCTTTGATTATATTATTGAAAAACAAGTAGATAAAAAATATGAAGCATCTATGGCTTTTGCTTTATGTCTGTTAGTTTTTTGGCCTCTTATTAAAACTTTATGGAATTTTTGTAAAAAGGAGGATTAATAATTAATATTATTTATAAATTTAGAACAGGAATTAATTTTTAATTTCTGTTTTTTTGTTTTTATGAAGTATTTATTATTTATAATGTTGTAATTAGTCAATTTTGGAATTTGAAATAAAATTTGTTAATTGGGGTTATAATAAAATTCTTTTTATTGTTTGTTTTGGTTTTTTTAATTTATCCTTAAATATTTTATGATAACAAAATCCCCAAACCCTAAAAAACTCAATCAAAAAGCAAGTATTTTAGTTATAATAATTGGGTATAAGTTTTTTATTTTGATACCTTAATTACTTTCAAAAAGGAGAGTTTATAAATGTTTAAATGGTTGAAAAGTAAATTTTTTAAAAATAAAAATAATGATAAATATCAAATAGGTCTTAAAAAAACCAAAGCTAGTTTTCTAGATTTTCAAACTCTTTTGAAACAATCTAACAATATCGAAAAAACCCTATTACAAGCATTAGAAAGTTTGTTAATTCAAGCTGATTTTGGTACTAAAACCACTCTTTTTTTGATGCAAGCTATCAAAGATGAAATTAATCAATTTCAAATTAAAAATCCTCAAAAGCTTCCTTCTGTTGTTGTTTCTAAAATGTTTGATTTGTATCAAAATATGAAAGGTATGAAAGGCATATTAGAAAGTCCGCAAGAACAAGAAAAAGAACAAGAAAAACAAAATCAAGATTCCAATCCAACAAATCCCGAAGACACTTTTCAATCTCAAAATAACTTGCCTCAAATGTATTTGTTTACAGGAGTTAACGGAGTAGGAAAAACAACTACTATTGGAAAAATGGCTGAAGCATTGAAACAAGAAGGCAAAAAAGTATTATTGATTGCTGCTGATACTTTTCGTGCAGGTGCAGTAGAACAACTCCAAATTTGGGCAAAAAGAGTAGGTGTTGAAGTTTTTTGCAACCCTTTGCCAGCTCATCCTGCAAGTGTTATTTTTGAAGGCATCGAACTTGCTAAAAGTCAAAATTATGATATTATTTTGTGTGATACTGCTGGAAGATTACAAAACAAAACTAATTTAATGCAAGAATTAGCCAAAATTAATCGTGTTATTTGCAAACATTTGCCCGCCTCCAATTTACAAACTTTTTTAGTTTTGGATGCTACTACAGGGCAAAATGCTATTAATCAAGTTGATTTGTTCAATCAAGCAACTCCACTTTCAGGAGCCATTTTAACCAAGCTTGACGGCACTTCCAAAGGAGGGATTGTTTTTGCAATTAAATATTTATACAATTTGCCCACTAAATATATTGGTGTAGGCGAAAAATCCCAAGATTTAATTACTTTTGATGTTAAAAATTATCTTTTTAATTTATTTGAAGGTTTTTTTACTTCTGAAGATATTTTATAATTGCTAATTATAAAGAAAAAATAACAAATAACAAATAACGAAAAACAAACACAAAAAAACATAAAAATTATTATATCAAAAATAACGAATTCAAAAATATTTAAAAAACATTGCCCCAACAAAAAATTAAACCCCACAAAAACAAATTTCACAACATCAAAAAGGAGATAAAAATATGATTATATTAGGTGAAGGCTTACAAAAAGTTATTAACAAAATTAGAGGAAAAAAAATCCTAGAACAACAAGACATTCAAAACATTATGCAAGATATTAAAGTTTCTTTGGTAGAAGCTGATGTTCATTTACAAGTTATTGATAAGTTTAATGAAATTATTGAAAAAAAGACTTTGAAACAAGAAGTTTTAAAAGGGCTGAACCCCAAAGAACATATTATTAAAATCGTAAACGAAACCCTAATTCAAATTTTGGGTTCTACTCGTGCAGATCTTACTTTTAAGCCTAATTGTAATTTGGATACTTTAATGTTAATTGGGTTGCAAGGAAGTGGTAAAACGACTACTGTAGGAAAATTAGCTCTTTGGTTGCGTAAAAAAAATAGTAAAAAAGTTTTGCTTGTAGCTTGTGATATTTATCGTCCAGGAGCAGTAGAACAATTAAAAGTTATTGGTAAACAAATCAATATCGATGTTTTTTCTAAACCTGACACTGCTGTTTTAGATATTGTAGATGCAGGATTAAAACATGCTTTGCAAGAAGGATATGATGCAGTAATTATTGATACTGCGGGGCGCCTTGATATTGATGAGACAATGATGCAAGAATTGCAACAAATTAAAGCCAAAGCCAATCCTTCAGAAATTTTGTTAGTTGTGGATTGTCTTTCAGGACAACAATCTGCTAATATTGCTCAGTCGTTTCATAATCAAGTAGGAGCAACTGGAGTTATTTTGACCAAAATGGATGCAGATACTAAAGGAGGAGCTGCTTTATCAGTAAGAGCAATGACAGATCTGCCTTTAAAATTTGTTTCTTCTTCAGAGACAATTGACAGTTTAGAGCCCTTTAATCCTGATAGAATGGCATCTCGTCTTTTAGGAATGGGAGATATTTTAACTTTAATTGAGACAGTTACCGATAAAATTGATCCTCATCAAAGTAAACAAATGATGGAAAAATTATTTGATGATAGTTATAATTATTATGATTTTCAAAAACAATTAAAAACATTAAAAAAAATGGGTTCTTTCAGCAAATTGTTAAGTTTTATTCCTGGATTAGGTGGTAAGATGAAACAACTTTCTGCCAGTTTAGGTGATGATGGATTTAATAAATTTGAAGTTTTAATTCAAAGTATGACTAAACAAGAAAAGAAAAAACCTCAATTAATTGCTTTGAGCAGTAGACGTAGACAAAGAATTGCCAAAGGTTCTGGTAATCAATTAAGTGATGTTAACAAGCTAATTACCCTTTTAGAACAACAAAAAAAATTAGCTAAGCAAATGCAACATTTTGATGATCAAGATCTTGATAAATTACAAAATGATCCGATGGCTTTTTTTCGTGATATGAATAATAAATAATTAAAATTATAAAATCTTTTTATTAAGTATTTTTGTACCCTTTAATATTTTTAAAATCAACTTTAATTTATCATTAATTAAAACAAAATGAATAATTATTTGTGTTATATTAAATAATAAATAAATTACATTTTTTATTAAAAATTGCTGCATTTTTATAAAATCCAAAAGGAATACAAATATGAACCTATTAACTAAAAGTAAAGAAAACTTTTTAAAATTTTTATTGGCACTTTATTATTTATTTTAACAACCACTTTAACAATTTATTTTTCATATAACTTATATCATCAATACAAACAACAAAAATTTAAAGAATATCAAAAACAAATGGAACAATATGATGCCAATAAACCTCCTACTAAATTTAGCGAACATCCTTTAGTATCCCAACGTTGTAAAGAAACAAATGATGATATATAGTAAACAATATAAGTTTTGCAAACATAATTGGCATGGAAACTGAAAAAGAAACTTGTAATTGGATTTTAGCAATGGTATCTCATCCTGAATGGTTCCAAAACGCAGGAAAAATCAATAAACCCAAAAGACTCCTACTACACGGAGTCCCAGGAACAGGTAAAACATTATTAGCAAGAGCATTTATGTCACAAGCAAGACAAGCCTCCCCTTCCACCGATGCAGGCTGTTTTGAATTTACCCCCTACGACTTTATCACCAAAACCCGCGAATAAGGAATCGAAATTATAAGAGCGATGTTTGATTTCATTAGAGCTGAATGGCATCTAAACAAAAATAATGGTATGGGAGCAATTTTCATCGATGAATGCGACCAAGTATGGGAAAAAATGGAACTTATCAACCAAGAAGACCAAAAAATGAAAGACATCTTAAACGCCTTCAAAGCCGAAATTACTTCATTAAGAAACCACTGCCCCCACAACCCTGATGCTTTTATTTTCGTAATTGGAGCCACTAATCACTTAGATCAAATAGACGATGCCATCAAATCACGCCTCAACTACCACATAGAAGTTAAACTCTTAGATACAAATGGTAGAAAAAAATTCTTAGAATTCTTAATTGAAAAAAGAAAAACACCAATCACCTCAACTGCAAAAGAATATTTATTAACAACAATTAATGATGCATTGGAAAAATTAACTGATAAATCCAAAACAGGACAACGCACTATGGAATATCTTTTAGATGATGCAATTATCAATGCTCGCTACGAAACCCAAGGGCAAAGTGACATTAGAATTGAAGACTTAAAAAAATCTTTTAAAGTTATTTATGGATTTGATTTGCCTTAAAGACTTCATTAAAAAACTCATTATAATTAAAATTATAAAATCTTTTTATAAACGCAATAAAATAAAAACTCAAACAAAACCTTGTATTCTAAGAAAGTTTTTCCAAACTTTCTTTTTTTAATATTATATTAATTATTTTCCTTTTGTACCTTATAAATAACACAATCATTATTAACTTATAATCCAATTTTGGCTATTAGCTAAACGATAAAATAAATAGGAGAAACAATGAAACATTTAGTTTTAGTTGATGGCAATTCGCTTTTATTTCGAGCATATCACGCAACTGCAAGCAAATATAAACCCCTTTTGCAAAATAAAAAAGGTATCTACACTAATGCTCTTTTGTCTTTTATTAGAATGTTTGAAAAAATTTTAGAAGAAACGAAAGGCTATATTTTAGTAGCTTTTGATACTCATAAACCTACCAAAAGACACCAATTATACGATGCTTACAAACAAGGAAGACCAGAAACACCTTCTGCATTGATTAGTCAAATTCCTTTGATTAAACAATATTTAGACCTAATCGGTGTTAAATATCATGTCCAAGACGAATACGAAGCCGATGATATTATAGGTACTTTAGCCAAAGAAGCAAGCAATCAAAATAAGACAGTATCTATTTATTCAAGTGATCAGGATTTATTGCAATTAGTAGATGCAAAAATTACTGTTTGTTTGCTTAAAAAAGGATTGCGTGAAATTAAATGCTATACACCTCCTACTTTGTTTGAAGAATACGGTCTTAAAGAATATCAAATGATTGATTATAAAAGTTTAATTGGTGATCCTTCTGATAACATTAAAGGAGTATTGGGAATAGGACCTAAAACTGCTCAAAAGTTATTACAAGAATACGATTCCCTAGATAATTTGATGCAAAATTTAGACAACATTAAACCTATTTTAAAAACCAAAATCCAAAATTCCCAAGCTGATTTAGAACTTAGCAAAATACTTACCGCAATTGACCTTAAAGTTCCCTTGCCCTTTGATTGTATGCAAACAGAAATACAAATACGTTTGGCGCAAAACCTTAAAAATTTTTATGAAGAAATGGATTTTAGACGCTTAACTATTACCAAATATGCAAGAATTGAAAAAGAACCAAATACCACAAATACAAATGCAAATTATAATAATAAGGAAGCGTCCCCCAAATCCAAAGAAGTGCAAGAAGTAGAAAAAGATAGCAATTTAGAAAATGATAATAATTTAAACCAAACAAATCAAAACAGACCTATCAACAACACCACCACTAACAATAATGACAATAACGCTCCAAAAGTTCAAGAACAAGGCGCCAACCCACCTCAAAACAATTTTCATTTTCAAATTATCAAAGACCAAAACTCTCTAAATGCTTTTTTGGCTCAAATCCAACCACACCAAATTTGGGCTTGTTTTTTTGAGTTAGAAAAAGAAAATGACTCAAATACTTTTTTGCAAGGAATTGGTTTTTCCAATGAAAATACACATTTTTTTATAGATGCTAATTTGGCTTTTGATAATAATAACTTTTGCAATTATCTAAAAGATGCTAATTTTTATAAAATTGTTTTTCACAATCAAGCAACACAACTTTTTTTAAAAACAAAACATCAAGAACTCAACGGAGTTATCTTTGATTTAGTTTGTGCTTCTTATCTTTTATTTCCTTTGAAAAATCTTGAATTTAGTCATATTATAGCCAAAATAGATATTTTAAATAACACAAATTATGTAAGCCAATTATCTCAAAACATTTTTATTTTAGAGCAAAAAGTAGCTTTTAAAGCTTTTTTATTACACGCCATCAAAAATAGCGTTTTGAATCATTTAAAATTTCAAAACCAATTATTTTTGTTTCAAGAAATAGAACTTCCCTTATCAAATATTTTAGCCCAATTAGAATATGAAACTAATTTAGTACAACAAAAACAAATAATAGAAGCACAGCCAATAGAAAAAAATACGGATGAAAAAATAGAGACACAACAAGAAAAAATACCAAAAACAAATCAAGGGCAAGAACAAGAACAAGAAAATCACATCAACCAATTAAAATCATTCAAAGATGTTTTTGGGTATCAAAATAGTTGTTTTTTAAATATAATAAACAATAAAAAATCTTATAATTATTTAATTAATGATAATTTTTTTTGCTTTTCGTTAAAAATTTTAGCTACTTTAGGAAATATTCAAAAAATTAAAAATTACTTTAAAATTGAAAACAATCATCTTTTAAATGATGAACAAACCTTACAATTTTTTGTAAATGCGCCCAAATCAGAAATCAAAAAGGGCTCTCAAAAACTTTCTGAAACAACGAATTTTGATGTGGATGCGTGGACAAAAGCAATTATCCCTGAATTAAATATTTCTTCGAATTGTGCCCAAGATTTTATCCATCAATATTTAAGTTTGGATGATGAAATTATAAATTATTATCAAAGTTTATTACAACAAATCAAAGAAAAAAAATATGCATTAACTTTATTGAAAAGAAAAGTTTTTTTTGGTAATCAAAAATTAACTCCGAATTTTGATTTAGAAACATTATATGTTTTTTTACAAGAAAATATTTTAGATATGAAAAAAATTGTCATATTGCAATTATTGCGCCATTTAGAACGAAACAATGAAACTGCCAAAATTACTTATTTTGCTTTAAATGATTATTTGCAACAAAACATAGATTTAATTTCTAAACATTTGAATTATTTTTTTATTTTAGATAATGGTAATATTTAATTGGACAAATCTTATTATTTATAATTTATTTATAAAATAGAAATGTTAAATATCCAAATCAATAAAAAAGCAAAAGAAAAAACATAAGAACAATTGCAATCCAAAAACAAAGATAAAAAAGGAGCAAATGCATGCCAGAATTACCTGAAGTCCAAATTATTGTAGATTTTTTAAAAACACAGTTAATAGGAAAAAAAATTGTTGCAACTAAGGTATTTTATGAGCCTGCTGTTAAAAATACCAAAGAATTTCAAAAAATTGAACAAACTACCATTTTGGATATTCAAAGAAAAGGTAAATTTTTATTATTTTTTTTAACTCAAGAATTAGTTTTAATAGGGCATTTGAGAATGGAAGGAAAATTATTTATCAAACCTTGCG
Source organism: Mulberry dwarf phytoplasma (assembly GCF_056504655.1). Lineage (NCBI taxonomy): Bacteria > Bacillati > Mycoplasmatota > Mollicutes > Acholeplasmatales > Acholeplasmataceae > Candidatus Phytoplasma > Mulberry dwarf phytoplasma. The sequence goes on along the minus strand of NZ_CM151418.1, from coordinate 156,874 downwards.
ATGAGCCTAAACACAAATACGAACATTTTGCAATTATTTTGGAGGATAAAAGTTCTTTAAGATATTATGATTTTAGGAAATTTGGTAGATTTGAAGTTAAGAATCAGAACATTTTTTTAACCCAAACTACCTTGCATCAACTAGCCTTAGATCCTTTTGAAATCAATCCAGTTGTTTTGTATCAAAAAATATTAAAGACCAAAAGCGCTTTGAAAAAAGTTTTATTAAATCAAAAAATAATTTCTGGATTAGGCAATATTTATGTTAATGAAGTTTTGTTTTTAGTAAAATTGCATCCTGAAACTAAAGCTTGCGAACTGTCTTTGGAACAAGTGCAAGAAATTGTAACAATTTCCCAAAAAGTACTTACCAAAGCCATTAAACTGGGCGGAACTACTGTAAGTACTTTTGAATCTCAACCAGGCATTATAGGCTATTTTCAAAACAAATTACAAGTGCATGGCAAAGTTAATAAGCCTTGTATTAACTGTCAAACTAAAATTATCAAAATCAAAGTTGGCGGCAGAGGTACTTATCTTTGTCCTGTTTGTCAAAATCATAATTCTAATAAAGAATTATAATTGATTTATTTTCAACTATAAAATAGATCAATATTTTTAAAAAAGAGGTTTTTATGCTTAGTCATCTAAATTTATTTCAAATCAAAAATTCAGTTTTTTTGTCGCTTGTAGACCATCAAAGCCTAAGTTTGCTTTATCAACCACTAATAGGCACTCATGCGCTTGGTATTTATCATATTTTAGCAACTCTAAAACCTAATATTTTTTATCAACATCAATTTTTATTTGATTTGAGTGCGGTTTCAAAAAATGATTTTTTAGAAGCACAAGAAAAATTAGAAGCTCTTAATTTGCTTCAAACTTTTTGTAATTCCGAAACCCAAGAAAGAATTTATTGGCTTAATTTGCCATGCAGATCTCAAGAGTTTTTTAAAGACCCTCTTTTTAGTAATTTTTTATTAAGTGAAGTGGGAGAGGCTACTTTTTTGAGTTTGCAAAATCATTTTAGTAAAGAAGCTTCCACTAAAAAAAATAATTGGGACGCTTTTCAAGACATTAGTAAAAAATTTGATGATTTGTTTCAAGTGCAAAAAATGGATTTACCAAATGATTTTACTTGTCCCAATAACCAAACAAATTCTTCTCCAAGACAGTTTTTAAATAACGCTTTTGATTATAAATTATTTTTGCAAAAATTGCCCCAACGTTTCAAAAAACCATCTTTAACTTGCAATCAAACAAGTGATTTTATTCAAAAATTAAGCTTAGTTTATAATTTAGATGAAGCTACACTTTCGGAAATATATCAAAAAACTTTTCCAAAGCCCAGCGAAATCGAACTATCCAAATTAAGCCTAGGTGTAAAAAGATATTATCAGATGCATACTCAAAATCAAAATTTGTTTTTTGCGAAAAAAACGCAAGATAATGAACAAGATACGATTGCTTTGCTAAAACGTAAAGATTCTACTCAAAGAATTATTATAAATCATTGTCCTAAAAATATGCAAGCCACTGCGGCTGATACTGTTTTTCAATTTATGGAAAGAAACAATTTAGAACCGGGGCTAGTCAATGTGCTTTTAACTTATATTTTGGAACGAAAAGGCTTTGTGCCCTCAGTGGTTTATTTGGAAAAAATCTTAAAATCTTGGGAGCAAAAAGGGATTTTTGATACTGAAACAGCATATGATTTTTATATGGAACAAGAAAAAAACCAATCCCAAACTAAGTTTAGATCTAATTTAAAAAAACCACAAATTTCTCCTAAATGGTTAGAAGATTTTAAAAAGAAAAAACAGTCATAATTTTTTGGATGATTTATTATTACAAGGAATCAATTCAATTTGATAACATTTTACAAAAGCAAAAGAGGTGAAAAATTAATTTATGGAATTTTCAGATATAAAAATAAAAATTAGGAAAATGATTGCACAGTGCGAAGAAACCAAAAATTTAGATATCTCTGATGATGAACTGCCAATTATTTATCATTATTTGCTCACCAAAGATCAAGAAAATGAATATGGGAATCGCCAAGAAATAAAAACTAATCCTTTAAGAGTTGTTTGGGTTCCTACTGTTAAATCTCAAGCTCTTTATTTTAAGGAACATTGGCAATCGCAAAATGAATTGTTTGATAGTAGCATTAATTTTGATGCTCATTTAGTGAGGCAATTTGTAGTGGATAATGATTCTAAGCAAAAAGCGTTAAAAGAGATGAAACAAATTATTAAACATTTTGAAAAATCTACCAAAGGTTTTTATTTGTCGGGTTCTTTTAATACTGGAAAAACTATTTTTTTGAAAAAAATAGCTTATGAATTAATTCAAAAACAAATTTCTGTTATTTTTCTTTTTATGCCTGATATAACTAGAAAATTTAGAAATTTTTTGTATAATAATACTTTAGAAACAAGGTTGCAACAATTAAAAAATGTTAAGTGTTTGATTTTGGATGACCTAGGTTCAGAAAATATGACACCTTGGTTTCGTGATGAAATTTTGCTTCCTTTGTTGTATGATAGAGCTGAAAAAAAGTTGCCCCTTTTTATTAGTAGTAATTTGCCCTTTAATGAACTGCACAATTATTTATTGCATTTGCATGGAGCTGAAAATGCTAATAGTGAAGTTAAGGTATACAAAATTATTGAAAAAATTCGTACCATTACTCACTTTTATGATTTTTCCGAAAAACAAGATTCCTAATAAGACAGTTTTAACTTGGTCAAGGATTAAAAATATTCTTTTTGGGAAAAACGTAATAACACAAGCAAATAATTTATAATTTATTTTGGTGGAGATGATGGGAGTCGAACCCATGTACAAAATCACTTTAATTTATATATTCTACATATTTAGTTTATTTTGTAAGTTCGCAATTTATGAAAAAACAAACAAAATCCATAAATTACTAGTCTTTTTGATATTTGCTAAAAGAGCAAAGACAAACCCAATTAGCAAAACTTACCTTATTGCCTTCCTTAAATCGTAAGTTAATTTAAGTGCGGGTTTTGCTTATTTATTTAAGCAAAAGCTAATTGTGAAGAAAAACTGTTTGCAAAATTCATTTGATAAACTGGAGTTTGTCCAGCAAAATCTTGTGTATTTGTTACAGTTTGTTTGTTATTTCCGGTTATTATAACCTCGACGTTTTTACTTGCGTAACCAAGATATGCTATATAAATTTCGTTGACCTTGGCAAATCCAAAACATCCCCATATTTTTATTTTAACTCAAAAAACCTTTTTTAAATCAAGTTATTTTTAGATTTGTTATTTGTGTTTTTGGAATGGATCATATTTTTGATTAATTTATTCTTTTTGCCCACTCAAAAATTATAACCAATAAATTTAAAATTTTGTAAAAGCGCCAAAGATAAAATTATCTAAATTTAAACTAAACTCAAATCAAAATTACACAAGCAAACAAAAAGCTCAATATATATAACAAAAAAGGGATTTGCATCCCTTCCTTTGTTCGATTATTAATGAAATTATTCGTTAACTACAACAACATCTACAGCTTGAGCTCCGAGGTCGCCTTCTTTAACAGTGAATTCCACCTTGTCGTTTTCATTAAGTGTTTTTCTTCCAAAGACTTCAGTTTGAATAGAACTGTAATGTACGAAAATATCTTTCCCATCAGCTGAAACGATAAATCCGTAGCCTTTGTCTTTAGAAAACCATCTACATGTTCCCTGTTGTTTTTTGTCTTGCATTATTAATAATACTCCTTCTTTTAAATTATTTCGGTTTCATAACCTATTATCTATTATAACTCATTTATTTTTAGAGTCAAACATTTTTACACACTTTTTTTACTTTTTTGACGTTTTTTGGTAAAATTTTCATTTTTTTCGTCAAAAATTTGCATTTTGATATTTTTTTTGTTATAATAAAATATGTTAAGCCCTTATAGTTTAACGGCAGAACGTAGCAATGGTAATGCTGAAATACAAGTTCAATTCTTGTTAAGGGCACCAAAACCAAAATTAAGATGATGTGGGCGTCGTATAGTGGTTATTATACGTGCTTGCCAAGCATGAGATGGGGGTTCGATTCCCCTCGCCCGCTCCATACATTATATAATTTAGATGTATTATATTTGTTTATTAAAAAACTTTATTATTTAGCTTTTTTTGCCCCAATAACAGCGTTTAATTGTTAAATTAATATAACATATTATAGATATCATAAAAGCAAGCTTTAATTAAAGCTTGCTTTTTGTTTTATTGTGGGAATAATTTCAGTATAAATATAAATATAATAAAATATCTTTGCAATTGTTTTTTATTAAAATTATGTATAATATAGGCAAGTTATGTAATTTTAGATAACAATAATAAAATGATATTAAATATTTTAAATACATAAGAAAGTTGATTTTAAAATGAAAAAAATAAACAAACATTTTATCTATATTACTGTAATTATTGTATCTTTTATTATTGTTTTTATATTTCTTAATAACATGAAATCTAATAAGAAAACCCCCTTTTTATTAAGGGGGTTTTTAATATAATATTATAATATAATGATTTTAATTAAAATAAATAAATTAATGGTGCGGATAGTGAGATTTGAACTCACACAAGATATTTCTTACATGCCCCTCAAGCATGCACGTCTACCGTTCCGTCATATCCGCTTAAAAATGATCTTATAGATCACTTTTGTTATTCTAATGAAACAATGTAAGGAATGTTGTTATTTTGGCTTTCTAAGGTTTCTAATTCAATGTGGTCGTAATTAGTTTCTAAGAAATTTTCTAGTTTTTCTAATTCTTTTTCATCAGTACATGAAGGATTATAAAAAACAGTTAAAAAGGTTTGATGAGGTTTAATCATTTTTTGGAGTAATGTTTTTAATGCTTGATATTTATCTTTATTAGTAGCTATTATTTTTTCTTCCCAAACAGATAAATATTCTTTTTCTAAAAGAGTTTGATTGGATATGTTTTTAGCATCTTTTTTATCAGCATAGATAATTTTTCCTGTTTGGATGTTTTTGATAGTTTCTTCCATGATAGTTTTGTTTTGTACTAAATCCAATGATTTATTAAAAGCTAAAAGAGCACTGTATCCTTGAGCGATGTTTTTAGTTTGTAAAAGGACAATTTCTTGATTGGTTCCTTGTAATTGTTTTAGTTGGGTTGTAAGCTTTTCTAAAAGAGATGTGTCATTAGGTAGGATAATGATGTTTTGGGAAGTATTTGTTTGGAGAAGTTTTTCAAAAGTAGTAGGGTTAAAAGTAGATTGTTTTATAATGTGATTTACTTTAAGGTCAGCAAAGACTTTTTGGCTTTTGGTATCATTTACAAATGCAATAAAAAAATATTTTTGATCTTTATTTGAGTTAGGTAAGTTTGAAGGTGACTTTGGGTCTGGGGTAGGTTCTTGTTGTATGGTAAATGTGTCGTGTTTTTGATCTAAAATTGATTGATGTTGTTCTTTCATGTTGTCAATTTTGCTTACCTTTAATGTGCCATAAGTTAAGAGTTTTTCTAAAACTTGTCCTGGTTTGTTGGTATGGATATGTATTTTTAGAATTTCTTGGTCTTTAACTAAAACTAAAGAATCTCCTATTTGTAATAAAGCTTGTTTAAGTTGTTTCATATCAAGGTTTTTTTCTTGGGATGCTTTGATTTGAAAAATGTATTCAGTGCAATAAGTATATTTAATATTAACTTGTCCCAACGTTTGTATTTTATCAGAATTTGTGTGTGTTTGGGTATTTTGGTTTACTTGAAGTAGTTTTTGGTCTTGTAAAAATAATAACATTCCTTTAAGGATTTCAACAAAGCCAGCCCCTCCACTATCAACTACTCCTGCTTGTTTTAAGACTTCTAATAATTCAGTTGTTTGGGAAAGAGTTTTTTGGGCGTTTTGTAAGAAATTGGATAAAACATCTTCAATAGTACTAAATTGGGATTTAGCTTTGAGAGTTTGTTTAACAGCTTCACGAAAAACAGTTAAAATAGTGCCTTCTTGAGGTTCTATAATAGCTTGGTAAGCTTTTTGGTAGCCTCCTTCAAGTGAATGGATAAAATCATTAATATTGATAGTTTCTTTATTGAGTTTTTGGTAAGTTTGTGCCATTCCTGCAAAAAATTGGGATAAAATAACTCCTGAATTGCCTTTGGCACCCATTAATAATGCTTTTGATAAAACTTGGGATACTTCTACTATGGAACGAGTTTCTAAATTGCTAATTTCTTTAACGCCTGACATCATAGTAATTTTCATATTAGTTCCTGTATCTCTATCTGGTACGGGAAAAACATTTAAATTATCAATGGTTTGGTAGTTGTTTTGTAAATTGATAGCTCCGTTAGCAATCATGTTTTTAAATAATTGTCCGTCAATAAATTGAATAACTTTATCTTTGTTCATTTTGGTTGCCTTTCTTCGAAAAAATTTCTTTAATATAATTAGATAATAATAAGGAATGGAATATTTTTTTTCGTAATTTGGTATGATTAGGAAAGATTTTTTATTTAAGGTAAATAAAAACCTATTTTAATTATAACATATTTTAATTTTTCTCTTATAAAACAAAGAAGTTAAGGGAGCAAAAATTTAGTTTTTTATGACTTATAAGTAAAATTATGAGATTATTGATAGAATTATTTAGTTTGTTATTTGTTTTATTTAAATTTGTTTTATTTAAATTTGTTTTATTTTTTTTGAAAGAGATATAATAGAGATAATCAAATAATTATTAATTGTTAAAAAGTTTTGTTTGTGATAATCAATTCATTAAAATAAAAACTAATTCATTTATAAAGTTTTAGGCAAGTTATAAAAATAGTGATTTATAAATTTGATATAACAATATAATTGTTTGATTTATTGACAACCAACTAACTTTTAAAAACAACAAAATAAAACGAAAGTGAGAAATTATCTTATGGATAATCAAGAAAAAGATCTCAATTTAAATTTTTTGAATAAATCATTTAAAATCGAAACTGCTATTACTTTAATTGCTTTTTCTTTAGTTGCAATAGCTTTAATTTTAGCTTTTAGACCTTAATTTCAACCACAACCAACAACAACTCCACCTACCATAACACAAACTCCATCTTTATCTGAAAAATCACCTTCAACTCCCAAATGGAGTGTTATAGATGCATTCCATGCGCCAGTTCAATTTGAATTAAACAATTTTAATCCTAACAAAAAATATATGGATGATTTATTTGGAATGAAAGAAGAAAAATTGGCAGCTCAAAAAGTACTAGATTTTGTTACAAATGCCAAAATGTTTGAAGGTAAAGGTAAAATAGATCCTCCCAAAGGAATGTTATTATATGGAGTTCCTGGCACTGGAAAAACTTTTTTTGCTAATTGTTTTATGAAAGATACTCATTTTAAATATGTTGCTAAATGTACTGGTGCTGATTTTGCTCAAAAATATGTAGGAGAAAGTGTAAAGGCAGTACATTCTTTATTTGATAGTGCAAGAAAAATTGCTGATAAACACGGTGGTGCTATCATTTTTGTTGATGAATGTGAAGAGGTTTTTGTTGATCTTACACAAATACGTGAGCATCATAAAGGACAAAGTGAAGCTGTTACGGCTTTCAAAGAAGAATTAACTAGCGAAAAAAATAACCCAACTAAGCCCATATTTTTAATTGCAGCTACAAATTATTTAGATAAAATGGATGATGCCATTAAATCAAGATTTACTTACAAAATTGAAGTTAAACCCTCGAAAAAGAACCACGCAAAGACTTTATGAAATTCTTAGTTAAAAATATCTGTAAAAACCCAATTTCTGATGATGCACTAAATTATCTCACCCAAAATGTTAATGATGCAATTGAAAATGATATTATGAAGCGTTCTAATCGTACCATCTGAGGTGTTCCATTTTTTTGGGTGTTGATTTTTTTTGAGAGTTGAAACAACCTTTGAGCGAGGTTGTTTCTTTTTGGTGATTATTGTAGCCATAGTAGCTCCTTTCTTTTTTTATTATTCATGATTAAAAAGTTTTTACACGTTTAATTGTACCGTCTGAGTTGTATGTGGTATCCTTGATTTGCTTCCCTGTTTTGGGATCGTACTCGCCGATGGACTTGATTGTACCGTCAAGATTGTATGAGGTATGCTTGATTTCATTCCCTGTTTTGGGATCGTGCTCGTAGATGGAGATGTAGTTGATTGTTCCGTCTGAGTTGTATGAGGTCCACTTGGTTTTCTTACCTGTTTGGGGAACGCGCTCTCTGATGTAGTCGATTGTACCGTCGGGGTAGTATGAGGTCTTCTTGATGGTGTTTCCTGTTGGTTGTGGAGTTACTGGATCATTCTTTTCTTCTCTTTTTAAAGTGTTGAACCAGAAAAGGTAGATGTTTTTGGCGCCGTTGGCTTGGCTCTTAATGGTATTTGAATCCCAAACCAGATGCTTAGGGAACACTCTTATACCACCATCATAATAAATAGTGGGGGGGGTGTAATCCACTGAAAAATCATCTTCGTCGCGCTCGAGTGTGATTCTGGTAATTGTGTTAGTGTGTGGGTCGTATTTGTCCGCAATATCTAATTCTACAAATTCAATTATTTTAGACCCCTCAGGGAGTGGTAATACCACTCCTGTATTAGGTGTGGGGTTATAACAAGATAAAGTGATTAATCGTTCCTTATGAAAAATCCCTTTATTAATTAAATATTTATTAATTGCTTCTGTTTTATTTTCATCAGCGAACAGTGGTATAATTACGGCATTTATTTTTGCATCATTTTCAATTCCCTTTTTGGTAGCATCCCAAAAAACAAAAACTTCTTCAATAGCTATTTCGTATTTTAAAAGGTCTTCTAAGGTGTGTTTTTTGTTTGCAGCAGGATATTTAATATTAAAGGGATTAGAGCGGGGTTTAAAATAGACACCCATGAGTCCTGAAGGAGGATCTTTGATATGCCAGTAAAAAATACTATCATTGTTAGAATTATAAGAAGGAGTGTTAAAGTTATCATATGCGACAACATCACTTTTAATCCCAGCATATTTTAAAATTTCAGGAATACTTTCTTTGGATAAAACGCTGATATCATACCTTTTCATTTTAGGTTGGAAGGTTAACCATTCTTGTTTAAGGGTTTCGGTATCAGCTAGTTTTATAGGTGATTTGGTTCGGTAATGAAAATAAGAATGAGCATAGGTGAAAGGAGTAAATTTAAAAATAAATAAAATGATGATAAAAATTTTTAATAAATTATTTTTTTGTTTTTTTAAGATAATTAATTCCTCCTATTTGTTTTTTTACTTCGCTCAGATATGGTAAATAAAAAAAGATCCTTTTAAGGGACTTTAATTAATGGTAATTTGATATTATGCAATGATTTCGTATAGGTCTTCTTTAGGTAAGATGCGAGAAATTACACCTTTGGTTCCGTGGCTTATAGTTGTTTTCCGTCTTCTGTTAAATTATAAGCTTCACTTTCAATTTTCTCTTTCAGTTTATTAGCTCTAGATAACATACCTTCATACATTTTTTCTTTTGATTCTAATTTGCCGATTTCAAGTTTAACATCACTGATTTTTTGTATTATGTCTAATCTTTCTTTTTTTAATTTATCGTGGTCTTCTTTCAAACGTTTTTATCATCTTTATTAGTTGTTTGTTTTAATTGTTCTTCTGTTTGGTTAATTTCTTTATCTTTATCTTCTTTGTCTTTTTCTAATTTTTGTAATTTACCTTTTAAAAAGTGATATTCCCTGTTGTATTTTTCAATTCGTTTTGGATATTTTTAATTTTAGATTCGTTTTCATCTAAGTATTTTTTAATTTTAGCTTTTTGTTCTTGATTGATTTCTTGAGATTTATAAAGTTCCTTTAATTCATTTTCACATTTTGTTAATTCATTTTCCCAATCGCTTTTTAATCCTTTGAAACTATTAATAGTTTTATCGTATTTATCAATGGTTTCATCTATTTTAGTGATTAATTGACCTGTATATTTTGATGCTGCTTCTGATCGTGATTCAAAAAAACATAAGTAAATGAAACTAAAAATCAATAAGATAATGACAAAAGTCATCAAATAGCCTTTCCAGGTTGTAGTATTTGTATCGGATGTAAATTTTCTTTTAAAGAAAACAAACAAACCAAATACACCGAAAGCCATTACAACTCAAAGGTAATATAATTTAAAATTAAAATAACTTTTAATTAAATTTAAAGGATATAGTACCATATATTATTTGCCTCCTTTGTTTTCGATTTCATCTAAAATACTAGTATCTTGGAAAAAAATCATTTTGTATGCTTGTTTTAAATCTGCTTTGTTAATTTCATTTCTGCGTGTTTCTCCTTGCCCTCTATTTCGAGCGAAGATATTTACAGATGTTTTTAAAAGGTTTTCTAAGGTGCGATTAGCTTTTAAATATTCTTTATCTGAAGGTATTTTTTCTAAAGATTCGTTAATGACTTCAAATAAGTACTTTTTAGCTTCCTCACTGTAAGGATTTTTTCTTTTCTCAATTAAGAATTCTAGCATTTGTTGTCGTTCAGTTTTATTTCCTGGTTTTAATTCGATATTGTACGCAAAACGGGATTTAATTGCTTCATCAATTAAATGTATATGATTAGTAGCCCCAATGACAAAAATAGGTTTTTCAGGGTTATTATCCATCGAAGTCATTTCAGTTTTGAATTGGTTCACAACATTCGCGATTTCTGAACCACCTTCTAATTGACTTAAATTAACAAAGATGGTTTCACATTCATCTAAAAAGATGATAGCACCATTATTTTTTTCTGCAGCAATTCTTGCATCTGTGAATAAATTTTTAACCATCTGAGGAGCAATTCCTTTATACTTTTGGGAGAATAAAGAACTACTTATTTCAAAGAAAGGCAAATTGGTTTCTTTGGCAATCGCTCGTGCTAAAGTGGTTTTACCAGTGCCTGGGCACCCATACAATAGCGATAGATTACACGCGTTTTGGTTATTTACGTGCAGCCCCGCTCCAAACCGTACGAACAAGTTTCCAAGTATACGGCTTTCCCATTCATAGCCTATTTCTAGGATCTTTCAAATATTATTATTTGTTTGACTGTTTGTTTTTCGTCATCAATTGATGATTGTATTCGTTGGTGTAAACACTATAAATCTGACTCCTTCGCCTTGTGCTTAGTTTTCCTAAGCTCCGTGTGAGGGCAATTATCTTAACTATTCCAAATTAAGTTTTAACTCCTCCGACTACTAAAAGCCTCTTTATCCTTGAGCCCAAAGGCTTTTCAATTCCCTTTGTTTGGTATAGCTTTTAGGATTCTCAAATTTCTGACATAATTACACCTGATAGTTTTAGGTTCGCTTTCGTTTGCTAAATCCGTTGCGGATATACTAAAATATTTCTATTCTGACAAACGATATCATTGAGGTTTCCATTTAAGGTGACTTGTGATTATCTATAAGAACTTTTAATCTGTCCTTATATCTTCCTCAATCTTAAAGAATTCAATAACTTTTACTTTAAGGTTTGGGTATTACTATATTTTCCGCGATTAGGGATTTGCACCTTCTCCATGACTATCTTAATCTTGCGGGAGCTTCTTGGATAGTTATTTCTCCTCACTCCGCTTTTATGGTCTGCTGTAATTTATTATTCTTTCGTTTAATAAACCGACCATATGATTTAACGGAATAATCAAGTCCGTTGTAGTTGGTTAAACTACTGTAATTACGCGTTTATTTGCGCCCTTAAAATCCCCAAAGGAGATTCCACTTCTCCGATATTTTGATAGTTTGATTTGTTTTTGAGATAATCCATGAACCCCTCAACTGCTTGTAATTCTTCTTTAAAACCGATTAATTGTTCAAAAGAAGGAAATTTTTTAGGATCAGTTGGAGTAAACATTGCTTCTTTATCGTCTGGATTATTATTTTCCGATGTAGATTGTTGATTTGAAAGCGAAGGTTTTTCTTTACCTGGTTTTTCTGTTTTTATTTCTTCTATTTTTTGGTTAATTGTTGTTTCCAATTCAGATGCCTTTTGTTTAATTTTGTTAATCATCTTGTCTTGTTGTAGTAAAATTTGTTCGTTTTCAGTTAACGCTTGATGGTGAATCCACGTGTAAGTTCCGATACAAAATGAAAAACAAAGGGCTAATATCACCATTATTTTGAAATAATAAACCGAATCAGAAGATGATTTTTTAGATTTCATAATTAATTTTTTTTGACATATTTGTTCCTTTCTTAATTAAAAAGACTAAGGTGTTTTTACTTAGTCTTTTTAATTTATTTTGATTAAGTTGTTTGCGTTATTTTTTGTTCGATTTTTTGTGAGCCACCGCCAAAAGATTTGCCTTTGGAATCGACTAATTCATAATCCAAAATCACATCTAATAAAGGGTTGTCTACATTAATAATTTCTTTTTGTTCGATACCAAAGTTTATTTGTAATTTTCCGTTGCCGTCATTATCTAGTACCATTTGAGGACGTTTTGCGTCATCATATTCGTTGTTATTAATTTTTAAACTTGTATTAAAAATTTGATTTGATGCTTGGAAAGTGTCCTTAGTATCGTAGGTAATTGTTGTTTTTAAGTACAAAGGGGTATTGATTTTCATTCCGTTTGATTTGAAAGTAGCTTCATGGTCGACTGTAATTAAATGGAGATAGGTTTCTTTATTTAAGCTTGGAATAGAAAGTGGTAAAAGAGTTTTATTATCATTGTTTCCGCCTGTTTTATCAACAGTGAAATAAGGAAAATTATTCTTATTGAAAAGGTTTATTTTTTCGCTTTTTTTTTTAGAGTAGTAATTTGCTACTGCTAAAATTGATGAAATTGTAAAAAATAAGCATATAAAGATTGTTAAAGTTGTTAGGATTGTCTTTTTCTTTGTATTTTGAATCATAATATTATTTGCCTCCTAAATTTTTAAATAAATTAATAAAATTATTTATTCCTGTTGTTAACCAAGGAATTTGATTTTGGTGATAAATAACGTTTAAGTGTAAAAGAACATATAAAATAATCATTAAACAAGCAGCGAAATGTAAAAATAATAACTTGTTTAATTTAAAAACATCTTCTTTAATTGGTTTTGAATGTTTAGTTTGAATCGAAGTTGTTTTAGTTGATAAAACAGAACCCCAAAACTGCTAAAATACAACAACAAAAGAAAGTTAAATAAAATTTTTACTTTCATATTTTTTAATTTGGGTATAAACAATACCTCTTAAAAGAGGTATCCTTGTTATTTGGTACCATCATTGTTATCATTGTTTTCGGTTACTGTTGTTGATGAAGTTCCTGAATCGTTAACTTTGTTATCATTGTTTTCGGTTACTGTTGTTGATGAAGTTCCTGAATCGTTAACTTTGTTTTCAGTTCCTGAATCGTTATCATTGTTTTCAGTTCCTGAATCGTTAACTTTGTTATCATTGTTTTCGGTTACTGTTGTTGATGAAGTTCCTGAATCGTTAACTTTGTTATCATTGTTTTCGGTTACTGTTGTTGATGAAGTTCCTGAATCGTTAACTTTGTTTTCAGTTCCTGAATCGTTATCATTGTTTTCAGTTCCTGAATCGTTAACTTTGTTATCATTGTTTTCGGTTACTGTTGTTGATGAAGTTCCTGAATCGTTAACTTTGTTATCATCTTTTTCGGTTACTGTTGTTGATGAAGTTCCTGAATCGTTAACTTTGTTATCATTGTTTTCGGTTACTGTTGTTGATGAAGTTCCTGAATCGTTAACTTTGTTATCATTGTTTTCAGTTCCTGAATCGTTAACTTTGTTATCATTGTTTTCGGTTACTGTTGTTGATGAAGTTCCTGAATCGTTATCATTGTTTTCAGTTCCTGAATCGTTATCATTGTTTTCAGTTCCTGAATCGTTAACTTTGTTATCATTGTTTTCGGTTACTGTTGTTGATGAAGTTCCTGAATCGTTAACTTTGTTATCATTGTTTTCGGTTACTGTTGTTGATGAAGTTCCTGAATCGTTAACTTTGTTTTCAGTTCCTGAATCGTTAACTTTGTTATCATTGTTTTCGGTTACTGTTGTTGATGAAGTTCCTGAATCGTTAACTTTGTTATCATTGTTTTCGGTTACTGTTGTTGATGAAGTTCCTGAATCGTTAACTTTGTTATCATTGTTTTCAGTTCCTGAATCGTTAACTTTGTTATCATTGTTTTCGGTTACTGTTGTTGATGAAGTTCCTGAATCGTTAACTTTGTTATCATCTTTTTCGGTTACTGTTGTTGATGAAGTTCCTGAATCGTTAACTTTGTTATCATTGTTTTCGGTTACTGTTGTTGATGAAGTTCCTGAATCGTTAACTTTGTTATCATTGTTTTCAGTTCCTGAATCGTTAACTTTGTTATCATTGTTTTCGGTTACTGTTGTTGATGAAGTTCCTGAATCGTTATCATTGTTTTCAGTTCCTGAATCGTTATCATTGTTTTCAGTTCCTGAATCGTTAACTTTGTTATCATTGTTTTCGGTTACTGTTGTTGATGAAGTTCCTGAATCGTTAACTTTGTTATCATTGTTTTCGGTTACTGTTGTTGATGAAGTTCCTGAATCGTTAACTTTGTTTTCAGTTCCTGAATCGTTAACTTTGTTATCATTGTTTTCGGTTACTGTTGTTGATGAAGTTCCTGAATCGTTAACTTTGTTATCATTGTTTTCGGTTACTGTTGTTGATGAAGTTCCTGAATCGTTAACTTTGTTATCATTGTTTTCAGTTCCTGAATCGTTAACTTTGTTATCATTGTTTTCGGTTACTGTTGTTGATGAAGTTCCTGAATCGTTAACTTTGTTATCATCTTTTTCGGTTACTGTTGTTGATGAAGTTCCTGAATCGTTAACTTTGTTATCATTGTTTTCGGTTACTGTTGTTGATGAAGTTCCTGAATCGTTAACTTTGTTATCATTGTTTTCGGTTACTGTTGTTGATGAAGTTCCTGAATCGTTAACTTTGTTATCATCTTTTTCGGTTACTGTTGTTGATGAAGTTCCTGAATCGTTAACTTTGTTTTCAGTTCCTGAATCGTTATCATTGTTTTCAGTTCCTGAATCGTTAACTTTGTTATCATTGTTTTCGGTTACTGTTGTTGATGAAGTTCCTGAATCGTTAACTTTGTTATCATTGTTTTCGGTTACTGTTGTTGATGAAGTTCCTGAATCGTTAACTTTGTTATCATTGTTTTCGGTTACTGTTGTTGATGAAGTTCCTGAATCGTTAACTTTGTTATCATCTTTTTCGGTTACTGTTGTTGATGAAGTTCCTGAATCGTTAACTTTGTTATCATTGTTTTCGGTTACTGTTGTTGATGAAGTTCCTGAATCGTTAACTTTGTTATCATTGTTTTCAGTTCCTGAATCGTTAACTTTGTTATCATTGTTTTCGGTTACTGTTGTTGATGAAGTTCCTGAATCGTTATCATTGTTTTCAGTTCCTGAATCGTTATCATTGTTTTCAGTTCCTGAATCGTTAACTTTGTTATCATTGTTTTCGGTTACTGTTGTTGATGAAGTTCCTGAATCGTTAACTTTGTTATCATTGTTTTCGGTTACTGTTGTTGATGAAGTTCCTGAATCGTTAACTTTGTTATCATTGTTTTCGGTTACTGTTGTTGATGAAGTTCCTGAATCGTTAACTTTGTTATCATCTTTTTCGGTTACTGTTGTTGATGAAGTTCCTGAATCGTTAACTTTGTTATCATTGTTTTCGGTTACTGTTGTTGATGAAGTTCCTGAATCGTTAACTTTGTTATCATTGTTTTCAGTTCCTGAATCGTTAACTTTGTTATCATTGTTTTCGGTTACTGTTGTTGATGAAGTTCCTGAATCGTTATCATTGTTTTCAGTTCCTGAATCGTTATCATTGTTTTCAGTTCCTGAATCGTTAACTTTGTTATCATTGTTTTCGGTTACTGTTGTTGATGAAGTTCCTGAATCGTTAACTTTGTTATCATTGTTTTCGGTTACTGTTGTTGATGAAGTTCCTGAATCGTTAACTTTGTTTTCAGTTCCTGAATCGTTAACTTTGTTATCATTGTTTTCGGTTACTGTTGTTGATGAAGTTCCTGAATCGTTAACTTTGTTATCATTGTTTTCGGTTACTGTTGTTGATGAAGTTCCTGAATCGTTAACTTTGTTATCATTGTTTTCAGTTCCTGAATCGTTAACTTTGTTATCATTGTTTTCGGTTACTGTTGTTGATGAAGTTCCTGAATCGTTAACTTTGTTATCATCTTTTTCGGTTACTGTTGTTGATGAAGTTCCTGAATCGTTAACTTTGTTATCATTGTTTTCGGTTACTGTTGTTGATGAAGTTCCTGAATCGTTAACTTTGTTATCATTGTTTTCGGTTACTGTTGTTGATGAAGTTCCTGAATCGTTAACTTTGTTATCATCTTTTTCGGTTACTGTTGTTGATGAAGTTCCTGAATCGTTAACTTTGTTTTCAGTTCCTGAATCGTTATCATTGTTTTCAGTTCCTGAATCGTTAACTTTGTTATCATTGTTTTCGGTTACTGTTGTTGATGAAGTTCCTGAATCGTTAACTTTGTTATCATTGTTTTCGGTTACTGTTGTTGATGAAGTTCCTGAATCGTTAACTTTGTTATCATCTTTTTCGGTTACTGTTGTTGATGAAGTTCCTGAATCGTTAACTTTGTTATCATTGTTTTCGGTTACTGTTGTTGATGAAGTTCCTGAATCGTTAACTTTGTTTTCAGTTCCTGAATCGTTATCATTGTTTTCAGTTCCTGAATCGTTAACTTTGTTATCATTGTTTTCGGTTACTGTTGTTGATGAAGTTCCTGAATCGTTAACTTTGTTATCATCTTTTTCGGTTACTGTTGTTGATGAAGTTCCTGAATCGTTAACTTTGTTATCATTGTTTTCGGTTACTGTTGTTGATGAAGTTCCTGAATCGTTAACTTTGTTTTCAGTTCCTGAATCGTTATCATTGTTTTCAGTTCCTGAATCGTTAACTTTGTTATCATTGTTTTCGGTTACTGTTGTTGATGAAGTTCCTGAATCGTTAACTTTGTTATCATTGTTTTCGGTTACTGTTGTTGATGAAGTTCCTGAATCGTTAACTTTGGTTTCGGTTACTGTTGATGGTGGAGTTTGGTTGTTGACAATATTTTCACAAATAGGATTATTATTATTTTTAATAAAGTAATAACTAACTCCTCCTATAATTAAAATTATCATTATTAAAAGTAAAAAGAGATTTTTTGTATTAATAACTTTTTTTGTTTTTTGAATTTTTCCCATTTTAAATTAAATTTCCTTTCTTTTGGCTTTTTATTAATTAAATTTAATTATTTTTTTTAAACAAGTTGTTTGGGATAATTCTTGTTTTGAATGATTTAATAATTCTAAATATTTTTTTCCATCTGCAATCATTTTTTGGATGAAATTGTTATCCTTATAAATCTTTACGATGTGATAATTAGTGTCATTAAAATAAACTAAAAAGTACGCAAAACTAGCTTGAGAACAATATAATTGACATTGAACTTGAGCTCAATAATTAGACGGGACCTGTTTATTTGAAAAAAATGAATTCCAAGTTGCAGAAACTTTATTATTTTCTGTAAAAGGGCATTTGATTTCTAATAAAGCGTTAGTTTGTTGGTTATAACCATCAAGATTTGTAGAAAACATATCTAATATATCGTCAGTAAATATGGTATCAGGAAAGTTTAAGTTAGTTTTTTTTAAAAGAAAGTACGGGCAACTGGTTCGGTTTTGTCGTCTTGATTGATGAGACTTAATTTTTTGAGGTCATCAGGGTCAAATTTGGTACCTTCCATTAAATAACGTGATAAATGGGAAGCTTTGGGAGCATAACCTAATTTAAAATGTTTTATTATGTCATTGTCAAAGCCTCTTTGTTATAAATAATTGAGGACTTGTTTGTTGTGTTTTAATTGATGGGAATAAAAATCTGCTGCTTCTTGCATGATGTTGTAGAATTTTTGGTATTGATGGGTGCTTTGTTGGGGCAGTTGGTAGCTTCTTCTTTATTTTCTGTGTAAGTTCCTTTATTGGGGGTATAGTTAGGTTTGTAAGAGGTTGGGGTTGGTATTTGTTCTTCTTGGGGCTCTTTTCTGTTTTTAAATGCTACTGCAACAACTACACAAACAACTCCAGTAGAAATAAAAATAAGTAATAAAATAGTCCATAAAGTATAATTAGGTTGTTTTTTTATTTTGATACATTTGTGTCTCCTTTGGGTTTAATAGGGCAAAAAAAATCTCCCTTACCTTCTATTTTACTCTTTTTTTTTTTTTTTGAGTAAAAAACGTTAAAAATAATGTAATTATTGATTTTTTTTGTTATTTTTTTAATGTATTAAAGTTTAAATATTTAAATAAATGTTAAAAAAGTAAAAAAAATATTAATTATTTTATTAAATAAGGTATAAAATATAGACGGATGATTATTTTTTGGTAATAATTTCAAGATCAAATCACCCTTCAAATATATATAAAATACATAAAGAAATATAAAAGGAGATTTTCAGTTAAATGAACATCAAAGAAAAAGCATTAGAAATACATGAAAAAAATAAAGGTAAAGTAGGTATTGTAAGTAAAGTAAAAGTACAAAACTTAGATGATTTAGCATTAGCTTATACTCCAGGAGTAGCAGAGCCTTGTTTAAAAATTAAGGAAAATCCTAGTGATGTTTATCGTTATACTATGAAAGGTAATATGGTAGGTGTTGTTACAAATGGGACTGCAGTTTTAGGATTGGGTAATATTGGTCCGAAAGCTTCTTTGCCAGTGATGGAAGGAAAAGCTATTTTGTTTAAGGAATTAGCAGGGATTGATTCTTTTCCTATTTGTATTGATTCTACTGATTCTCAAGAAATAGTAAATATTGTTTCTAAAATTTCAACTGTTTTTGGAGCAATTAATTTAGAAGATATTAAGTCGCCTCAATGTATTGAAGTTGAAGATGCTCTTGAAGCTAAACTTGATATTCCTGTTTTTCATGATGATCAACATGGTACTGTTATTGTAGTTGCTGCAGGAATTCTAAATGCTTTAAAAGTAGTTAAAAAATCTATTGAAGATGTTCAAGTAGTTATTAATGGAGCAGGTTCTGCAGGGATGGCGATTGCTAAAATGTTGTTGTTATTAAAAGTTAACAATATTGTTTTAGTTGATAAAACAGGAGCTTTATATAAAGGAGTAGCCAATCTTAATGAGCCGCAAAAAAAATTAGTTGAAGTAACTAATAAATATCAAGAAAAAGGAACTTTGAAAGAAGTACTTAAAGGAAAAGATATTTTTGTTGGTGCATCTGCTCCTGGTATTGTTACAGCTGAAATGGTATCTACTATGGCAAAAGATGCAATTGTTTTTGCTCTAGCTAATCCAGTACCAGAAATTATGCCAGATGAAGCTAAAAAAGGTGGGGCTAGAATTGTTGCTACTGGGAGATCTGATTTTCCTAATCAAGTAAATAATTGTCTTGCTTTTCCAGGTGTTTTCCGTGGGGCATTAGATGCTAAAGCGACTAAAATTACCGAAGAGATGAAAAAAGCTGCTATTTATGCTCTAAAAAACATCATTAAAGAAAAAGATTTAAATGAAAATAATATTTTACCAACTCCCTTTAATAAAGAAGTAGTTAAACAAATTGCTTTGGCAGTTTGTAAAGTAGCTAAAGAAACTGGAGTAGTAAGAAAATGAGTATAGAACAGGAACAAAGTTCCCCAGATAATAAAGAAAACAATAATAATAAAGATAATAAAGACTCTAAAAAAGTTAATAGTATTTTTGCTCCTCAAAAAACTATTTTAGGGTTTAGTGTACCTCTTTTTTGTTTGATGAGTTTAGTAGTTTTTGTGCAAGTTTTTGTTTTGGGATTTGTAAGTTTTCAAACTACTAAGAAATTTAATCCTGCATTCCATCCATTAATTACCCCTTTATTAATAGCTATGCTTTTAGCTGCTGTTTTACAAAAAATAGGTGCTAAAACTCCCCTCTTAAAAGATATTGGAGGTGGTTCTATTTTATGTATTTTAGTACCTTCTATTTTGTTTACTTATCCTTTTTTTAAAGATGATTCTATCTTTTTGCAAATGCAAAAGTTTATGCAAAGTATTATGAAACATTTAAATGCTGAGTCTATAACAGTAAAAGAAACTCAATATACTTATAAAGCTATTGGTTTTGCTAGTTTTTTTGTTTCTGCTTTAATTATTGGTAGTTTTTTAAGTATGGATAAAAAGTTATTAAAAAGTTCTTTTAAAAAATTTATTCCTTTAATATTAGTATCTTTGCTTACTGGTGCTTTAGTTGTAGGAACTTTGGGGGCTTTATTAAATCCTATTGGAGGGTTAGAAAATGCCTCTCAAACTTCTAAAGGGGGCTTTTTAGATGCTGTCTTTTATATTTTTGCTCCTTTAGCAAGTGGTGGTATGTCATCTGGAGTTACTCCTTTAAAAAATGCTTATGCTGGGCAGAATCTAGATTGGCAAGAACCTTTTATGTCTCATATGACTCCTGCTTTATTAGTAGGAGGAATCTTTAGTATTTTTGCTTCTGGGCTTATTAAGAAATTTTTGAAAACTACTAAATATAGTGGTTATGGTAAATTGGAAGTTAAAGAAACTCCAAAAAATCCAGATAAAAATACTTCTAAATCAGTTCCTGAAAAATTAAGTTATTCTCAAATAACTACAGGTTTAATTGCTATTTTTACTTTATATTTATTGAGTGTTTTAATAAAAGAATCCTTACTTTTATTATTACCAAATATTAAAAAATACCTACCAGAATATATTGTTTTTTTAGTGTTTGTAGTTGTTTTGATGAAATTATTTAATGTAGTATCTGATTATTATAATAGTTGTATTAATCAAGCTTCTAAATTTGTTACTACTAATTTTACATCTGCTTTTTTAGTAATTTTAGGTTCTAGTATTCCAATGGAAGATATGTTAAAACAATTAAATGTTAAATTTGTCTTTACATGTATAATGTGTGTATTATCAGTTGCTTTAGTAGCGGGGTATTTAGGCAAAAAGTTAGGTTATTATCCAGTAGAATCATCAATTACTGCAGGGCTTTGTACCAATAGTATTGGAGGTGCTGGTAATGTTGCTATTTTATCAGCTTCTGATTTGATGGGATTAATGCCTTTTGCTCAAATAGCTACTCGTATTGGTGGAGCTTTAGTAGTAGTAGTAGTTAGTATTGCTTATCCTTTGTTATATTAATTATATTTTATATATATAAATATGAAAAATATTTATCATAAGTATTTATGATTATTTAATATTATTTTAGTATTTTATTATTAGTTGATTTGATTGAAATTATTGCAATGCAAAATAGCTAACATATTTATATCAAAATTATAAAACATTTTTAACTATTGCGGTGCCCTTCGATTTGTTTATGCTAATAGTTGGGTTCCGTGAGATTTTTAAACACAAAAAAACTATAAAAAACATTTTGCTAATTTATTTGTATTATAAACATTTAAAAATTAAGTTAAATATGTTTTCTTTATACAAAATTTATTTATAAATGTAGAACAAATTTAATTTACTTTTTAAATGTAGATAAATGTAGAGTTTTTATAATTTATCTTTTAATTGTAATAATTACTCAAAATAATAACAATTATGTTATGTATATAAAAATACTTACTAAAAACATTTATCAATAATGTTATAATAATAGTATATAAGAGGTTTTGAAAATCTTATTTTTGTCCTTAAACATTTACTATTTTTATTTTTTGATATTCAAAGAAATGATTTGTCTTTTTGAACCATATTTAATTAAACAAAAATATGAGTTTTTTTACAAAATTACTAAAGGAGTAATGTATGTTTCCTTTGTTGGCTAATTTAATTACTGTTTTTAGGATTGTTTTAGTGTTTGTGCTTTTGCCTTTGATGTGTGTAAGTGAAAGTGAGCCTGAATTTGCTAATGTTTTGGCTTTTCAAATTATCTTTATAGTGGCTGCTATTACTGATTATTTGGATGGTTATATAGCTAAAAAATATCAACAACAAACTGTTTTTGGTAAGTTTTTTGATCCTATTGCCGATAAATTATTAGTTATTATAACACTTTTTTATATTTGTCAATGTCGTTTGTCTGCTACGCAAGGAACTTTTTTATTTGCAGATACTCAAATGCCTAAAAATTTTTTTACTGCTGTTATTATGATTATAGTGATTAGAGAATTTTTAGTAACAGGAATAAGATTGGTAGCTTCTAATAAAGAAGGAGTTGTTATTAGTGCATCTTTTTGGGGCAAAGCCAAAACCGTTTTTACATTCGTTGCCATCATTTGCCTTTTTTTTGGGTTGTATACTTCTTCTACTTTTGCTTGTGATGCAAATTTAAAAAAATGGTTTGGATATCTAAGTAATATAGGTGATATTTGCCTGCTTGTTTCAGTTGTTTTAACTATTGTTTCTGGTTTTGATTATTTTTTTAAAAATTATAAAATTATTCGTAAAAATTTTGCTCCTGAGTAATTCATTTTTTTGATCCTCACTGTACCCTATTTTTTTAAAATATTTATTGTCTAGTTTTTGGGGTTCAGCGAGATCTTTATTTTGTTACTGCTGTTTTTATTATATTTTAAAATCTGTCTTTTATATATGTTTCTAAATTTTTACATTTATCTTTAATAATTATTTTCATCTTACTCTTTTATCTTTATTATTTTACTTACAATATTTAAAAATTATATTTCATCAAAACTAAAATAAAAAACCAAAGGAAAATTATTTATGCAAAATACACAAAACAAAAACGATTTAGAAGACACTATTAAGGATATTGAAAAAAAGTTTGGTAAAGGTAGCATTATGCAATTCAACTCCAAAACTCATAAAGGAATTGAATCTATTTCTACTGGTTCTTTGTCGTTGGATATTGCCTTAGAAATTGGTGGTTATGCTAAAGGAAGAATTATTGAAATTTATGGTCCTGAAAGTTCAGGCAAAACTACTTTAACTTTGCATGCCATTTCAGAGGCTCAAAAAAAGGGAGGTAATGTTGCTTTTATTGATGCAGAACATGCCTTAGACCCAGGTTATGCAAAGGCTATTGGAGTAAATCTTGATAAACTTTTAATCTCACAACCTGATTCAGGTGAAAAAGCTTTAGATATTGCTTGTAGATTAATTGCAAGTGGCAAAATTAGTCTTTTGGTAGTTGATTCTGTAGCAGCATTAGTTCCTGAGGCAGAATTAGTAGGTGATATGGGTAATATGGCTATGGGTTTGCAAGCACGAATGATGGGGCAAGCCATGCGTAAACAGTCAGGAATCATTAATAAAACTGATACAGTTGTTATCTATATTAATCAACTTAGAGAAAAAACAGGGATGGTTTTTGGTAATCCTGAAGTAACTCCAGGTGGTAAAGCCTTAAAATTTTTTGCTTCTTTGCGTTTAGACATTAGAAGAGCAGAAACCCTTAAACAAGGGGACCAAGTTGTAGGTGAGGTGTTCCATTTTTTTAGACACTTTTTTATTTCAAAATTACTCTTTAAGACTTAAAATTAAATAGATAATTTCATATCTTTTCAAACTAACAAATAATTTCATTAAACTTAAAAAGTGTCTAATGTTTTTTCATAATTTGCTAGTTTCAAAAGATATTTTTTTTAAATATTTTATCCCTACACTATATATAGGTCGAAAAAATGAAAAACTCACCATAAAAACGACATGGATTAAATTTTTTTACACAATAATGCGGAATTTTTGATTTTTATAGAAAAAAATGTACAACAAAACAACCTTTTTCCAAAGGTTATAATTTTATATATCCATAATTAAATATTTATCTAAAAGTTTGAAAGTATTGCAAAGGAGATAAATTGTTTAATTTAGTTAATAACCATTTATTATTCCAAAAAGAAGGGAATTGGTTGATAATTTTTTTGATTTTACTTGGTGTTTTTTGGAATAAAAAGGGATGTTGGTTGGATAAAATACTTTTCATCTGGCCAAAAAGATTTTCAATGACAGCGTTATCACGTGGGGTTGCTTTACGAGACATACTAATTAAAAACCCTTTTTTAGTTAAAACTTTTTGTACTTTTAGAGATTGATAAACTTTACCTTGGTCTGAATGAATAATACAAGGGGTTTTTAAAGTAGGAATTTTTTTGATTGTATTTAAAATTAATTCTTTATTTTGTCGGTTTGAAGTGTGGGAGGCAATAATTTGATTATTAAAAGAATCAATAATACACGAAAAATAAATAAATCCTTGGGGAGTGGGAAAATAAGTAATATCGGTAAATAGTTTTTTCATGGGTTGGGAGGTAGTAAAGTTTTGATTAATTAAATTTGGGACTACTTTGAGGTTAGATTCTAAATTTTTATAATAATATTTATTTTTTTTAGGCCTTAACTTACAACAAATATTATTTTCTTTCATGATAAGATAAACTTTTTTCTTAGTAATAAATTCATTAAAAATTTCTTGGTATAAATCAGTAATTTTACGATGACCGTAAAAATATTCATGTTGTAAACATAAAGTTTGAATACGTTGTTGTTGCAAAAAATGTTTTGTTTCTTTTAATTTTAACTTTTTTTCAATTTTTAGCCAATAATAATAAGTACTTCGATTAATACGAATTGTTTTTAAAATGGTAGTTAAATTGAGATCTTTGACAAATTGTTTAACCAGTTTAAAAACTATTTTTTTATTAATAGTTTGAATGTGAGAAACCATATTTTGTAATAATTTTAATTTTTTCTTTAATTTTTGCATCATTAACCCCAATTATCTTAATATTTTTTATTCATTACAAAAATAATTATAACTAAAAAATGCATTAAAAATTAATTTTAAAATATATTTATTAAATTATTATATAATATGATTAGTATTCTAAGACGAGCAGAGCGAACTAGGCGGTCAGCCGAAGTACATTACAATTAACTATTACCCCCTTTCTTATGAAGTCCCCTTTGGGGATTTAGGGGGTATTTTAATTTGACCGTTAAATTTTTTAATTTGACGGGCACCTGGTTAGATAATATATTTTATCTAAACATTATATGTCATGATATAATATAATAAATTTATTATTTATAATTAAATATAAAAACCTATCAAGGGTTTTTATATTTAATTATTATCTTTAATATTATTATTATCTTTAATATTAAAGATAATAATAATATTAAAGATACATACTTCTTATTAGGTTAAACCCGAATTAAGTATTATCTATCACAACCCAATTCAAAACAGCCTTGGAGGGCTTTTTGAATTGGTGTTTATGTTTACCCACGGGTTAACCTAATAAGAAGTATGTACAATATATATATAGGTCGAAAAAATGAAAAACTCACCTATAAAACGACATGGGTTTCATTTTTTTACACAATAATGCGGAGTTTTTGATTTTGGGGTAGTTGTGCCATATAATAACAGGGTTAAATGGCAAATTGCTTACCATAAACACTAGCGATTTTTCCTGGAAGAGACAAAAAACCAAAAAAAGTTGTCAAAAAACGATCAAAAAAATCTCCCTTAAAAATAAAAAAATGACCCCTCATTTGAGGTGGTCTAAATTAGGTTAAAAAAATGATCCGTTTAAATTTATGCCAAAATTGTAAAAATTAAAAGTAAGTGTTTTCCTAGGTTTTTGAGGACTGAATTATTATTAAATTGAATTTAAGGGGGGGTATAAATTAAGACTAGGGTTATTACCCTAATTGGATTTAAATCAAAGCAATAGGGGCAAAATAATGCGTTTAAGAGGCATTTGGGATTTTGTAGCTTTCATTTTTTAACCACTTTTAGGTTCTGCTTAATCCGCCATTCTTTCGTTTGACTGACCAACCGCATGACCTCACGGAATAATCAAGTCCGTGGCAATTGGCTAGGCTGCTGTAATTAAGCGTGTATTTGCTCCCAATTTGTAATAATAGTTCCGTAGATGTCGTTTTTTCAATCTCGGGGTTGATATTAATAATATAAATATTTTTTTAATTCACTGTTTTTTTAAAATCTTTCTTAGCTTACGATGCTTATAAACTAATTTTTGAATTGTATCATAAGTTAAATTACTAATTTGCAAAAACTTATAAAGATGTTTCAAAGCAATTTGATTTAAATTTTTGTTAGATTCACAAAAATTATATTGATGAAAAGGATCATATAAAAAAACATTAAAATACCAAATATCTTGTTGTTTAATAAAATAACCAATAACTCGTTGACATTTATCAATACTTATTTTAAAAATATTTTGTTCAGAAAGAAGATCTTTAATATCGTTTGTTAAATTACAAAATTTTTTTATTTTACTTAAAGGTTCTTTTAACAATTTACAATGTTTGGTTTTTTTAATTTCATCAAACGTTTTGTTATTAAAAAATTTTAAAAGTTTATTTTTTAATTTATCAAAATCTAAACAAAAAACATTTGTTAACAAAATATATCATTTGGATTTTTTCAATATTTTCTTGAATTGCTTTGATTTTTATCATAATTTAAATTGCATTGCCCTTTTTAGAATAATATTTTAAAATAACTTCATTCGTAATAGAATTTAAATTCCAATCTTTTGAGATAAAACAATTACACCATGGTGATAGATCTTTATGAGTTAATTTAACTAAAAAACTTGAAATTCGGCTTCCGTATCGCTTTAATATATGATTTATTATTTTTTTTTGTTCAGAAGTAAAACAATCTTCTTTAAAATTTTCTTTTATTTGATCACTTTTTTGAAATCCAGAAGTATAAGATAAAGTTTTTAAATATAACTTTGGGGAAACAGGACCATACTCCCATGCTTCAAAATCATTAGGAAATAATTCTTTTTTATAATCTACATAATACTTACAATAAACTAAAAAAACCAACTTTTGAAGTTTCATTTTAGTATAATCACTTTTATTTTGATAATTAATAATATATTGTGCTACATCTAGGATATCAATTTGAGTTTGTTTTTGCATTGCTTGCCCCTTTTTATAATAATTTTGCATATTGGTATTATAACACAATTGTTTAATTAACCCTAATTCTTTTTTTAATTTATTAAGTTGCTTCAATAGTTTTTTAATTTGATATTTCATTTCATTCTCCTTACTTTATTTTTTGATGAACTTTTTTTGTTGTAATCAATTTGCTGGGTATTAAATAAAAAAAGGTTCCTCTTAAAGGAACCTTTTTATGGTATTAAATGTGTTTGGTGTTTTTTAAAAATAGTTTTATTCAATTACAAAATATAATTATAATGTTTGTTGTAAAAATTAATCTTAATGGGTGTGTGTTTAATTTATTAGATCGATGAGTTAAAAAATACAATTTTGTTTTATTTTTTTTAAAAATTCTTGAAAACGATGGATATTGAATAAAACATTGGTTTCCGTTAAGGTTTTTTCCAACAAAGATGCGTTTTTTTTCAAACCTGGACCTTCTATCACATAAATAAATTGAATATTTTTGAATTTATTGATAGTTTTACTAAATTCTACCAAACGTTTTAATTCGCTATTAATTTTGGAGCCTGAAGTGTTAAAAAAACTACATTCTAAAAGATAATTTATATTATTATGTTTAAAAACAAAATCCACTCTTTTTGTTTCTTTTAATTCAACACCTTTTAAAATGTCTGTTAAAAGAACTTCTTCTTGAAAATTGAAATTATTTGTTTTTAAAAGAGTTTTAATTAAATTAGGCAACAAAACTCCTGATTTATTTTTTCTTGAGTTAGAATCCAACCCCACCAAAACCCCAAAAATATAATCTTTAATATTTTGATTAAAATTTGAATTTACAAAAACATTAGTTAGAAGTTTTGATTCTTTAATAAAATTAATGACAACTTCTTTATCTTGGTGGTCAAAAGTAATTTCTTGGTTTTGGTTGTTAAAATAAATAAATTTTTCGTTTTTCGCAAAACGATTGTTAGCTAATAATATTGGCAAAAATTCAAAAGTATTTGATAATTCTTGCCATTGCAATTCAAATTTATCATAAAATTCTTGCTCAGTTTTGGATTTAAGTTTATTCCATTTTTTAATAATTTCTTCATTTTGGTTTATAAAATGATTAACTTTTTCCCACGAAACATAATCCTTTAAAAAATAAGATGTAGATTTTAACTCTTTGAAAAACAATAAATTATTTATTTGTTTAATTTGGTCATCTCTTAATGTAAAATTCGTAATAATTGTTTCGTAGGTGTTATTTTTCCGATTGCAGCTTTGGGAATTGATAAAACGATTAACAGGAATTCTTATAAAATTAAAATCTTTGTATAAGTGGTTAATTAATTGGGTGTCGTGATTAGTTAAAACCCATTTAACTCCTCTTAAATGAGCTGCTTTTAAAGATTCAAACAATTCTTTTTGGTTTGTTTGATTAAAAGGGGATGCATTATAGCTGTTAAAAGTTTGAGTATCTGAATCATAAGGAGGATCACAAAACAATAAATCATTTTTTTGTGTTTGAGCAACTATTGTTGCGTAATCTTGGTTTTGGATTTTAATTTCATTCTTTTTTAAGAATAATGTGATATTTTTAAGATTAGATTCGTTAATGATAGTTGATAAACAAACATCATTTTTTCCATTAAACGGAGAGTTAAATTGATTTTTAGAATTAACACGATAAAGACCATTAAAACAAGTTTTATTAAGAAAAATAAAGCGAGCAGTTTTTGAAATATTATCCAACGAAGAGGTTTTTTGGTCGCGCAATTGATAATAAAAATCTTTTTTTTCTAATTTTAAACGTTTAATATATGTTTTTAATAAATTAACAACATCACGAGATTGTGATTTTAAAGTATGCCAAGCAGTTATCAATTCTTCATTAATATCAGACAAAACAGCTTTTTGAGGTTCCAAACTAAAAAATACACTCCCACCTCCTAAAAAAGGTTCAAAATAAGTTTCATATTTAACATTCATAACAACTTTCAAAAAAGGCCAAAGTTGGGTTTTTCCACCCGCCCATTTGACAAATGGTTTTAGTTTTAATGTATTTGACATTTTGATAACCTCTTTCTTGTTTTTTTAACTAATTTTTCTACAACTTAAAATTTTAAGATAAATAGAGGCATTTACCCTACTTAAATTGAAATTAGTTATATAAACTATCCTAATTATACCTCAAATCATAACAATAACATGAAAATTTTGATTAACTCTTTAATAAAATATATTATTAACATCCAAAGTTGCGGTTTAATTTATACACTTTTTAATACTTCCTTAATTAACATCACATAATCAGGGTTTATTTCAATCCCAATATAATTTAGATTTTTCTTTTTAGCAACTAAACATTCTGAACCTGAACCAGCAAAAGGAATTAAAACATTACCTTTTTGATTTTTCATAATCACTGAATCAATTAAATTAGTAGTTAACATTTGGGGTTTTTGAGTAGGATGAATAATAGTTTGATGAGGTTTTTGATGATTTTTTAGTTCTTTAGAACTAAAAATTTTACAATCACAAGTTTTACATAAAAAGAACCGTTCTTTTAATCCTGCACCACCTGCTAAAGCGGGAACTTTAATGATATCACGTGGGAGAGCTCCTTTTTCGTTTACGCGATACAAAGTTTCAGAATTACCAAAACGTCCTAAAGTACCAATTCTTTTTTTTCCATCACACTTCAAAAAATTGGAGGTATAAGGTTCTCTAATTTGATCGATATTAATTTCAGGTTTTTTGTTATTCCAAAGACATAAAATTGATTCATAAGAACGTTGCCAAAAATTACAAGAAGGCATGTTTTTATTAGTATAATGCCAAGCTAAAATTCTTTGTTTTTCGTAAGGAAATTGAGCCGCAACCCGAGCTAAAATTTCGGGATAACCATACATATAAAAAATACCATCTGGAGTCAATAATTTAAGGCATTGTTGAATCCAGTCCAAAGACCATTTTAAATACCCATCTATTTCTAACAAATCGCGGTTATTACCAAAATTTTTACCAATATTATAAGGTGGGTCAGCGATAACAATATTGAATTTAATATTTTGAAGTTGTGGTAAAAACTCACAAACACCGCCTAAAATAATATGAGAAAAAGAATCAATTTTATCAATAAAATTCGTTTTATTTGTTAAAATATTATTTTGAAATTTTACTATATCGATATGTGGATATTCAATTTCAATTTGTTTAATTATTTTTTTTAAGTCTGTATCATAATTTTTAGGAATAGATTGTTGTTTTTCCCAACGTTTGATAGTACCTTTATGGACTTGGAAATAATTTAACATAAAATCTATTCCTTTGATTTTTTTGATACTTAAAAATGCATCAAAAGAAGTCATATTTTTCATTTTTTTACCCTTCTTTCTTCTTAAATGTTGTATCATAGTTTGTTTCAATTTTAACTTATAACTCCTTTTTTATTTATCCCTCAGTTGGGGTGATTTCATAGAGGGAGTTTAGTTTAGAAATAATTTAATTTTTGCATCATTAACACCAATTATCTTAATATTTTTTTGATTTTAACAAAAAACCCCCAAAATGAAAAAAGACCTTCATTATAAGGTCTTAATATCAATTAATATTTATTTCTTGAGGTTTTTTGGGTGGCGGAGTGGTGCCATAAAAATTATAAAAAGTAATGTTTGAGCCAACACAGTTAATCCCATTAATGTACCAATCATCTATGAAAAATCCTGGAACATAATGATATTGACAACTTTCCCCTTTTTGATTATAAATGCCCCTTGATGAACGACCAAATTTATCTCTTATTTCTCCAGATGAATAAGAAATGCCAGGTTTGATGTAACATTGGTTTAACCAATTAACATATTCAGAAATATAATTATCAAAAATACGCAATTTTGGTTCTACATCTTTACAAGAAATAATAAATTTTTCCTTTTCGGTTTCAAAAATATTTATAAGTTGGTGAGGTTCACACGATATAGTCTCTTTTCTATTTGAAGCTATTAACAATTCGTTTTCTACTCTACCAGTTTGGTGTATAAATTCACCTTCATAATCAAATAAATTATTATCTCTTTTCCATGTTCGAATGGCTTGGTAAGGATCAATAGCATCAGGTAATTCGATGCTTTTAATTCTTTTTTGGGTGCTAAAAGTGAAAAGATAAACATTTTTAGCACCATTTGATAATTCCAGCAAATCTTCAATGGTGTAATTTTGTTCGGGGAGGAGGCGAATTCCATCATCGAAATAAATAGCCTCAACTTCCAAAAGATTATCTCCACCTAAAGGGAAAGGAACAACCAAACCAGTGTTAGGAGTGGCGTTATAACAACCTAATTTAATTAGTTTGGGTTTTTGGATGATTTTCTGTTGGATTAAGTAACCATTAATCACTTCTTCTTTACTTTGGTCAACAAAGAGATTGATGTTGATTAATTCCACATTGACCTTTTCTTGCTGAGTTTTTTGTTGAGCATCCCAAAAAACAAAAACTTCTTCAATAGCTATTTCGTATTTTAAAAGGTCTTCTAAGGTGTGTTTTTTGTTTGCAGCAGGATATTTAATATTAAAGGGATTAGAGCGGGGTTTAAAATAGACACCCATGAGTCCTTCTGGTGGATCTTTGATATGCCAGTAAAAAATACTATCATTGTTAGAATTATAAGAAGGAGTGTTAAAGTTATCATATGCGATAACATCACTTTTAATCCCAACATATTTTAAAATTTCAGGAATACTTTCTTTGGATAAAACGCTGATATCATACCTTTTCATTTTAGGTTGGAAGGTTAACCACTCTTCTTGAAGGGTTTTATAATCAGCTAGTTTTATAGTTGATTTGGTTTGTCGATGGAAAAAGGAACGCCCGAGGGTTTTACTTGGAGATTGTTTGCTCTGCTTGATTACGTTGCCTGTTTGGTGGTTGTACTCGTTGATGTAGTTGATTGTACCGTCTGAGTTGTATGTGGTACCCTTGATTTTCTTCCCTGTTTGGTAGTTGTACTCGTTGATGAAGTCAATTGTACCGTCAGATTTGTATAAGGTATACTTGATTCTATTCCCTGTTTGGGGATCGTACTCGCTGATGAAGTCAATTGTACCGTCAGAATTGTATGCGGTACCCTTGATTTTATTCCCTGTTTGGGGATCGCACTCGTTGATGAAGTCAATTGTTCCGTCAGAATTGTATGAGGTATACTTGATTCTATTCCCTGTTTGGGGGTCGTACTCGCTGATGGACTTGATTTTACCGTCGGGGTAGTATGAGATTTGCGCGGCGAAGGTTAAAGGAATAAAACTTAAAAGACCACACACCACCATCATAATGAGCTTCCTAATTTTGAGATTTTTTAACATAATCGCGAATTCCTAATTGTTATTTTTTTAACAGCGTTATTATATTTGTCGATGGGTTTCTTGGTGGGGGTTTGGTAATCTGCTAATTTAATTTTGCTTTTGGTTTGATTATGAAAAAAAGAAGAATGAGAATTGATGGAAAGGACAAAATTGAAATTAATAATTAATAACATAATTATTAATTTTTTTAAGTCTTGTTTATTCATTTAAAATTATTTCCTTTCTTTTTTAATTTTTTGTTTAATTTGGTTATTTTTGGGTATAAAAAAAGACTCTCATAGAGAGAGTCTATTAAAATTTAATTGTATTTTGAATTTTATATTAATGCAATAATTTATTTTTTCTTTGTATTTCCTTTATGGTTTGGATCATAGGCGATAATAACAAAATATTTACAACAGTTATACCATAAACGCGTTCTTGCAAATTAAGAGATATTTGAAAAATAGGTTCATCTTCAGAAAGGTTAACGGCACGAGCAAACCCTTTTCGAGAAAGGGTGCTAGGTTGGACTACATGATATCTAGGACCTTTATTATGCGATTTTTTGATTTGATGCCATGTATACTCAATATATTTATTTAAAGGTGCGATAACTTTTTCTAAAACTTCTTTAAAACCTTTTATTGTTTTAAAACTTGAAATATCTGTTAAATTTTGATCGAATCGATAACGAAAAAGATTATTAACTGTTTGTTCCATATTAACAAATGTGTTTGGTGTTTTTAGAAAAATATTCTAAAATATCTTTGTTTTTAATAATGTTTTTAGACCAATCGGAAACAATTCGTGATTAACTTGGGTTAACCAAATTTGATGAGGGGTTAGATTGTTGATATTAATAGTTTGAGGTTGTGTTTCTTCAAAAGGAATATTACTTACTTGTTTTTCTTTCCGAAAAACATGTATGGAAGTAGAAGTAGCTTGTAGACCTCTAATAAGTTCTGTGATTTTACCTTTAATTGTTGGGGTAGCATAGACAATAAAATCACATCCTAAATCTTGGTAATTATTTAAAGCTTTGATTAGACCTAAAATTCCTTCTTGGTATAAATCTTCTCTTTGAAGTGCTTTAGGGAAATATTTAAATTGTTTAACTATTTTTTTTACTAATGGTAAATGCATTTCGATTAATTGATCGCGAATTGTTAAATTGTTTTTACTTTTTAAAAAATCTTTAAATAATTTTTGTCTTAACATTTTATTCCTTTCTAAAAATATTTTTAGAAAAGATAAGAAATTATTTTTTTAGTCTTGAAAAGAAAAAAAGACTAACTTAATAGTTAGTCTTAAAGAATTTTTAAAAAGTAAAAAGTTGTCCAAAGTTTTGGAACACCTCAGGTATTGCTAAAATGATAGAAGTAATTGATTTAGCAACTAACCTTAATTTGATTCAAAAAAGTGGTTCTTGGTATAGTTTTAAAGATGAAAAAATTGGTCAAGGAACAGAAAGTGTTAAAAAATATTTAACTAATAATCCTAAAATTTATAATCATTTGGTTGCTGAAATTAAAAAAAGATATAATATTAGCAATTAATCTAAATTATTAATTGAAATTAATTGATTTTTTATTTTTATTTTAAATTATGCAAATATAAGAAAAAGCTAGCTTGTTGAAGCTAGCTTTTTTGTTATTATTAAATTATTATTTTGTTAATTTATTAGTTTTTAATCTTTTTTGTTAAGAATTAAAGTTTTGTTTTGGAAACGAATATTAGTTTTGTTTTTCATTTGATTCCAAAAACGACTTGCTACTTCAAAAATAGTTTCGTGAGTTAAGTGTTTGATATTGCCAATATTTTTGCCATAAATTTGGAAATGATCTTTTAATAATTTTAATAATATTGGAGGATTAATATTGTCTTTTTTGCCTAAATTAATAATTACTTCTATAAAGTTGCTATTTGCTCTTTGGTAAGAGTTATTGCCGTAAGAGTTGTTAGAACCATAAGAACCAAATCTAGATTCGCCAACAAAACGTGATCTGGTAAAAGAATTGTTAGTAGTCATTTTTGGAGGAAGGATGTCAGTGTAATTTCTTTCTTTTGGTAAAAAGTTTTTCAATAATCCTTGGATAATTTGTTCAGAAGAAAAAGTTTCTAATAACTTTTGTGCTAATGGATTTGGAGTAGCGTCTTCGTTGTTTTTTTCAATGATGTTTAATAGCTTTTTTTCTAAATCTTTGGCATTTTGTAATTTGATGCTTTGAACAGAAGGAATATCTAGTAAAGTAATTTTTTCTTTTAAGTAGTATTCTAATTTTTTAAGTTGGCTTGCTTTTCTTGGGCTAATTAAACTGTAAGCTAAACCTTTTTTGCCAGCTCTTCCAGTTCTTCCGATACGGTGAACATAAACTTCGTCTTCGTGTGGTAAGTCATAGTTAATTACCATTTTGATGTCAGAAATGTCAAGTCCTCTTGCAGCTACATCAGTTGCAATTAAGATTTTGATTTTGCCTTTACGGAAATTATTCATTACATATTGTCTTTGATTTTGTTTTAAATCGCCGTGAACTGCATCAGCTAAAAAGCCTTTGTCTTGAAGGTAGGCTGTAATTTCGTCAACATCTTTTTTAGTGTTTGCAAATAAGATAGCTGAATAGTCTTTTTTTAAGTCTAGTAAACGTACTAATAATTTAGCTTTGTCA
Source organism: Mulberry dwarf phytoplasma (assembly GCF_056504655.1). Classification (NCBI taxonomy): domain Bacteria; kingdom Bacillati; phylum Mycoplasmatota; class Mollicutes; order Acholeplasmatales; family Acholeplasmataceae; genus Candidatus Phytoplasma; species Mulberry dwarf phytoplasma. The sequence goes on along the minus strand of NZ_CM151418.1, from coordinate 121,917 downwards.
ACTTCTTTTACTAAAAAGTAATTTTGTTCGATTGCATTAACTGCAATGTTTTTAACAGGAACTTGTAGGATTTTAGTGTCTTTTTGGTATTTGCTTGCTATTTTTTTAATAAATGGAGGTAGAGTTGCTGAGAATAAAACAGTTTGTCTTTCTTCTGGAATCTTTTTTAAGATTGTTTCTAAGGCTTCTTGGAATCCCATTTTTAACATTTCATCTGCTTCGTCAAGAGTTAGAATTTTTAGTGCTGAGAGGTCGATTTTACCTCTTTCTAGATGGTCAATTGCACGTCCAGGAGTAGCAATAATTAAATGAGGTTTAGCTTCTAGGGCTCTAAATTGTTTGGTGTAAGATTCACCACCATAAACAACAGCGATTTTTATTTCTTGATAAAATCTTAGTAATTTTTTTAATTCTTCGTATACTTGGAGAGTTAATTCTCTAGTAGGGCATAAAATTAAACTTTGAGTTTTTTGGATTTTTGGTTCAATTTTTTCGATAATGGGAATACCAAAAGCAAAAGTTTTTCCTGTTCCTGTTTGAGCTTGTCCAATTACGTCGTGTCCTTTTATAATTTCTGGAATTACTAAGGCCTGAATTGGAGTAGCATCAATAAAATTGAGTTCTTTTAAAGCTTTTTTAGTTTGCTCTAAAATAGGTAATTGTTCGAATAAAGTATTCATAAATTCCTCATCTTTCTTTTTAATTTAAAAATTAAATTATACAGATATAAATATAAAATGTTTGCTAAGTGCACAAAAACACTAAAACCTTTTTATAAGATATTTTTAAACCTTTTATGATTTCAAGTTATTGTTTGGAGTTGCTAAATAATTAATAATCTTGAAAAAAGGAATCATTTTAAAAACTATCAACTGTGTATTTGCTGTCATTTTTACTTTCAGTAAAAAAAGTTGTAAGACTTAATATTTTTAGTTAAGACCCTAATAAAAAGTATTTTGATATTTTGTTTTTATAACAATTATAATTGGAGTAATAATTTTATTTATGAAATAAAGTTAAATAATTGTTCAAAAGTAAAAAGTTACACTAATTTATAATAGTTTTTTGATTTGTAACATTTAATAATTTTTTACTGCATCTTTAATATTATACTTTATTATACTTGTAAATTAATAAAAAAACAACTATGTTGGAATTAAAAGTGTCTTTTTGTTGCTTTTATTATGTATTTGTTGAAATATTGGAGGTAATAAATAAAAATAAGACTCTCAATAAATGAGAGTCTTATTTAGTATATTTGATTATAAAAGTTTATCTATTTCTTCTTTAGTGATTGTTTCTTGTTCTAATAATAAATTAGTAATTTGATCTAATAAGTCTTTATTTTGTGAAATAATTTCTTTTGCTTTAGTATAAAACATTTTGCAATAATTTTTTTGATTTCTAAATCTATTGCTGTTTGAGGTGTTCCGTTTTTTTAGACACTTTTTTATTTCAAAATTACTCTTTAAGACTTAAAATTAAATAGATAATTTCATATCTTTTCAAACTAACAAAGTAATTTCATTACACTTAAAAAGTGTCTAATGTTTTTTAATAATTTGCTAGTTTCAAAAGATATTTTTTTTAAATATTTTTATCCCTACACTATATATATAGGTCGAAAAAATGAAAAACTCACCATAAAAACGACATGGGTTTCATTTTTTTACACAATAATGCGGAATTTTTGATTTTTATAGAAAAAAATGTACAACAAAACAACCTTTTTCCAAAGGTTATAATTTTATATATCCATAATTAAATATTTATCTAAAAGTTTGAAAGTATTGCAAAGGAGATAAATTGTTTAATTTAGTTAATAACCATTTATTATTCCAAAAAGAAGGGAATTGGTTGATAATTTTTTTGATTTTACTTGGTGTTTTTTGGAATAAAAAGGGATGTTGGTTGGATAAAATACTTTTCATCTGGCCAAAAAGATTTTCAATGACAGCGTTATCACGTGGGGTTGCTTTACGAGACATACTAATTAAAAACCCTTTTTTAGTTAAAACTTTTTGTACTTTTAGAGATTGATAAACTTTACCTTGGTCTGAATGAATAATACAAGGGGTTTTTAAAGTAGGAATTTTTTTGATTGTATTTAAAATTAATTCTTTATTTTGTCGGTTTGAAGTGTGGGAGGCAATAATTTGATTATTAAAAGAATCAATAATACACGAAAAATAAATAAATCCTTGGGGAGTGGGAAAATAAGTAATATCGGTAAATAGTTTTTTCATGGGTTGGGAGGTAGTAAAGTTTTGATTAATTAAATTTGGGACTACTTTGAGGTTAGATTCTAAATTTTTATAATAATATTTATTTTTTTTAGGCCTTAACTTACAACAAATATTATTTTCTTTCATGATAAGATAAACTTTTTTCTTAGTAATAAATTCATTAAAAATTTCTTGGTATAAATCAGTAATTTTACGATGACCGTAAAAATATTCATGTTGTAAACATAAAGTTTGAATACGTTGTTGTTGCAAAAAATGTTTTGTTTCTTTTAATTTTAACTTTTTTTCAATTTTTAGCCAATAATAATAAGTACTTCGATTAATACGAATTGTTTTTAAAATGGTAGTTAAATTGAGATCTTTGACAAATTGTTTAACCAGTTTAAAAACTATTTTTTTATTAATAGTTTGAATGTGAGAAACCATATTTTGTAATAATTTTAATTTTTTCTTTAATTTTTGCATCATTAACCCCAATTATCTTAATATTTTTTATTCATTACAAAAATAATTATAACTAAAAAATGCATTAAAAATTAATTTTAAAATATATTTATTAAATTATTATATAATATGATTAGTATTCTAAGACGAGCAGAGCGAACTAGGCGGTCAGCCGAAGTACATTACAATTAACTATTACCCCCTTTCTTATGAAGTCCCCTTTGGGGATTTAGGGGGTATTTTAATTTGACCGTTAAATTTTTTAATTTGACGGGCACCTGGTTAGATAATATATTTTATCTAAACATTATATGTCATGATATAATATAATAAATTTATTATTTATAATTAAATATAAAAACCTATCAAGGGTTTTTATATTTAATTATTATCTTTAATATTATTATTATCTTTAATATTAAAGATAATAATAATATTAAAGATACATACTTCTTATTAGGTTAAACCCGAATTAAGTATTATCTATCACAACCCAATTCAAAACAGCCTTGGAGGGCTTTTTGAATTGGTGTTTATGTTTACCCACGGGTTAACCTAATAAGAAGTATGTACAATATATATATAGGTCGAAAAAAATGAAAAACTCACCATAAAAACGACATGGGTTTCATTTTTTTACACAATAATGCGGAGTTTTTGATTTTAGGTCGGTTATGCTATATAATTACAGGGTTAAATGGCAAATTGCTTACCATAAACACTAGCGATTTTTCCTGGAAGAGACAAAAAAATGAAAAAAAGTTGTCAAAAAACGATCAAAAAAATCTCCCTTAAAAATAAAAAAATGACCCCTCATTTGAGGGGGTCTAAATTAGGTTAAAAAAATGATCCGTTTAAATTTATGCCAAAATTGTAAAAATTAAAAGTGAGTGTTTTCCTAAGTTTTTGAGGACTGCTTTTTCAAGAAATTGAATTTAAGGGGGGTATAAATTAAGACTAGGGTTATTTACCCTAATTGGATTTAAATCAAAGCGAGAGGGGTATTTCTGAATCAAGGGGTCCGCTTGATTTCCTCCCCTGTTTGGGGGTCGTACTCGTTGATGTAGTTGATTGTACCGTCAGAATTGTATGAGGTCCGCTTGATTACCTTCTCTGTTTGGGGGTCGTACTCGCTGATGAAGTAGATTTTACCGTCAGAATTGTATAAGGTATACTTGATTCCATTCCCTGTTTGGGGGTCGAACTCGTAGATGGAGTCAATTGTACCGTCAGAATTGTATAAGGTATACTTGATTCTATTCCCTGTTTGGGGATCGTACTCGCTGATGGACTTAATTTTACCGTCGGGGTAGTATGAGATTTGCGCGGCGAAGGTTAAAGTAATAAAACTTAAAAGACCACACACCACCATCATAATGAGCTTCCTAATTTTGAGATTTTTTAACATAATCGCGAATCCCTAATTGTTATTTTTTTAACAGCGTTATTATATTTGTCGATGGGTTTCTTGGTGGGGGTTTGGTAATCTGCTAATTTAATTTTTTGCATTTGTAATTTCAATTTATCTATTTCTTTTTTATTTGTTGGTTTTTCTTTAGGTTTATGTTGATTCTTATTTATTCTTAATTTTTCGGAACTAGCCATAATAATACAAAATTCTCCTTTTATTATGATAATAAAAAATAATGTGGTTTGATATTTTTAATATTGAAAACTAAAATCTCTGCATGAAAAATAACATTTTCAAAAATATTTTTAGGCAAAGAAATAATGGAAGTAATTTCTGGATAGGTTTTATTTGTTAATTTTTGCCATCGTTTACTGGTCATAGTTAAGTTAAGTCTAAATCCATAAAGCGTAAACATAACGATAGGTATATCATTTCCAAACAAATTAATAGCTTTATTTAACCAAACTTCTGGTAATAAAGGTCTTCCGTTGTAATTATTTTTGATATATTCTTTTGTTTCTAAGGAAATATTAAAAGGTGGATTAAAAATTACTAAAGAAGGTTTAGTGTTATTTAAATCTTGAAAAGATAATTCTAAATAATTTTTAACAATTGTTTTTGGAAATCCTTGGTTTTTAATATCAACACCTTTAACTTCCCAATTATTTTTTTTCCATGGTTCAAGTAATGAACCTTTCCCTACGCAAGGGTCGAAAATATAACCTTGCAAAATTGTTTTATGTAAAATATTATAAAGATAATTTGAAACACATTGAGGAGTGTATATTGTTGATTTTTTCGGTTTTTTAAAAAAATATTACGATCTATTCTATACATTGTTTATACCAAATTTCAGCCCTTGTGTTGCATCTGAACGATAACGTCTGTTTTTCATATACTTTAATCCTTTCTTGTTGTTTTTATTTAATTTTAATATTTGATAAATTAATAAAATAGTTTTAGTTCTATTGGTAAGTTTATTTTATTATATATAGTTCCTAAACAAATAAATAAAACTAATTTTTGATAAGTGGAATTGTTTTTTTAATTTAAACATTAATTTATAACTCCTTTAATTTTTTTATCCCTCGTCTGAGGTGATGTTATAGAGGGATTTAAGGTCGGTGATTATTTGGTTTTGGTAAACTTTTTGAGATTTATCATAATTACATTCCAATGACTCTTTTAGTTTGACAGCGCAAGATAACATATCTTCATACTTTTTTTGGGCGGCTTCTAAATCTTTGATTTGGGTTGAAACTTGTGCTATTTGTTCCATTATTTCTCTTCGTTCGCCTTGTAATTTAGAGATTAGTGCTTGTAATTTATCAATTTCAGGATTATTATAAATTGATATTCCTTGAGTTTGTAATTGCGTTTTTTTATTTTGTAATTGTGATTTTACTTGATTGATTTCTTGTACTTTGTCATCGTGATTTTTTTGTAAATTAGTTTGTTGAGACTTTAATGAAGGAAATTTATCTTGAATTTCTTTAATTTTGCGAACAAAATCATCACATTCTTCTTGATATTCATCGATCCATGGGTTCCATTTTTGTTTCATCTTTTTTAAACTATTAATTAACTCGTCTCTTTGTTGATTGATTTTTGATTTTTCTTCTTGGGAAAGATTATTTGGTAATAAAGATTTGTCATCGGTTCCTGAAAGAATATAAGCTTTGATTTTGTCAAAATTAGTTGGTGAAATAATTTTTTTATATAAAAAATTATGAGGTAATTTATTATATGTATTTGTTAAATTTTCTATATCTTTTTTTAAATATTCGATATATTGTTTTTCCACAAATTCTTCTTGGTCTTTTTTAGAAAAACTATTAAAAATACCACTTTTTCGACAACTATTAATAACATTTTCTTTGATACAATTATTTTTTTTTAAAATTTCTAATATTTCTTTTTTTAAATCTTCTCTACATAAAGGGTTAGAAGAAATATCATTTAATTTATTTTTTTCTCTTTCTCTCAAATCAATTAATTCTTTAATAACTTTTGTACTTGGATTTTTTTTAAAAAATTCTGAATTAGGATCTTCTTGTTGTTCTTGTTTTAAAGAATTATTGGTCTTGTAATAAATACCAATACCAACAATAACTGCGATAATAATGATTATAATTACTAAACATTTTTTAAAAAAATTATTATTATTCATAAATTTCATTTCCTTTCCGATAATAGTGATTATTATCAAATATTGAAATATGAATATATCACTATTATACAACTTTATTTTTTAAATGTTTTAAAAAAATAATTATTTATTTGGAATCATAACCATTTCAGGTATTTTAGGACGACGTTTTTCTTCGTAGCGTTTTTGGGCGCGAGCATAACTAGGATTTTTTTGTTTTAATTCTTCTTTTGCGTTTTCGATTTTGGCAACTTTATTTTCGTGAAGTTCGCGGAGTTCATCTTCTTCTTGTTTTAATTTTTGTACGTTTTCTCCTGAAACTTCTTTTAGGTTATCTTTTAATTCTTCATTGATTTTGACGTATTCATTGATCCAGTCCTTCCATTCTTGTTTGATTTTTTCGCCATGTTTTTCATTTTGGTCTTCCCAGTTCCTTAACTCCTCTTTAATAGAAACTTCATTGTTAGATTTTTGATATTCCTCTTTTTTCTTTTCGTAATCTTTGTAGTCAGCGTCAAGTTTGGCTAAATCATGGTCAATATCTCGAGTATACATTTCTAAAGCTTCTTTGGTAATCATTGGTGGATGTTCTTTGTTTTCATTAACTACTTCATTATACATATGCCATAAACGATGGCCTTCGTGAAGAACTAAAGTAGCTTTAGTCGCACCTTGTGCGAATCTTCTAGTAACGCTCGCAGTTTTACCTAATATTTTCAATCCGTATTTAGCGGGGATTAAGTCAGTAACTTTATCAAAAGCTTTAAAAGCGGCTTTAGTTACGTTACCAAAACTAAATTCGTTTTCTTTTTCATAAGTTTGCATGCGGGTATACATTTCTTGATATTTTTCTTTTAGGTGTTGATAAAATTCTTGTTCTTTTTTAATTTGTTTCATTTTTTCGTTAATTTCATCAATGTTTTTTTGAATTTCAGCTTTACGTTGTTCTTCGGTTGTAATAATTGTTGATAGTTTTTTAAATTTTTCTGATAATTTATCGAGCGATTGGATTAATCCTTTTTTAAATTCTTCGGCACGACCTAGTTGTTCTGTTAGAGATTCTTGTTTGTTTTCTAATTTGCCGATTTGGGTTGAAACTTGTGCTATTTGTTCCATTATTTCTCTTCGTTCGCCTTGTAATTTAGAGATTAGAGCTTGTAATCTAATTTTGTCATCAGGGGATGCTGATTTTTCTTCTTCTTGTTTTTGTTTAATTTCTTTTTCTTTAGCTTCTTTGGCTTGTTCTAATTGTAAAAGTTTACCTCTTAAGATAGTGATATTTTCGGTATTTTTACTTAATTTTTCTTTTATTTCTTTAATTTTTCCTTCGTTTCTATCCAATGCCTCTTTGATTTTATCTTTGGCTTCTTGAATTATTTCTTTTTGTTCGTAAAGGTCTTTGAGTTCTTTTTCACATTTTTCTAATTCTTTTTCCCAATCTTTTTTTAAACCATTGTAGTTATTAATTGTGTCATCGTATTTTTTAATTGCTCCATCAATTTTTTCAATTAATTGACCTGTGTATTTAGATGATGGTTCAGTTTTATGAAAGAAAGATAAGTAAAGAAAACTGAATAAGGCAAGAATAATTAAAAAGTAAATTAAATAACTTTTTAGGGTTGTGGTGTTTTGATTGTGAAAAAATTTGTTTTTGATGAAACAAAAAAGGCCAAAAACAGTAGTAGCAAGCAAAACCCATGTTAAATAAGATTTTAAATTAATAAAACCTTTCAGTACGTCTAATGGTGATATCATATTTATTCACCTCCTTTCGGGGTTAGATTGTTTTCAATTTGGTCTAATAAAGTGGTATCTGGTGAAATAATCAATTGATAAGCCTGTTTTAAATCTTCTTTGTTAATTTCATTTCTTTTGTTTTCACCTTTACCACGGTTTTTGGCAAAAATACTAACAGTAGTTTTTAATAAGTTTTCTAAGGTACGATTAGTTTTTAAGAATTGTTTATTTTGTGGTAAGTTTTCTAAAGCTTCGTTAATAACTTCAAATAAATACTGTTTTGTTTCTTCACTGTAAGGATTTTTTCTTTTCTTAATTAAGAATTCTAGCATTTGTTGTCGTTCAGTTTTATTTCCTGGTTTTAATTCGATATTGTACGCAAAACGGGATTTAATCGCTTCATCAATCAGATGGTATTGGTTTGTTGCCCCAATGACAAAAATTGGTTTTTCAGGGTTATTATCCATCGAAGTCATTTCCATTTTGAATTGGTTTACAACATTTGCGATTTCTGAATCTGCTTCTAACATACTTAAATCAGTAAAAATAGTTTCACATTCATCTAAAAAGATGATCGCCCCATTACACTCTTCTGCAGCAATTCTTGCATCAGTGAATAAATCTTTTACCATTTGTGGCGCTACCCCTTTATACTTTTGGGAAAAAAGGGAACTATTAACTTCAAAGAATGGTAAATTGGTTTCTTTGGCAAGTGCTCTTGCTAAAGTGGTTTTACCTGTTCCAGGGCAACCATACATTAAAATTCCTAGGGGTGATTCAACTTCGCCAATACCTTGGTAGTTTTCAGGGTTTTTTAAATAATCAATAAATCCTTGAACTGCTTGTAATTCTTCTTTAAAACCGATTAATTTGTCAAAACCTATAAATTTTTGAGAGTCAGCAGGTTGAAAAACAACTCCTTCTGAATTTAATTGTTTTGGGTTTGTTGAAGAATTATTATCAATTTCTTCAGTTTGTTCTTTCTTTTTGGTTTCTGCTTGTTGTAATTCTTGCTTTAATATATTTTTTTGTTCTTCACTTAAAGTTTGGGTGGCTTCTAATTTATTTTTAAAAGAAATAATTTCTTTTTCGGTTTGACTTAAAGTTTGGTGATGAATCCAGACATAAGTTGCTAACCAAAATAAAAGAAACAAAATGATGATTGTCATTGCTTTTAAGAAAAGTGGTTGGGTGGAAGTTTGGTTTTTGGTTTTCATAATTTATTTCCTTTCTAAAATAAGACTAAGTTTTCTTAACTTAGTCTTATTTTTTTATTTAAACTAAATTTTCAATTTTGGTGTTTAGAGTGGTGCCACTACCGCTAAGTGCGTTTCCATTTTTATCCACTAATTCATAGTCAAGAACTAAGGTTAATTGTGGATTTGTTGCTTGAACAAAATCGTTTTGTTCTAATTTAATTTGAATATTGATATTGCATTTGCCATCATTATCGTTAACCATTTGTTTGCGATTGGTGTCATCATAGAGTGTGTTATTATTTTTAACTTCTAAGTTAAAGAGTGATTCAGGATTTAAAAAAGTGTTATGAGTGTCATATTTTGGAGTTATTTTTAGATATAAAGGAACACTAATGTCAAATCCATTTGTTTTCAAAATGGCTTGATGATTGATAGTCACTGTGTGATGAAATTTATTTGGATTTAAATTAGGCATAGGTAAAGGGATAAGGGTTTTATCTTCATTATTACCGCTTACTCTATTTACTTCAAATAAAGGGGCATCATTTTTACTCATTAATTTAATGTTTTCTTGTCTTTGGCGTGAGAAATAATTTACAAGTGCAAGGCAAGAATTAATTGCAAAACAAGAACAAATTAAAATTGTCAGGACAATTATAATTTTGATATTTTGATTTTGGTTTGTTTTTTTCATGATTATTTACCTCCTAAGGTTGATTTAATGATATCAATTAAATTATTTATACCTGTGGTTAACCAAGGGATTTGGTTTTGGTAATAAATAACGTTGACATGTAAAATAAAATATAAAACGATAGTTAAATTTATAAATGATTTTAATAAATTGCTTTTGTTGTTATTGGAAGTTGTTTGAGTTGGTTGTTTTTCTGGGGTGGTTGGTACTTTTACTACCATTGTTTTACTTGGTGGACTTGATTTTGAATTTATTACTTTTTTATTTTTTAATTCGGTTGATTTTTTATTTGTTTTTTTGGTTTGTATTATTTTTTTGATCATGTTTTTTCTCCTTTGTATTAATTATTTATTTCTTTGTTACTTTCTAAATTGTTTTTTTCTTTTGATTCGTTATTTGGATTTGGAATAATTGAAAATGATTTTTTGGGTTTACTTTCTTTTTGTGTTTCATTTTTTTGATTGATTTCTGGCAATGGTACAAAATTAAAAAATATTTTTTTAATGATAAACATTAAAGCAGTTGTAAATAGAGCGCCAACTATAAAACCGATTGCGAAATTTAGATCATTCATTTTCATCCTCCTTGTTTATAATTGAATTAGATTGGTTTTTATTTGAATTTTTTCTTGCTTTTTTTTCTTTCCATTTCGCAACTTTAACTCTTTGTGCTTCTATTTGGGATTGGAGTTTTTCTTGATTTGCATTGATTTTATCTATTTTTTGTAATAATTGTTGTTCTAGGTATTCTTGTCTGGCACTTTTAATTTCTAAGTTTTGTAGTTTTTTGTTGGGGAAAAAGAAAGCTACAACTAAATCTTTAATAAAAACAATAATATTTGTAATTAATTTAAAAATAGGTTTGAAACCAGAAACAATAAGAATAGTGAAAAGCGTTGTTTGGATTCCATCCATTCTTCGTTCAAGTATTTCGGTAGTGCTAAATCCTTTGGTATAATTTAGAATAAAATTGCTAATTGTTGTAAAAATTGTTATAATAAACATCATTCACCGCCTTCACTTACCTTTATTCGTTTGTTTTCAGCTAATTTCTTTTTGTTTTTAAAAGTTTTATTGGGGCGGTCTAAATTAAGCCATTTGCCTTTGGGTTGGTGGTATTTGTTGATTTTTTTCTTGGTTATTGGTTTGCTACAGTCTTTGAAATAAGTCCCACGGTATGCTTCTGTCATTCCATCACTCATGTTAATTATTCTCCTTATTTTATTTTAATTTGAGTTTTTTAACTTCATCTTTAAGTGTTTTTGACACTTTAAAACTAACTGCGGTTGAGGCAGGGATTTTGAGTTTTTTACCTGTTTGGGGGTTTCTTCCTAAACGGGCTTTTCTTGATTTTAAGATGAATTTACCAAGTTGAGGTGATAAAACTACCTCTTCGTTGGATGTGATTGATTTAATTAAGGTATTTTCAAATGAATTGTAAAATTCTTCGGTTTTTGCAACTGAAGTTTTTAGTTGCTTTGCAACTTCTTTGATTAATTCTTTCTTAGTCATTGTTTTGTTGTCTCCTTTTTTTATAATATTTTTTTATTAATTAAAGTTTTGATTATTTGGGCTAAATTATCTTTTTGTGAGTTGGTTGCATTAATTAAAAAATACTTGCAATTTTGGTGTTTACAATTTACATCATTACAGTATTTATGTTGATTTAAATAATTTTGACGCACATTTTCAAAATAAATTAGTGGTTTTTGTTCGATTAAGTCTAATTTATGATGGGGGATTGATTGTTTTCGGTGTAAGCCAATTTGGGGGTCAATATCTAGATAGAAAGTTAAATGAGGTTTGAGTAAATATTGATTAATAATTTTTGATGTTATTTCATCATCATAATCTATGGAATTACTATTGCTTTGATAAGCTAAAGTAGAATCATACCAACGGTCAACTATAACAAGATGGCCACTAAGTAGATTAGGTATTATTAATTCATCTTGGGTTTGGATCATGTTGGAAAAACTAAGAAAATATTTAGTTTTTGTACTTGTTTTTTTTGGTATAAAAACAAATTTCTTATTTCGTTTCCAATAGAACTACTTCCTAAACCTTGGTAAACTTTTACTTTTTGTCCTTTATTAATTAAAGATTTTTTTAATTTATTAATCAAAGTAGTTTTGCCGCTTCCATCTAGCCCTTCAAAAACTATTAATTTATTCCACATTTTAATTATTTCCTTTCGTATTTTTGATTAAATTAATATCTTTAAAATAAATAAATTGTCTTTGGAATAAGGTATTTACAAAGATATTAGCTTTTTGAGAAAAACAATCAATTACTTTATCAATTCCTTGGACTTTGCCGTTTTTAATTTTATTGTTGAGCCTTTGGGATTCGATAGCATCATTTGTTAATAAGTAATATTCAAAACGCGTATCGAGTTTTTTTAGTTGTTGAGCTTCGATGATAGCTTGTTTGTAACGTTCACGGAGGCAAGTTTTAAAATTAAAAGCAACAATTCGTTTGTTTTGGGTAAACAATACTAAATCAAATTTGATATCAGGAATAAAAAATAAATATGTTTGGGGATATTGTTTGGTGATTCCACGATGTCGAAAATAAATTAAAATATGGATAAATCAGATGCGTTTCGGTTTAGGATTTGCCTTTCTAAACCTTATTACAAACTGGTCCCCATCTAAACCGTACGAGCAAGTTTCCAGGCATACGGCTTGCCATAATTATATCGCTTTCGCGAACTAGTCAGTATTACTACTGATTTCGTGATTTGTTCTCTATAATTACTAGCTACTTTCGCTCTTTAAGAGTCGTTAACTCTCGACTTGGATAGGCGATTGACTAAATTATTCCAAATTTAGTTTTACTCTATCAACTACTGAATAGCTTCTTTATCCTTGAACCATAGGTCTAAACCTACTTTAGTTTTGAAACTGGTTTTTAGGATTCTCAAATTTCCGTCTATAATGTGTCTGATAATTTTAGGTTTGGTTATACTGGCGTATTAATAGCCAGGAATGTTATGTGAATTACTGATTTAACAGATATGAAAAAATGGATTAAAGGAACATCTAATTTATTCCTTTAAGGTTTTACATCTCCACGTGTCATTAACTTTCGTGGTAGGTTCAACTATTACGACATTTCTTTTCCAATTAGGGTATTGCAACCTTATCCATGATTATCTTGGTCTTGCGAGAACTTTTTGCCTAGTTAATTCGGCTCATTTCGCTTTTATATCTGCTGTAATTGGTTATTCTTTCGTTTAACCAACCGACACCATTGCTGGTTTTATATGACCTCAGGACTTCATTTCCATCCTGGTAATTGACTAAATTACTCCATTATATCGTATATTTGCGCCCTTAGATATTCGTTAATTTTGCCACGCAGTACTTTTTGCTTTTGGGAAGTTGATTTGGTAATTTGAAAATAATGATTCAAACTTTGATGATTTAATTATAGCGATAGATTGCACGCGTTTTGGCTATTTACGTGCAGCCCCGCTCCAAACCGTACAAGCAAGTTTCCAAGCATACGGCTTTCCCATTCACAGCCTATTTCTAGGGTCTTCTAAATATCGCTATTTAGTTGATTGATTATTCAGTAAGTTTGAAAGCTTAGAAACTTTATCTGCTTCAGTTGGTTGCATTTGCATCAACCTCCTTTCTCCCGAATTGAATAATCCTGTGAATCTAACTTCTTCGCCTTGTACCTAGCTTTCCTAGGCTCCGTGTGAGGGCAATTATCTTGGTTATTCCAAACCAAGTTTTAATTCCTCCGACTACTAAAAGTCTCTTTTTCCTTGAACCCAGAGGCATTTTAATTTCCTCTGTTTGGGATGGTTTTTAGGAATCTCGAATTTCCGACATCATTATGCCCGATAGTTTTAGGTTCGCTTTCGTTGTTAAAGCTTGAAGCTAGACTAGAACACTTTGGTTCCGCCAACGACATCATGAAGGGCGCTATTTAAAGCGACATGTGATTATATATGAAGACATGCATTTTTCCTTCATATCTTTCCTTCATTTCAGGGGTTTCACTAACTTGCCCTGAAGTTATCGGATTACGATAATTTCCGCGATTAGGGATTTGCACCTTCTCCATGACTATCTTAGTCTTGCGAGAGCATCTTGGCTAGTTATTTCACCTCACTCCGCTTTTACGGTCTGCTGTAATCCGCCATTCTTTCGTTTGACTGACCGACCGCATGACCTCACGGAATAATCAAGTCCGTGGCAATTGGCTAGATTGCTATAATGGTGCGTTTATTCGCGCCCATGCATTTCGATTAATTGATCGCGAATTGTTAAATTGTTTTTACTTTTTAAAAAATCTTTAAATAATTTTTGTCTTAACATTTTATTCCTTTCTAAAAATATTTTTAGAAAAGATATGAAATTATTTTTTTAGTCTTGAAAAGAAAAAAAGACTAACTATTAAGTTAGTCTTAAAGAATTTTTAAAAAGTAAAAAGTTGTCCAAAGTTTTGGAACACCTCAAACTGCTTCATGTCTTGCTATTACTGAGGATAGAAAAGCCAAAGTTGATTTTAGTATTGCATATAATGTTCCTATGAATGGATTTGTAGTAAGAAGGGACAATAAAGATTTTGAATCTAATCTTTTTGCACACAACGCAAGAGTCAAAGATAAAGATTTATTTGCTCACTTAGACAATTTATATGAAAATGCCAAAAAGGAAGGCAAAGAAAAATCATTTACTTTTATAGCTGTTACTGCTAGTGCTACTGATACAGATTTTTTAGGTAAAGGTTATTTAAAAAATTATTAAACAATAGAGATATTATAAAAAAAGAAACTTCTTCAGATGATATTGGACCTAATTTAGAATTTATTAGAAATAATAAAGCAGATATTTTTGTAGTTGATGATGTAATAGCACATTATAATACTGAAGGAGACAAAGATTTAAAGTATTTTATTCTTGATTCAACTGATCCTCAATTGCAATCAGGTCCTAATGGTGTAGGAGTTGTTGTTAAAAAAGGCGATACCAAAAGACAAAAAGAAGTTAATGATGCTTTGAGGAAAATATTTAATTTAGAATATGTAAAAGACAAAGATGGAAAAGATACAGATGTTATTGAAGATCTTAAATATATTCTTACAAGATTGCATGAATTAAAGAAAGAGAAAAGAACAAATGACCAAGAAACTAGATACAAAGATTTAAAAGGCAAAAATACAAGAAAACCAGAAGAAGAAAAAGAATTTAGTACTTTATTTAAAGTTTTAGATAAATTTATTCTTGGAAATCTACAAAAAATTGATGAAGCCAAGAAAGATTTGATGCATTAAAAGAGATTAAATTAGAATTTGATACTTTGGAACAATGTTTAGACAAAGACCAAACCAAATTACAAAATGTTAAAGATAGATACAAAAAATTACAACAAAAAAACACAAGAACCCAAGAAGAAGAAAAAGAATTTAATAATTTAGCAACAACTACAAGAAGTAGCAACGAACAAGAAAATACAAAAGAAACAAGCGAAATAATTCGTTTAGAAAAAAACTTAATAGCATTAGAGACAAATTAAAAGAATTTGAAGATAGAGTTTATAATGCTACTTATAAAATGAGAAATATTAAAAATTTAGGTTTGTGGCAAAAAATGTGTTATAATTTCCCATCTTATAAAAAAGGGTTATATAATACCTTATTAATTAGTATTGATGCCTTATTAATAGGTTTTTTATTAGCTTTATTTTTAGTAGGCACAAAGATTAAAGTAACAAATACAAGAACTAATAACACTTTTGTAAAAACATGTTATAAAATGATTTCTAAATATGTTGATACTTATATTTGGTTATTAAAAGGAGTGCCAATTGCAGCTCAAGCAATGTTAGTATGGTTTTCTACTAGTTTGTGGTGGCCTAGTAAAGGCTTTATGCCTGATTTATTTCCTGATGGATTTCCCCAAATTAACCAAATACATGCTGCATTATTTGTAATTACTCTTAATGCTGGTGCAAGTCTTACTATGATTTTAATGCAAAATATTAAATTTGTTGATAAAGGACAAATTGAGGCTGCTTTTTCTTTGGGAATGACTCAAAGACAAACTTTTTACAATATTATTTTTCCGCAAGCATTAAAAAAATCAGTTCCTTTTGTCATAACTCAATTTATTACCAATATTAAAGATTGTGCCTTTTTTGCTTTTATTGGGCTTGTTGAAATGGGCTGGATTGCTAACCGAAATATGGGAATTACTGCTGATGTCATAACTCCTTTTGTCCTTCTTTCCATAATTTATTTGGTTTTAATTCAGTGTACTAATACTTTGGCTAAATATTTAGAAAAAAAATTAAACCCTTCTTTTAGACCTGTGATTAGTGTTTAAATTTTTAAATGATGATAAAATAATTATAAATTAAATATAATATTTAATAATATTAAAATTACAAGTTGCAAAACAACTATTCTTATCATTACAAAATTGAGATTTTTGTCAATTTTCAAAAAATAGACCCGCTTTTTAGTGAGTCTTCATTATTTGAGTCAAAATTGTAACAAATAACCAAATAGTAATTACGCACTTTATTTAGGTTTTTACTACATAAATAATTTCTTTTGTCAACTTTAAGGCAAAAATGCGTTTTTAAAAATTATTTTTTTAGTATAATATAGGTATATTAGATAATATTTAGTATTTTGATTGGGTGTTTAAATTTTTAAATCAAAAATAATGATTCAAATCAAAAGCAATAATTCAACTTATTTTAAAAACCAAATTAATACTAACAATAATATTAAAATTAACTTGTAAAAAAGTTATAATCTAGATTTTAATATCAAATCTAAATCTAAAACTAAATATTTGCAAAAAATTTATTTTTTACAACCCGCCTCAAAATCAATTTCTTTGGCAAAAAAAATATAAGCCAAGTTTCAAAATTATAAATAATTCAAAAAAATGTTTTACCCCAAAGTCAATTATTTTTTCAATTATTTATGATTTTGAAAATTATTAAAAATATTTATCAATAAAAAATTGCTTTTGGAGATTTTCATATCCAATAAAAAATGCAATATTTGAAAAAACCAAAGAAAACTGAAAAAATATTTTTTGTTAATGATTTAAAATTATTATCAAATTGCCCAAAACCATCAATAATCCACCTAATATTTTTTATTATATTTCTTTTCTTTTTTCTTTCTGGCTAATATTTTTAATTATTCAAAATTTGATTTTGACTCTTATAAAATACTTTTAACCTAATAAATAACATTTTTGCTACAATAAAATACAAGCAAGTTTCCTAAAAGTTTTCGTGCATTTGTTGCAAGTCTTTTATTGCATTTAATTTATTGAATTGCAATTGCTGTTTGATTTTTATTTTGGGCATTTTGCAAGTCTTTTATTGATAAATTAAATAAATGCGGCATTATCGTATCCCAATCCCGCTTTTGCAAAAACATCTAAATTGACAAAACGAAAAAATATTTACTAAATAATTCAACAATGCCAACACCAACCAAAAACCAAACCTAAATATATTTTTCAATGCTCAATTCCGGATTTGCAATCCCAATTCAATCCCAATTTTTATTTTTTTAATTTTTAATTTTCAAAATATTTCAAGAAATTATTTTCATCTTTAATTATGAATAATTTCCAAATTACAAACTGGAGGTTCCAAGTGAATGACATTAAATTTTTTGCTTTAGGAGGACTGGGCGAAAGTGGAAAAAATTTTTACGTCTTGCAAATTAACGAATCTTATTTTTTACTTGATGCTGGACTAAAATATCCCAATACCGCTCTTTATGGCATCGATTCTATGATTGCTGATTATTACAAATTACAAGATATCAAAGACAAGATTAAAGGCGTTTTTTTATCATCAGCTTTTGAAACCAATTTGGGTGCCTTGCCTTACTTGATGAAAGATTTTGATATCCCTGTTTATGCTTCTTATTTTACGATGCAAGTTCTAAAAGCGCATTTTCAAAGTCATAAAATTAATTACCGCAATTTTAATCTACAAATCGTTAAAAGCGATGAAAGACTTATTTTTGATGATGTGGCAGTGGCTTTTTTTGCTACATCGCAATTGATTCCTGAAACATTGGGAATGGTTTTTCAAACTAAACGAGGTAGCATCGTTTACTCTGGCGACCTTAAATTATTGCATTCTAAAAATAAATTTTTTCAAACTAATTTTACAAGATTAGCTCAATTAGCACAACCCAAAGTACTTGCCTTTTTGCCTTCTTGTCGTGGGGCTTTTAGCACATCTGCGCATAATAATGATGCATCGAGTTTTGAGCACAAATTGAATAACTATTTTAGCAATCACTTGCTTAAATCCGAAGGTATTATTGTTTTTCCTTCTTTGATGCCTGATTTGTTAAAAATTCAATCCATAGTGGATTTGGCATGTAGACTTAATTTTAAAATAACTTTTTTAGGTAGAAAAAGTGAAAAAATTATTGATATTGCTTTGAAAAAAGGTTTTTTAAAAGTGCCTTCCTTCAATTTAGTGGAATTAAAAACACTAGAAGACTCCAAAAAACATCCAAAATTAGTTGTCTTTGTGCTAGGTAAACATTTTGAATCTTTGTTTCATTTGCAAAAAATGTGTCAAAAAACAGACACTTTAATTCATTTAACGCCCCAAGATTTAGTGTTGTTAATGTCCAAAGAAATGGCAGGAATTGCCAAAATGCAATCTCAAACCCTAGATCTTTTGTCACGCCACAATATTCAAGCCCATGTTTTGGTAAAAGACCTAGATGCTTGTTCCAATGATTATGAAAAAACCCTCAAATTGATGCTTAATTTTTTAAAACCTCAATACATTATTCCTGTTATGGGCGAATATCGTCATCAATATCAAGTGCAAAAAATTGCCCAAAGTTTAGGATTCAAACTCAACCAAACTTTCTTGTTAGAAAATGGCAGTATTTGGCATTGTGACCCACAAAAAGATGCCTTTGCCGAATCTAATACTGGTGTTCTTACAGAAATTTTAATTGATGGTACTCCCGTTATTGGTGGGCAAGATTTTATTATGAAAGACCGTGAATTTTTAGCAGCGGATGGAGTTGTAATTGTTGTTGCCAATGTTAATGCTAAACACAAAAAAATAGTAGGTGCTCCACAATTAGTAAGTAAAGGCTTTTTGGCAGATTCTGAAACTAGTCATATTTTTCCTAAGTTAAAAGCTATTTTTGATGAAAAAAGTGAAATTTTTTTGAAAAAAAAGTATCTTAAATGGAATGATTTCAAAAAAAATATTAGAGAATCATTAGTTAAATTTTTATTCAAAGAAACTAAAAAAAGACCTATTGTTATTCCTATTTTCATTAGTGTTAAAAGTGAATAAAACGAATAATAAATACAAATAAATACGATACAAAATAATAAGAAAGTTGTCAAAAAACAATAATTCAATATAAAAAAGTTAATTTATTGTTGTTGTGCCTTCCTTTTGTTTTTTGCTCTTTTGTTTTTCCAATTTGACCAATCTGACAATTTAATTTTTGTATTTTTCATTTTTGCACTACTTCACCCCAAATAAACCCTAATTACAACCCACTAACATCTATTTTTAATACTAATTTCTTTTGATATTTTAATTATATTCCAAATATTTTTCATTACCAAAAACCTTTATATGGCAAATAATTGGCATCCCTAAAGCAAATTAAAGGAGAATGATGTGCAAATAAAAGTTGCAACCACTTCTACTAGTTGTCTCGATTATTACTCGCATTCTTGTGATATTGACATTCTTAGAATCAAAATTTTAATCGACGATCAAGAATATATTGATGGTAAAACCATGAAATACGATCAATTTTATCAAATGTTTAAAAACAACCCTGATTTTATGCCTAAAACTTCGCAAGTATCGGTTGGCGAAATGGTAGTTTATTTTGAAAAGTTAGCTTTACAAGGTTATCAAAAAGTTTTTGTAACTACGCTATCTTCTGCTTTAAGCGGCACTTATAATGCTATTATTCAAGCAGGAAAAATGGTATCAGATAAAATTGAGGTACACTGTTATGACACTAAAACTGTCTGTTTTTGTGAAGGTTTTTTTGCCCTAGAAGCTTATCGTTTATTTGCAGAAGGCAAATCCCTAGAACAAGTTGTTAAGCATTTAGATTTCATTAAAGAAAATAATACCATTTTTTTTATGACCAAAAAGCTTACACAATTAATTAAAAATGGACGTTTAGTAGGAGTAAAAAGTTTTTTGGGGCGCCTTTTGAGAATAAATCCCATTTTGCAAGTTCAACAAGATGGCAAAATTGCCTTAATTAAAAAGACTTTAAGTTCCCACAAAGCACTTTTAGCCATAACTTCTAAAATCAAAGAATATATCCAAAATCATGATTATCAAATCCATTTAATTTTTACAGGGCACCCTGAATTAAAAAACGAGTTTCAACAAGTTTTAGAAACCCAATTAGGCTTAAAAAATTTAGTACAAATCCCTTTAACTCCTGTTGTTGGGTGTCATGTAGGAGACAGCGCTATTGGAGTAGGAGTTATTAGAAAACCTAAATTTCAAAAATAGTACCATTTTCCATTATTATAGTTTTTGCAAAATTGAAAAATAGTATAAATATTAATTCTTGCTCCTTAATTCTTGCAAAATGTATTTTTTGGGTTCCTGCACGACTGTATTTCTACACCAAAATATCGCAATAATACATATTTTGCAAATATTTGTCATAAAACAATTTTATTATTTGACTTTTTGGCTAAATGTTGGTATAATAATTATTGGTTAAAATTAAAAAAACTTTTGAATAACTTATTTTATTTTGATGCCACTTTAAGAGATTATTTTTATTTGTGCTTTATGATTTATTCCAAGGTATAAATAAAAAATATTAGGCCCGTTGGAGAAACGGTTAACTCACATGCCTTTCACGCATGCATTCACGGGTTCAAATCCCGTACGGGTCACCAATTTGATAAAAAAAGCACCCATAGCTCAATTGGATAGAGCATCTGACTACGGATCAGAAGGCTAGGGGTTCGAATCCTCTTGGGTGTGCCATTAAAACATCATAAATGCAATTAACGGGAAGTAGCTTAGCTTGGTATAGCGCCTGGTTTGGGACCAGGAGGTCGCGGGTTCAAATCCTGCCTTCCCGACCATTCCTTAATTAACTATCTATGCGGGCGTCGTATAATGGCCATTACCTTAGCCTTCCAAGCTAAAGACGTGGGTTCGATTCCCATCGCCCGCTCCATTTATTATTCCCCATAATAAATATAAAATAAAACTATAAACTAAAAAGTTAAACCGCTTATCTCATCAATAAGCGGTTTAACTTTTATTATATATTAACACAACAAAAAAAGCTGCAACAAATTGTTACAACTTTTCTTTCAAACTATTAAATTATTTTTTTAGTCTTAAAAAAATCATACATGCGGTCTTCATCAATATGAGGGCTTACAAAATTAGCAATATTTTTTAAATCTTCTATTTTGGTATTTCCCATAGTAATTGCCACATCAGCTAATTTAAGCATTTCAAAGTCGTTGGGACCGTCTCCCATACAAATTAATTGATGATCGGGATAAAGAGTCTTAATTTGCTTAATTCCGTATGATTTGTCTATTTTTTGATACATTATATCAACAAAACCACTATCCCAAAAGTAAGCTTTTAATTGGGGCATATCTTTTAAAAATTGTTGTATCTTTTCTTTATCGTTTTCTTTTTCATGTAATAATACCATTTGATAAACTTTTTGTTGCTCAAAAAAAGCATCATTTAGAACTAGTTTTTGTTCCCCTTTAAAACTGCTAATATTGTTGAGTGTTTGGTTGTTTTGTAAATCTATGGCAAAAATTTGGTCCAAGGTAAAAAGAGTTAAAGCAATTCCATTTGTAGCAGCTGCTTTTTTAACTTGCATAACATCTTTTTGGTCAAAACAAACCTCATTAAGGACTTTTTCTTCTTGCGTCTTTTGTGCTTGCATTGTAAGAGCGCCGTTGCACAAAACTAAATATTTAAATAAAGGTCTTAATTCTTTTAAAACTCCTAATCTAGCATAACTTCTGCCTGTAGCAATTCCTAAAACTACATTAGGACTTTGTGAAAGCTCTTTGATTAACGCTTTTGTCTGAGGCAAAATAGCTTTATTTTTATTACTTCTTAAAGTGCCGTCAATATCAAAAAAAATTAGTTTTTTCATAAACTTTATTACCTATTTTCTTTATGAATATAATTTATAATGTCTTTTTTGCTAAAAATATTAATTTTATACAATAATTAATTACAATTGTTGCTTATATTATACTATAATATAGGTAGTAATAATCGTTAAAATAGGAAACCTTAACAGTTTTTTATTGATTTTAATGAGATTTAAAGGAGAATAATTTTTATGAATAATTTAGACCCAAAGATTAATAACTATAATTCCGATGTTTCTTTCTTTGCTTTGGGAGGGCTTGGCGAAGTTGGGAAAAACATGTATGTTTTTGAAATTCACAAGCAAATTTTTATTGTAGATTCAGGGATTTTGTTTTCAGATGATTTTTTGTTAGGAGTCAATTACGTCATTCCCGATTATGATTATTTATTGAAAAACGAATCGCGTATTGTAGGGCTTTTTGTTACTCACGGACATGAAGATCATATTGGAGGCATTCCTTATTTGCTTAAAAAAGTGCGTATTCCTAAAATTTTTGTCTCAGGGATTGCATATTATTTGTTAGAACATAAATTAGCAGAGCATAAAGAAATTGGCGCCCTGCCCAAAATAGAAAAATACAGCCATGATACCAAATACGAATTTAGCCATCAAGTAAATGTGTCTTTCATCAGACTTAACCACTCTATTCCTGACACTTTTGGGATCGTTTTTAACACCAAATACGGCAATATTTTTTATACTGGGGATTTTAAAATTGATTATACTCCAGTAGGTCCAGAAGCACAATATGATAAATTAATCAAGATTAAACAAGAAGGCGTTTTGTGCCTGCTTTCTGATTCTACTAATGCCGAGCAATCTGGGTTGGTCCAATCCGAAAGTACTATTGGGGCTTCCATTAATGAACTTTTTGTAAATATTGCAGACCGCATCATTATTGTTACTTTTGCTTCTAATTTTTACCGCATCAAACAAATTGTAGAAGCTGCTATTCAGACTAAAAGAAAAGTTGCAGTGTTTGGGCGCAGCATGGAAAAAGCTTTGGAAATTGGCAAAAAACATGGCTATCTTAACATTCCTGAAGGCACCCTTGTCACAAGTAATAACATTCACAAATATCGCGATATTATCTTGCTTTGCACCGGCTCACAAGGAGAGCCCTTAGCAGCTTTAAGCAGAATTGCTAACAACACTCACAGACAAATTAAGTTAAGTCCCAAAGATACTATCATTTTTTCTTCTTCTCCCATTCCTGGCAACCAAGAAAACATTAATAAAATTTTTGATTTACTTTTCAAAAAAAATGTCAACGTCATCACTCACGGACCTTTAATTAACACTCACGTATCAGGACACGGTAACCAAAATGACCTGAAATTGATGCTTTCGCTTACCAAGCCTAAATATTTTATTCCAGTTCACGGCGAACATCGCATGTTAATTGCACACAAAAATTTAGCTCTAGAATGTGGTATTCCAGAAAGTAATATTTTTATTTTGGAAAACGGACAAATGGTAAACTTAGCTCCTGAAAAAGCTGCCATTACCCAAAAAACGAATGTAGGCAACGTCTTTATCGATGCTTCTGGAATAGACGATGTGGGCAATGCCATCCTAAAAGAACGTCGTAGTCTGAGTGAAAAAGGCTTATTTTCTGTTGTTATGAGTATTGATTTAAAAAGAAAAAAAGTCCTTAATTTACCAACAATTGTTTCTCGTGGCTTTATTTATATGAAAGATAATCAAGAAATGATTAAACAAATTTCTTATGATATTAAAAATAGTATTGAAACTGCTATTAAACAAGATGAAGTTCAAAAAGAGACTTTAAACAAAATTATCGTTGATTATCTTGCCTCTAAAATATACGGAATTACTTTGAGAAATCCAATTATTATTCCTATTATTTTGACAGTTTAAAGTAGTTTATAGCATTTTTTCATTATTTTCTTATTTCCATTATTTTAAAAAACCATTTTCAAAACCATTTGCAAAACTATTTGATTTTTTACAATGATATCTTTTTTTGCAAATAGTGCACCAAATTTATTTTATTATTTATCGAATTATTTTTTTATTCAAAATTTATTTCGATTTTTATATTAACACCGTTTTTAATATTAAAATTTTTTATTGAACCACAATAAATAACTTTTTTAAAAAATAAAACGGTCTTTTTTTTAAATATTTTGGGATCATTTTAATAACTTTTTACCCTTTTTATTCTTTTTTCTTTTCTTGCATTGATTTTCCTTTTCTTGCCTTGCTTTTCCTTTTGTTTTTCCTTTTAGGATATGCAGATGTTGCATTAAAAAACATTTTGCCTTTGGATTTGCCTTAGGATTATAAATATTTTTCAAAATTAACCATTATTTAACTAAAAATAAAAAACCTTCTACATTTTATAACTCAAATTAATTATAATTTAAAATTTTTAATAGCACTATTACATTTTAAAAATAAAATATAATATTTTTAATATATGAATATCGCATTTTTGCACGCCAAAATTCATTCATTAATTTATTTTATCAAAGGAGAATTACATAAATAATTATGGTAATTGTTTATACGAGTTTTAGTTTTGTTTCTTGTAAAAAAGTTAAAAAATGGTTAAAAGCTCATGGGGTAAGATACGAAGAGCGTAATTTGTTAAATTATAAAATGCAACCACAAGATCTGGATTTAATTTTAAAAAATTGTGATTATGGGTTTGATGATATTATTTCGCGACGTTCCAAAATTTTTAAAGAAAAACAAATAGATTTGGAAACTATCAACACCGATAACATCAAAAAAAATTATTATTGAAAATCCTGAAATTTTAAAAAGACCTATCATTATTAAAGATCAAAAAATTCAAATTGGGTATAATGAAGAAGAAATTCGTATTTTTATTCCCAAAAAACTGCGTTATTACTTGATGGAAAATAATGTTAATTTTTATAAAGATAAAGAAAATAATCAATATGAAACAGTATTGCAAAACTTTTTTAAAAACCATAAATAATGAAGAGCAATATTTTTGTTGCAAAAAGTCTCTTATCATTTGCAAAGTTTCTTTTATCATAAACAAACTCAAGTTTAAAAACAATATTTGTCCCTTTCCATTTATAAATTGGCTATTTATAAAAGATGTAATTAAAAAAATAAACTAAGTTGCAAGTTGCAAGACTTTCAAAAAGCAATTTTAATCAAAAATAATTTTCAATTCAAAGTTAGAATGTTTTTCAAATATTCTAATTTTTTTTATATAAATTGCAAATATTAGCTTGTTATTTTATCTTTTTTCAGTTTATTGTGATATATAATAAAAGAAGTGATGACAAATTTTGGTCTTTTTTGCAAAACCAAAGACAACAAAAACTGCCAAAATGCAAGAAATATTAAGGAGGTATTAAGTGATGTCAAATTATAGTTTCAAATTGAACAACAATCAAGTAGCAACAATTAAAAAATTCTACTACAAACAATTAAAATTATCACCTAATAAAACGGTTGCTTTTGTTATAGATGAATCTTTGGCTAAAATAACAGTTTATAATAACGGAACTTTGTTAGTGCAAGGAAAAAACACCTTATCTATCGTTGCTTTTATTAAAAAAATATTGCAAATGAAAACAGTTAGCGATAATAGCGAAATAAAAGAAGTTAGCCATTCATTAGTCAAACAAGTCCCAACGTTAAAAACTAAAAGCAATGCAGGGACAAATTCATTTTTGCCACTTTATAACAAAAAAACTTATTATCTTCCATCCATTGGTTCTGATGAAGTAGGTACAGGAGATGTTTTTGGTCCTGTTATTGTTTGTTGTGTTTACTTGACTGCTAAAAATATTGTTTTTTTGCAAAAATTAGGAACTATTGCTGAATCCAAAAAAATCTCAGATGAAAAAATAATGCAGCTAGCTCCTTTAATTATGAAAAAAGTTATTTATTCTGTTAAAATAATGATGCCTTTAGAATACAATCAAACAATCAAACAATGTAATCTCAACAAAATTAAGGCTTTAATGCATAACGAAGCAATTAAGCAAACCGTTTTAAAAGCTTCTCCAAATGTTCCTGTCATTTTGGATCAGTTTTGTTTTCCTAAAAATTATTTTAATTATTTGCAAGACCAAAAAGCCCAAAATGAGATTTATACAAAGATTATTTTTGAAACTAAGGCCGATAGTTCTTATTTTAGTGTTGCTGTGGCTTCTGTTATTGCTAGATATCTTTTTTTAACACAAATAGCAAAACTTTCTAAGCAAATTAATTCCAAATTGCAATTAGGAGCAGGCAAATTGGTAGATTTGCAAATTGATTTGATAGTAAAACAACACGGATTAGAGATTTTGCCTCAAATTGCTAAGTGTAATTTTAAAAATATTGTGCGCAAAATGGAATAAATTTATAATATTGGTGCTTAATTGCAAGTTTATTTATCCAAAAACACATTTAAAGGAGTTTTTATGTCAACTATTTTTACTAAAATTATCAAAAAACAAGTTCCTGGTTATCTACTTTATGAGGATAATTTAGTAGTTGCTTTTTTAGATATTACCCAAGCGACCAAAGGACACACTTTGGTGGTGCCTAAACAAGAATATCGTGATATTTTGATGATGCCCGAAGATGTTTTTGCCCATTTGTTTAAAGTAGTACATCAAATAAGCAAAGTATTAATGGATGTTTTTCAAGCTCAGGGAATCAATTTATTAAATAATAATGGCAAAGTAGCAGGGCAGACTGTTTTTCATTATCATGTGCATTTGATTCCTCGTTTTGATGAAAAAGAAATTAATTTGGTTTTTAAAAATAATGCTTCTTTGATGTTTCCTCAAGATTATGAAAAAGTTCAAAAAGCTATTTTAGCGCATTTGAATAAATAAAAAATATATTGTTAAGGAAACATAAAATAAATATATTGTTGTCTTGCTTTTTTTGATGATAAAACCTTTACAAAATATTTATATGGGTTTTTATGGGTCTTTTCTAACTGTTTCATTTATTTAGACAACTTAATATTTTAATATAACATTTAAGACCAGCTTAATCGTTGGTCTTTTTTGTTTATAAAATGGCACAATTATTAACTTATAATAAAAAAACCAAACTATTAAAATAGTTTGGTTTAATCATAGATATGTAATTGGAAGCAAAAATTAGCTTTTGCGAGTTACTTTTAAGAAATGATAAAAAAATTTGTCAAATAAATGATATTCTTCTAAAATTTGAAAATCGTTTTTTAATAGCCATTCTTGAAGATAATCTTGATTGCTTTGTGATCCTAATATAAAATGTTTGCTTTTATCAGGACTTTTTTCAAGTATTTTAGTAATAGCATAAGTTCCCATACCACAAATTAGGGCAAGATCAAAATCTTGGCAAATGTTTTGGAATCCGTCATTTAAACAAAAAGTAACTGGATAGCAAGCAAGGTTTTTTTGGGCTTGAAATAAAGGTTTTAATCTTATATCTGCTGCAATTGCTTGTTTGATATAGCCTTGTTGAAAAGCCTTTTTGAGTACTAAACCATGATCTGTTCCGATGTCTACAACGGTTGTCATAATTTTTAGTAAGAGACGCAATAAAAGGGATTCGTTTCATTTTATTTGTGGTTGTGGTACAAACTTTTTAATTTGCTTTGTTTAGCTGGAGTTCTGAGTCGTCTTAGAGCTTTGGATTCAATTTGGCGGATTCTTTCTCTAGTAACTCCAAATAAAGCGCCTACTTCTTCTAAAGTGTGGGTTTTGCCATCTAAAAAACCATAGCGCATTTTTAATACTTTTTCCTCGCGGTCAGTTAAGGTATTTTCTAGGACTTCATCTAAAAGATTTTGAGTTACTTCTTTCATCATGTATTCGTGGGGGGATAAAATGTTGGGATCTGAGATAAAATCCCCCAAAGAAGTTTCGTCTTCTTCGTTTTCTCTTGCGGGAGCTTCCAAAGAGATGGGTTTTTTTTCAATATATTGGATGCTGCGAATTTTTTCAGCAGAAATATTCATTTTGTCGGCTAACTCTTCAACTGTAGGTTTTTTCTTAAGTTTTTGAGTTAATTTGCGAGTGCAAAGTGCCATTTTATTAATAGTTTCTACGATGTGGACAGGAATTCGGATAGTTCTTGCTTGATCGGCAATCGCTCTTGTGATGGCTTGTCTAATCCACCAAGTGGCATAGGTAGAAAATTTAAATCCTTTTTGATAATCGAATTTATCTACTGCACGCATTAAGCCCATGTTGCCTTCTTGGATTAAATCAAGAAACAAAATGCCTCTTCCAATATATCGTTTGGCAATGGAAACTACTAATCTATAATTGGATTCTACCAAAATATCTTTGGCGCGCCTTGCTTGTTCGATTTGGTCATGTGCTTCTTGGAGTTGTTCTTCGGATAATTCAATTTCTTTGGTTTTGTGCTTGGCAAGATTTTGTTTGGCTTGTTTTCCTAAAAAAACTAAAATGGATTTTTTTTGTTCTTCTGCTAGCGAAAGCAAAGGGATTTGACCAATTTCTTTTAAATACATGCGAACTGAGTCATCCATTTTAATATCAGAATGGATTTTAGAAATTTCTTCTTTAGAAATTTTTTCATCTTCGTCTTCTTCTAATTCTATGAGTTTTTCATCTGATATTAAGTCCTTTTCAGAAATGTCAAAATCTTGGATGTCTTCTTCTGAGTCTTGTGTGTTGTCTTCATCTTTGTTGTCATCTGTGTTTTCTAAGTTTGCATTTGTTAATTCGGAATCAAGGTCAGTAAAATCATCATTGGTGGTGTTTGTTTGGGGGTGCGTATCATTTTGATTGGGGTTTTCATTTAGAGATGGAGCTGCTTGTGTTTCGCAAGAAATAATTTGAATCCCTTGTTCTTTTAGGTTTTGTGCTATTTGTTGATATGGTATTTTTATGTTTTGATTTTGCAAAAAAGACATAATTAATTGAGATGTTAGTTTTTGTTCGCTTCCAGCTTGCTCATTTAAAGTTTTGATTATGTTATCGAATTCCATTTATTAACTCCCTTTTTTCTTTTTTTAATTAAAATTTGGCTATGAACTTGTTTTGATTTTGGTTTTTTGAGTGGTTTGTTTTTTAACAAAATATATCATTTACTAATTCGCTTAATTGTTGTTGTAATTTTCTTCTTTCTTTTTTGAGCTTGTCTTTCTTTTTTTGTAATTTGTTTTTTTCAGTGTTATCTATTGGAAGTAATTTATCATTTAACTCATTTATTTTTTGTTGTTTTTGTTCTATTTTGTCGCGGATTTCTAATTCTTTTATATAATTGTTAAATATTTTGCCTTCTTTATCTTGTAAAAGAGGGCGCTTTTCCATTTTAAAAAAATGATGTTTTTCGATAGATGTCAATAAATCATCAATATTTTCTTTAAATGCGGTGTTTTTGATTTCTTCCCAAGGAATACAAGTTTGTTTAGGATTTTTCTTGTAATAATTTTTAATATAGTTTAGCAGACAACTGTATTGCAAGTCATCAAAACCGGGGGTTTTTTTGATGGTGGCAAATGTTTTGGGGTTTTGGGTTTTGAAAAAAGCAGCATTTAAAAGCAATTCTATGATGATTTCTATTTTAATGTCAAATTTGGTTACATTTAATTGTTGTTTGGTGTGAGCAATGTAAGGAGGTTTTGGGGTTTTGTTAATGGAGACTTGAGAATTAAGGTTAACTGTTAGTTGATATGTTTTTTGTAAGTATTCTTGATAAAGCATTTTGATTTCAAAGCTTGAGGATTGGAATAGTTCTTGTAATTCTTTTTTGGTTTGGGCTTGGTTGTAAGAATCCATTTGTTGGCAAATCAAATCCACTTTCAAAGCTAAAAAATCCTTTAAATTATCAGTTAGAAGGTGTTGGTATTTTTCGGGTCCT
Source organism: Mulberry dwarf phytoplasma (assembly GCF_056504655.1). NCBI lineage: Bacteria > Bacillati > Mycoplasmatota > Mollicutes > Acholeplasmatales > Acholeplasmataceae > Candidatus Phytoplasma > Mulberry dwarf phytoplasma. The sequence continues at coordinate 92,033 of NZ_CM151418.1, read as the reverse complement.
TCAGTTTTGATGTATTCATCGGGGTCTAGATTATTGGGAAAATCTACTATTTGGACTTTGAAGTGGTTTTTTTGGAGAAAGGTTCCAATTTCTAAAGTAGCGGTTTTTCCTGCTTTGTCGCCGTCATAGGCAATAATTATTTTGTCGGTGAGTTTTTTTAATAGTTTGGCATGATCCAAAGTAAGGTTGGTTCCCATGGTAGCAACTACGTTTTTGAATTGGGCTTTGAAAGATGCCATAACATCAAAAAAACCTTCATGCAAAATGACTTTTTGTTTTTTTCTGATTTCAGCTTGGTTTTCGTAGTATTGATACAAAGTTTCGCCTTTTTTGAAAATTATTGTTTCGGGACTGTTGAGATATTTAGGCATTTGATCATCTAGACTGCGGCTGGAAAAAGCAACAATTTGGCCTGATTTGTTAGTAATGGGAAAAATGAGTCGGTTTTTGAAAAAATCATAAAAGTTGCCGGTTTTGTCGTCTTGATTGATGAGACTTAATTTTTTGAGGTCATCAGGGTCAAATTTGGTACCTTCCATTAAATAACGTGATAAATAGGAAGCTTTGGGAGCATAACCTAATTTAAAATGTTTTATTATGTCATTGTCAAAGCCTCTTTTTTCTAAATAATTGAGGACTTGTTTGTTGTGTTTTAATTGATGGGAATAAAAATCTGCTGCTTCTTGAATGATGTTGTAGAATTTTTGGTATTGATGGGTGCTTTGCTGGGGTAGGGAAGTAGCAATGCCCAAGCGGGTTGCCAGTTCAAAAATGGCTTGATTTAAAGAGGTGTTTTTGATGCTTTTGTAAAAAAAAACAGGATTACCGCCTTTTTTACAAGACATACAAACTCCTATATTTCTTTCAGGAGACACAGAAAAAGAAGGCGTTTTTTCATCGTGAAAAGGGCACAACCCCATGTAATTTTTGCCTGATTTTTTTAATTGTACAAATTCTTGAACTAAATCAAGGATAGGCATTTTTTCATTGATTTGATCAATTAATTGTTTGTTATCTTCCATTTTGATCCGTTATTTTAAAATAATTTTTTCTTGGATGTATTGTTTGGCTTCTGCTAGTAAAAAGGTTTGTTGTTGGGCGGTGTCACGGTTTCTTAAAGTCACTGTGTTGTGGGTAAGGGTTTGGTCGTCTACAGTGAGACAAAAAGGAGTACCAATCATATCTTGTCTGCGGTATCTTTTGCCAATACTTTGTGTCTCATCGTAACAAACATCAAAATGTTTGGCTAAATACTGGTGGATTTCTTGGGCTTTGGCGCTGTGTGTTTTTTTGATTAATGGCAAAACAGCTACTTTGTAAGGTGCTAAAAAAGGGTGAAAAGTAAGGATTTGCCTTGTTTCGTTGGAGGTGCTTTCTTCGTGGTAATTGTTAATTAGAAAAGCAAAAAATAGTCTTTCTATTCCTAAAGAAGGTTCGATAACGTAGGGTAAAATTTTTTGTTTGGTAGTTTCGTCAAAATAAGTAAGATCTTTTTTGGAGTGTTGTTGGTGGGTTTTCAAGTCGAAGTTTGTTCTGGAAGCAATCCCCCAAAGTTCATCAAAACCCCAAGGAAATTTGAATAAAATATCGCAAGTTTGTTGTGAATAATGGCTGAGGTTTTCTTTTTTGTGATCTTTAAATGTTAAATTTTGCGGGTTCATACCCAAAGTAATTAAAAAATCATACATTAAGTTTTTCCAGTGGTTAAACCAATGGGCTTCGGTGCCTCGTTGGCAAAAAAATTCTAGTTCCATTTGTTCAAATTCACAAGTACGGAAAATAAAGTTGCCAGGTGTCACTTCGTTGCGGAATACTTTTCCAATTTGGCAGACTCCAAAGGGAAGTTTTTTTCTGGTAGTTTTTAAAATGTTTTTAAATTGGATAAAAATTCCTTGTGCTGTTTCAGGTCTTAAATATAGAGGTTTGGAGTTTTCCAAAATGACTCCTTGATGGGTTTTAAAAAGCATGTTAAAAGGTCTGATGGGTGTCCAGTTGGAAGTTCCTAAGACTTGGTTTTTGACTAAATAGTCATGCATTTGTTCGTAGGACCAACCGCTAATATCTAACTGTGGATTGTGGCTTTCGATGAGTTTATCAGCACGAAATCTCTTGTTGGTGTCTTGATTTTCGGTAAGGGGATCCGAAAAAGAATCCAGATGACCTGAGGCTTTCCATACGGTAGAATTAAGTAAAATGGATCCATCTAACAAAAAATTATTGGGTTGTTCTTGGACAAATTTTTGCAACCAAGCTTTTTTAATGTTGTTTTTTAATAAACTGCCTAAAGGACCATAATCCCAACTATTGGCAAGTCCCCCATAAATTTCACTGCCTGCAAATACAAATCCTGTTTGTTTGGCTAATGAAATAACTTTGTCTAAATGTTGCATCCCAAAGCTCCTTTTTGTTGTTGGTGTTGATGTTTTGATTTTTGCGTTGTTTTTTTTTTTTTTTGATTTTGTTTTTTTGAGTTTTTTCAATTATAATTATTTAATATCCAAAGCGACTTAATAAATCTTTTTGGTTGCGCCAATTAGGATACACCTTGACCCATAAATTAATGTGAGTTTTGATTTGCAAATGGCAATTGAGGTCTTGGCGAACATGTGTTCCTATTTGTTTGAGTTTGGAGCCTGCCTTGCCAATTAAGATTTGTTTTTGAGAGCTTCTTTCTACCAAAATCAAGCCCCAAATTTCTAATAAATGGTCTTTTTGTTCCATTTTTTCAATTATTACGGCTGAGGCGTGAGGGATTTCTTCGTGGACATAATAAAGGACTTTTTCGCGGATTATTTCTGCTATCCAAAGTTCTTTTTTTTGATCAGTAATCATGTCTTGCGGATAGTAAGCGACCCCTGGTTTGATATTTTGATAGATATTTTCTTTTAAAAAAGTGGTGTTTTTGGCTTTGATAGCAGAAAGTGGGATTACTGTTTGAAAAGAAAAATGGTTTAAATAGCTTAAAATAATAGCATCAATTTGGCTTTTGCTCTTTAAACGGTCAATTTTGTTGATGACTAAAAAAACTGGTTTTTTGGTTTGGAAAATCATTTTTAACAAAGTTTCTTCTTTGGGATGATAAAAGGAATCTGTTAAAAAGAGAATTAAATCAACGTCTTTGATGCTTTGAAAAGCGATGTTGTTCATTTTTTGGTTCAATAAATGTTTATATTGGTTAATTCCTGGGGTGTCTACAAAAATATATTGGGCGTTAGGTTCGTGGCAAATGCCAATAATTTTGTGGCGTGTTGTTTGGGGTTTGGCGCTTGTGATGGCAACTTTTTGTTGGGTTAATGCGTTTAGAAGAGTTGATTTGCCGACGTTTGGGCGTCCCAAAATAGCAATAAAACCAGATTTAAAATCCATGTAAGTCCTCAATTTCTTAGTTATTTTTTTGTTTTTCTTTTTCCTTGTTGGTGTTTGTGCGGGTGTTTTTATTTTGGTTTATTTCTTTTTGTTTGGTTTTTATGGGATTTGGGGCTGCTGCTGCTGTTTTATGTGGTTTTGTCTAAATTTAGACCTACGTTTTGTAAAATTTTTTCTTGTAAAGCAAGCATTATTTGAAACTCTTCTTCGGTGCGGTGTTGATAACCCTTAAGATGCAAAAAACCATGCACTGCTAAAAAAGCAATTTCGCGTTCTAAACTGTGCTTGGCTGTTTGTGCTTGGACTTGGGCTTTGGAAAAAGAAATAAAAACATCGCCTAAAGAATTGTCTTCTAAGCCTGCAAAAAAAGTTAAATCATTAGTAAAAGACAAAACATCTGTGGGATAATTTTTTTGGCGATAAAAGGAATTAAGTTCTTGAATTTTTTCGTTGGTAACAAAAATGAGATGCATTAATTTTTTTTCTTTGATGGGTAAAAACATTTTAATTAATAAAGATTTAAAAGGTGTGATGCAAAAATAAGTTTGATTGTGGATTTTAATGATCATTTAGCATTTCCTATTTGGGGTTTGGGTGGTGGTTGTAGTTTTGGTTGCAATTGAGTTGTTTTTTTGGTAATTTTTAATAATGAGATTATTTTTTGATGATTTGAGCGAACATTTGAACGAATAAAATAAAAAGACATTTGCAAAAAAAACTTAAGCAAATATAAGCAAATATAAAATAAAAAAAGCAACTTATTTCAAGTAGCTTTTAATTGATTAAAACATTAACGCTTTTTACTACGCATATTTTTTTGGCGATTTTTCTTTTGTACGCTTGGTTTAATATAATGTTCTTTGCGACGCGCTTCTGCTAGAACACCAGATTTAGAAACTTCTCTTTTAAAACGACGTAGCGTTTCTTCGATAGTTTCTCCTTTACGAAAAACAGTTTTTGGCATTAATATCTCCTTTCCGTAATCTCAAATTAAAAATTAGCAATACTACTTATAGTATATCTCTTTTTTTGTTGTTTGTCAATAAGAAAAAGCAAAAAAATAATTAAATATTTTTGTAAGTGGTTTTATCTTTTGTTTATGGTCGTTTTTTATGGTGAAATTTGTCATAAATACGGTTAAATGAAATGCAATAGTAATAATGTATTTTTATATTTATATAAATGAGTAATTTTAAATTTGAAGTTGTTTTTGTAATTGTTTAGTTTTTAAGTATAATTGAAAAAAATGACTGCACTGTTCAAGCATGTTTGTGATAAAATTCGGGTCTTCTTTGACTTCGATATTTTTGTTGGTTTGGTCGTTTTGATAGACCAAAAAGTAAGCTTTAATTGATTGAGAACAATAAATTTGGGCTTGGAGTTGGGCATAATAGATAGTAGGGATTTTTCCTTCATTTAAAAAGGATTGCCAAGTATAAGAGGCAAAAGAAATGGGGCATTTGATTTCTAAGAGGCTTTGGGATTGGGCGTCCCATCCATCCAAAGAAGCAGACATGAAATCTTTGACAAAGGCTTTGGGTTCGAATTGCATTTTTTGTGTTTGGTTGAAAAAATTTCTTGCTTGGGGTTCCAAAATTCGTCCGCGTTTCATTGCTTCGTTGTCTTCGATTGGAGTGCCAAAAACTTTTCTTTTTAATAATTGCTCTTTGGTTTCAAATGGATTTAAGCCCATGATAGCTGCTACTTCGGAAGCATTAATGTATTTTTTGCGATGATTGTGCCAAGCTAAGGTATTTTGTTCTAATTGCATATGGCATCAACTATTGTTGGCACCAAAAGGAAAGTCCAAAAAAAGCCATGGTTAAAACAGTAAGAAAGCAGTTTAAGAAGAATTGTTCGCCTTTGATTTTGCGTCCTTGTTTTTGTTCGGAAAAAGAATTTCCCAAAGAAAAGCTGTCGTTGCTATCTGCTAAAAATAAAGTACTTAAAACGATAAAAGTACAAATAGTTACAAAAAAAACGGTATAATTCATAAAAATCTCCTTTGATTTTGGTAATTTGATTTTGTTGTTTTGTTGTTTTTAAATTTCTAATCGATTTAATAAAATAATGATTGATGATTCGTTTTTTGATAAATGTTTAAAATTTTCTTACTCTTTTATTTTAGCAAGAAAAGCAGTTGTATTTTCAAATATTTTTATATTTTGGGAATTTATAAAGCGTACTTGGATTAAATCTTGCATGATGGCTTCCACTACGCCCAAGCCGAGAGTTTTGTGTTTGACTTTGTCTCCTTTTTGAAAAAAGCCATTTTCATTAGTGTAAGATACTTGGTTTGATTGGTTTGGTTGAAATAAATGTGGGGAAAAATAATTTGGTCTTGGGGTTTCTTTTGGAAAAAAGCCCATTTCTTGTAAAAAGCGTGAAGGTTGACTGTCTATTTGTTTGCCATATGAAACTCTTTGATAAGCCCCAGTTAAAAATAACTTTTCTTCGGCTCTTGTAATTGCTACATAAGCTAGACGTCTTGATTCTTCTAAATCGCTTTTTTCTTTTTGGTTGTAATAAAAAAAAATATCTTCAAAAGCAGCTATAAAAACCACTCTAAATTCTAAACCTTTGACTTTGTGAATAGTAGAAAGTTTAACGCGATCGTTTTTGCTTGGGGTTTTGGGGTCTTGTTCGGTTTGTTCGTTAATTTCGCTATACAAAGATATTTGATCTAAAAGTTGGGTTAGTTTTTCAAAAATGTTTCCTTCCAAATTTTTTTCTGCTTGCATAAAAACTGATTTTAATTCTTCGATGTAATGTAAAGCAGGCTCAGAATCTTTTATTGATTGCATTTTGTAAGTTTCATCGTTTTTGTGACAATACTTAATTTTTTCATCAATATGAGTAATTATATCACTAAGACAGTCAAAAGAATCATTAATTAGTTCTTGGCGTAAAGCTGTAATTAATTTTTGAAATTCGTTTAGTTTAGTTTTGGTATTTGGTTGAATTGGAGTTTGGTCTAGGTAGTTAAGGGCGTCAAAGAGAGCTAAGTTTTTTTCTTGGGCAAGTTGTTCTAGATGTGCAAGTGAAGTTGTTCCAATTCCTCTTTTAGGGGTGTTAATGATGCGTTTGAAATCAAAATCTTGTGAGGGATTTGCAATAACATTGAGATAAGCTAAAAAATCTTTGACTACTTTGCTTTGGTAAAAGGAAATACCTCCAAAAACTTGATAAGGAATGCTGTTTGCTAAGAATTTTTCTTCCAAAGGGCGTCCCAAAATGTTAGTACGATATAAAATAGTAAAATCTTGATAGCTGCAAATACCTTGTAAAACAAGGTTTTGGATGGTTTTTGTGATGTAGTCTGTCTCTTCTTTATAATCTGAAAAAAACTTGTAAATAACAGGTTCGCCTCCGCTTTTAGTGCTTTTGAGATTTTTTTTAAAAGGATGGTCTTCGTTGTGTTTAATCAAAAGGTTGGCTTTGTCTAGGATGTTTTTAGAAGAACGGTAATTTTGTTCCAAAAAAGCTACTTGAGGACTAAATTTATTTAAGAACAATTGGCTGTTTTCAAATCTGGCTCCTCGAAAAGAATAAATGTTTTGGTCAGGATCTCCTACTACAAAAATATTTTGGTGGTTTTGGGCTAAAAGAGTCAAAATTTGGTATTGGAAAAAATCAGTATCTTGGAATTCATCAACTAATAAATATTGGAATTTTTGTTGATAAAAAGCCCTTACATCGGCATTTTCTTGGAGCAGTTGGTGCGTATATAAAATAAGGTCATCAAAATCAACTAAATTATTGTTTTGCAAAAAAATTTGATATTTAGCTTTGATTGGTATTTCGAATTCGTATCTGTTTTCACGTTGAAAAATGTGTTCTTTTTGGGTTGCGTGTTGCAAAGTGTCTTTGTTTTGTGGTTCGTGTTTTCTTTTGATAGCAGAAATGTTTTTTCTTAATTCGCTAATTTTTATTCTTTTGGGGTCGATATTCATTTCTTTTAAAATGTCTTTGATGATTTTTTTGCAGTCGTTGTCATCTAAAATTTTAAAATTGGTGCGATATGAAAATGGCAAAAAGGGGATAAATTTTTTCAAAATTTGGTTTCCCAAAGAGTGAAAAGTGCAAATAGTAATGCCTTTGGTTTTTTCTTGACCAATCATTTTGGCAAGTTTTTCTTGCATTTGTTTGGCAGCTTTGTTGGTGAAAGCAAGGGCTAAAATTTGGTTGCTTGGTAAGTTTTTTTGTTCGATTAAATAAGCAATTTTAGCAGTTAAAGTGGTGGTTTTACCAGTGCCTGCTCCTGCTGCTAGATAAAAAGATTTAGCATTGCTTGTGACTGCTGCAAGTTGGGGTTTATTTAATTTTTCTAAAAAATTGGTTTTATTGGAAAACATTTTTATACCTTTTATTTCGTTGTTTATCCTTTTTGTTTTGTGTTGTTTTTTCTGGGAGTGTTTTTTGGTTGGGTGATTTGATGGGATTTATTAGTTTTTATTTTTTTAGTAGAACAAATTTATTTTTGAGGATTTGATTTTAAGCTTACTACTTCATTGAAATTAAGTTCTTGCGTTTTTCCATTTGTGTCTTTTGTGATTTTGTCTGCTGCAAAATAACCTTGTCTTAGAAATTGCAAATGGTTTTTGCAACAACAGCTTTTTTGTAAACTTGATTCTACAAAACCTTTTTTGATATGCCAGGATTTATCGTTGAAATTGCCATTTGTGCAAAGTAGTGGAGCAAAAAAATTAAAAGTGGCTTTGCAAGCAGTCTTTGCTTCTACAAAATGAATAGTTCCGTTTGGTTTTCTATCTTTAAAGCCGCTGCCGCTTTTGGTTTGGGGGTCGTATGTTGCAAGAATTTCTGTTATTTCTCCTTTGTTGTTTTTGACAACATCGTAAGCTTTAACAAAATAAGCATGAAATAATCTTACTTCTTCGCCCAAAGTTAATCTTTTATAATTTTTATCTGGTTTTTGGAGTGCAAAATCGTCTTTTTCAATGTAGAGATGGCGGGAAAAATAAATTTCTCTTTCTTGGGTTTGTTCTTTTCCTTTTGTTTGTTCTTGATTTTGTTCTGGGGTTTTTCTTTGGGTTTGAGATGTGTTGCAACATTTACAAGTATGAAAATTATTAGTCCAAGGAGCTTTGAGAGTTTCTATTTGGTTTTCAGGAAAGTTAGTAATAGTAAGTTTGAGGGGGTTTATAACTGCCATGCGAGGCAAGGATTTTCCTTTAAGGTCATCTCTTACAAAAGATTCTAACATTTCTTGTTTGACTTGTGAATTTACTTTGGATAAGCCTGTTTCAAGGACAAAATTTTTGATAGCTTCAGGAGTGTAGCCTTTTTTGCGGATGCCTGATAAAGTTGGCATTCTAGGGTCATCCCAACCTGTTACTAAGTTTTTTTCTACCAAATTATTAAGATGTCTTTTGCTCATCAAAGTTTGGGTAAGATTAAGTCTTCCAAATTCAATTTGGCGTGGAGTATGTTTGGCTTTTGTTTCTTTGATTATCCAATCATATAAAGGTCTGTGGTCTTCGAATTCCAAAGAACACAAAGAATGTGTGATGTTTTCAAAGGAATCTTCCAATGGATGAGCGTAATCATAGGTAGGGAAAATATGCCAATGTTTTTGTTTTAAAGTAAAAGCAGAAAGAATACGGTACAAAATAGGGTCTCTCAAATTAAGGTTAGGGCTTTGCATATCAATTTTGGCACGCAAAACTTTGCTACCTTCTACAAATTTTCCTTTTTTCATTTGTTCAAATAGCAAGATATTTTCTTCAATACTACGATTGCGATAAGGAGAATTGGTACCTTTTTGGGTTAAATTACCGCGACTTTGGGCAATTTGTTCAGCGGTTTGGTCATCAACATAGGCTTTTCCTTGTTTGATTAAAAAAAGTGCCATTTGATACATTTGAGGGAAATAATCTGAGGCAAAAGTGATTTTGTAAGGAGTGTATCCCAGCCATTTGATGTCATTGAGGATGGCATTAACATAAATTTGTTTTTCTTTGGAAGGGTTGGTGTCATCATAACGTAAAAGGGTTTTGCCTTCAAAAAAATGTGCCAATTCAAAATTAATAATGATGGCTCTGGCGTGTCCTAAATGTAAAAAACCATTGGGTTCGGGCGGGAAACGTGTAATGATTTGGCTGCATTTTCCGCTTTGGAGGTCTTTTTGAATGATGGTTTTGATGAAATTTGATTGTTTTTGCATTTTATAAGTCCTTTTTCTTTTTATTTGGTTTATTTGGGGTTTGGGCTTTTTGGGTGGTTTTGTTTGCAAAAAAATTTGTTTGGGAATCTTAGTTTTGGTCTCCAATTTTTATTAGTTAATTTATGTATTTTATTTATGATTAGAAATATAATTTAGGATTTTGAAAAAATATACTTCTAAATATCGCTGTCAATATCATATCCTTCATATATTTTAATCAAAACACTCTATTATATTATACTAGCATTTTGAAAATATTTTTCATTTTAACAGTTGGAAGTTGGTGAAAGTGGTTTAGGGTTTATATTAAATTTAGATTTGCATTAAGCATATATCAATTTACAAAAAAAGACATTCATTTAATGAATGTCTTTTGTATTTTAAAAAAATGGAGAATAAAAGCAAGAAAAAGTAAGGAATAAATTATATAATTATAATAAATAATAATATTCTTGTTTTTCTTTTTGAAGTTGGCGTATTTCTATGGAAATATTTTCAATATCATTTAATAATTTAGATAAATTATTGAAAAAAACATTTATTTGTTTTTGTTCTTTTAAAGCGGGTAATTTAAAAGTTAGTTGATAAAAAACATTTTTATCAATTTCGGATATTACCCCTTGTTTTCCAATAACCTTTAATTTTTTATGAACTTGAGAATTTTTTAAAAAATTCAATATAAAATTAGCATCAAACCCCTCTTTAACTTCAAAAACTGAATAAATATTAGAAATCAATACTGGTTTATTATAAATATTATAAGCAATTGATTTATGTTTTAAGAAATCTCTGTTGTTCATAACAATATTGTTGGGATATGCTATTCTATAATTTTTAATTTTTTTTAAATTGTTTTTTATTATCTCTTAAAATCAAACCTTTTTTACAATCTAGACTACAAATATCATAAGGGGAGCTATCTTTATTTGTTTTTGTTATTTCTTGTATTATATCTTTAATTGCTATTTCTTTTCTTTCTTTAGAATTTTCGAAAAATAATTCAATCTCTTTTTCTATTTGTTGTATTTTTTGAGATAAATTATTTTTTTTAGTTTCTAATAATTCTATTTCTCTTTTGAAAATCGCAATATTTTTTATATTTACCTCTTTGTTTTCTTGCAAATGATTTGAACAATATAAGTTTGTGGTTAAAACATAATTATTTTTTCTAATTTGCTCTATATTTGCTATTGACATTTTGTCATTTTTTTTATTTTATGACACCATTTCCATTATATCTTTAATATTTTTTTTGCCTAATTGTCTTAGAAAAATACCACTTTTAATTCTTTCATGCATTTCTGATGCATCAATAAAACGAATTTGATGTTTTTGATTTTCTACACATTTTTGTATAATTAAAATATAAGTAATGGTTGTTTCAGATACATAAGGGAAAATATTTAGGGGTAATTGTATAATTGTATCAATATATTGATTTTCTACTAAAAATTTTCTAAATTCTATTACTCCGGGTGTAGAAGCGCATAAAACTCCAGATGGTAAAATAACACCTAAAGTGCCATCTTCTTCTAAGAGATGTAACATATGCATTAGAAAAGCTTGAAGCCATAATAAACAATCGAAACTTCAATGAACTTACCTCAGAAGAAAAAACCGAGCACGAAAAAATATCCAAAACAAGAAATGCCGCCATCTGTGGGAAAAAATTTAAATATTGTAACGTAAATAATTATGACAACACGATCGAAGATTTAGAACCTACTATCAACCAAATCGAACAGGCGAGAAATCAATATCTCAACATCGCAAACGACCCTAATCTCACACTCCCTCAAAAAACCAAAAAAATTGAAGAACTAATGTCAAACCCAAGTTTGAATCAAACCGAAGGACAAATAATTACTGGATCTCTTAAAATCACAAATTAATTATCCCCTCCCCAGAGGGGCGATTTCGGTACAAAAAAAAAAAAAAAGAGTAAAATAAAGGTAAGGGATATTGTTTGTACCCTAATAAGTTAAAAAAGGAGAAAAAATAAAATGAATTATCAATCACCCAACCAAACGAAATCAGTTTGGAAAGCTACCCTTGTTATTGTGGCAGTTTTGTTAATTTGCGCGGGGCTTCTTTGGCTTTCCGTAAATTTCGGCACCACCAAGAAATTATCATCTCAAGGCAGAGATGATAATGTTGGTAGTAACCATTACCCCCACCAATCTAACACAAAACCACTAAAACCACATAATGATAAACCTTCTTATCCTATCGAGTCCACTAACACAACTAAAGCTAACCAACCCAAACCACAAACACCGCATAATGATAAACCTTCTTATCCCATCGAATCCACTACTACTACTAATGCTAACCAACCCAAACGAGAAATCCCAATTACTAATGTATCGCCCAAAGTAGAGTACGATCCCCAAACAGGATATATAATCAAGTATACCTCATACAATTTTGACGGTACAATCAAGTCCATCGGCGAGTACGACCCCCAAACAGGGAAGGAAATCAAGTGGACCTTATACAAATCTGACGGTACAATCAAGTCCATCGGCGAGTACGACCCCCAAACAGGGAATGAAATCAAGTATACCTGGTACAATTCTGACGGTAAAACAATTGACTACATCATCGAGTACGATCCTAAAACAGGGAAGGAAATCAAGAAGGCCCCTTGATTCAGAAATGCCCCTCTCGCATTGATTTAAATCCAATTAGGGTATATTACCCTAGTCTTGATTTAGACACCCTTTAAATGAGGAGTTTTTTTATTTTTTCGGCTTATATATATAGTGTAGGGATAAAATATTTAAAAAAAATATCTTTACAAACTAACAAAGTAGTTTGTAAAGATAAGAAATTATCTATTTAATTTTAAGTCTTAAAGAGTAATTTTTAAATAAAAAAGTGTCTAAAAAAATGGAACAGTTCATTCTTATTAAGAAAATAATTTTTTGGTTGAATACTAGATAAATTTAAACTAAAATAATTAGAATTTTGAAATTGATTTGGATTCATATAAGATTTAAACAACAAAGTTAAATTATGTGGAATTTTAATATTTCTTTCATTAACTCTTTGTTTAATATTCCATTCAAATATATTAGAAAAGTTAAAATTAACAATTGGAAATGAACTTAATTCTATTTCTTTAATTATATCATAAGGAAATAATGCCAAAAAAGATTTTTGAGGACAAGAAAAACATGTACGAGAAAATCCAAACAAATGACGACTATAAAAATCAATTCCTTTATTAGAATTTGATTCAATTTGTTTATCATTTTTAGAAACATATTTACTAACATATGAAACAATTTTATTAACATAATCTTTTTTATCAAAAGTACCTTTATAAAAAACTTTACATTTACTAATTTCAATTTTTTCAAATAAAAGATTTTTTTTGATGGTCTAAAAATTTGAACGTTTTGACTAATTGGATTTAAATGTTTATAATGTTTTATATTATTTTTATTCATAACAGATGCATAAGCATTAGCCCAAAGCAAAGTAATTTTTGGCACTTTAACATTCTTTTTCTCGTAATAATTTTGAGGTATTTTAATATTACCTTTTTCATCTATTTTATGCATTAAATAATCATCATAAAAAATACTCTTATTCCCTTTAATAGGTCGGTTTTTCAAACACAAAGCATAATCTTTATCAGCACACAAATAACGAGAATATACACCAAAAGAATTTAAAACATCAATATTAAAAATAATATGATAATGAATAACTCCTAATTTAGTAGTTTCCAAAGACCAAAAATAACGAAAATCTTGCATTTTAGAATAAACCAAATCTTTTTGAGAGAATTGTTGAAATAAATTTGATAAATAACTTTTTCTCACTAAACGAATAAAACGTTTCCTTACTTGCCCCATAATATCAGGTTCATGAGTATATTTTATAGTTTTACCTTGTAAATCATCATAAGGAGCTGTCAAAGTAATAAAAGATATTTTTTTAGAATCTTTGAAATTATATAAAAGTTTATCCTTAGCATTTTGTGAAGAATCTCGATAATGCCTTAAAATTTTTGATTTTGGTTTAATTTCTTGCAATTTATTTTCTTTTAATTGCTTTTTTAAAGAATAATCAAATTTCAAATCATCATCACTTAATGACAAATACCTTTCTTCTTTTTTTTCTTTTAAATGTTTTTTATAATATTTAATTCGTTCCAAAGGTTCAAACATAAAATAATTAAACCTTTTTAAACGAGTCTCATAACCATTATCTTTTTTTTTACTTTATAAATATTTTTAGAAATTTCCTTAAATAAAACACATAATTTTAAATAACATTTCTTATAATAAGATTCAGTAATTTGATTAAATTTATGTTGTTTTTCTAATTGGTTAACTTTTTCATTATAAATTTTAATAGTAGTAGATAATTCATCATAATTTTCTATATCTTTTGAATTAGGTAAACAAATTTTTAAATAATCTAAATCAAAAATTTTATCATTTAATCCTTTTATAAAATCATCAGAAATTAATTCTTTTTTTATTAAGGAATAAAAATAATTATAACAAAAGTATATATAATATATGAAGATTTAATTTGTTTCATTTTTTTACTCCTTTTTAAATTCGGTTATGATCTCAAAATATTCACTCTATAATAATTTATAGTTTTGAAAATAAATCAATCAAATAATTATCCAGTTTACAACACAAATATAATCTCCCATAATTTTTTTATACATTATCGCAATTGATTATTCTTATTATAACATATCACCTAAAACCAACAACACCAATAAACAATCTTTAAATAATAAAATAATAACTTACAAATAAGGAAAAGACCAACTATTTTTATAGTTGATCTTTATATTTAATATTAATATTATATCTTATTTTTGAAATTGACTTTGATATAGTTTATAATAAAATCCTTTATAATTTAATAATTCTTGATGTGTTCCTTGTTCAATAATAGCCCCTCTATGAAGCACTAATATCTTATCAGCATTAACAATAGTAGACAATCTATGAGCAATAACAAAAGCAGTTTTATTTTGAATTAACTTTTGAATGGCTTGTTGTAACAAAATTTCAATTCTAGTATCTACATTAGAAGTAGCCTCATCCAAAATTAATATTTTAGGATTACTTAAAATAGTCCTTGCAATAGTAATTAATTGTTTTTCTCCTTGTGATAAGTTATCTGCTTCTTCATTAATTTGCATCTGATAACCATTAGGCTTAGTATTAATAAAATAATTAACTTGAGCTTGCTTGGCTGCTTGTATTACTTCTTCATCAGTTACATCTTGTTTACCATATTTAATATTTTGCCAAATAGTATCTTTAAAAAACCAAGTATCTTGTAATACCATTCCAAAAATAGTTCTTAAATTATCTTTCTTTAACTCGCGAATATCAACTCCATCAACTTTAATAGACCCTGCATTAATATCATAAAAACGCATTAAAAGATTAATTAAAGTAGATTTACCTGAACCTGTAGGACCTACAATAGCTATGGTTTGTCCTGGCTTGGCAACAAAATTAATATTCCTTAATAACATATCTCTTTTATTATAACCAAAAGAAACATTTTCAAAAACAACTTCTCCTTGAGGATTGGCAATAACTTGAGGTTTGAGCACTTCAGGAGCTTCTTCAATTTCATTTAAAAAAGCAAATACTCTTCTAGAAGCAGCATTAGCAGATTGTAATAAAACTGACATATGACCTATTTCAATAATGGGATTCCCTAAACGCCACACAAATTGTAAAAAACATCTAAAAAGTCCTATTCCAATAACTCCTACTCCTAATTTAGTTAAAAAAAGAGGTATATTATGTCCTTCAATCAAAAAAAATCCCATCATACTAACTGCAATTAAAGTAAAATGAGTAAATAAACATACAATTGGCGAAGTTAATCCAGACAAAAAATTAGATTTAAAAACTAACTTTTCTAAATACTTACTTTGATAACTAAACTCTTCAATAACTGTATTTTGTTGATTATATAAAATAATTTCTTTATATCCAGTATATTTTTCTTGTAAAAAACCATGATGATTCCCTGATGCATCAAACCTTTGAATAAAGATTTTCTGTGATTTAGTAAACACTTTATAAATAGCATAAAAGGAAAAAGGAATCATCATAAAGACAATAATACCTAAAAAAAGATGTAAAACAAACATAAAACAAACAATCATTACAATCATTAAAAAAGCAGCTAACATAATAGAAAAAGATTGTTGCAAGGCATTAGAAATAACTTCAATATCATTTGTCATCCGACTCATAATATTTCCTAAAGTATTAGAATCAAAGTATTTAATAGGTAAACGATGAATTTTTTTTTGCACATCTTGACGCAAATCTCTCATCCCTTGATGAATAGATGAAATTAACATTTTATTAAAAAAGACACGACACATAACAACAACAAAATATAAAAATAAATTAATACATAAAATAAAGATAATATAAGACATAATATCATTGCCAAAAAAAGGAACAGAAAAGGAATTTTTATCTTTATAATAATTTTGAATTTTATCAGTAATAAATCTACCTTCAAAATAAAACAAAAAAACATTAAAAAGGCAAGCTACAAAAATTAAGAAAATCCCTAAATTAATTTGTTTTTTAAAAGGTTTTAAATATCTCAAAATTCTTTTCATACAACAACCTCTAAATTTTGGGATTTGGCAATTTCTTGATAAAGAAGACAATTTTTCATTAATTCTTGATGAGTTCCTATAGCTTTCATTTTTCCTTCTTCTAAAACAATAATTTTATCAGCATTAATAACAGAAGTAAGTCTTTGAGCAACAATTAACACTAAGGCTTGATCTTTCATTTCAAAAAAAGCTTTTCTAATTTCATATTCAGTTTTATAATCAAGAGCTGAAAAAGAATCATCAAAAATATAGATATCAGGTTTTTTAAGAAATCCTCTTGCCATAGAAAGCCTTTGTTTTTGTCCCCCTGAAAAATTAGTACCTAATTCACTTACTATTTCATTAAATTTATGATTTTTATTTTGTACAATTTGATAAGCTTGAGCAAGTTGCAATGCTTCTGTCATTTGATTTTCTTGAGGATTTTGTTTGCCAAAAGCTAAATTACTTCTAATAGTTCCTTTAAATAAAACATTTTTTTGAGAAATAAAACTAATTTTATTACGCAAATAATTAAGATCATATTCTTTAATATCAATATCATTAATTTTAATAGCACCTTCGCACACATCATAAAGGCGAGGAATAAGCCCTATTAGGGTTGATTTTCCTGAACCAGTAGCACCTACAAAAGCTACAATTTGTCCTTGTTTCATACTAAAATTAATCTTTTCTAACATGGGTTGTGTAGCATCAGGATAAGTAAAAGTGACATTTTCAAAAGACAAAGTTTGAAAAGGCATTTGCGGTTTTAAAGGTTTACAAACATTTTTAATTTTAGGGGTAATATTTAAAACATTTTCAATTCTTCTAACAGATACCAAAGTTTTAGGAAACATCATAAAGAGTAATAAAAAATCTAAAATAGCAAATAAAACATGAAATTGATAATCAATACATGAAAGAAGTTTTCCCGTAGTAAAATCAGGATGACTTTGAGTTAAATAATATACTCCTACTCCAACATTAATCAAAATAGAACAATTTAAAAACAAATAAAAGATAGGATCAATAGAAACCATAAAATTAAATAATTTAATAGAAAAAAAACTATATTTATGATTTACTTTAGAAAAACGAGAAGTTTCATATTGACTTTGGCGAAAAGCACGAATAGATTTAATCCCAATTAAATTTTCGCGAGTAATAACATTTAATTCATCTAATTTTTTTTGTTGTTGCTGTGATAAAATATAAGATTTTTTAAGAATAATAAATAAGGTTAAAACTAAAAAAGGAGCAACAAAAAGGATTCCTAAAAGCAAAAAAGAAGCTACATAAAAAATAGAAACAACACTAACTACAAGCATAATGGGAGACACAACAGCAGTACGGTAAAAAACAGAAATGAAATTCATTACTTGAAAAACATCCAAAGTAGTATAGTTAAGGATAGAAGAAATCCCTAATTGTTTCATCTCAGTGGGCGAAAAAGTTTGTACTTTTTTAAAAATATCGACGCTTAAATCTTGAAAAAGCAAGGATGATACTTTGGAAGCACAATAATTAAGAATTAGATTTCCTATAAAACCACAACAAGCACATAAAGCTAAAAACCCTAAAAGTGCGAAAGGATCAATTTGATTTTTATTATAATCAATAATAAATTTACCAATTATAAAAGGAATTCCCAATTCACCACAACAAACAAACAAAACAGCAATTAAATTTAATAACAGCAACATTTTGTATTTGAATAAATATTTCCAAATAATTTTCATTAGTCTAAACTCACAATTCCTTTGTTTATATGGTTAATTTTTTTGTTGCAATTTCTTTCAAGTAATAATGGTAAAAAATAAGGATAAAAAGAGTGAAAATATAATTAAAATAATAAAACGTAATAAAAAAAGACTATTAAAAATAGTCCCTTATAATTGCTTTAATAACAACTAAATAATATTTATTGTTAATACTAACTTGCAATTACTTATTTGATTTCAAAATATCTTTAATTTCTTCTAATAAAGCGATTTCTTTATCAAGACTTTGTTGTAAAAGTAACATATTCTTATCGACTTTATCCTTTTGCAAAGGATTTTTCCATGACATTAAAGTTAAAATAGTATAAATAATAAAAGAAAGAAACAAAAACTCTAAAATAGTTTGCAAAAAATTACCATAACCAAGATAAGTATTAGCTTTAATTTCCAATTTCAAATCTTTTAAAGCCCCAGTATAATTAAACAACAAAGAAAAAAGAGGCATAATAATATCTGCTACCAAAGAACTTACAATTTTGGCAAAAAGTTGTCCTATTACAACTGCAACAGCTAAATTAATGACATTACCACGAGCAATAAAAGCTTTAAAACCTTTAGCAAATTGCAAAGATTTAGAGGTAAAATTATAATTTTCTATCATTTCAAAACTCCTTTTTAATAAAAAATTAAAGATAAATTTTGTAATTATTTTAGTTATTGTATCAAAATAAAGGAATAACAAAAGTCAAAAAAGGATTCAAAACTCTTTAAAATTTTAGATTTTAATATTTTTATAAAACAATTTTAATAAATAACAAATATGAAAAAATAATTTGAAAAATCAAAAATGGGATGTTTTTTTAAATGGGTTGAAATTCAATTATTGCAAAACTCAAAAAGAAAAACGCAAAACAATACTTTAAAGTCAAAAGACCAACCAATAAAAAACCAACTTTTAACACTTTAAATAAAAGGGATTTTTACATTTGTATTATAACATTTTTTAATTATAAAAATAGCAAAATATCTAAAAAATATTTAATTATAAGTGTTTGGGGTTCAGTGAGGTTTTTTCTTTTGTTCTTTATATTATAAACAAAATTAACTAACATATTAAAAAAATATTAAAAGTTCTATAATCTATTAATAAACTAGATATTAAAAAAGGAAAGAAACACACAATATTAAATATTTTATATAATTAACCTAATTCTTTATTTATACCATAATAAAATAAAAAAAGAGCAAACAAATAAGAAATGCTGCCAACTAATCTAGACCATTCAAAAATTTGAATTTCAATTAATCTTTTTTCCTTTTGTTCTTGTTTTTGGGTTTCTTTCAAACATTTCTTTAAACTATTAATTGATTGTAAAACATAAGTTTGTTTTTTAATAATTATTGTAAGATATAAAAACCTCAAACTAAGTAAATAGTTTGAGGTTATAATTATGAATTATGTTTTATTTGTAGTTAATGAATTTATTTTTTACCCTTAAATAAACGAAAAATAATTATAATAATATTAAATATCTCTTTCCAATTTAATATAAATACTTAAATTTTTATCTTTTATCATTTTTTATATTACCTAAATAAGTAATAACATATATAAAAAGTTCAAATATACTACAAAATACTTCCATACTAGAAAGCCATAAAAAATTCACTAAAATCCATTCACATTCTTTGGCAAGCACTTTATTTTTAGCAAAGTTATCTAATTGATGTAAAACATAAACCCACCTTAAAATACCTATGATAAAAGTTATTAAGGATAAAAATATAAGGATAATAAGAAAAAAGAAGTTAGAAAAATAATTATGATAGCAGTATAAAAAAACAAATAATTTCACCAATAAAACTAATAAGAAAAAATATTTTTAAAACTTTAATGAATCCAGGATAAACTTTAATTTTATTTATTTTATATAAAACAGTAATAAAAACTAAAATCAAAATAGTAATTAACAAAGATATTAAAGGAATTAAATGTTGAATAAAAGGGGGAAAGTCCAAATATTGTTTCCCATAAAAGCGGTAAAAGCAAAATAAAGTAGCATATAAAAAACCTACTAATATAACCATCAAATGAAGAGCTATCGGCAAAAAACAATTCCAATAATAAAGACTTAATTTATAAAAACAACATATCAAAATAATGATTAATTTAAAGCCAATTAAAAATAAAATCAATTCCTTTATATTTGTTATTTTGGTTTGTAAAAAAGAATATAATGTACTGTGATAGTGGCTTAATAACTGATAAATAATTAATCCTGATAGTAAACAAAATAAATTAAGGATAAAAAATTTATAAAAACCATCTTATAAGAAACTATTTTATCAGTTTTATTAGAAACATGTTTTTGCATTCATTTATTTATTTTTTGATTTTTATGATTATGAGATTTTTTTAACAATTTATTAAAATACTCAGGATTATCAAAAATGAAATCTAAGAACTTCATATTTATCAATCCTCCTTATAATTTTAGTTTATTCTTTTACCACAATAAAGATTTAAATATTGAGGACCGAACCCGTGTTTAGGTTGTAAAATATTAATTAAAACATGCGAAGAATTAGAAATTTCACTTTTTTGGACTAACCTATAAGATCTTTTGTTATTATCTAAAAATAATTCATAAACTTCTATAACATCTTCAGAAGGAAAATGAACTGAAAATCCAATTGTTTTTTTATAATAATTATTTGTTATATCAAAAATAATTTTTTTATTTATATACGCATAAGATTCGTATTTTCTTTCTGCTGCCTCAGCTGCTTCAAAAACCTCAGGAAAAAATACTTTGCCCCAAAAACTATCTACTGCTTTTTTAGTACTTTTTTTCAAAGCTGTTTTAGCAATAGCATGTCTTACTTTTTGATTAATCTTTTTCTTAATATATTCTTTAATTCTTTTTTTAACTATTTCTGTTTTTATAGAATGTGGCAATGTTTTAACAATATCTTTGCCAAATTTCTCCATTTGTTGAGGGGTTACTTCGAAATTGTTATCTATTATTCCTTCAAAAAAATCTTTAGCTATTTCTAAAAGGGTAGAATCTGTAGGACAATCACAAAAAGTAAGTTTTACTTGTTTAATTTCGTCTAATTGAGAAAGATCAAAAAAGAAAAAACCTTGTTCTACATTTGAATTCAAATGATAATCTAGCACATCGTTAAACATAGCAATTTTAGAACTTGGCAAAAAATCCTCTTTAGCATCAAACCCAAAGCTAACTACTTTTTTAAAACCAGGAATTGGGACAAAATTACTTGCTATTAAAGCAGTATTTTTTATTAAATGATTTGCATTTACAAATTCTTTATATGAATGACAAGGAATGGGTTTGATTTCTGAAAGACCATAAAAAACTCTAGCATTATCTGAAAAAGTATGCCCATCGGAATGACGCCAATCAAGTACATTATGTTTTTGAGAATAATCTGGTTCATAATCATCAGGATTAAAAGCCATAACTTTAGAACTTGTAAATGAATAAAATAATATTAAAAATAAAAAACTAAATAATTGTAATTTCTTAAAATAAAGTTTTTTTAATAAAAACAATATAACCTCTTTTTAAATTTTATTTTATTATGTATTTTATATTTAGCATAATTAAAATATTAATTAAAAAAGATTGATTACTTTCATATAAACCACCACCATTTTATTGAATTTATAAAAATATATAAATCAATCAAATAATTATCTAGTTCACAACACATAATATAATCGTCCATAATTTCTTTATACATTATCGTGATGAATTATTTTTGTTATATCATGTTTATAGTGTATTTATATAAATATTTAATAATATAAAATATTTAATTTTAGTGCCAAAAGTTATTTTTCTTTAAATAACAATGCAAAGCATGTTAAAATTTTAAAAACAGAAAGAAAAATTTGAAAAAAACTACCAAACAAAAGACATATAATAAACCATTCATATTTTTTAGGAATTTGTTCTTTTACAAAAAGATCGAGATTTTCTAAAGTAATAGTCCACATTAAAATACCTATAATTAAATTAAAAAAAGACCACAATAAAGAAGCAAAAATAGTCCATGGATTTTGTAAATTGATACCCAAACCAAATAAAGCTAATAATATTGTACCAAAAAAAGAAATCATAAAAAGGATTTTGGTTTGCAAACGAAATTGAGGACTAAATTGAGTTTTTTTAATATTATATAAATAAGTGGCAAAAGCAACAATTAAGGAAGTTGCTATAATAGGGATTATTATCAAAACCAAAGACAAAGATTTTAAAAAAGGATCATTATTTAATTCCAAGAGAGTAGGGACAAAACCTATAAAAATAAAACCTGAAACTAAAGCAAATAATGAAATCCCAAATTTTAATAAAGGATTGAAAAGATAAATCCCAATGCCTATAAGAAATGATGAAATTGCTAAAAATCAAACCTCAGGGCAACACTAAGATACCAAAATAAAGTTTTATTTTAGCATCTATATTATTTACTTTTAATAAATCATCAATATCAAGTTGACAAAATGCAGAGATATCAATAATATAAATTTTTAATTTTAAAGATTTAATAAATTCTAAATATTTATAAATATTAGATTCGTTTTTGAAAAAAAGATAAGCAGATAAGCCACCAAATACAAAAACACATGATAAAATAAAAAATTTAATAAAAACAGTATTATGAGTTCCTAATTTGATTTTTTTACTTAATTGGTAATTTTTTTTGATTTTTAATTTCTTCAATTTTTTCTTGTACTAAAAAAGTAATATCGTCATCAGGATTACGTGGTTTTAATATTTTTTTTACTCTTTTAGAAGGATTAATTAAGTATTCAAAAAAGCCCATATTAAATACCTCTTTTTTAGAATTTATAAGTTGTTTATTTTCTAAAATAAATTTATGGCGAAAATGATTTAGGTTTGGGTTTGATTTGAAAGTTATATATTTGGAATAAAATAAGTTATTTTCTTTGGGATAGATTAGTGCAACAAAATAAAGGATAAGAATAATGATAAATATTTATAACAATAAATATAATAAATTATGAATTAATTTTTTGTTAGAAATGATAAATTGCAAAATTATAAAACACGCAAGAAACAAAAAAAACAGCAAATTATTTATTACATTCGCATGTTTTATTTTCTTGTAACATGTTTTATAACTTCCTTTTTAATCTTTCCCTCATTGATATGTTTTTTTCTTCCCAAAAAAACGCCAATGAATTAATTTTATTTTACCACTAAAAAGCAAGTTTGCAACACAAAAATACTTATTTTAGTATAAAAAGAAAGGAATTATGATAAAACTAAATGTTTTTTAAAACAAAAAAAGCTAGTTTAAAAACTAGTCTTTTTTTTTATTGTTGATTGTGTCTTAAAAATAAAAATCTTCATCTTGCAACGCCTCAGAGCGCATTTTTTGATAACCGTTTCCCTTCATAGAAAAGTTATCCATAGTTTTAGTCTCAGTATTAAGTCCATTAATGATAACAGGATTTACATTTTCGGATGGAAAAAAAGCATCAAATCCCAAATTCATTAAAGCTTTATTGGCATTATAACGCACAAATTTATTAACATCATCTTCTAAATTTAGTTTATGATAAATGGCATGAACTAAGGAAGTTTGGGCTTGATAGAGTTGTTGCATCAAATCATCTAACCATGTTTTTAAAGTTTGTTGGGCAGGCTTATCAAACAGTTGATAAATTTCAGTTGCAAGACGCCCCACATAAACACCATGAATACTTTCATCACGAATAATTAAATTAATAATTTCTCCTGATTGCATCAATTTACCTTGACCATAAAAATATAAAGAATAGTAAAAACCACTGTAAAACAACCAAGTTTCTAAAAAAACCGATACTGCCATAGCTTGCCACTGAGTTTTTTTAAATTCCAATTCACTAAATTGTAAGGAGGATTGTTTTTTCAAATAAATTTGGTCTTCCAAAGCCTCATAAACTTTTACAATTACTTGCATCATAGTTTGAAGGCTTGTTTGCTGGGTGCCCCACAAAAAAAGTTGATTAATTTCTTTGTTAGTTAAATAGCTCATAAAAATATTAGAATAACTTTTAGCATGTACTGCATTTTCCATAGCTCCCATAAAATTAAGGGTAGCTTTTTTTTGGTGTTCATGTTCTTCTAACGAACGAGCAATAACAGGCATACCCAAATCACCTTGATAAGTATCTAAAAAAGTAAGAACTAAAAGATTGCGGGAATAAGCAGTTTTTTCTTCTAAGGTAAGTTCACTCCAAGCAGCAAGATCACCTTGCAAACTGATATCTTCAGGACGCCAAAATTGGCTTAAATTTTGTTCATAAAAAAAATGGGTATATTTGTCTTCTAACACATTCCAGTTAGCTCCTTGAAAAGGGCTTTTAGAAGTTGGGTGGGGTTGGGAATTTTTAGTTTTCATTGATTTACTCCTTTTTTCTTTTAGGGTTTTTGAATTTTTCAGTATAAATTAATTGGGATAAAATTGAAAGGGTTGTGATTTGGGATTGTAATTTGGAAAATAATAAAGGATTGATTGGGGTTGATTTGCATTTTGATAAGTTAGTATTTATATTTTTGGAAAATAATGAAGGTATTTATTTTGATATAAAAGGGGTTGAGGCAAGAAATAATCGTTGTTAAGAATAAAAAAAGACTATCCATTTGATAGCCTTATTTTAGCAAAAACAAAATTACAAAAAACCAAGTACGAGAAGCAATCAAAATTGCCTGAGATTTATAAATATAGTGTATTAATGAAAGTTTTATTCCATTAATTATTTTTTATTCGGTTTTATAGGGTGTTTTTAAACACCACAAGCCTCACATTCATCAATTTTTAGCTTTTGGGTTCGTGTGTAATAAAGGGTTTTTATCTTTTTATGATGAGCATAAAGATAGTATTTTTGTAATTCACGCGTAGTAATATCAGATGTAATACCAAGTTCAAACGAAATACCTTGATCAACGTGCTTTTGGGCAATGGCAATAACATCAATGAGGTCGTATTTGTTCATTTTATAAGCAGTGGTGTACATAAAGGAAGTTTGTTTTAAGGCAGGCATTGGACAGTAAGTTTTGGAGTTGCCATAGGTGCGTTCCTCTACTAATTGTTTTACAGGAGTCAAAGAAGGAGTTGCTCCCATAATGTATCCAATTGAGCCGTTTGGAGCCACTGCGAGGCGATGAGAATTGTAGAGCCCAAATTGCATAACATCTTGTTTGAGTTGGTGCCAATCGTTTTGCGTGGGCAAGGTGATGTTTTGGAACATTTTTTTGATTTTGGCAGTTTTGGGTAAAATTTCACCGCGATTGTCAAAATAACTACCATCAGCGTATTTGGATTGTTCAAAACGATAAAACTTTTTACCTGTGGTTTTAGCTTTATTGCAAGAATGAAGAAGGCTGTAAAAATTAACGGCATTGAAAAAAACATCAATTAAATCTTTGTTTTCTTCACTTCCAAAAGCAATGTAATTTTGAGCTAAAAAACCGTGATGACCCATAATTCCAAAACCTACACTGCGGTTAAGAAAATTAGCTTTGGCAACAGCTGGCACATAACTAATGTTAGTGTTTTCAGAAACACAGTTCATTACTTCCATCGCCATAAAAACAGTTTCTTGAATGGTATTGTTAGTAATCATGTTTCCCATGTGTCCTGATGCTAGATTGCATGAAACGTCCATACCAATTTCGTCTTGTTGGGTTTGATGGTAATCTTTGTAATGTGAAGTGATAGTGGGTTGGAGGATTTCAGTACATAAATTAGAAAACTTGACTTTCAGATCGGAAGTGTTTGCTTGATTGGTGTTGTCGCAAAACATTAAGTAAGGATAGCCTGATTCGCCTTGCATGTGGGCAATAAGTTCTAAGAGTTGGCGTGGATTGATGGCTTTTTTTTGCACTTTGGGATTGGCAACTAAAATATCGTACCAATAGTCCATATCAACTGCGATGTCAGCAAAATTTTTGCCGTATTCTAAGAAAACAGTGTGCGGGGAAAAGGTATACATAACTTCGTTGTTGCGGGCAAGTTCAATCATTTTATTAGGAACTACAACGCCCAAAGATAAAGTTTTGACACGAACATCCTCGTCAGCGCTTAATTTTTTCGTACTTAAAAAATCAATGATATCGGAGTGAAAAACGTTCAAATAAACAGCGCCAGCACCTGTACGTTGTCCCATTTGATCAGCATAACGGAAACTGTGGTCTAATAATTTGCACACACCTACAACACCTTTACACACGCCTTTGATGCCTTTGATAGATTCACCTTTGGCACGCAAATTAGTGATGTTAATCGAAACGCCACCGCCAATTTTGGAAAGTTGCATCGAAAATTCATTAATGCGAGCAATGTCGTTTAAAGAGTCACCAGCTTCTAACAAAAAGCAAGAGACAAATTCGCCACGATGTTTTTTGCCTGTGTTGAGCAAAGTGGGAGTTGCAGGAGTAAAGTCTTGGTTGATTAAGGATACAATGAGGCGTTTGGCAATTTCAAAGTCACCTTTGGCATGATAAAGGGCGTTTACTGACAAGCGGTCTTCGTAGGTTTCTAAATAGTGTTGTTTGTCACGAGTTTTAAGGGCGTAATCGTGGTAAAATTTGAAAGCTCCCATAAAAGTTGGGAAAGTGAAATTTTTTTGGTAGGCAATTTGGTAGATTTCTTTAATTTGCGAGTGGGTGTATTTTTGCAAAAAAGCACTTTCATAATATTCGTTTTCTTGTAAAAAAGTTAATTTTTCTTGCAAAGTGGCAAAACGTTTTAGTTTGGGCAAAACTCCTTCTTGCAAAAAACTTTGTAAAGCTTCTTTATCTTTATTGAGGTCTTTGATGTTTCCTTGTTCGTCAATAATTTGATTGTTGAGTGTAATCCAAGGTGGCAAGACGGTTTTTTTTGGGGTGAGTGTTTGAAGTTGTGCTTGCGTTTGGGATTGATAAGAAGGCAATTTTTGGTCGTTACAATAGCAAGCAAGCCATTTTTTTAAAAAAGTTCTTTCTTCTGGCATGCCCGAACCTTCGAATTTGAGAACCAAAGGCACATTGTAAGTAGAAGCGATGGTGTCGCCTGCTTTGCCATAGTTTTTGCCCCAATTTTTATTGCCAGACACAGCAACACCTATTACTTTGGTAGCGTTTTTGTCTAAAAAAGTTTTGGCATCATCAGATACTTGTCCAAATTTCACACTGCGAGTAAGTAAAAAAACGTTTTCATCGGTTAATTTGGAAAGGGCATCTTGGATATGTTGAAAGGAAAAGTCTAGACTTTGAGCCATTTCATAAACTTGACCTTGCAAGAGACCATCATAAATAACTTTAATTTTTTTGGGAAATAAGGCTGGCATTAAAAACTCCTTTTGCTTCTTTGGCTTTTTTTGTGATTTTTTTTGCAGTTTGATTTAATTCATATTTGCATTTCAATAATGCATTTCAGTTAATTTAATACATGAAAAAGTTAAAATTGTTTGAAATAAGTTAGCTTACTGTCAAATATATTACGTATTTTAAATAATAAATTAAATTTGCATGCATTATATTATTATTCTAATAATATGTATTTTATATTAATATTATATCAAAAGAAAAAAATATAGCGGCATTAAATGGCTTAAAAAACATATTTTAGAAAAGGCTTATTCGTCAAAATAATTCGTCCCAGTATAGAATAAATATTTAAGCTACCAAACTATTTAGGTAATTGAGCAGATGCAAAATGAAAAACAAAGTAAGAAAAACATGAATGTAGGAGGGGATAAAACATGCAAATGGGCTTTTAGAAATGCGAAAAAATACCATGCAGCTAGACGGATTTTAAAAACCAACACCAAAAAACCCATCGGCGAATATAATAACGAAATTAAAAATATATACAATTAGGAATTCGCGATTATGTTAAAAAAACTCAAAATTAGGAAGCTCATTATGATGGTGGTGTGTGGTCTTTTAAGTTTTATTCCTTTAACCTTCGCCGCGCAAATCTCATATCACCCCAACGGTACAATCAAGTCCAAAGTAGAGTACGACCCCCAAACAGGGAAGAGAATCAAACAGCACAAACAATCTCCAAGTAAAACCCTCGGGCGTTCCTTTTTCCATCAACAAACCAAATCACCTATAAAACTAGCTGATACCGAAACCCTTAAACAAGAGTGGTTAAACATCTGAACTGTTCCGTTTTTTTAGACACTTTTTTATTTCAAAATTACTCTTTAAGACTTAAAATTAAATAGATAATTTCATATCTTTTCAAACTAACAAAGTAATTTCATTACACTTAAAAAGTGTCTAAAAAAATGGAACACCTCACAACTACCAATGATTATTTTCATAATTGAAGCATTTCACAATAACCTCTTATAAATAAGAGGTTATTTCTTTTAATAATATTAATCATATATATAATAAAAACAAGTTAATTACTTAACTTGTTTTTATTATATCTTAATTTAATTTTATATAATGTTTTTCTTTGGGTTTAACTTCTTTTTTAGGAACACTTAATTTTAATAAACCTTGTTCCAAAGAACCTTTAATATCTTCTAAAAGAAAATCATCACCTAAATAAAAACTACGTCTCAAAAATCCTTGAAATCTTTCTTTACGTATAAAATTAGCTTCTTTAATTTCATTTTTTTTAGAATTTTTAGCCTCAACTACTAAATAACCTTCTTCCAAAGCAACTTTAACATCTTCTTTTTTAAAACCTGGTAATTCAATAGTAATAAGGTATTGATTATCTTGTTCTTGAATATCAGTTTTCATAATATTGTTGTTGTTAGTTAAAGAATTTGTTTTAAAATCTTCAAATAAATTTTCTAATAAATCTTGATTTTGATTAATTAAACTAAATAGCATTTTTATCACTCCTTTTTTCTTCTTTCTAACTTAAAAAATGAAAAAACGATTTTCTATAATTTGTTCATTTGAACTTAAAGCGATTTTAGATGAAAATATAAATCTTTACTGTCTTTTTTGATAATCTCTTATGTTTATTTTATTTTTTATAATATGTATAAAACATTTAATCCTTTAAGCTCAATTTTATTTTAACAAAAATTTTTGGCACTGTCAATACATTATTGCTATTTTTTTTACAAACTAATAAATAAATTTTAGGGTAAAATAATAATGAAGGGTGTTTTACATTTTAAATAAATCCCAAAAGAAAAAAAATACTTTTATTTATATTTTATTTAACATAGCTCATAATTAGAAAAAAGTTTTATGAAAAGAATTAATTTTTATCGTAAATTTATCTTATTTTTTAACATATCTATTCTTTTTTGGCTAAGTTTTATTCAATTACAAAATTACTCTTATACTAGTCAATTTATGAATAATTCCTTATATTTTGATAAACTACATGAAAATAACCAAACTAAAACTATTAAACAAACTATTAAAGCTTTGGAACAAGAAAAAGACATTTTAAAAGAAAACATTAAAAAAGATATTAAGGAAGAACAAATTAAAAATACTAATCAAATACAAACCAACAAAGACCAAATTTGGCAAATACATACAAATGATAAAACTGCTTTGGGAATTATTTTTTATAGTTTCAAAATCACAAACAATAGTGACCATGAAAATGAAAAAACACCATCAATTAACAATTCAGAACAAAAAATATATTTTGCTCTTACTCCTAAAAATATCATACAACCAAACAACATTATAAAATTATCAAATCCCCAAGGAGAAGAACGGGGCACTATTCAAAATCAAGTATTAACTAAATATAATATTTTTACTCCCTTATTAAAAGATTTTGATATTATCACTTTTAAATCTCATAAAAAATATATAATTACTCCTTTACAAAGACAAAACAAATATCACCAAGGACAACCAATTCATTCTTTTTCTACAACTATACCACAAGCAATTGCCTTTCAACAAAGTCATATAAGTGAAGATATTGAAGTTAACAATGAATTAGATGAAATATTTATTGCTATTTCTAGTCGTTGTAATTCCAACAATAAACAAACTATGTTTTGGACTGAAAAAGGCAATTTAATTGGTTTTTTAATAACTCCTGAAATAAAAAAAGAAAAAGGAATTAAATATATTAAAGCGATTCCTTCCATAAATTTTAATAAACCTATAATAAATGACGAACCTTCAATAATAAAACTTATCAATGCAATTATCAACCCCAATAATATAAATAATATATTAGATAAAGATACAGAAACAAAGACAAAGACAAAGGAAAAAGAACCGCCCAACAATCAAATACTAAAAGACATCAATTTAATTACTTTATTTATCAATACTGGTTATAGCCTAGGAACAGGAATAATTGTTTACAAAGAACAAATAAATAACCACACCATATATTATGCACTAACTAATCGTCATGTAATTGAAAGTTTTTATCATACATCAAATCACCAAAAACAAATAACAATCAAAAACAATCAAGGATTAAACAAGCAAGCAAAACTATATGCTTTTATTAATAACAATCGTGAATACGACGATATAGCTATCATAACTTTTACTATTCCTAACTCCGATACTACTAAAAAATTAGATGAAGTTCTTGCCAAATACATTAATTTTGATAAAGATATACAAATACCTATCCATCAAGGAGAACAAGTTTGGGTATTAGGTTGCCAAAAAGGCTTACAAACTAACCAATTCCAAAAACCAACAAAACTAAAATGGGAACAATGGTATTTTAACCTAATGCCTCACCAAAGACCTCAATTTAGACAAAATTTATTTAAAACAGGAGTTATTTCTTTTCTCAATGAAAAAGAAATTAACTCTGATATGACCCTAGATTCAGGCAATAGCGGAGGACCTCTTTTTAATGCTGAAGGAAAATTAATAGGCATAAATAGGAGTTATCATAAAATTTTGCGCATTTCTCAATCAATTAACATTAACTACATCAAACAACAATTCTATACTTTACTCAAATCCAAAAAAGAAAACATAGCAAATAACAACCCAAATAATATTGCATTCCAAACGACTAACACTAATACAAATCATATTGCAAACGAACTTAACATCTTACAAAATGAAAAACTAAACGAACAAAAGCCCCACATCCAAACCAACATCTTTTTAGAAGACCTCCATACTTATATAAAAGAACAGCCCGAACAAAAAATAATTTTTCAAAATAAAGACAACCAAGAAACTCTACTTACAATAAATTGTCATGGTTTAGAAACAATACAATTAGTTAATTTTGATACTCACAAATACAAGCAATTAGAAATTAGTTTAGCAAATACTAATCAATTTAGTATCTCTTTACAAATTCAAATTTTTGATTATAACAATAAAAAAAGTTATGAAGAAACAATTCAAATCCCTAAAATTGACATAGATAAAATGTTTTTATCATTTACTAAACAAACTTTTTCTTATAACAACATTTTAGAAAACCAAAAAAAGATTTTAGAAACTAATATCAAATTGGCAAAAACCACCTTCCAAAGCCCCACAAAACCAAATACTTTTTATAATCTTTTTGATAACAAAGAACAAATAATTAAAGAAGATATGTTAAAAACTATAGTTTTATGCCAAGATTATTACAATTCCCAAAATATCAACTTAGGAGTTATTATTGACAAAAAAACTGTAAATAATTCCGATAATACTTTTATATATACTGTCATTTTACAAAAAAATAGAACAAACCTAGACACTTCTTATCTCTTAGATGCTTTCCAAAATGTTTGTAATGAAAACGTTAAAATAACTATCCAAACACCTTTTGGCTTACAAGATGAAAAAGGAAAATACAAAACCATAGCCACCCATAATAATCCTTTTAGCTACATAACTTTTGAATCTAGAACAAATTATCCTGTTTGTACCTTTGTTCCTGATAAAAAACTTTTATTAGGAGAAAAAATATATTTAATTAGTAATCATAATAACATCTCTGATAAAGCCTTAGCGCCTCATATTTTTCAAAGCCATTTAGCATTACTAGATAACCCAAACAGCCAAGTAATTACAATAGATAGTACTTTTGTAGAAAATTATTTTAACTTAGAAGAAAGCCTTTATTATAATAATTGGTTTGCCTTTGATTCTCAAGGAAATCTAATTAATATTTGCTCTCAACAAGATATTTATCATCTACACAAAAGTCAATTTCCTTTTATTACATTTCCCAAAAATAATATTTTTCCAAATAAAATACTAAACATTACTAATGCCAAAATAGCAATATTTTTAATATGGACTTTTATTTGCATTATAGTTTTTGTAATAATAGATATCAAAAGTTTTAAAGATAAATACAGTATTGTATATAAATTACAATATTTTTGTAATAATAGATATCAAAAGTTTTAAAGATAAATACAGTATTGTATATAAATTACAATATTTTTTGTCTTTTTAGAACTAAATAAACAAAAAAAGAGACTTAAAAAGTCTCTTTTTATCTTAATATCTTGTTTTTAGTATATTGATTTATTTTCCCACACTTCAACTTAACTTAAATTTAGTGAGGTGTTCCATTTTTTTAGACACTTTTTAAGTGTAATGAAATTACTTTGTTAGTTTGAAAAGATATGAAATTATCTATTTAATTTTAAGTCTTAAAGAGTAATTTTGAAATAAAAAAGTGTCTAA
The DNA here is from genome assembly GCF_056504655.1 of Mulberry dwarf phytoplasma. Taxonomy (NCBI): domain Bacteria; kingdom Bacillati; phylum Mycoplasmatota; class Mollicutes; order Acholeplasmatales; family Acholeplasmataceae; genus Candidatus Phytoplasma; species Mulberry dwarf phytoplasma. The sequence continues at coordinate 59,498 of NZ_CM151418.1, read as the reverse complement.
AAAAACGGAACAGTTCATTGTATTCGTAGGTGATGTAATTATCTTTTGTGCCATCAAAATCATAATTTTTTTTGGTTGATTGTCCTTTGGAGTTGTATTCGTAGGTACAATAATCAGTTTTTGTGCCATTGGATTTATATTCTTGTTTTTTGATTAGTTTTCCTTGTGGAGTTTGGGTTTGAGTTGGTTGAGAGTTTGTTGTTTGTGGTTGTGATGTGGTTGTAAATGTTTGAGAAGGCAAGTAAGGATTTTGATTGACTTGACTTCCTGTATAAGTTCCTTCGTTATTACTATAATTAGGTTTGTAAGTTTGTGTGGGCGGTTTAAATGTTTCTTCTTTTGTTGGTTCTTGTTTAGATTTTAAAACCCAACAAACACCTAAAATTAATCCTAACATTAATACTGTAAATGCTATTGTAAGTACAATAAAATTTTTATTGTCTTTTTGTGGTTGTTGCATATTTTTTGTCTCCTTTATCATTTCCTTTTAGTTTTATAGGGAACAAAAAACATTTCCCTTACTTTTATTTTACTCTTTTTTTTTTTTTTGCGTAAAGAACGCTCAATAATAGTTAAAAAAGTAGTTTTATGAGTTTAGGAGACTTAATAATTATATTAATAAACAAAAAAAGACCTCTAAAAAAGAGGTCTTTTATAAATTATTTAATTGTAAGTATTAGTTTATTTTTGATTGTTTTTGGTTCTTAAATGCAAATACTTTTTTCCAGATAGTATCAAATAATAACATAACTAAAGGACATAATAATAAACATAAATAATGAGATATATTAATATCCTTAGTATGGAATATATCACTTAAAGAACTAAATTTAGTAATTAATACAAAGAATAATACTTCAATTATAATACCATAGTACAATATTTTATTAGGTTTTTTGATAGTTTGCCAAAAGTAAAGTTTGTTAGAACGACAAGCAAATGCGTTTCCTACTTGAGCAAAGATAACAGCTCCAAATGCCATAGTAGAAGCTAGGAAGAAATTGTCTTTTGTATTAAAATTGTAAACTGCACAAAAAAATGCTAAAGACATTAAACCTTCAACTATTCCTAAAAAGCCATAACTACGTTTTAATACTTTAGTGTCCATTAGATGGTCGTTTTTAGTACGTGGTTTTTGGACTAATAAACTTGGGTCAGTTTCTTCAGCTCCTAGAGCAATAGCAGGAATTAAGTCAGTTAAAAGATCAATTGCTAAAATTTGTAAAACATATAAGTAAGGTTCTGTAACTCCTAAAAAAGCAATAGCGATGAAAGGAAAGATTTGAGGGATATTAGAAGCAAAGACATAAGTCATGAATTTTTTGATGTTTTCATAAATACAACGTCCTTCTAAAACAGCTTTGGAAATAGTTGCAAAATTATCATCTAATAAAATCATATCAGCAGCATTACGAGCAACATCAGTGCCTGCTTTTCCCATAGCAATTCCTATGTGAGCTGCTTTAAGGGCTAAAATGTCATTAACTCCGTCGCCAGTAACTCCTACTACTTCTCCATTGTTGCGGTATGCTTGAACAATTTTTAATTTATGTTTGGGAGTAGTGCGTGAAAAGACAACTGGATGAGGGCTTTTGAGGACTTCTTGTAATTGTTCTAAAGACATTTTGTCAAGGTCACAGCCGTCTAAACCAACGAACTTGTCTTGGATGATTCCTACTTGTTTACCAATGGCAGCAGCAGTAAGACTGTAATCTCCTGTAATAATAGTAATTTTTAGTCCTGCTTGAGTTAAGTTTTTAACTGCTTCTTTAACTTCTTCTCTTGGTGGGTCGTAATTAACTGCAAAACCTAAGAAAACCATATCTTCTTCTAGGGGAGGATTTTGTTCCATTTTTTTGTAAGCAAGAGCAAGAACGCGGTATCCTTGGCTTGCAAATTGGTCGTTTTGTTTAAGGAAAGATTCTTTTTCATGAGGGCTAAAAGGACTTACTTGAGAACCTTTGTATTGCATTTGACATTGTTCAAGGACAATATTAGAAGCTCCTTTAATAAAGAGATATTGTGAATTGGTGTCATATGCAGGTTCTTGGTTGTTTTTAACTAAGACACTCATTTTTTTACGTTCGGAAGTAAATGGGTTTAATTGGATGATTTCTAAGTTGTTTTTTACTTCTTCAATGTTGTAACCGTATTTTTTAGCAGCAATTAATAAAGCTCCTTCAGTAGGATTACCGATTAATTCAAATTGGTGGGGTTTAGTTGGCGTAGGAACTAATTTAGCCTCAGAGCATAGAACTGATGCAATTAAGAATTTTTCAATTCCCTTTTTGGAGGCAGTATTGTTTGGGCAAACACTAAATGTTTGTTCGTCGTTATAGCCAGAACCTTTTAATTTGATAGTGCCATCAGGAATTACAATTTTTCTTACTGTAAGTTGGTTTTGAGTTAGAGTTCCTGTTTTATCAGTACAAATAACAGTAGTAGAACTGAGGGTTTCTAGGGAAGAGATTTTTTTAACTAAAGCGTTTTGTTTAGCCATTCTTTGAGAACCAACTGCTAAACTTAGATTAACGGTAGGAAGTAAGCCTTCAGGAATGTTTGCAACTAACATACCAACTGCACAAACAATTGCTGCTCTAAAAGAATCTATATTATATTTTTCTGCTTTGAAAAAACAAATCATAAAGACAAATAAAGCTGCACAAGAAGCAATAATACTTACTTTTTTAACAATGTGGTGCATTTCTTGGTCTAGAAGGCTTTTGCCTTTTTCAATGCTTTGAGCAATGCTTGAAACTTCTCCAATTTGGGTGTTATTTCCAATAGCATAAACAACTGCAAAACAACTACCTTGAGTAACTGTAGTACCTGCATAAACTAAATTAGGCATTTCAGCAATTGAATGATTATCTTCGAGGTTTGGCATTTCAGTACGGTTTAAAGGAATGGTTTCGCCTGATAACATTGAGTTGTCAACAAAAAAGCTATTAGATTGAATAATACGTGCATCTACTGGAACTTGGGTTCCTGTTTCTAAAAAGATGACATCTCCAATGGTAAGTTCAATAACATCCATTAATTCTATTTTTTTGTTGCGGTAAACTTGAACTTTTTTAGGAATCATTTTACCTAAGGAAGACAACATTTTATCAGCTTTGTATTCTTGGGAAAAAGAAAATAAACCATTTACAATGATAACTAAAATAATAGAAATACCGATGGCTGCTTCTTTGGGATTAATTACAAAAATCATTAATGCTGCTATCCATAATAAAATAGCCATTACCGAGGTAAATTGTTTGATGAATTGTTGCCAAAACGGAAAAGATTCGCCTTGTTTGATAATATTTTTACCGTAGAGAGTTTGTCTTTCTTGGGCTTGTTTGTCAGTAAGTCCGCAAGCGTCGGTGTTTAGATGTTTGACAACAGCATCTTTATCAAGACGACTGATTTGCAAAATTTCTTCTTTTTTATTCATATAAAGTTGTTTCCTTTGACTAAATTTTATATTTTAGTATTTTGTTAACTGATATATAAAAAATATTTGCAAGGCTATAATGGTGGATAAAATTAAATGGAATAAAGGAATTCAAAATAATAAGGATGATAATTGAGTAAGATAATTTTTTGGTGGGGGAGTTTGGTTGGGGTTTTGGAGTTATGTGGTTTATGTGATTTGTTAGTCTTGTTTGTGTGCAAAGTCATTTGTATGTTTTTTTGCCTTCTTGCTCTTGCCTTTTTGTTTTGCATTTGCAAGTTTAATAAATTAGTTATATTGTTTTTATAACTACTAAAAATAAATCAGAAAAATACCACAACCAAAGTTATAAAGTATTATCTTGGGTCAATTTTGCAAAATTAAATTATTTTTTAGTTCGTTTATTCTAGTCATCTTTTTTTTGATGATCAATTATTTTTTATAAGCCTGATTAAATTATAACAAAACAAAAAATAAAAGCTAATAATAAATGTTAAAAAAATACATTATTTTGGGAATTTGGAACCAAAAACCGTTATTTTGGGAATTATTTGGGTGGAATTGGGTGAATTTTGAAAAAAATTGTTATTTTTTTGTATCCGTTTTAGTTAATTTTTGGCAGTTGTTGTGATTTGGGATTGGATGAAACAAAATAATAAATTTTTAAGGATGGAATTAGTTATAAAATTTTTTTAAAGTGGTTTTATTAAATATATAAATCACCCAAATGCATTCAAATTTATAATTCTTAAATCCATATTATAAAATATAATAATATATGATGTAGAATTTTAATATTTGTTTATTTGTAGTATATCATTTTGATAACTAATTATCAAGTATAAAATTTATCATCCATTAATAAAGCACATTATTTATTATTTGCTATATGATTTTATTTTATATCATCCAAAAAACTTTATTATTTCAAATAACATTAATCACTTTATTATGTTATTTTTTCATGTTAAATTTTAATTTAACTTTTTTAATTTTAAGGAGATAAAAAACTAAATATGATTTCTAAAATCCCAAAATTATTTTGGACAAACATTGCTATTATTATTTTTGTAATAATTGGGATAAAAGAATTTATAGATTCGCCAAAAAAATTGTCAATTGATTTAAATACTAACCCAACCCATATTATTTGTGATGTTGTTCCTGTAGGGGCTTGTTTTGCAAAACCTTCTATCAATATGTCATTAAAAAAAACACCATTTATCTTCTGCAAAACCTCATTATAATATTTATACGGATGAAAAATATATTCCTTTAATGCCTGAACTTTTGGAAACTCAGTTAATGAAAGAAGGCAAAGAACACCGCGATAATAAAGTGATGCAAATTGCCATACAAGCCAAAGAGCACCAAAATAAAAAGTTTAATTGTTCTATTTTACAAGAAGAAAAAAAATTTTTAAGAGAAATCCAACCAAATGGCATAATTATTGAAGGTTTTTTAGACTCTTGTTTGCTTACACAAGTGATTCTACCAAGTGGATCTATTTTTAAATATTATATGCCAACACAAGACAATATACAAACTATTAAAGAAATTTGGTGTGCTAATGGACAAATCCTAAAACCTGATTTTTCTCATATTTTGCATTTTTCTATGATGCAAACACCAACACCCCTTACTACTAGTCAACTAACAGCTTATCATGAAGCAGGACATGCCTTAATAGTTTTGCAATTTCCTTTTGCATTATGTTCGGTTGCCAAAATTTATATTCAAGAAACAACTACTGATTTGACCGCTGATTCGATGTTTTTTTTTGGACAAACAGTTGTTAGGCATCCAAAATTAAATCAAGGTTGGCAAAGATTAGTTTTACAAGCTTTTGGAGGTGCAGCTGCGCAACAGTATTTAGCTAATCAAGGCAAAATTCCAAAAGAAAAAATATTTTCAGGAATTGATGATGATTTTCAATTTATAGAAAAACTTTTAATGGAAAATAATCAATTAAATAAAGTAGATTTGAATAAATTATTTCAACAAGCTTATAATATTGTTGCAAATAATAAAGATTTATTAGATATTATTGCCCAAGAAATAGACCAAAAGAAACTTTTACAACAAATAGATATAGAAAGAATTATTAAAGATAATCATATGTTGGTTGCTTGAGGTGTTCCAAAACTTTGGACAACTTTTTACTTTCTAAAAATTCTTTAAGACTAACTATTAAGTTAGTCTTTTTTTCTTTTCAAGACTAAAAAAATAATTTCTTATCTTTTCTAAAAATATTTTTAGGAAGGAATAAAATGTTAAGACAAAAATTATTTAAAGATTTTTTAAAAAATAAAAAGAATTTAGCAATTCGCGATCAATTAATCGAAATGCATTTACCATTAGTAAAAAAAATAGTTAAACAATTTAAATATTTCCCTAAAGCACTTCAAAGAGAGGATTTATACCAAGAAGGAATTTTAGGTTTAATCAAAGCTTTAAATAATTATCAAGATTTAGGATGTGATTTTATTGTCTATGCTACCCCAACAATTAAAGGTGAAATCATAGAACTTATTAGAGGTCTACAAACCACTTCTATTTCCAGAGAAGTTTTTCGGAAAGAAAAACAAGTAAGTAATATTCCTTTTGAAGAAAAACAAACCCAATCTTTCAAAGCCAACAATCTAACCCCTCATCAAATTTGGTTAACCCAAGTTAATCATGAATTGTTTATTGAAAAAATCAAATCTAATTTAAATAAACAAGAATTCGAAATTATTAGATTAAGTTTTGGGATTCCTTTAAAAATCCAAAACCAATACCCTCAAATTGAGTATTCCAACAAAGACATAGGTAAAATGTTGAATTTATCTGCAACACAAGTAAAATTTATCAAAACCAAAGCAATTAATAAATTAAAAAAAATAATAAAAAGGAAATAAATAATATGAATTATCAAAAAAATACAACTACTTACTACAAACTCGATGGCAAAACAATTTGTGGTATTCATGAACATGACCCTGATACATGGAATTTTATTAAAACAACCTGGTTTAATAAAGATGGCAAAACGATTGATTGTATTACTGAATATGATCCCATAACAGAAGAACCAATCAAAGAAACCTATTACAATTCTGACGGAACTGTTAAAGAAGAAAAAACTTTTTAATCAATATAGAAACTAAACCCCTTTTTTAAGGGGTATTTTTTATACCCAAATTAAAAAAAGGAGTTAGAAAGATGATTGAAGCAGAACGTGCTTTGTTGGGGGTTTTACTTTTAAACCCCGAATCAATTTCTTTAGTTTTTAATGAAATTACAGAAACTGACTTTTACAGTCCTCATCATAAAAATATTTTTAAAGCCATGAAAATATTACATCAAAATAATAAAGAAATTGATTATTCTTCAGTAAGTGCTATTTTAGAAAATGAAAAATTATTAAAACAAATAGGAGGAGTTAATTATTTAAATGAATTATCTGATTTGATGCCTTCTCCTCGGCACTTAGAAACATACATTGATTTAATTAAAGAAACATCTTTAAAAAAAGAAATTGGCGGTATTATTGCTAAATTATCCCAAATTGCAAGAAGCAAAATAGCTCCACAAGAGATTTTAGAATTAATAGAAACAAATACTGCAAAATTAAGAAAAAAACTCACTCCCAAGTTTAAAGATTTAAAAAGTTGTGTTTCTAAAGTAATCAAAGACATTTTGGAAAACCACAATAAAAATAAATTAGTTGGAGTTAAAACAGGATTTAATAATATAGATGATTTAATTGGAGGTTTTAAACCAGGACAATTAAATATTTTAGCCGCAAGAACAGGAATGGGAAAAACTGCTTTTATGTTAAATTTGGCTGTCAATATTGCTAAAGTTTTTCAAAATATTCCTAAAAAACATAATATTTTGATTTTTAGTTTAGAAATGACATCTGAAGAATTAATTAAACGTTTAATTAGTTGTGAATCTCAGATTAGTATCAAAAAAATGGAACAACAACAATTAACTCGTGAAGAAAAGTTACAATTATTGCAAACAGAAGAAAAATTAAGTGAATTAAATATTTTAATTGATGATGACAGAAATACCAAAATAGAAGAAGTTAAAAGAAAATGCCGTCAATTAAAATTTCACCAAGGACTTGATATAGTTTTCATTGATTATCTACATCTTTTAAGAGACGATCAATTTCTTAATTTAAATCAAGCAATTGGGATTATTACTCGTGAATTGAAAAAGTTAGCGATGGAATTACAAATTCCTATTATTGCTTTAAGCCAAATGAACCGCGCAACTTTAATGAGAGAATCTGGGCGCGAATAAACGCACCATTATAGCAATCTAGCCAATTGCCACGGACTTGATTATTCCGTGAGGTCATGCGGTCGGTCAGCCAAACGAAAGAATGGCGGATTACAGCAGACCGTAAAAGCGAAGTGAGGTGAAATAACTAGCCAAGATGCTTTCGCAAGACTAAGATAGTCATGGAAAAGGTGCAAATCCCTAATCGTGGAAATTATCGTAATCTCATAACGTCAGGGCAAGTTATTGAAATCCCTGAAATGAAGGAAGATATGAAGATATTAGATTTGTCTTCATATATAATCACATGTCGCTTTAAATAGCACCCTTCATGATGTCGTTGGCGGAACCAAAGTGTTCTAGTCTAGCTTCAAGCTTTAACAACGAAAGCGAACCTAAAACTATCGGGCATAATGATGTCGGAAATTCGAGATTCCTAAAAACCATCCCAAACAGAGGAAATTAAAATGCCTCTGGGTTCAAGGAAAAAGAGACTTTTAGTAGTCGGAGGAATTAAAACTTGGTTTGGAATAACCAAGATAATTGCCCTCACACGGAGCCTAAGAAAGCTAGGTACAAGGCGAAGAAGTTAGATTCACAGGATTATTCAATTCGGGAGAAAGGAGGTTGATGCAAATGCAACCAACTGAAGCAGATAAAGCTTCTAAGCTTTCAAACTTACTGAATAATCAATCAACTAAATAGTGATATTTAGAAGACCCTAGAAATAGGCTGTGAATGGGAAAGCCGTATGCTTGGAAACTTGCTCGTACGGTTTGGAGCGGGGCTGCACGTAAATAACCAACACGCGTGTAATCTATCGCTATAAAAGCCCTAATCTTTCAGATTTAAGAGATTCAGGTTCAATTGAACAAGATGCCGATATGGTAATGTTTTTGCATCGCGAAAGTTATTATGAAAAAAATCAATTTACAAATGTTGTAGAAGATTTTACCCAATTTATTGTTGCTAAAAATCGTTCAGGTAAATTAGGCCAATGTAATTTTAATTTTGATAAAGAAATCCAAAGAATCGAGGAAAATTAATGTTAATTTCAAAAAATATTTTATCCCAAATCAAACCTGATAATTACTTTCAATATCCCTTTAATCAATATATGCAATTAAATCATCAAAGTTTGAATCATTATTTTCAAATTACCAAATCAACTTCCCAAAAACAAAAAGTACTGCGTGGTAAAATTAACGAATATCTAATTTTAATTTATTTTCGACATCGTGGAATCACCAAACAATATCCCCAAACATATTTATTTTTTATTCCTGATATCAAATTTGATTTAGTATTGTTTACCCAAAACAAACGAATTGTTGCTTTTAATTTTAAAACTTGCCTCCGTGAACGTTACAAACAAGCTATCATCGAAGCTCAACAACTAAAAAAACTCGATACGCGTTTTGAATATTACTTATTAACAAATGATGCTATCGAATCCCAAAGGCTCAACAATAAAATTAAAAACGGCAAAGTCCAAGGAATTGATAAAGTAATTGATTGTTTTTCTCAAAAAGCTAATATCTTTGTAAATACCTTATTCCAAAGACAATTTATTTCTTTTAAAGATATTAATTTAATCAAAAATACGAAAGGAAATAATTAAAATGTGGAATAAATTAATAGTTTTTGAAGGGCTAGATGGAAGCGGCAAAACTACTTTGATTAATAAATTAAAAAAATCTTTAATTAATAAAGGACAAAAAGTAAAAGTTTACCAAGGTTTAGGAAGTAGTTCTATTGGAAACGAAATAAGAAATTTGTTTTTATACCAAAAAAAACAAGTACAAAAACTAAATATTTTCTTAGTTTTTCCAACATGATCCAAACCCAAGATGAATTAATAATACCTAATCTACTTAGTGGCCATCTTGTTATAGTTGACCGTTGGTATGATTCTACTTTAGCTTATCAAAGCAATAGTAATTCCATAGATTATGATGATGAAATAACATCAAAAATTATTAATCAATATTTACTCAAACCTCATTTAACTTTCTATCTAGATATTGACCCCCAAATTGGCTTACACCGAAAACAATCAATCCCCCATCATAAATTAGACTTAATCGAACAAAAACCACTAATTTATTTTGAAAATGTGCGTCAAAATTATTTAAATCAACATAAATACTGTAATGATGTAAATTGTAAACACCAAAATTGCAAGTATTTTTTAATTAATGCAACCAACTCACAAAAAGATAATTTAGCCCAAATAATCAAAACTTTAATTAATAAAAAAATATTATAAAAAAAGGAGACAACAAAACAATGACTAAGAAAGAATTAATCAAAGAAGTTGCAAAGCAACTAAAAACTTCAGTTGCAAAAACCGAAGAATTTTACAATTCATTTGAAAATACCTTAATTAAATCAATCACATCCAACGAAGAGGTAGTTTTATCACCTCAACTTGGTAAATTCATCTTAAAATCAAGAAAAGCCCGTTTAGGAAGAAACCCCCAAACAGGTAAAAAACTCAAAATCCCTGCCTCAACCGCAGTTAGTTTTAAAGTGTCAAAAACACTTAAAGATGAAGTTAAAAAACTCAAATTAAAATAAAATAAGGAGAATAATTAACATGAGTGATGGAATGACAGAAGCATACCGTGGGACTTATTTCAAAGACTGTAGCAAACCAATAACCAAGAAAAAAATCAACAAATACCACCAACCCAAAGGCAAATGGCTTAATTTAGACCGCCCCAATAAAACTTTTAAAAACAAAAAGAAATTAGCTGAAAACAAACGAATAAAGGTAAGTGAAGGCGGTGAATGATGTTTATTATAACAATTTTTACAACAATTAGCAATTTTATTCTAAATTATACCAAAGGATTTAGCACTACCGAAATACTTGAACGAAGAATGGATGGAATCCAAACAACGCTTTTCACTATTCTTATTGTTTCTGGTTATGAAACACAAAAAGAAAGTAAACCCAAAAAATCATTTTCAATTATTCCAAATCCAAATAACGAATCAAAAGAAAAAAACAATTTAGAAAGTAACAAAGAAATAAATAATTAATACAAAGGAGAAAAAACATGATCAAAAAAATAATACAAACCAAAAAAACAAATAAAAAATCAACCGAATTAAAAAATAAAAAAGTAATAAATTCAAAATCAAGTCCACCAAGTAAAACAATGGTAGTAAAAGTACCAACCACCCCAGAAAAACAACCAACTCAAACAACTTCCAATAACAACAAAAGCAATTTATTAAAATCATTTATAAATTTAACTATCGTTTTATATTTTATTTTACATGTCAACGTTATTTATTACCAAAACCAAATCCCTTGGTTAACCACAGGTATAAATAATTTAATTGATATCATTAAATCAACCTTAGGAGGTAAATAATCATGAAAAAAACAAACCAAAATCAAAATATCAAAATTATAATTGTCCTGACAATTTTAATTTGTTCTTGTTTTGCAATTAATTCTTGCCTTGCACTTGTAAATTATTTCTCACGCCAAAGACAAGAAAACATTAAATTAATGAGTAAAAATGATGCCCCTTTATTTGAAGTAAATAGAGTAAGCGGTAATAATGAAGATAAAACCCTTATCCCTTTACCTATGCCTAATTTAAATCCAAATAAATTTCATCACACAGTGACTATCAATCATCAAGCCATTTTCAAAACAAATGGATTTGACATTAGTGTTCCTTTATATCTAAAAATAACTCCAAAATATGACACTCATAACACTTTTTTAAATCCTGAATCACTCTTTAACTTAGAAGTTAAAAATAATAACACACTCTATGATGACACCAATCGCAAACAAATGGTTAACGATAATGATGGCAAATGCAATATCAATATTCAAATTAAATTAGAACAAAACGATTTTGTTCAAGCAACAAATCCACAATTAACCTTAGTTCTTGACTATGAATTAGTGGATAAAAATGGAAACGCACTTAGCGGTAGTGGCACCACTCTAAACACCAAAATTGAAAATTTAGTTTAAATAAAAAAATAAGACTAAGTTAAGAAAACTTAGTCTTATTTTAGAAAGGAAATAAATTATGAAAACCAAAAACCAAACTTCCACCCAACCACTTTTCTTAAAAGCAATGACAATCATCATTTTGTTTCTTTTATTTTGGTTAGCAACTTATGTCTGGATTCATCACCAAACTTTAAGTCAAACCGAAAAAGAAATTATTTCTTTTAAAAATAAATTAGAAGCCACCCAAACTTTAAGTGAAGAACAAAAAAATATATTAAAGCAAGAATTACAACAAGCAGAAACCAAAAAGAAAGAACAAACTGAAGAAATTGATAATAATTCTTCAACAAACCCAAAACAATTAAATTCAGAAGGAGTTGTTTTTCAACCTGCTGACTCTCAAAAATTTATAGGTTTTGACAAATTAATCGGTTTTAAAGAAGAATTACAAGCAGTTCAAGGATTTATTGATTATTTAAAAAACCCTGAAAACTACCAAGGTATTGGCGAAGTTGAATCACCCCTAGGAATTTTAATGTATGGTTGCCCTGGAACAGGTAAAACCACTTTAGCACGAGCACTTGCCAAAGAAACCAATTTACCATTCTTTGAAGTTAATAGTTCCCTTTTTTCCCAAAAGTATAAAGGGGTAGCGCCACAAATGGTAAAAGATTTATTCACTAATGCAAGAATTGTTGCAGAAGAGTGTAATGGGGCGATCATCTTTTTAGATGAATGTGAAACTATTTTCACTAATTTAAGTATGTTAGAAGCAGGTTCAGAAATCGCAAATGTTGTAAACCAATTCAAAATGGAAATGACTTCCCAGGATAATAACCCTGAAAAACCAATTTTCATTATTGGCGCAACAAACCAATACCATCTGATTGATGAAGCGATTAAATCCCGTTTTGCGTACAATATCGAAGTAAAACCAGGAAATAAAACTGAACGACAACAAATGCTAGAATTCTTAATTGAAAAAAGAAAAAATCCTTACAGTGAAGAAACAAAACAGTATTTATTTGAAGTTATTAACGAAGCTTTAGAAAACTTACCACAAAATAAAGAATTCTTAAAAGCTAATCGTACCTTAGAAAACTTATTAAAAACTACTGTTAGTATTTTTGCCAAAAACCGTGGTAAAGGTGAAAACAAAAGAAATGAAATTAACAAAGAAGATTTAAAACAGGCTTATCAATTGATTATTTCACCAGATACTACTTTATTAGACCAAATTGAAAATCAATTAAAACCGAAAGGAGGTGAATAATCTATGTTATCACCATTAGACGTACTGAAAGTTTTTATTAATTTAAAATCTTATTTAACGTGGTTTTTAATTGCTACTACTGTTTTTGGCCTTTTTTGTTTCATCAAAAACAAATTTTTTCACAATCAAAACACCACAACCCTAAAAAGTTATTTAATTTACTTTTTAATTATTCTTGCCTTATTCAGTTTTCTTTACTTATCTTTCTTTCATAAAACTGAACCATCATCTAAATACACAGCTCAATTAATTGAAAAAATTGATGGAGCAATTAAAAAATACGATGACACAATTAATAACTACAATGGTTTAAAAAAAGATTGGGAAAATGAATTAACAAAATGTGAAAAAGAACTCAAAGACCTTTACGAACAAAAAGAAATAACCCAAGAATCCAAAGATAAAATCAAAGAGGCATTGGATAACAATGAAACAAAAATTAAAGAAATAAAAGAAAAATTAAGTAAAAATACCGAAAATATCACTATCTTAAAAGGCAAACTTTTACAATTAGAACAAGACAAAGAAGCTAAAGAAAAAGAAATTAAACAAAAACAAGAAGAAGTAAAATTAGCATCCCCTGATGACAAAATTAGATTACAAGCTCTAATCTCTAAATTACAAGACGAAAAGTCAGAAATAATTGGTGAAATTGGGAAAATTAAAGTTCAAATCGGCAAATTAGAATCCACCCAAAAATTTCTAACAGCACAACTAGGTCGTGCCGAAAAATTTAAAAATGAATTAATTCAAGATCGCGACGATTTATCAAAAGAATTGGAAGAATTAAAAACAATTATTACAACTTACGAAGACCGTAAAGCTGAAATCCAAAAAGAAATTGATGAAGTAAATCAAAAACTTGAACAAATAAAAAAAGAACAAGAATTATATCAACACCTAAAAGAAAAATATAAAGAAATGTATAGTCGTGCGCTAACTTATGAAAAAGAAAACGAATTTAGTTTTGGTAACGCAACTAAAGCCGTTTTTAAAGCTTTTGATAAAGTTACTGACTTAATCCCCGCTAAATACGGTTTAAAAATTTTAGGTAAAACAATGACTGTTACGCGTAAATGGGCCCAAGGAATGGCAAAAAGTACTTTAGTTCTTCACGAAGGCCACCGTTTATGGCATATGTATAATGAAGTAATTAACGAAAACAAAGAACATCCACCAATGATTACCAAAGAAGCTTTAGAAATGTATACTCGAGATATTGACCGTGATTTAGACAAACTTGACGCTGACTACAAAGATTGCGAAAATAAATTAGATGGTTATAAACTCCGACAAAATGAAGATAATTTAAATAAAGAATTAGGTCAATCTAGAGAAATAGTTAGCGAAATAGAACAAAAAGAAAAATCAGTCATTAACGAATATAAAAATACCATCCAAGAATTGGAAACCCAATTAGAAGAGACTTTAGATAATGACGGATTATATAATAAAAAAAGCGATTTAGAAGAAGAATTAGAAACTAAAAGAGAAAACGTGAATGAATTAAAACACCAATTAAAACAAAAAAATCCAAGTTATGCTCGCGCTCAACAACGCATTCAAGCTAGACGAGTTGGTAAAATCCCTGAAATAGTTATGATTCCAAATAAATAATTATTTTAGCTAATTATTTTATTATTATTTTATTAATAAAATTGTATAATAGTGATAAGCGATATATTTTTATCACTATTATCAGGAAAGGTAAATAAGTTATGAACCAACCCAACTTTTTTCAAAAACATTTATTAACTATTATTATCATTTTACTTTTTGGAATAGCAATTATCATAGGCATTCACCAAGGATTTAATGATTATCAAAACAAAAAAAATTCTTTATCTCCTTTAGGACAAACTCCAGAAAAAGATTCCTTAGAACCTGAAATCACCCCAACTCCTTCCAGATCTAAACGCTCTACGGAAAAACCACCCCAACCGAAAATTAAAACCACTGCTGCTCGTTTAGAACAAATTAAAACTTATCTTTTTTTCGAACCTACTGACACTTCTAAATTACCATCAGATCTATCAGCAAGAGAACAAGAAAAAATTGAAGAAATTAAAAATAGTTGGGAGTTATCATTGAATTTATTAAAAAAAGAAAAAGATGCCATTAGCAAAGAGCAAAAAACATGTGACGAACACAAACAACAACTCGATTCAATTAAACCTCAAATAGAAAATTTAAAACAACCACAACAACAACTAGAACACCAACGCGACGAAAAAAAACAAGAACTTAATAGATTAAAAATTAATAGAAAAGGGAATGAAGCAGAAATTAAAAAACTTCAAGATGAAGTGCAAGAAATAGTTGAAAAAATCGGCAAAATAAAAGTTAACATTAATAAATTAAAAGCAAGGCAAAAATATTATCAAGATATGTTATCTAGCGCTGAAAACTACAAAAGAATTTTAGAAAAAAGATATGAAGATGTAGAAACAGTATATATAAATTCAATCTTAAAATCCCTCAACTCCCTCTATGAAATCACACCAACTGAGGTATAAATAAAAATAAGGAATTATAAGTTAAAATGATGCAAGTAAAAAATAAATTACATCTTTTATCATTCTTTTTTTTGATAAGTTTAGGATTGTTACTGATAAAAATAACTAAAAATATTATCAACATAAAAATTATCTTATTTATAAAAAACCCTTTCCAAAAGGGTTTTTTATTTAACCATACTTACTTATCCAAATAACAAGACTTCTTTAAACAAGAGTCTTTTTTTATACCCCAAAAGAATCAAATTAAAATCCCAATCCCAAACTCAACCCAAAAAAATTAATTAAACAATTAAAAATCATCAAAAAATATGTTAAAATATACAATATAAAAAATAGGAAGGGAATGAATATGAAAACATCCATCATCCCCAACCAAAACCAAATTAACGTTTTTGATGTTGCACTTTACATTGTTGAAAATAATCCTCATCCAACTACTAAAATGAAACTAAATAAAATGATTTATTACGCTCAAGCAAAACATTTAGTGCAAACTAAAAAACCTCTTGTAAAAGAACAAATCCAAGCTTGGATTTATGGTCCTGTTTTTCCTGAATTGTGCGCACAACTAAAAGAATTTACTTATAAACCGTTAAATCCCGATTCTTTATCAATGGGAGATGCAACTAAAATAAATGCCGCTCAAAAACAAATCCTTGATGATATTATTTCATTATACGGCAACAAAGAAGCCGATTTTTTATCTCAACAAACTCACGAAGAAGACCCATGGAAAAATACATATTATATCAATTCCGATTGGTCTAAAAACATTATTAAAAACAAAGATATTTTAGAATATTTTTCTAAAAACACTAAACACATTTGTTAATATGGAACAAACAATTAATAATCTTTTTCGTTATCGATTCGATCAAAATTTAACAGATATTTCAAGTTTTAAAACAATAAAAGGTTTTAAAGAAGTTTTAGAAAAAGTTATCGCACCTTTAAATAAATATATTGAGTATACATGGCATCAAATCAAAAAATCGCATAATAAAGGTCCTAGATATCATGTAGTCCAACCTAGCACCCTTTCTCGAAAAGGGTTTGCTCGTGCCGTTAACCTTTCTGAAGATGAACCTATTTTTCAAATATCTCTTAATTTGCAAGAACGCGTTTATGGTATAACTGTTGTAAATATTTTGTTATTATCGCCTATGATCCAAACCATAAAGGAAATACAAAGAAAAAATAAATTATTGCATTAATATAAAATTCAAAATACAATTAAATTTTAATAGACTCTCTCTATGAGAGTCTTTTTTTATACCCAAAAATAACCAAATTAAACAAAAAATTAAAAAAGAAAGGAAATAATTTTAAATGAATAAACAAGACTTAAAAAAATTAATCAAACAATTTAAATCACAAATTCCAACAGGCTATGATATAATTATAAAAAAAAGGAGAAAATTAAAAATGGAAAAGAATAATGAAATAAATGTCTTTAATGTAGTTAATTGTTTGATTAATCATGTTGATACACAAGAATATAAAGTTTCTAATATGAAAATAAATAAATTGTTATATTATATCCAAGGATATTATGTTGCTAAATACGATAAACCATTATTTAATGAGCCAATAGAAGCTTGGTTGTTTGGACCAGTTATTCCACATGTTTATGGAAAATTTCTCGAATTTGTCGACCGCCCAATAACTAATAATTATGTTTGTTTCGAAGCATCCGAAACCGAATTAAACGAAGAAGCAAAAAACATTATTTATAAAGTAATCGATAAATACGTCAAGATATCATCATACAATTTAAGCGTTATGACGCATGAAGAAAGTCCTTGGAAAAATGCATACAATCCTCGCCGAAAATGGAAAAACAATATTATTAGTCCTTCATTTTTAAAAGATTTTTTTAAAAATAAAATAATTTAACAATTTCAAGGAGCGAAAACGGTTTTGAAAAAATTAAACTTGAAAAATTTTGATGAAATTATTCAAACGATTAACAGTATTTGCGTTAACATTTCTAGAAGTAAAAATTTACAAAAAAGTAATAACGCGCAAGGAAAAGAACAAGATATGGAAGCTATTTATAGAGATACCATTTCCCTTAATTTAAACAGTTATCCTTCTATTTTTCGGAATCAGGTATCTTGTGAGACACAAAACAAGCATGGCAAAGCGGATATCGTAATACATTTTGATGACTCAAAAAAATATGTTGCGGAATGCGCCGTTCTAAAAAAAGAAGAAAATCAAACATTAGTAAACAAAATCGAAAACAAATATCGACAATTACTTTATAATACGACAGACAAAGATAATAAAATTTCATTGCTTTTTTTTGTTTTAAAAAAAGTTTTTGATTCTAATAATATTTTTAAAATAATCGAAAATTTTATAGAAAAAGAAAACTCCGAATATAAAATTCATGAAACAATAACAAAATATCAGAATAATGATTGGGTAATAAAAACAAGACCGACGCGTTTTCCTGAAATAGATTTTTTTATTCATATTGGAATTTATGATTTTTTTTATAAAGTGGATTACGCCAAATATCAAAAAACAAACAAGAAAAACATTGAAGAAAACACAAAAAAACAAGAAAAAAACTTAACAAATAAGGAGTTATAAGTTAAAATGATGCAAATAAAAAATAAATTACATCTTTTACCATTATTTTTAATGAGTTTTTTAGGATTATTCGCTTTCATCAATATTAATCCAGTTATGGCAACGGATCCAAAACTTCCAGAAACTAGTAGCAGGCAACCTGTTAATCAGAACTTTACTATTGAAGAAAACATAATTAATTTAAAACAGAAAATTTATGATAATGCAACCAAAATAACAAACATAGATAAAGAATTACAAGGAAGTATCACTGATAATCAAAAAGAAAATCTCTTAAAATTAAAAGAAAATTACAAACAATTAATTGATAATCAAAAAGAACAATTAAAAACTTATAAAAACCTTTTAAACAATTTAAATGATGAAAATAACTAAAAATATTATCAACATAAAAATTATCTTTTTTATAAAAAACCCCTTTCCAAAAGGGGTTTTTTTATTTAACCATACTTACTCATCCAAATAACAAGACTTCTTTAAACAAGAGTCTTTTTTTATACCCAAAAATAACCAAATTAAACAAAAAATTAAAAAAGAGAAAGGAAATAATTTTAAATGAATAAACAAGACTTAAAAAAATTAATAATTATGTTATTAATTATTAATTTCAATTTTGTCCTTTCCATCAATTCTCATTCTTCTTTTTTTCATAATCAAACCAAAAGCAAAATTAAATTAGCAGATTACCAAACCCCCACCAAGAAACCCATCGACAAATATAATAACGCTGTTAAAAAAATAACAATTAGGAATTCGCGATTATGTTAAAAAAACTCAAAATTAGGAAGCTCATTATGATGGTGGTGTGTGGTCTTTTAAGTTTTATTCCTTTAACCTTCGCCGCGCAAATCTCATACTACCCCGACGGTAAAATCAACTACATCAACGAGTGCGATCCCCAAACAGGGAATAGAATCAAGTATACCTCATACAATTCTGACGGAACAATTGACTTCATCATCGAGTACGACCCCCAAACAGGGAATAAAATCAAGGGTACCGCATACAATTCTGACGGTACAATTGACTTCATCAGCGAGTACGACCCCCAAACAGGGAATAAAATCAAGGGTACCGCATACAATTCTGACGGTACAATTGACTTCATCAGCGAGTACGACCCCCAAACAGGGAATAAAATCAAGGGTACCACATACAACTCAGACGGTACAATCAACTACATCAACGAGTACAACCACCAAACAGGGAATAAAATCAAGCAGAACAAACAATCTCCAAGTAAAACCCTCGGGCGTTCCTTTTTCCATCGACAAACCAAATCAACTATAAAACTAGCTGATTATAAAACCCTTCAAGAAGAGTGGTTAACCTTCCAACCTAAAATGAAAAGGTATGATATCAGCGTTTTATCCAAAGAAAGTATTCCTGAAATTTTAAAATATGTTGGGATTAAAAGTGATGTTATCGCATATGATAACTTTAACACTCCTTCTTATAATTCTAACAATGATAGTATTTTTTACTGGCATATCAAAGATCCACCAGAAGGACTCATGGGTGTCTATTTTAAACCCCGCTCTAATCCCTTTAATATTAAATATCCTGCTGCAAATAAAAAACACACCTTAGAAGACCTTTTAAAATACGAAATAGCTATTGAAGAAGTTTTTGTTTTTTGGGATGCTCAACAAAAAACTCAGGAAGAAAAGGTCAATGTGGAAGTAATCAGCTTCGATATCTTTGTTGACCAAAGTAAAGAAGAAGTGATTAATAATTACTTAATCCAACAGAAAATCATCCAAAAACCCAAACTAATTAAATTAGGTTGTTATAATATTACCCCTACCACAGGTTTAATCGCTCCTTTACCTTCAGGAGAATTTCATGGTATTGAAATTGCTTCTATTTACTTTGATGATGGGGTTCGTCTGCTACCTGAAAACGAAAATACTAGAGATTTAAAATGTAGAATAGAACACCAGGAACAAAGGTTAGAACAAGCTTTAAAAGAGTTAAGTCAAACTAAAAATGAAGAATTAAAAGAGAGTTTTGCAATATTAATTGCATTTTTACAAAAAACAACCAAAACACTTTACCAAGAAATGATAACTAACCAAACTTCCACCATTGATGATTTATTGGAACTCTCCAATGGCGCCAAAAACATCTATCTTTTTTCTTTCAATACCCAAAAAAGAATTAAAAGCATCGAATTACCTGATGCTATTGATCCTTACCAAGCCATTCGAACATGGAAAAGAGATAATAATTTATTTGATTATGAAGGTGAATTTATACACCAAACTGGTAGAGTAGAAAACGAATTGTTAATAGCTTCAAATAGAAAAGAGACTATATCGTGTGAACCTCACCAACTTATAAATATTTTTGAAACCGAAAAGGAAAAATTTATTATTTCTTGTAAAGATGAAGAACCAAAATTGCGTATTTTTGAAAATTATAGTTCTGAATATGTTAATTGGTTAAACCAATGTTACATCAAACCTGGCATTTCTTATTCATCTGGAGAAATAAGAGATAAATTTGGTCGTTCATCAAGGGGCATTTATAATCAAAAAGGGGAAAGTTGTCAATATCATTATGTTCCAGGATTTTTCATAGATGATTGGTACATTAATGGGATTAACTGTGTTGGCTCAAACATTACTTTTTATAATTTTTATGGCACCACTCCGCCACCCAAAAAACCTCAAGAAATAAATATTAATTGATATTAAGACCTTATAATGAAGGTCTTTTTTCATTTTGGGGTTTTTTTGTTAAAATCAAAAAAATATTAAGATAATTGGGGTTAATGATGCAAAAATTAAATTATTTCTAAACTAAACTCCCTCTATGAAATCACACCAACTGAGGGATAAATAAAAATAAGGAGTTATAAGTTAAAATTGAACCAAACTATGATGCAATTTTTAAGAAGAAAGAAGGGTAAAAAAATGTTATCTTTTTATTCAAATATTACTGAACGCGCTATAGAAAATAAAGTTTTCAAAAAATTAGAATTATTAGGATATATTACAGAAATGAATAATCCTAATCAAGATGTTTTTACCCAAAAACCCAAATCTCATGAAGAATTTAAAAAATTAAAAAATCACAAACCAGATTTTATTATTTATGATAACAACACTCCTATCGCTATTATTGAAACTAAAAAACCAAACTCAAATTTAAAATTAGCAGAAAAACAAGCAGAAGCTTATGCTAAAAATTTAAATGTTAAAATTATTTTTACTTTTGATGGATACCGTTTATTTTCTAAACACCTCACTTATAACCAAGAATTGAAATATGGTAATACTCCTTTAAAAGATTTTGTTAATAAAAAAACTTTAAAGGAATTTATTAATAATTATAAAATTGATTTTAATTTTGGTAAAAAAATCCATTCAGAAAATAGTTTTATTAAAGAACTAAAGAATATAGAAGATTTACTTTGGACTACAGGTTTAAGAAAAGGCGATGAAAGATTTACCGAATTTTGTAAAATTTTATTTCTACGATTAATTGAAGAAAAAGAACCTCATACTAGTTGGAATTCTATTGTCAACAGTCATGATGATAAACAAAAAATTCACATCATAAATGGCCATTTAAAAGATTTAAATCAAAAATATAAAATGGGTAAATACGGAGAAGCTTTAAAATTAAACCCTGAATATCATTATCATGTAGTCAGTGAAATTATTACTAGATTGAATCAAATTGATTTTAAAAATACTTCTTTAGATGTTAAAGGAAATGCCTTTGAATTTTTTTTAGGATATCGCGGTACTAGTGATGATTTAGCACAATATTTTACTCCTCGTAATATTATTCGTTTTATGTGTGATTTAACTGAACCCAAACCAGGAGAAAAAATATATGACCCTTTTTGTGGTTCAGGCGGCATTTTAATTAATGCTTTTGAATATATCAAAAAACAAATTGATCCTCAAGATGATGAACAATCAAAAATACTGAAAAAAGATTCTATTTACGGAACTGATATTAATAATATTGCTTATGTAGCGAAGATGAATATGATTTTAGTAGGCGACGGACATGCCAATATTACCCAACAACAAGATGGTTCATTAATTAATAAAAGAACAGCCCATTATGATATTGTCATGACTAATATTCCTTTTAATCTTTCCATTAATCGCTACAAAAACAATGTTCATGCTTTATATGATGTTTTTAGTGAGAATGGTAATGCTATTTGTGTTCAACATTGTCTAGACTCATTAAAGAAAAATTCCTCTCCGCGAGCATGTATTATTGTTCCTGAACAATTTATTTTTCATAAATCTTTCAAAGAAACCAGAAAATATATTATTGAACAATATGATGTTAAAATCTTTTCTTTGCCCCAAGGAGTATTTGAACCATATACAAATGTTAAAACATGTATTCTTTATTTAGAATATAAAGGTCAAAAAGGGAATTTAGAATTTATTGATATTCAAAATGTTGGTTTTACTTTAGATAAAAACAAAACACCCATAGAAAAAAATGATTTATCTGATTATTTAAAAAATCCTCATCATCCCAATTATAAAAAGTTTAATTATGATGAAATAGCTACCAATGATTTTTCATTTAAACCCCAAATAATTCAAAAAGAAGGTCTTTTATTAAGTGATCTTTTTACTTTTTCGAGAACTAAAATTAATTTAGATCCTGAAAAAAAATATTTCCAAATAACAGTTCAAAGCAACGGTCAAGGAATTATTCCGAGATGGCAAAAAAAATCCCAAGGAAATATCTTTATCAAAGGAAAAAATATAAAATCTAACCGCAATATCATTACAGACGAACAATTTTGTTATTCTCAAATTGATGCTCGTAATGGTGCTTTTGGCAAAATTCCTTCTCATTTAAAAGGAGCTATTTATTCAAATACTTTTTGTTGTTTTAAATTGAAAGATCAGTTTAAAAATTTAGACTTAGATTTTTTAACAGCTATCCTTACTTCTTCTCAAATGAAATCTTATTTTGAAGGACAAAGTTTAGGGACAACTAATCGTCGATCTATCAAATTAAAAAACTATTGAAGCAACTAAAATTCCTTATTCAACGCTAACATTAAAAGCTCTTAACGAAAAATATAAAAAAATATCCCAAAAAATAAAACCTTTAGAGAAACAAGTAAACGTCTTTAAAAAAGAATTAGAAAAGATTGTGAATGAACTTTAAACAATAAACCTTCTTAAAAAGAATTTATTGTTGTTTTTTTAATAAAACCCGATAAAACAGTTTTTTTAACAATCAAGGCTTAAAAAAATAAAGTTATGTTAATAAAACAGAAACTTATTATTAATCAAAAAAACTAGGAGTTAAAATAAATGAAAAATAATTCCAAACAAATTATAAAATAACACTAAATCAACTCTAAAAAAATAATAATCATAAAAAATGTGTTAAAATATATAATGAAAAAGAATAGAAATAAAATAAATATGTAAATATGAACTAAATCACAATAAAATACAATACTTAAATTATTATACTTATAATAATGAATTAAAAAAATAATTCTTCTTGTGTTATTGTTAGTTATTTTTATTGGAAAAAAACAATTAAAAAAAGAAAGATAGGTTTTTCAAATGACAAATAAAATTCAATTCGGTCAATTTTTTACTAAAAAACAAAATTGGTTCACAAAACCATTAGAAGAATTTATTTTTGATAATTTAAAAGAAAATCATATTATCTTAGATCCCTTCGCTGGCGAAGGGGATATTTTAAATTTTTTAAAATATTATTTTAAAAATAAAATTAATAATTTAAATTTTATAGGGTATGACATTGATAAGAAATTTGTTAAATATAAAATGAATGATTCTTTAAAAAATATACCTTATGAAAAAAAACATAAATATTTTATATCAACAAATCCTCCGTATTTAGCAAAGAATAGTTGTTATCGTAAAAAATATACACAAACTTATAAAGACTATTTTAAAACATCTAATTTTGCTGATCTTTATTTATTAGCTTTAAGTAAGATGATATCCACAAATCAACCAGGTTTTGCAATTGTCCCAGAAACTTTTATTAATTCAAAATTTGATAAAACCAATGTTAACAGAATTATTATCATTGAACCCAATCCTTTTGAAGATACTACCGTACCTATTTGTATTGTTTGTTTTAATGGCACCAAATTAGAAAAACAAATTATTTATAAAAATGACGATAAAATTGGTTCTTTACAAGAATTAAAAAAATTAAAAATTTTTGTTAAAGAAAAAAGTGAGTTTTTAAAAAAATTACGATTTAACGATGTTAATGGATTTATTGCGTTGTTGGGTGTAGATTCCACAAATCCTGAAAAAAAAATTAAATTCATTCATAAAAATAAATTAAAATATAATATTTCAAATATAAAAACTTCGTCTCGTGCGATTACTATAGTTAACAGTGAAGAATTTAAATATTTAGATGATTCAAAAATTGAAAAAATAATTATTAACGCAAATCAAATTTTAAATACATTTAGAACACAAACTAAGGATGTTTTGTTGTCTCCATTCAAAGGAAATAACAAAGATAATCAACGTAGACGTAGGTTAGATTTTCATTTAGCTAGAAATATTTTAACAAAGGCTTTTATTGATTGTTGTAATAATATAAATGAGGATAGTATTTATGAAAAAGATAAATTATAAAACAAAATATAAAGAACAATTAAAACAAAATTTGGAAAATTTCAATATTAAAGATAAAAAAACTTTAAATAAAATTAAAAAATTTTGTGAAAAATTTAATTTTATTCAAGAAGAAGTAGAAACATCAATTAAACATAATAATTTTTTAAAAGCTTGGTTTATTTTAGAACCTTTAAAACAAAACTTTTATGAAAAAGTATTTGCTGAATTTTTAAAAAATGATATAAATAATATATCCGAAGTGTGTAAACCTAAAAGTATTTTTATAAAAAAACAAGAAATAGTTCAAAAAAAAGAAATAAATCAGTATATCTCATCAAAAGGTAAGTCAATTGATTTTTCTTTTAAATATAAAGATTTAGAAATTATTTTTTATGTTTTTCACAAATATACCAAAGAATCTGGCGGCTCGCAAGATAATCAAAAAAATGATGTAAAAATATCTATTGAAGAAGCCAAAACTGACACCCAAAAATATAATAAAAATATAATGATTTTATTCATTTGTGATGGCGATTATTATAGTGAATATAAAATGAAAGAATTAAAAAAAGTAGCAAATCAACAAAATCTTAAAGTTCTGAGTTCCAACGAACTACAATTTTTTTTGGATCAATTTTATTCACAAATAAAAAACAAAAACTTTTTAAATTAAAAATAAGTTTGAAATAAAAAAGCAAAAATGTTAAACTAATTTAATTGAATTTGGTTTTTATTAATATTATTTGCTAAATTTAATTTAATTGTCAAAAAAATAATTATGATAAAATAAATATAATTAATGCCTTTAATTTGAAGGTTTTTTTATATTCAAATTTTAATTAAAAAAAGAAATAACAATTTAATAAAAAATATTCTTTTAAAGATAAAAAAGAATTAGAAATAAAAAATAAATATAGTTTTAGAAAAAAATTGTAAATAATTCTATAATTTTAAATTTTATTTTTATATTATAAGACCTTCAAAATTGAAGGTCTTTTTTTATATTCAAATGAACCCTTATGCTTTCAGTTTTTCTTTTGTTTATGAACAATAATAATAAAATTTATTAAGGAGTTAAAATAACAAATCACAAAGTTTATTAACCAAAATAATTCTTTTATAATTACTATTCCATATCATAAAAACGAAGAACAAACAAATAAAAGACATATTTATCAGATTTGCTATTTACCGAAAGACATTTTTAAAATAAGCAAACTAAATATTTGGAAAAAAAAGAAAAAAGATTATTTTTTAATTAACAATAAAGGAGTAGAATTTAAAATTGCACCTAGTATGAGTTGGCAAATATGGTGGACTATTCCTTTAAAATTAATTCAAGAAAAAAGTGAAATTTTAAAAGTTTAATCTTTATCAATCCAGTCAAACAATACA
Organism: Mulberry dwarf phytoplasma; assembly: GCF_056504655.1. Taxonomy (NCBI): domain Bacteria; kingdom Bacillati; phylum Mycoplasmatota; class Mollicutes; order Acholeplasmatales; family Acholeplasmataceae; genus Candidatus Phytoplasma; species Mulberry dwarf phytoplasma. The sequence goes on along the minus strand of NZ_CM151418.1, from coordinate 33,388 downwards.
TTACCCTTTATACGAAGAAATTTAATACTAAAAATGATGAAGAATCATCAAAATAAAGAGCAATAGAATAAAATAATATTAAGACCGACTTTTAAGTTGGTCTTTTTAATTAATTTAAATGAAATGTGATATTTTCTTAAATAAATAATCAAAATTTTTTTAACAATTTTGATATAAATTTAAACGAATCATTTTTTAAACTAATATAATTCAAATCAGAAATAGAAACAAACTATGATGCAATTTTTAAGAAGAAAGAAGGGTAAAAAAAATGAAAAATATGACTTCTTTTGATACATTTTTAAGTATCAAAAATATCAAAGGGTTAGATTTTATCTTAAATTTTCTTCAAGTTCATAAAGGCACTATCAAACGTTGGGAAAAACAAAAATCTGTTCCTAAAAATTATGATACAGACTTAAAAAAAATAATTAAACAAATTGAAATTGAATATCCACATATTGATATAGTAAAATTCCAAAATAATCATTTAAAAAAGGAAAGAAAATTTGATGAATTTTATACTACTCATAAAATTGCTTTAAATTGTTTTGAAATTTTAAAAAGTAAAATGTTAGAATTAAACCTAAATTTTAATGAATATAATTTTATCGAACCTTCGGCTGGCAATGGAAGCTTTTATAATTTATTGCCTCCAACCAAAAGAATCGGCGTTGAAATTAACCCCCATATTAATAAAAATTACATTATTAAAAATTATTTAGATTTTATTCCCAAAAATAAAACAAAAAATATAGTTTTTGGAAATCCTCCTTTCGGTTTAAGGGGGAATTTAGCATTAAGATTTATTAATCATTCTTATAATTTTGCTGATGTTGTAGCTTTTATTTTACCTCCTTGCTTTAATTCTGATGGAAAAGGAAGTCCTAATTCAAGAGTAAAAGGATATAAATTAGCTTATTCACAAAATTTACCGTTAAATTCTTTTGAATATCCTAATGGTAAAAAAGTTAAAGTATCTACTTGTTTTCAAATTTGGACTAAAATAAACACTCATTTAATAGTTAAAACAAAAATCAAAACTGCTAATAATTTTATTAAAATTTATTCTTTATCTGATGGCGGAACACCAGGAAGCACACGAAATAAAAAAATGTTAGATAAATGCGACTTATATTTACCTAGCACTTGTTTTAAAGGAATGAAAATATATCAATCTTTTTTAGAATTACCAAACAAAAGAGGTTATGGTATTAAAATTTTAAAAAAATATCATGAAATAAAAAAAATATTTATGGATACCGATTGGAAAAAAATAGCTTTTTTATCAACAAACAGTGCTTTAAATTTGCGTATGAGCTTAATTGTTAAAGTTTTGACAGATGCTAATTATTATGATAAATAAATTTAAATTATAAAAAATATCGAAAGAAAAATAATAATGAATAAAAATAATGATGAAATTATTTATTTTTTTGAAGAAGTATATGAATATACTGTTAATAATTTTAAAAAAAATAGCAAATTTAAACCAGATGATTTATATTTTAAAATTAGACACCTTCAAATTGATGCTAGAGGTTCTTTTGGACAAAAATTTATAATGTATGGTTTAAAAAAAATGGATTTAAAGCAAGAGATGATGATGATAAAAACAAAGATTGGGATATTAAATTTGAAAATTATAGAATCGAAATTAAAACCGCTACTTTAGATGTAAATGATAAATTTCAACACGAAGGCATTAAAAAAACTAATAATTATGATTTATTGTTATTTTTAGATATAGCGCCTAATCAAATTTTTATAAAAGTTTTTTTATATGATGATATTGATTTTCCAAAATTACATCAAAGAGGTAGTGGTAGGAAAAATTCAACTGGTGTAGGATATAAATTTGATTATTCTTTTCAACGACATTTAAAAGAAAAAAACGAAATTAAATATTTAACTGATTTAAAAAAAATTTTTAATGAATTAAAACAAAAACTAGATAAAAGAAATACATTATGAAAAATATTTTTAACTTAAAAAAGTTAATCAATTATTTATTTATTAAAAAATAAAAAAAATTAAATTTATTTAAAAAAACAAAGCAACTCAAATTAAAAAAACAAAACAAAAAATCAAAGGCTCTCATTACGAGAGTCTTTTTTATGCCCAAATTGAAAATAAAAGGAGAAAATAAATGAAAAACGACACTAATCAAGAAATTAGATTCGGAGGCTGGAACACAAAAACCACTCCGAACGATTTAACTCAAATTAAAAACTTTTTACAAATATTAAAACAAGATTTAATTAACCTCACTATTATCTCTCATTCTAAAAAGAAAAATACCTAACCCTTTATACGAAGAAATTTAATACTAAAAATAATGAAGAATCATCAAAATCAAGAACAAGAGGATAAAAACATATTAAGACCAACTTTTAAGTTGGTCTTTTTTAATAAATTTGAATTAAATAATATATCTTCTTAAAGAGTTAATCAAAATTTTAATGCTATTGTTATGATTTGAGGCATAATTAGGATAGTTTATATAAATAATTTTAATTAAGTATAGGCAAATACTCATTTATCTTAATATTCATATTTTAATTTGTAACAAATAAATTAATTAAGAGAAAAAAATAAAATAAAAATTAACAATTAAAAACAACTCATAATTTTAACTTCAAATAACCTATTTTAAATACCCCCCAAATCAGAAATGCCTCTTAAACGCATTATTTTGCCTCTCTCGCTTTGATTTAAATTCAATTATGGTAATTACCCTAGTCTTGATTTAGACCCCCTTTATATTCAATTTCGCCTCTAAGTGACCTTCAAAAACCCTTGCAAATACGTACTTTTATTTTTTACAATTTTGGCATAAATTAAAACGAATCATTTTTTAACCTAATTTAGACCCCCTCATTTGAGGGGGATATTTTTTTTATTTTTTTCACTTTTTTCCATTTTTTATCTCTTCTGTCATCATTTTCGCTAGTGTTTATGGTGAGCATTTTGCCCTTTAACCCCGTTATTATATGGCACAACTACCCCAAAATTAAAAACTCCGCATTATTGTGTAAAAAAATTTAATCCATGTCGTTTTATATGCAACTTTTTCTTTTTTTCGGCCTATATATATAATGGTATGTTTCTAATAAGGTTAAACCCGTGGGTAAACCTAAACACCAATTCAAAAATCCCTCCAAGGCTGTTTTGAATTGGGTTGTGATAGATAATACTTAATTCGGGTTTAACCTTATTAGAAACATATATCATTAATATTATTTTATTTAATATTAAATAAAATAATATTAATGATACTAATTAAATATAAAAACCTATCAAGAGTTTTTATATTTAATTAGTATATATAAATTTATTATAATATATCATCATTTATAATGTTTAAATGAAATATATTATCTAAACATGTGCCCGTCAAATTTAACAATTTAACGTTCAAATGCCCCCCTAAATCCCCAAAGGGGACTTTATAGTAGGGGGGTAATAGTTAATTGTAATGTTTATCGGCTGACCGCCTAGTTCGCTACGCTCGTCTTTGAATACTAATCATATTATATAATAATTTAATAAATATATTTTAAAATTAACTTTTAATGCATTTTTTAGTTATAATTATTTTTGGAATTAATAAAAAATATTAAGATAATTGGTGTTAATAATGCAAAAATTAAAGAAAAAAATAAGATTATTACAAAATATGATTTGCCACATTCAAACTATTAATAAAAAAATAGTTTTTCAATTGGTTAAACAATTTGTCAAAGACCTCAATTTAACTACTATTTTAAAAACAATTCGTATTAATCGCAGTACTTATTATTATTGGCTAAAAATTGAAAAAAAGTTAAAATTAAAAGAAACAAAACATTTAGTGCAACAACAACGTATTCAAACTTTATGTTTACAACATGAATATTTTTACGGTCATCGTAAAATTACTGATTTATACCAAGAAATTTTTAATGAATTTATTACTAAGAAAAAAGTTTATCTTATCATGAAAGAAAATAATATTTGTTGTAAGTTAAGGCCTAAAAAAAATAAATATTATTATAAAAATTTAGAATCTAACCTCAAAGTAGTCCCAAATTTAATTAATCAAAACTTTACTACCTCCCAACCCATGAAAAAACTATTTACCGATATTACTTATTTTCCCACTCCCCAAGGATTTATTTATTTTTCGTGTATTATTGATTCTTTTAATAATCAAATTATTGCCTCCCACACTTCAAACCGACAAAATAAAGAATTAATTTTAAATACCATTAAAAAAATTCCTCCTTTAAAAAACCCTTGTATTATTCATTCAGACCAAGGTAAAGTTTATCAATCTCTAAAAGTACAAAAAGTTTTAACTAAAAAAGGGTTTTTAATTAGTATGTCTCGTAAAGCAACCCCACGTGATAACGCTGTCATTGAAAATCTTTTTGGCCAGATGAAAAGTATTTTATCCAACCAACATCCTTTTTTATTCCAAAAACCCCAAGCTAAAATCAAAAAAATTATCAATCAATTTCCTTCTTTTTGGAATAATAAATGGTTATTAACTAAATTAAATAATTTATCACCCTTACAATATTTGCAAAATATTTAAAAAACATTTTTTAAAAATATAAATTCATAACCTTTTTAAAAAGGTTGTTTTGTTGTACATTTTTTTCTATAAAAATCAAAAATTCCGCATTATTGTGTAAAAAAATGAAACCCATGTCGTTTTATATGCAACTTTTTCTTTTTTTCGGCCTATATATATAGTGTAGGGATAAAATATTTAAAAAAAATATCTTTTGAAACTAGCAAATTATGAAAAAACATTAGACACTTTTTAAGTGTAATGAAATTATTTGTTAATTTGAAAAGATATGAAATTATCTATTTAATTTTAAGTCTTAAGATTAATTTTGAAATAAAAAAGTGTCTAAAAAAACGGAACACCTCAATTGTATCAAGTATTTTAATATTTTAAAAATATAACACATGACACCAAATAAGTTAAGTTTTTTTAAAATTAAAAATAAAAATAAATATTTAGTATTATTTTGATATAAACTGAGATTTATAACAAAAATATTTAAAAATTAAAAAATAAAAATATATTTTAAAAACAAAAAAACTCAATATTTAAAAACTTAAAAAATTAAAAATACACTAAAAATACAAAAATACAATTTTTTTGCTAAATTGCATCAAAAATACTTTAAAAGTATATTGACATTTTTTTATTAACCACCTAACACTTTTTCACCCCTTTATCTTTTTTTACAACAGCAATTTAAAAATAAAAAATATTGCTATTAACATCATTTTATCACAAAAAAAGGAATGTTTTGCTCACTCATCTTTATATCATGAGTGTTTTTCTTGCAATTTTATATAACAAAAAAACCAACTTTTTAGAGTTGATCTTATAATTTTTCAAAATATTTAATTGTTTGATGTTAATAATTTGGCAATATTTTATCAAAAAGGGTTTTGGGCAAAAGGATAATAAAACCTATCATAAAGGCACAAAAGCCACACACCAAGCAAAAGAAGTGCCAATCCTAATAAAAAAGTAAACAAATCAAGAATACTAAAAGATTTTTCATAATACCAAGTTCTTGTTTTGTATTTACCAAAACGCCTCAATTGCATAGCATTAGTAATTACATCAATTTTATCTAAATTAAAGAAAATCAAAGGAGGAATAATAAGGGCAATTCTTTTAATATCTGCAATAATACAAGCCAAAAAATGAGTTTTTTTAACAACTTTAATACCTCGTGCTTGTTGATTGAGAGAAATATTTTTAAAATCTTTTTGAATTTCAGGAATATAACGAATAGTAAGGGCAAAAGCATAACTAATTTTATAACTAACCCCTAATTTATTTAAACTAGCAGCTAATTGACTGGGATTAGTAGTTATAATAAAGATTAAAAATAAAGGAATAATACAACAATATTTTAACAACACATTAAATTGATAAAATAATTGTTCTTGGGTTAAAAGATTAAAAAATAAAGGAATGGGGGTTTTGGAGTTATATATTTGAGTACCATAATTTCTAAAACAAAAAAAAATAATAATATTATTTACAAACAAAAAAAAGAAAGTTCCTTTAACTACAAACGCTACTTGCTGCCATTTAATTTGAGCACACCAAAACAAAAACAAAGAAAAAAAGACAAGTCCTAACAAAAACCATATATGATAGACCATCATACAAGCAACTGAAACCAAAATTAAAAACAATAACTTAGTTGCTCCTTGGATTTTATAAATGAAAGCATTACCTGGTAAATATTGTAACATACTATTTGCCATAACAACAATCCTCCTTTAAAAAAGCCAACATTTGAGTTAACAAAACATTTTTTTGTTCTGATGTAAATGGCAATTTATTGATAAGAACAATCAAGCTGATAGGATTGAGAGAAGTTTTTTGAATTAAAGACATATCTGTAAAAATTTTTAAAGGAGTAGTATTTGCAATAATTTTTCCTTGTTCCAAAACCAAAGTTCTTTGAGTATAATTAAGCATTAAAGACATATCATGAGTAATAATTATAATGGTAATTCCTTTATTATTTAACTTTTGTAAAAAAGTCATAATTTGTGTGTGATGTTTTAAATCTTGTCCTATGGTAGGTTCATCCAAAATAAGAATTTGGGGTTGCATCACTAAAATAGAAGCAATGGTAAGTCTTTTTTTTTGTCCAAAACTAAGAGCAGAAATAGGCCAGTTAACAAAACAATCCAAATTACAAGTTTTCAAAATGGCATGCACTTTGGTTTTTATTTCAGTTAATGAAAGTTGTTTTCCTAAAAGCCCCAATGCTACTTCTTCAAAAACAGTTTTTTGAGAAATCATATGGTGGGGATTTTGCATGACAAAACCAATTTTTTCTGATCTTTGTTGTAAAGACAAATGTGTTAAATCTTGATTATTTAATAAAATAGTTCCTGTTTGAGGATTACAAAAACCACAAATAACTTTGGCTAAAGTAGATTTACCACTACCATTTTTACCAACAATACTAATCATTTTTCCTGGAAATAAATCCAAAGAAATGTCATTTAAAATATTGGGTTGTTTGGATTCATAGTGATAAGAAATATTTTGTAATTGCAAAATGGGGCAAAATGGGGCAAATTGTTTGGGGAAAAAAGGCAATAATTGAGTTGGGTCGTTTTGAGAAATAGCACATTTTTTTAAATTTGTTAATTGATTGGAAAAATATTGAACAAAATCTAAGGATTGTAAGGCAGGCAAATTTAATAAATAAGGAAGAGTTTCCAAATTGATACCAACCTTTTTCAAAGCACTAATATAAGTTGGTTCTTGGATACCTTGTTTAGTTAAAATATTTTCTAAAATTAATTTGTGGGGAGAATTGTCATAAATAATTTTTTCATCTTCAAATACTATTACCCTATCAAAAGAATCATCTAAAATATCTTCTAAATAATGTTCGATAACTAAAATAGTCGAATGGTATTTTTGATGAATAGTTTTTATTAAAGCAGTCATTTTGGCTCTTGAAACAGGATCAAGATTGGATAGAGATTCATCAAATAACAAAATAGAAGGATTATAAATTAAAACTCCTGCCATCGATGCTAATTGCTTGTGACCTTCAGAAAGTTCTTGTGGTTTGTAATCTAAAAAGGATTGCAATCCTAAATCTTGTGCCCACATATTTACTTTTTGATATATTTCACTTTGAGGCAAATCATCATTTTCCAAGGCAAAAGCTATATCTTCTGCTACTGTTAAACCTACAAATTGATTATCTGTATCTTGCATAATGGTACCCACATCCAAAGATAGATCAAAGATATTGGTTTGTGTCAAGACTTTATCCTTAATAATAACAGTACCTGTAATTTTTCCTTGATAACTATGAGGAATCAAACCATTAATACATTTTAAAAAAGTAGATTTACCGCTACCATTTTTGCCCACAATCAAAACTTTTTGTCCTTCATAAATAGTTAAATTAATTTGATTTAGAGTTGGTGTTTGTTGGCTATAATATTGAAAACTAAAATCTTTAAAAATGATTAATGGTTTTGGCATAAAGTTCCTCTTTGAAGTTATAAAATAAAAAAATTGATTAAGGATGTTTAAAAATATTTAAGAATTATTAATTTTAATTAAAGTAGCTTGTTTAGTGTAATGACAAGAATACATAGACATTAATTTAATTCCTACTACACTATAAGCTAAAATATTAGAAATTACTATCAAAAAACTTTGTAAATAAACTAGTTTAGGTGGTTGTCCGTAAATCAATAAATCACTTTGAGGAGCAAAAAAACCCCAAATTATAAAATTACAAGCAACCTGATAAAGCCAAAAGTAAACAATTTTTTTCTTGGTAAACACTTGATATTTAAGATCAATTATTTTATGCGGCAATCCGTAAATAAATCCAATAAGAGCAGAGCATAAAACCCAATTCCAAGAAACATTTCCAAACAAAATAAAATCTTTAATGGTGTGCCCTATAAGTCCTACATAAAAACCAACCGCAGGACCAAAAGCAACAGCAATGAAAGCTAAAAAAGCGACTGAAGTTTCAATACTTACATTAAATCCCACAGGAATAGAGGCAAAACAACTTAAAACAAAAAATATCGCAGCACTCAGTCCTATAGTAACAGTTTTTTTAATAGAATCATCTTTTGACATTGGTTAGTTCCTTTAATAAATGGTTTGGGTTTGGAAAATATTGGTGGGTTGGGGTTTTGCTTGTAATGTTTTTTAATTTCAAAGCTTAAATTATTCATTTATAGTTTTATTTAAATTTTTTATTTTTTGTTGGGATTTAGCGGATTAGAATTGTTTTTACTTTCTAACAATTTTTGATATTGCTTACAATAACTTTCATATTTCTTTTTTTCAATTTCAATTTTGGCACTTGCGGCTTTTTGCAAGAAAGATGGATTATTTAAAATGGTTTCACTTCTTTTAATTTCTTTAAGAAGGGTATTTTTTTGTTGTAAAAAATTACTTTCAAATTTGGTTTCATTAAGTTCGTTTAGGGTTTTGCGGTCAATATAAAGACTTAAATTTTTTTCAATTAACCAAATAGTTTTTTTTGAATTGGTAACTTTGTTAGTAATTTTAATTTGTAAAGTTTTGAAAAATTTTTCTAAAGCTTGTTGCAAATTTACGAAATCTTGGAGGATAGTTGAAAATTGAGATGCAACTTCTAATTCTAAATTTAATTTACAATTGATATTGGATTCTTGTCTTAAATGACGTGTTTTAATAATTAAGTTTTTAAGATTTTCAAAATCAGCTAAGGCATCTAAATTACAATAAGAAGTTTTTTGCAAAGTGGTTTGAGTAATGTTCGTTTTATTGTCAAAATTTTCATAAAGAGCATCAGTTACAAAAGGAATAAAAGGATGTAAGAGTTGCAAAATATGTTTCATCATATAAACTAAAAATTTTTGACTGTTGTGCAAGTTTGTTAAATTGGAGTTATTCTGATCTAAATCATGTTTGGCAAATTCTAAATGCCAATTAGCAAAATCTTCCCAAACAAAGTGATATAAAATTTTTCCAATTTCTTTTAATTCATATTTTTGATATAAAGTTGTTACTTTTTGAGTTGTTAAATGCAATTGTGTTAAAAGGGCTTTTTGGGTCAAAGTCAAAAGATTGATATCAAAATCAGTGTCTAAGGTGCTGGTATTTAATTTTACAAAACGACTAATATTCCACAATTTATTAATAAAATTCCAAGATGAAGCAACTTTAGTCTCATCATAGAATAAATCAAACCCAGGAGCAGCGTTAGTAGTTAAAAACCATCTAAGAGCATCGGTACCATATTTGGCAACAACTTCCAAAGGATCAACACCATTACCTTTTGATTTAGACATTTTTTGTCCTTTGTTATCTCTTACTAAACCATGTAATAAAACATCTTTAAAAGGGTCTTTGTGGGTTAATAAAATACTTTGAAAAACCATTTTTGATACCCAAAAAGTTAAAATGTCATAGCCTGTTACTAAAACATCAATAGGAAAACGATTTTGAAATAAAGGGGCATTGCAATTAGGCCATCCCAAAGTGCTAAAAGGCCACAAAGCAGAAGAAAACCAAGTATCCAAAACATCACAATCAAGGCTCCATTCTGGACCAGGACTTTCTATTTGAACTTTAATTTCTTGTCCTTTATGCCAAGCAGGAATTTGATGACCCCACCATAATTGACGCGAAATACACCAGTCTTCGATATTTTGGAGCCAATTATTAAAAATATTTTCAAAACGAAGCGGAAAAAAATTGATTTTGTTCGTTTTTAAAGCAATTTGGGCGATGGCTTTGGTTTTTAAAAACCATTGTAAAGAAAGACGCGGTTCGATGATGGCATCCGAAATACTTGAATATCCTACTTTATGAAGGTGATTTTCGGTTTTTGTAAAAAATCCTTTTTGTTTAAGAGTTTGCACTAACTTTTGACGACAAACAAGGCGGTCTAATCCTTGATATTGCAAGGCTAAGTCGTTCATAGTACCATCTTCGTTCATGCATAATAAAGCTTTTAATTGATGTCTTTTATGATGTCTTTTAGCTACTTCAAAATCATTAATATCATGTCCAGGTGTCACTTTTACAACTCCTGTACCAAAATTAATATCTACGTAATTATCACTAATAACAGGAATTTGGATGTTAGTATCAGGAATAAAAACTTTTTTGCCAATAAAAGATTGATATCTAGGATCGTTAGGGTTTACCATTAAAGCTTGATCGGCAAACATGGTTTCGGGGCGAGTGGTTGCAATTTCTAAAAAAGAAGGAACCAAAGAAGCGTCAGACAAATTGGAATTAGTTGGAAAATCAACCAAAAAATATTTAATATAATATAATTTTCCTTCAGTTTCATGGTAATTTACTTCTACATTAGAAAGGGCTGTTTTAGTTTCGGGGTCCCAATTAATAATTTTATAATCTCTGTAAATTAATTTTTTTTGGTATAATTTGACAAAAACTTCTTGAACTGTTTGGCTCAAATCAGGATCAAGGGTAAATTTTTCAAAATTATAATCTAGATGCAGTCCTAAAACTTGCCATTGTTGCCTAATATTTTGGGCATGTTTTTCTTTCCACTGCCACGCATATTTTAAAAAAGTTTCTTTACTTAAAGTTTTGGTCAAAAGCCCTTCTTGTTTTAATTGTTCTTTAACTTTATTTTGAGTGGCAATTCCTGCATGATCCATCCCAGGCAAAAAGAGCACATCAAAGCCTTGCATTTTTTTAAATCTTATAATAATATCTTGAATGGTGTTATTCCAAGCGTGTCCCAAATGCAGTTTTCCTGTTACATTGGGAGGCGGAATTACAACAGTAAAAGTTTTTTTATTGGCGGTTGGATTGGCACAAAAATATTTTTTTTCTAACCATTGTTGGTATCTTTGATGTTCTACTTTTTTAAAATCATATTTAGTTTGCATAAAAGCTAGCTTCTTTCTATTTTCTTTTTTTAGGGTTGAAGTTTTTGGGTTTTAAAAGTTTTTTGGGGGTTATGTTTGGGGTTTTGAAAATGTTTAAATGGATTGGAGGAAATAAAAAAAATTACAATTTTTTTTGCAAAGTGAAAAAGTTGGAAAAACTAAAAATAAAAGAGCCAAAAAATAAGGGACTCCTTTTTTAATCATTGGCATTTGGATCCATTAATTGACTTAAAAACAGTTTTAATTCTTCCAGCCCTTCTTGTTGTTTTGAAGAAATCAAAAAAAAATATTTAATCTGGGGAAAGTGATTAACAAGCATTTTTAATTGTTTGGGCACAAGATTTTTTTTAACTTTATCCTTTTTAACAAATAACAAGACGACCTCAAAACCCGCTTGCAAAAGAGCTTGATGGATTCTATCGTCTTCTTGGGTAGCACCCACTTTAAAATCAATTAGCTGAAAGACTGCTTTGAGATGAGAAGTTTGTTCCAAAAAAGAAATAATCATCGGCAATAACTGCTTTTGAATTTCTTTACTTTTTTTAGCATAACCGTATCCAGGAGTATCGATCAAATAAAAAGATTCGTTAATGTCATAGTAGTTTAGGGTGATGGTTTTGCCAGGCGTTTGAGAAATTTTAGCTAATTTTTTTCTTTGAGTTAAAGCATTGATGAAAGTGCTTTTGCCAACGTTGCTTCTGCCCATTAAAACAATTTCGGGTTGTTTTTTCAAAGGAATATCTTTAAAATGGACAATACTACGCACAAAAGTGGCTTTTTTAATCATTTTGGTTTTTCCTTTTCTTTGTTTTTGTCTATAATTGTTTGCGATTGGTGATTTTGGGAAATTTTTGAAGGTGGTTTACAAATATTATTATAGCAAATTATTATTTTTGTTGCTTTATATTTTGTGATATCGTTTTATAATAATATTTTTTTGATAAAATAACAATAGTGATAATGATAATAATGTTGAATTGATCTTTTGCAAAACATTTAAAAAACAAACAATTAATTAATAATAAAAGGGCAAAATGAGGTTTTTAATTTGGAACAAACAAATAACATACATTTAATTTGGGGAAAACAAAGGTTTTTTCTAGAAAAAAAAATAAAAAAAATAATTAATATTTGCAAACAAAAACAATTAGATGTAGTTTATTATTGTATGCAAAAAGATCTTGTAACAGAGCTGCAAAAAGAACTACAAACCACTTCTTTGATTGAAAGCGCATGGAAAAAAGTAGTTTTGGTGGATCACAGTGAAATTTTATTTCAAAAAAAACCTCAAGAAATGGCTTTTTTAATTTCTTATTTACAAAATCCTTACAACAATTTAGATTTATATTTTTTTGCAGAAAAAACAACTAAAGCATCTGAAGTTCAAAAAATTTGGGAAAAATATTGTCTTTGCAAAACAACAAACACTTTGGAGAAAAAAGATTTTTTTAAATATATCATGGAAGTTTTTCAAAAAGATGGTTTTCAAATTGATACCAAAGCTATCCAAGAATTAGTGAGCAAAACTAACTATAATCTTTATTTATTGCATCAAGAAATAACAAAAATCAAATTATTTCAATCAAATGATAAAAATATAACTTGGCAATTGGTGCAAAAAATCAATGCTTTTAAAGAAAATGACAATATTTTTGGATTAATTAATCTTTTTTTAAAACAAAATTATATTGATGCTTATCAAATGTATCAAACCTTAAAAACGCAAAAAATCAATGCTTTTCACGTTATAAATCAATTAACTCATAAAATTAAAGAATTGTTATTGGTAAAAGAAATGTTGCAACAAAAAAAAAGCCCAGAAGAAGTGCAAAAAGTTTTGCCAGTTTCACAAGGCAAAGTATTTTTTTTAATGAAAGAAGCAAAATTGATTGAAACGCAAAAATTAAATACACTGTTTTTAGATTTAATAGAATTAGAATATCAAATTAAAATGGGTGCTGTAAATAAAGATATCGGTTTGGAAATGTTTTTATTGGGTAAGCAAAAGGTTTTTTTGTAATTTGAAAACTAAGCACATAACTTACAATTTTTTGACAGTCACAAAGGTTTTAAGATTTGTAAAATTTCTTCTTGAGTAATTGTTCCTTGCCTTAAAATAACTGGTTGAAAAGTGGTTAGATCAACAATAGTTGAAGATATTTTTAAAATCGGGTGATAGTTTTGATAAATTAAGGCGATTTTATTGTGATAAATATTAAAAATAGTTTGGTAATCATTTAGTGGAGGATGATTGCTTTGATTAACAGAAGTGGTCTTTAAAGGACCATTTTTTTTTAAAATTTCCAAAGCTAAAGGATGATTGGGGATTCTTACTCCTAAAGTTTTTGCCTTTGTTTTAGAAAAATATTTCAAAGTGGTAGGCAGAATTAAAGTTAAAGGGCCTGGCCAAAAATGCAGAGCTAATTTAAGGCTTTGGGGACTAAATTGGATCAATTTTTTTGCTTGTTGTAAAGATGCACACAAAACAACAATACTTTTATTTAAAGGTCTTTTTTTAATTTGATAAATGCAATTGAGTCCTTTTTTATCATATAATTTAGCGCCCATACCATAAACTGTATCGGTTGGAAAAATAATAATATCTTTTGGTTTCACAATAATTCCTTTATTTATCTTTATTTATCTTTATTTATCTTTATTTATCTTTATTTATCTTAAACTGGTTTTTTTAATTGAATTGTTTTGATTTTGGTTTTTTAAAAGAAATTGCATCAAAACTAACTTTGGGCAAGTTGTTCTTTTTGGGCTTCATGAATCAAAGGTTCAATAACTAAATCGAGTTTACCTTCCATAATAATATCTAATTTTTGTAAAGTAAGTCCAATTCTGTGATCTGTTATACGATTTTGGGGGTAATTGTATGTTCTTATTTTTTCGCTTCTTTCACCAGTTCCTACTAAATTTTTTCTGTGTTTGTTTTCTTCTTCTTGTTTAGCGGTTAACATTTGATTATAAATGCGTGTTTTTAAAAGGGTAAATGCTTTATCTTTGTTTTCGTGCTGGCTTTTTCCTTCTTGACAAGCAACACTAATTCCCGAAGGTATATGAGTAAGTCTAACAGCTGATTTAGTAGTGTTTACTGATTGTCCACCAGGTCCGCTAGAATTAAAAGTGTCGGTGCGAATGTCATGCCAATCAATTTTTAATTCTAATTCTTCTGCTTCGGGAACTACCAAAACAACAGCAGTAGAAGTGTGAATTCGCCCTTGGGCTTCGGTAGCGGGAACACGTTGGACGCGATGCACACCTGATTCATACTTTAAAAAAGAATAAATATTTTGTCCAGAAATTAAAAGTTCTACGGAAGAAAGACCGCCTTTAATGCTGGGATTTAGATTGAGGATTTCGACTTTCCATTTTTTGCTTTCGGCGTATTTAACATAGGTTCGTAATAAATCAGCTGCAAAAAGATTCGCTTCGTTGCCACCAGCTGCACCTTTAATTTCTAAGACAACATTTTTTTTATCAAAAGAATCTTGGGGTAAGAGCAAAATTTTTAATTGATCTAAGGTAGTTTTTTTTTCTGACAAAATAGTATCTTTTTCTTGGTTTGCTAAAAGCAATAATTCTTGATCTTGTTGGGTTTCTAAAATGGTCTGTATTTGAGTAAATTCGGTTTCTAAATTTAAGTATCGGTTAAAAAGTTCTACTGTGGGTTCTAATTTTGATAAATTTTTTAAAATGTCAATTTTTTGGTTTATGTTTTGTTCGTTTAACAAAAGTTTTTGTAAATCTTGATATTTTTGTTTTATTATTTTTAATCTGTCAAGCATATTTACCTCTTTGTTTTTTAAAAAAGAATGGGGGGTTAAAAAAATATTTTAATCAATCAAAATGCTTTTTTATTCATTTATATTAGGTTCGATTTCTGAAAAAAACATATGATCAAAATCAAGTATAAATTCTCTAATACCAATTGATCCTTGACGATTTTTGGCAATAATAACTTGGGTGTGTCCAGAAGAATCGGGTTTTTTGTCCTTTTCATAATAACCTTCTCGGTACAAAAACATTACAATATCGGCGTCTTGTTCAATTGAACCTGAATCTCTGAGGTCAGCCAAAATGGGACGTTTGTCTTCTCTTTTTTCTACATCCCTTGATAATTGTGAAAGGGCAATAACAGGAATTTTTAATTCACGTGCCATTTGTTTTAAACTTTGAGAAATTTCTGCTACTTCTTCTTGACGGTTGTGTTTATTAGTTTTGCGGATAAGTTGCAAATAATCTATCATTACAATATCAAGTTTGTTTTGACTTTTAAGTTTGCGACATTTAGCTTTAATATCTAAAATATTTACTGTAGCTGAATCATCAAAATAAATATTTAGATCATCCATTTTTTCTATTGATATTTCTAACAAAAATTTTTCTTCTCTGTTTGTGTTACCCAATTGAATTTTTTTGTGCTGTATTTTTGATTGAGTGCTTAACATGCGCATAGCTAATTGTTCGTTTGACATTTCTAAACTAAAAATAGCAATATGAGGGGATTGATAATTGTGTTTGGGATTTGCAATTCTGAGAGCTAAATTAAGCATAAAAGTACTTTTTCCCATGGAAGGACGAGCAGCTAAAATAATAAATTCTTCGGGCTTAAATCCTAAAGTAATATTGTTGAGATTATCATATCCAGTGGAAAGACCTACTAAATCTTTATGGCGTTTGGCAAGAATATTTTTTTCTTTAGTGTCTTTTAACAAAATTTTTAATTTTAATAATTCACTGGTTTTTTTGTTTTTAGTTAAATTAAAGATTTTTTCTTCTGAAAAATCCAAATATTCTTGGACATCAATGTTTTCGTATCCTTTTTGTGCTAATGAAGTGACAGTTTCGATAATTTCTCTTTTTAAAGCAGTTTCCTTAATTAAATCAATATAGGTTTCTATATGTTGAGTAGAAGGCATCAAATCAGATAATTCATTTAAATAATCGATATTTCCTATTTGTTGTAATAATTTTTCATTGTCTAAAATAGCACTTACTGAAGAATAATCAATTTGTTTGTTAGTTTCATGCAAAGTTTTCATTGCTCTAAAAATATGTTGGTGATGAGAGTTGTAAAAGTCAGTTTCTGCAATCATATCTAAGGTAAAAGCTATTTTTTCAGGGTTTAAAAGTAAAACTCCTAACAAAGCACGTTCTGCTTCAGGACTTGAAGGAGTATTTTTAGAATAATTGGTCATTTGCTTTTTCTTTCAGTCACATTAAGGAAAAAAGTAGCCTTAATTTGATCAGTTAGAAAAACATCAACAGGATAAATACCAATAGCAATGATTTCGCCTTCTAAAGATATTTTTTTGCGGTCAAGAGTAATATTATGAACTTTTAAAAATTCTTCAGCAATTTGTTTGAGAGTAATTTTTCCATAAATTTTTCCTTTAGGTCCTAATTGAATATCTAGAGTAATTTTTTTGTCATCAATTTCTTGTTTTAATTTATGCATTAAAAGTTCGTGATTACGTTTTTGTTCTTGTTCTAACATTTGGGATTGTTTAATTGCAGCTAAATTGGTTTTGTCTGCTAAAAGAGCTTTTTTATTTTGAATTAAAAAATTGCCATAACCATTATTAACTTTAATAATTTCGTGTTTTTTTCCTTTATTAGGAATGTCAGTTAACAAAATAATTTCCATATTCTTTTCACCTTTTTCATATTCTAATTTTAAAAAATGTTTTAAAGTGTCTGTAACTGTTTTGATATTAGTTCCTTCTAATTGAGTAGCAGCGCTATTGAGATGTCCTCCACCTTCCATTTGTTCCATGATAGTTTGAACGTTAATTTCATTGTAAGAACGAGCACTAATTGCTATTTTATTATCTGCTATTTGAGCTATCATAAAGGCAGCATCAACGTTGCGAATGTTTAGAACACTTTCTGCCACTTGAGCTAAAAAAGAACGATTTTCATAAATTTCAGAACTTTGAATAATAGCAAATCTATCCATAAAAATTTCCATTTCAGAAATCAGTTTATTAATTTCTAAAACTTTATCAAAGTCTTTACGTAACCAACTTTTAACCTCAATTGCATCAGCGCCTAAATCTTTTAATTTGGAAGCTACTTCAAAAGTTCTAGAACTTGTACGATAAATAAAAGCGTTAGTATCAATCAAAATACCTGCATACATAATGCTTGCTTCAAAAGCAGTAATGTGGACTTCTTTTTCCAAAAATCCCATAATTTCAACAAGCAATTCAACAGTTGAAGAAGCAGATGATTCGACGTAAGAAAAAATAGAAGGAATAATTTCTTCGGTAGCGCGGTGGTGATCAACAACTACAATATTGGACGTTAGTGACAAAAGTTCGGGACTATTTACCATATCTTTAGTTTGAGTATCCAAAACTGCAATTAAGGAATTGTCTTTAATCATTTTGGAGGCTTGTTGGGTTGTAATAATATTTAGAGATGTTTTTGCCTCAGTTTTAATTAATTGATGATAAACAGGAATGAGGCTTTTGTCTAATTTTTCTTCATCAAGGATAATATAATTGTTGCTTTCAGGATGGATAGTGGTTGCAATTTTGTAAAAAGCAATGACAGAACCCAAAGCATCAAGGTCGGTGTGAGTGTGTCCCATGATAAAACAATGGGGGTGTTTTTTCAAAATATCGACCAAATTTTGGGCATTAATACGAGCATGAACTTTGGATTGTTTACTTAAAGAAGCAATTTTGGCACCAAAATATTTAATTTTTTCATTTTCAATATTAACAACTACTTGATCGCCACCCCTTTTTTGGGCTAATTCAATTGCATTTTGACTGTAGGTAGCCAGTTTTTCATATGACAAATTCCAACAAGCAATTCCCATAGAAAGAGTGACTTTTAATTGATATTTGTAAGAAATGTTGCGGATGGTATCCAAAATACTAAATTTATTTTCTAACATTTTATCTAAGTTTTGGCGGTTAAGAAGAAGTAAAAAACGGTCGTCTATCAATTGTTTTAAATAACCTTCATAAGGTTCAATGTAATCAGATAAAGCACTTAAATATTCACCTTGTATTTGTGATTGTTCTGAAAGATCATAACGAATTAAGGATTCTGCTAAATTATCAAAAGCAATCATGGCAAGAGATAAGGTTTTTTGTAAAAATAAATGTTTGATTTGTTCTTTTTCGGTAGCATCAAACAAGTAAAAAACACTTAAATCTTTTTTATAAAAACATTCAAATTTTTGGTTTTCCAAAGTGATAATAGTTTTGGGGATTGCATCAGAAGTGCTTATTAGTTGTGCCATATTTTCATTAATTTGAGCTAAGGGCGAATTGATTTCAGGATTTTTCAAAATAAAACTGGCGTAAGGATTGAGCCACTGAATTTCTTGACTAGAAATATCAATTAAAACAATACCAATAGGAAGTTCGTTAAGTACTTCTTCTCCAATTTGACTTACGTGAAAAGATAATTTAGACCATAAAGAAAGTTTGTTTTTTAATCTTTTAATTTGGGCGTTTTTTTTAATGTGAAGCAAAAAACTGATAACAAAGGATGCTAAAATGATTTTTCCAAAAAAGTTAAAAATGAAAAAAATGATTTTACGACGCATACCACTCATTTCGCTGGAAGTATTTTGGCTTGGGTTTTGATTGTTGGTTAATTGATTAATTGTTTCGATAATTTCTTGGATATTTTGGAAATCCAAACAAAAAAGAATTAAAATCAAAACAACAATTACACAAGCAATTACAATAAATTTTGTGTTATGTTTATTTTTAGAAAACATAATTTTTTTTGCCCTCATTTGCATTTAAATAATTAGATAAATTTGGTTTTTAATATTTGCAATTAATAAAAAAAACAGGATGCAACACCTGTTTTTATTGTTGGATAAAAGGAATTAAAGCCATATGGCGAGCTCTTTTAATAGCAATTGCCAATTGACGTTGCCATTTAGCAGAAGTATTTGTTACTCTTTTAGAAAGAATTCTTCCACGGTCAGTAATAAATCTTTGTAAAAGCTCTATGTCTTTAAAATCAATTTTAGTTACTTTGTTTTCAGTAAAAAAACAAACTTTGCGACGTTTTTTAAAAGTATTTTTTTTATTGTTGAATTTCATTTGTAGCTCCTTTTGAAATTGAAAATATTTATTGTTGTTTGGTTTGGTTCGCTTGTATTTAATGTTTTTGTTTTAAGATTTGATTGTTATATTTGTTTATTATTTATATCAGTTAATTTAAGAATTGTTTTTAATTTTAGAAATTGTCATAAGCATTATCAGGATTTTTTTTAGATTCTAAGAATTGGACATTGTTACAAACAACACTAGTTTGCCAATTAGTTACACCGTCTTTTTCCCAAGTTTCTACTCTAATGTTTCCTTCAACACCTATTAAAGCACCTTTAGAAATATATTTTTCTAAATTTTCAGCTTGTTTACCAAAAACAGTACAATTGATAAAATCAGTTTTTTTTTCGCTAGAAGCACTTACAATTCTATTAACTGCCAAAGTAAATTTAACAACATAAGTACCACTATTAGTATTTTTTAGTTCTGGGTCTTTGGTAATGCGACCTACTAAAATAACTTTATTAATCATATGAATTAAACTCCTTATTCTTTATCTTTGATAAAGATAAATCTAATAATTTCTTCAGTAATTTTAACAATACGATTAAATTCTAAAACAGCATCATTATCTGCTTTTACCATTAACCAATTGTAATATCCTTTTTTATGATTATCAATAAGATAAGCTAGGTCTTTTAATCCTATTTCGTTTTGTTCCAAAATTTGATTTGGGGCTTGTAAAAAAACATTTTGCAAAGTGTCATTAATTTTTTTAACGTCTTTGCTGTCTAAATTGGGGCGTAAAATATACATTATTTCGTATTTTTTCATTTTTTTCTCCTTATGGCCTACGCGGTCTTTATCTCTAAATTGTAAAGACAAGGAATAAGCATTTTATTTTATAATTTATAAGACATTAATATTATAACAAAAAAATATTTTTTTGAGTTAATTAGATGACAAAACTGTAATATTTATAGGTTTTTTAGTTGGATAAGGTAATAAAAAAATAAAAAAAGTAATTTTAAAGTTGGGAATTTTTGTAAAAATGAAATAAGATGTGAATAAAATTGATGAAAAATAAATAATTTGTTGTTTTATTAAGTGTTTTTTTTAGTTAAAATAAAAGTGTATTCAAAAATAAAAACAAAAGGGACTTATAAAGAAAATTGGTATGATAAAATACCTTTATCAAATAAAAAATGGTTTTGGATAAGTGTTTTTATTGTATCTCAATTAGTAGAAATATATTTAGATTCTCAAAATAGTAAAATAATTTTTTGAAAACTTTCAAAATAACATCATAATAAATAAAATATTAAAAGATCAAATTACTTATTAAAAATAAATAATTTGATCTTTTTTTTGTTCTTTATAATTAAATCTTATCTGAAGTTTCTTTTTGATGTTGAATTAATTTTTGTTTTTTTAATTTATGATTATCAATAGCTTGATTATAAACTTCTAAAACATTAGTTACAAAAGTCTTTTGAGTATATAAATTAACTGATTTTTGAGCTTGATATGATAATTGTTTAAAATTATCTGGATTTTGGTATAAGGAAGTAAGAATTGTAATTAATTGTTCTTGGTTATGATAAAAAAATCCATTTTGTTCATGTTTAATTACTCCTTCTAATGCTTGATCAAAACGCACTACACAAGGCAAAGAAGCAGCTAGTGCTTCAATATATGTAAGTCCTTGAGTTTCAAATAAAGATGCATTAATAAAGACATTTCCTAATTGATAATAAATTCCTAACTTATCATAAGCAACAAATCCTAAAAAAATGATTTTATCATCTAAATTAAGTTTTTGGGCTTTTTTTTCTAAATTTTTTCTTTCAGGTCCATCACCAATAATTAAAAATTTACTTTTGGGATTTTGAAGGTGAAAAGAAGTAAAAGCGTCCATCAAATAATCAATTTCTTTTTCAGCAGATATTCTTCCTACATAAAGACATACAAATGAATCTTTAAGTCCTAATTGTTGTTTTAATGAAAAAACTTTTTCTGATGAATGATTGTGATAATAAAATTTTTCTAAATTAAAACCTGTTGGAACAATTTGATAATTGATTTTAGAAGTATCATTAACTTTATTAGAATAGCGATTTTCTAAAAAATACAACACTTTTTTAGTAGGTAAAATATTGACATCACTATTAAAAATAAATTTAGTAAAAAGATAGTCTACATATTTTAAAATGGGTTTTTTAAAACATTTAACAATAAAAGATTTTTGAGTATCAAAAAAGGCAACATACATTGTGTGTGCTGTATAAACTAAAGGCAAATTTAATTTTTGTTTAGCTAAAAGCCCTAAAGAACCTACCCCAAATTCAGTATGAACATGAATTACATCTAAATTAAGAGCTTTGATTTTAAAAAGATGTTTTTTATAACTTAAAACCCAACGATGATTTTTAAAAATTTTAAAAGGCAATGGCATTCCTTTAATTCTTATTACGCGAGAATCTTTTTCTTGTTTGACTTTTGGACAGTTAGTTGTAATAATATAGACTTCATGTCCCAAAGCTTCCAAACCTTCTCTTAGAGAATCACAAGAAACAACAACACCACTAATTAAAGGTTTATATGAATCGGTAAAAATTCCTATTTTCAAGCAAAAAACCTCCTTATTATTGTCATTGTCATACTTTTTTATCTTAATGAAAACATAGCAAATTGTAATAGTAATAGCAACAAAAATAAAAAATAAATTTATATTTTTTTAATAACTAAAAAGTTGAAATAATTAGAGAATAAGGAAAAATAATAAAAAGGGTAAAAATAATTAATTATGGTTATTGTTTTCTTTATTAGTTTTTATCGCTTCTTTATAAATTGAGATCATTTTAGAAGCAAAACTTGTTTGATCATAATTAAGTATTGAGTTTTTGGCATTCATAGACATTGTTTTAGTTTTTTTATTATCATTGTATAAAAGACTTAAATAATGGATTAATTCTTCTTTTTGATGATAAAAAAAACCATTATTTCCATTATCAATTAAACCATCTAATGCTTGATCGTGTCTAGCTAACAAAACCAAAGAAGATGCCATCGCTTCTACAAAAGTTAAACCTTGAGTCTCAAATAAAGAAGCACTCAAAAAACAATTTCCCAATTGATAATAAATTCCTAAATTATCATAAGGAACAAATCCCAAAAACAAAACATTATTTTCGATTTGTAATTGTTTTACTTGTTTTTGGAGAGCTTTTTTTTCAGGACCATCGCCAACAATCACAAATTTACTTTGAGGATGATTTTGACAAAAAGAAGCAAAAGCACTAATCAAATAAGAAATGTCTTTTTCAGGCGACAACCTACCTACATAAATACAAACAAAATCATTTACTAAATTAAATTTAACTTTTAAAGCTTGAATTTCTTCTAAAGAGTGGTTTTGGGAATAAAATTGTTCTAAATTGATTCCTGTAGGAACAACATTATATTTTCCTTTGATATTGTAATCTTTTTCTAATAAAGTTAAAATTTTATGAGTAGGAACAATTGTAGAATGTGTTTTGGAAATAAATTTTTTTAAAGCTTTTCTATTAGCTAATATAAAAAATAATTTAAATATTTTTATTCCAATATTTTTGCTTTTATTAAAAAAATATTCGTGCATGGTGTTCATAGTATAAACGGATGGTATATTTAATTTTTGAGAAGCATAAATACCTAATTTACCCATAGGAAATTCAGTATGAATATGGATAATATCTAAATTAAGATCTTTTACAAGAGATAAATATTTTTTGAACCTCAATACGACACGATGACCTTCAATACCTTTAAAAGGTATTGGTATTCCTTTAATTCTTATTATTGAAGCATCTTTTTCTGCATAATTCTTAGGTCCTTGAGGAGTAATTATATAAACTTTATGTCCTAATTTTTCTAAACTATCTTTATGAGATTTAACAGAGATAGGAATACCTCCAATAATTGGTAAGTATGTATCAGTAAAAAAACCTATTTTCATTTTTGACTCCTCTTTAAGTTTTTTAAAGTTGTGTAAATTAAATTTGATGTTTTTAAAATATTAAAAATATTTAAATATCAAAAAAATGAATTACTTCTGAGGCAAAATATAGAGAGCCTGTAATTAACAATAAATCTTTACAATTTTGAGTTTGGTTTTGTTGTAAAAAATCCTTCAATTTGTCTTGCCAATCAAAAACTTTTGTAATTCTTTGTGGAGCAATAAACAAATATTTTTGTACTAATTCAATACTATTTGGATGATTAAAAGTTGTTAAATAAATGTGGGCTTTGGGAATTTTTAATAATTGGTACAACATAGAAACTACATTTTTGTTTTCCAAAGCAGAAAATAAAATAGAAATGCGGTAGTTACTAAATTGTTTGATTGTTGTTTGGACTAATTTTCTTATGGCATGCACATTGTGAGCACCATCTAAAATAATTAAAGGATTTGAATTTAGTTTTTGCATTCTGGATGGAATTTGAGTTTTGCTAATGCCTGTAAAAACATTTTGTTCTAAGAAAGGAAATTTTTTCAGCTGACAAAATAAATAATAAAGTTGGATTGCCATTGCAGCATTTTCAGGTTGATATTTTCCTATTAAAGGAGTTTTGATGGCTTTTATTGTGATTTGTTTTGTTTTAAAATTAAAACATTCTTGCCAAGTTTGCATTCCTAAATAAGTTATGTTGTAATCTTTTTTGAATTTATAAATGGGAGCTTTGTTTTTGATGGCTTGTTGTTCAATAACTAAAAAAGTTTTTGGAGAAATATTTCCTGTAACTAAGGGAGTTTTGGGTTTAATAATTCCTGCTTTTTGAAAAGCAATTTCTTTAAGAGTTTTTCCTAAAATATGTTCGTGATCTTTGCCAATGGTAGTAATTCCAGTTAGGATGGGATAAATAACATTGGTACTGTCTAAAAGACCTCCCAAACCTACTTCAATTACACAAACATCAACTTTTTTATGATAAAAATAATCAAAAGCAATAGCGGTGATAATTTCAAACGGAGTAATGCTAAATAAAGCAGAATTGGGACTTGCTTGGTCTACTAACTTTTTAATTTTACGAACCCAAATTATTAAATCATTACAAGAAATAGTCTCGCCATTAATTTTAATTCTTTCATTGTAATTTTGAATATGAGGAGAAATAAAAGTTCCTACTTTGGAACAACTTTGTTGCAATAAAGAACTTAAATAATTAACAGTTGAACCTTTGCCGTTAGTACCTGCAATATGAATCATAGCTAATTTTTTTTCAGGATGATGTAATAATTTTAACAAAGCCAAAACACGCAAAAGTCCTAAACGCATGCCTAAAATTTCTCTTTTTTCAATCCACAAAATAGCTTCTTTTATGTTAGTTATTTCAGTAATCATTTTTATTTTCCGTTTGTCTGCATTTATTTATATTTAGGATTTCTTTGATATTATTAAATTTTTTAAATTACTAAATGTTTGATAGAATATATTTGTTTAAGGTGTTTTTTAAATTGTTTTGTTTTTTTGAATTTTTAATATCTATTGTAAATTTGTTTTTATTAGTTTTTTATTAACTTATTTTGAACTACATAATAAATTAAAATTGTAAATACAAGTTTATTATACCACAAAAAATATTGCAAAAATAAGGTTCAAAGGCAAAATAAGGATAAATTATTACTTAGTAAAATAAAGTAAGCAAAAAAAATAAATATTAATTTGACTAAATAAATAAAATAGTTAGAGTCAATAAAAATCATATTTTAAAAAAAGAAACTTTCAAAAATATAAAAATGTTATAATATTACTGTTATACTTTTAAATAATTTTTTAAAAATAACATTATACTAACAAGAAATAAAAAAATTATTAAAAATAAAAAAGGATTAAAAAAATAAGTAAAAGTTTTTCTAAATTAATCAAATATTATTTATCTAAAAATTAAAAAACAATATTATAAAGGATTTTTTATGTTTATGTATAAAAATAATTTAGATACAAATACAAACGGAAAAGCAAAAAATGTTTTTTCAAAAAAGTTTTTAGTTTATGTGCCTTTAATTATTTCTTTTATCACTTCTCTTTTGGCTATTGATACAATTTCATATGATAAAAATAAAAGAAATTTTTTTACTTTAGTTTTATTCACAAGACAAAACACATTATCAGTGAATATCTTTTTACTCTTATCTTTAAATAATAAATTTAAAAAATCAAAATATTACCCTTATTTAAGTTTTGTTTGTTTGATTAATTGTTTAATAGTGATGTTTTTTTGTTTATTTGAAACAAAAACAGGTACTTTGCAAATTAATTATTTTTTTGAACACAAAATTTTATCTTTGATGTTTATATTTTATTATTTTTTCCAAAACAAAAGCATAATAAAATTAAAAAAAAATTATGTAGGAATAATATATCCTTTGATTTATTTTTTAATAATGTTTATACTTATAAAAATTGATAATGAAAAGTTAAATCCTTATTCGAGAGAAATAACAAAATATGAAATTAACGAGTTTATGTTATTGTTTTATGCTTTTCTAACTTCTATAATGATATTAATAATTAGTTTCTATACAATTATTTTAAAAAATAAAATCATCAAAAATAATGATATTGTAGTTATCAAAAAATATAAAAGATGGTTTTATTTTTTAAGTATTTTGGTTCTTTATTTTTTTGTTTTCTTTAATTTTATAAAATAATTTATTTTTATTATTTTTTTATATCGTTTTTTTAATTCTTAATAAATTATCATTATAAAATCCAATATTATAAATAACAAAAATAACAGGAGTTTAAATTATTAAAAATGGAAAAACAAACTTTACAAAGAAACAATTTAGAAAAAAAAGAAACAAATAGTAAAAATAAATATCTTAAAAAATATATATTATGGTTTTTATTTATTGTTTTAATTCAACACATAACTTGGTTTGGTTCTTTATATATAATTGAAAAGAATAAAAATGGTTTTTTTAAAACAATTATTCGAATTAAAGAAGATGGTAATG
Organism: Mulberry dwarf phytoplasma; assembly: GCF_056504655.1. Taxonomy (NCBI): domain Bacteria; kingdom Bacillati; phylum Mycoplasmatota; class Mollicutes; order Acholeplasmatales; family Acholeplasmataceae; genus Candidatus Phytoplasma; species Mulberry dwarf phytoplasma. The sequence goes on along the minus strand of NZ_CM151418.1, from coordinate 6,907 downwards.
AAGAAACTAATAATTATTGGGTAAAAATATTAAATTTAAATATTAATGGAAGCAGTGGATTCCCTAGTTGGGAATTTTCTAAATATTTTATTTATATTTATATCATAAGCTGCTGGTGGTGGTTTTTAATTGCTCCTTATTTGATATATAAATATTTAGATAAAAAAATAATATTTCAATTATTCATTTCTTATTTTATAATTTTAGCTATTAGTTTAATTTTATTTTTTGTTTTCCCAGTTCAAATGTTGGATAAGTTTTTATTTAAGGAAAACAAAAGTTTTGTAGATTTTTTAATTCAAAATTTATATAAATATGATTGTTTTCATTTTAATTATTTACCAAGTTTTCATGTTAGTTTAAGTTTCTTATGTTATATTGGTTTTCGCCAAAAAAATAAAAAGAAAATCCCTAAAATATTAAATTATGGACAATTATTTTGTGCTATTTTAGTTTTTATTTCTACTTTTGTTTTAAAACAACATTATATAATGGATGGAATAATTGCAATTATTTTAGTAGAAACTACTTTCTTTTTAGTTGGTAAAAAAATGAATAATATTAAAAAAGACTATCAATTAAGATAATCTTTTTTTGTCAATAAATTACCTATAATAACCAAAATAGAAATAAATTTAGAATTGCTGAGCACTTTTTTACAAAAAAAGTTATAATGATTAGTTTCTAATAAAATACACAGGTAAAAGAATTAAAGTTTTGGTTTTGGAAAAACCAAAATTATTTATTACCACCATTATAACATGATAAAAAACAAGATAGTACGGATTATATAATTAAAATCTAATTATGAACATTTTCAGTATAATAATTTTGTTCTATATTTTGTATATTATAATAAGAATTTGGATGGTTTGTCAAACACTCTTTAATTTCTTCTAATATATATCCAGCTATTTTCAAATCAAATGATCTATATTCAGCATTCATTAATTCTTTCAAAGAAAAACCATTATTTTTCAAATATTGTGCTGGATATTTAGCATTTTTAAAATCTTTTGCATCATAACCTGCATCTTTTAATTCTTGAAAAGGAATAAATGTTTAATTTTGCAATGGATTTGGTGTTTCATATTTGTATCCTAAATCATCAAGTGTATATCCCGCTTCTTTAATTTGTTGAAAAGTAAAACCTGTTTCTTTTAATTTAGGAGGATTTATATATATTGATGTTTCTTTTATTTCTTGTATGCTAATGCCACCTTTGGCAAAATCTTTCAGATTATAATTATATAATTGCATTTCTTGCAAAGTAAAACCAACTTTATCTTTTAAATCTCTTGCACTAAATTGTTTTAAATAAAAAAACTTTCTGTTTGAGGATCTAAATTTTTTATTTCTTCCAAACTATAACCTGATTTATTTAATTTTTTTAAACTAAAAATTTCTATTAATTGAGGAAGTTGGTAACCAATTTCTTTAAAATCTTTTACATTAAAACCTTCTTTTACCAATTCTTTGTCTTCATAATCCTTTTTTTGTCTTAAATAACTTATAGTATATATTTGTTTTCCTTCATTATTTTTAATATATTTAAGATCAAAAGCACCAAAAAATGGTTTTAATTGTTCTAAAATTTGTTTATAAGAAAGACCTTTTTCAATTAAATGTTTTAAAGTTATATCCTACTTTTTTCTTATTTTTTATTTTACTTTTATTTCTACTTCTTTATCTTTAAATTGTTTAATTTTATATGTTTTTACAATTAACAAAAACCCACCTAAAAATAAAATAATATTTAAAACGATAAAAGAATATATTATATATTTAGTTTCTTTTAACTTTATTATTAATGTAGACATTTTATTATTCCCTTTCTTCATCATAATCTTTTAATTGTTCTTTGCTAAAAAGACCACTTTTTAATAATTCATCTCTACTAAAATCTAAATTTTTTAATTGTTCTTTTTCTAAATATTTTTCTAAATCGCTAATTTTTTTTCATCTAATAATAAATTTAATTTTTGATCTGATGCTTGTTCTATATCTCTTTTATTTTGTTGTGTAAATTTAAAATATGAAACTCCTAAAAAAATAATCACTACAAATAAACACAATATTAAAATATTAAAAGGAGTTATTTTGGATTTAATATCTTTTACTTTAAAATTTAATTTAAACTTCATATTTGCTCCTATTTTGTTTTTTATAAATATAATTATAATAAAAATAAAAAGATAATTTATAATCTTTATGATAATTATACCATTTTTTATTACTATCAATATTTATATAAATAAATTTACTTAATAAAATTATAATTACTTTTATTTTTCTTGCAAAAAAAACAAGTAAAATAAAAGTAAGGGATAAAATATTTTTTAAAAAAGAAAACAATTTTCAAAAGGAAGCAAGGAATAAAATAATATGAATCAAAATGTAAAAAAATATTAACTATTTTTATTTATTGCTGCTTTTTGAGTGTTTGCAGTTTTCTTTTATATCAATATTTTAAAAAACCAAACAAAGTGCCATCCCAAATAAAAACAACACCAACCAAACCATCTGAACAAAAACAATCAAAAAATAAACCATCAAAAAATAAATCGTCATCTTCTAGTTTAGAAATAACAAATTTTTGGCAAGATCCAAAACCAGAAACAAAACAAAATACAAATACATTAAATACATTTGAAAGTAATCGCAAAGAGATTACCCAAATTCAATTTGATAGAATTGTTGAAGAAATATTAAATGATTTAAAAAGCATGTCATGGGATAATTGTGTAGGTAAATATGAAACAAGAAATGAAAAAACATATTTCCAAACATTGAAAGAGAGTATAGTTCATTTTTAACTTGGAGCAAAGAAAAAGTAACAGAAGATAACGAAAATTATAACCAACAAAATAAACAAAATATATTACAACAATGCATTAAAAACCTTAAAAAAGAAATTGAAAAAGAACTAAAAGAAATATATTGGTTTAAATATTAAATCATTTGTAGTAATTAATAACTAACTGTTTCATTTATTTAGACAATTAAGATTAACACTGTTCTTTTTATTATCTTGCCATTATATAACAATATCAATCATTTTCGAAAGGAATAGGCAGAATCAAATGAATAGAACTATCTTTTTCCAAAGTAGTAATAATAAATGGTTTTAAGGGATTATCAAAATAAAAAACTACTTCTTTAACTGATAAAACTTTTAAAACATCTTCTAAATATTTAGCATTAAAAGCAATTTGGAAACTATTTGCACTAACTTTTAAAGGAATAATTTTTTCCAAAGCAGTTCCCAAACTTTCACTAGAAGAAGAAATTTCAATTGAATTTTGTTTAGTTAAAATAAATTTAATAACATTAGTATTTATTTGTTCTTTGGAAAACAACAATGAAACTCTTTCTAAGGCTTTCATTAAATCATCTTTATTTAAATGAATAGAAAAAGGAAAATTTGTAAGTTTAATTTCTTGAATTTGGGGATAATTTCCTTCTAAAAGTGAAGTTTGAAACCATAAATTATCAATTTCTAAAAAGATTTTTTGAGTATCAGAATAAATTTTTAAATATTTACTTTGACAATGTTCTAATATTTTACTTAATTCTTCTAAACTTTTATTAGGAATAACAATATTAAAATTGTGATATTTAATATCTAGATTGATTTTTTTTTGACTCATTCGAAAAGAATCAGTAGCACAAGCTTTTAAAAGATTGTTTTGATAAATCAAGTTAAGTCCCATTAAAATAGGTCTTTTTTCATTTTTAGAAGTAGAAATATTTATTTCTTTAATCATATTTTTTAAAAAATGAGTTTCAATTTGAAAAGAATCTAATTTTTGGAAAGAAAAATCAAGTTCTAAAAAATCACAAACATCCATTAATTTTAATTTATATTTACAAAAACTAGTTTTAATTACTAAAAAATTATTTTCCATTACAGTAATTTTAATTAAAGAATCACTAATTTTTTTAATTATTTCAATAAAATATCTCCCTAAACAAGCAATTTTACCTTGTTTTTTAATTTTTAAACTTTCATCTTTAATTTCTATTTTAATTGCAATATTGCCATTATTAGCTTCTAAAATTAAGTTATTTTCTTGTGTTTGGATTTTGAGAGCATTAAAAATAGGGAAAAAAGTTTTTTGGGGTAAAATTTTTTGTATTTTTAAAAGTTGTTCCAAAAAAATATCTTTATTAATTTCTAAATACATTTATTAAACCTCATTTATCTTTTTGTTGTAGTAATTATTTTATATCTTTATTATTTATTTTATATCTTTATTATTTATTTTATATCTTTATTATTTATTTTATATCTTTATTATTTATTTTATATCTTTATTATTTATTTTATATCTTTATTATTTATTTTATATCTTTATTATTTATTTTATATCTTTATTATTTATTTTATATCTTTATTATTTATTTTATATCTTTATTATTTATTTTATATCTTTATTATTTATTTTATATCTTTATTATTTATTTTATATCTTTATTATTTATTTTATATCTTTATTATTTATTTTATATCTTTATTATTTATTTTATATCTTTATTATTTATTTTATATCTTTATTATTTATTTTATATCTTTATTATTTATTTTATATCTTTATTATTTATTTTATATCTTTATTATTTATTTTATATCTTTATTATTTATTTTATATCTTTATTATTTATTTTATATCTTTATTATTTATTTTATATCTTTATTATTTATTTTATATCTTTATTATTTATTTTATATCTTTATTATTTATTTTATATCTTTATTATTTATTTTATATCTTTATTATTTATTTTATATCTTTATTATTTATTTTATATCTTTATTATTTATTTTATATCTTTATTATTTATTTTATATCTTTATTATTTATTTTATATCTTTATTATTTATTTTATATCTTTATTATTTATTTTATATCTTTATTATTTATTTTATATCTTTATTATTTATTTTATATCTTTATTATTTATTTTATATCTTTATTATTTATTTTATATCTTTATTATTTATTTTATATCTTTATTATTTATTTTATATCTTTATTATTTATTTTATATCTTTATTATTTATTTTATATCTTTATTATTTATTTTATATCTTTATTATTTATTTTATATCTTTATTATTTATTTTATATCTTTATTATTTATTTTATATCTTTATTATTTATTTTATATAATGGCATTTAAACACGTTTAAAATTATTTTAATTGATGTTTAACTTACTTTTAATAAATTTATATTACAATTTCAAAAACAGACTAAAATAAGTTAAAAATCATCGAATAATTAAAAGATACTTTTTTAAAATATAGATAATTTATTAATTCATTTTTAATTTAATTATTATTCAATTTTATTCAATTCATTTATTATTTAATTCACTTATTAAGAATTAATTTTTTTCAAAATAAGTTCTAAGGATTTTTTTAATTCATAATCACTTTGAGAATTTTTTTTAATTTTTTGATAAGCTTTAAAAACTGCAGAATGGTTTCTTTTGAAAAAACTACCAATAATATTATAAGGAATATCTTTTAATTCTTTGATTAAATACATAGCAATATGACGTGGTAAAGTATATTTTTGTTGTCTTTTTTTACTCATTAAATCACGAACTGAAATATTGAAAAAATTGCTAACAACTGATTTGATTTTTTCCAAAACATCCTCATCATAAGAAACACTTTTTTTGCTTTTAATCAAAAGTTCTAAAGCTTCATTGGCAATATTAATATCAATATCATAGCCAAAAGTTTGGGCATAATTCAATAATCTTAATAAAGCTCCTTCCATTTCACGAACATTATTAACAAAAGAAGAAGCAATCAAATCAAGGACATCTTTTTTTATTTTCAAATGATTTTGTGGTTCAAATTCTAATATTTTCTTTTTCAAAATATTGAGACGATGATTAAAATCAGGACTTTGAATATCAACCATAAGACCAGCTTCAAAACGTGAAGTTAATCTACTCATAATATTTTTTAGTTCTGAGGCTTGTTTATCACTTGTAATTACAATTTGTTTTTGGTTTAAATAAAGATAATCAAATAATTTAAAAAACTCCATTTGAGTTCTTGTAGCACCTGCCATAATTTGGATATCATCAACTAATAAAAGATCAATATCACGGTATTTTTCGTTGAAATCCTCCATTTTGGCTTTTCTTAATTGGTTGGTAAATTCTTCAATAAATCCGTCAGCTTTTACATATAGAACTTTTTTGGCTGAATGTGTTTTTTTCAAAATATGATTTCCGATTGCCTGAATTAGATGGGTTTTCCCGATTCCTGCTTTTCCAAAAATATATAGCGGATTGGTAGTTACTTTTTTTTCTTCAGCAATTTTTTTGGCAATTTTAAAGGCAAAATTATTACTTTTTCCCACAACAAAATTATCAAAACTATACTTTGGGTTGGTATTTCCATAATTGTATTTATTAAAACTTATTTTTCTATTTTCAATTTCAACATTTGTGTCGTTATCAGTTTTAGTTTTGATTTGTTCTTTTTCAATTGTTTCAAAATATTTATTATTTTGGAATTCATCATTATTTTCATTATTTTCAATTTTGGAAAAATAATTTTGATTCTCATTTTCTAATTTTTCTTTAAGATTTTCAAAATGTTTTTTTTCATCATCAAAATTACTATTTTTTTTATTTTTTTCTGAAACAAATTCAATTATAATTTTTTCTTCAAATTTTAATTTAGTTATTTTTTTGATTTTTTCAAAATACATTTTATATATTTTATTCTTAATAAATTCAGTTTCTACTGAAATTATAATTTTTTCTTCAATTTGGTTTATTTTTTTAATATTGGAAAATGTTTCTTTAAAAACTTCATCACTGTAAATTTTTGATAGTTCATTTAAAATTATTTCCCAAATTTTATTATAATTATTCAT